>NZ_JBQSWR010000005.1:0-290259 GCF_052377405.1 Corynebacterium sp. AOP40-9SA-29 | reverse complement strand
CTCGTAGACAGCCATGGTTGAAGATCCTTCCGTTGCGGGTAATCGTTAATTCCGTCCACCAGTCTGGTCAGTTTCCGGCCCGCTCGCAATGATTTGCCTATTGAATCGCGAAGTTCAATAGAAAGAACAAAAGGGATGAGGTCATAAAGGTCTCGTCACCTGCGCCGATCGTGCGCTCGGCGTACCCTGGGGTTCGATTCACGGCGGCATGCTCGCGCCGACTCGCACCGACTGACACCGACCAGCACCCGACAGGAGCAGCCCATGAGAGCCAGCACAGGTACGAGAATCGTTCTGATCGGCGCGGGGGACGTGGGCGTGGCCTACGCCTACGCGTTGGTGAACCAGGGGCTCTGCGACCACCTGGTCATCATCGACGTCGACGAGCGCAAGACCTGGGGCCACGTCCAGGACCTCAACCACGCCGTCCCGTGGTCCGGGCACGGCACGCGGGTCTCCCAGGGCGACTATTCCGACTGCGCGGACGCCTCCATCGTGTGCATCTGCGCCGGCGCGGCCCAGAAGCCGGGGGAGACCCGCCTGGACCTTGTGGGCAAGAACGTGTCGATCTTCCGCGACATCGTGGGCAAGGTGCGCGACTCCGGATTCGACGGTGTCTACCTGGTCGCCTCCAACCCGGTGGACATCCTGTCTTACGCCACCTGGCGGATCGCCGGGGTGCCGTCGAACCAGGTCATCGGCTCGGGCACGGTGCTGGACACCGCCCGGTTTAGGTCCGCCCTCGGCGAGTACTTCCAGGTCTCGCCGACCTCGGTGCACGCCTACGTGATCGGTGAACACGGCGACACCGAACTGCCCGTCCTGTCGGCGGGCACCGTCGCCGGCGTCCCGCTACCGGTGCGTCTGGCCCAGTCGCCGGACGGTGGGGACAGCGTGGCGGAGATCTTCCGCCGCACCCGCGACGCCGCCTACGAGATCATCAACGCCAAGGGCTCCACCAGTTTCGGCATCGGTGTGGGCATGGCGCGGATCAGCCGCGCGGTGCTGCGCAACGAGGACGTCGTCCTACCGGTCTCTGCGCTGGTGGACGGCCAGTACGGCCGCGGGGACGACCCGGCGCTGTACATCGGTACCCCGGCGGTGGTGAACAGCCGCGGTATCCGCGAGGTCATCGAGCTCGATCTCGATGACACCGAGCAGGAGCAGTTCGACGCCTCCGCCGGCACCCTGCAGGAGGTCATGACGGACGCCGGAGTCTTCGAGCTCTAAAGACCCGCTAGACCCGCAGGAACCGCCGGATCAGCGGCATCTCCTCGCGCGCCTGCGCGAGCCCGGCCTCGTAGGTCTCCGCCAGCTCATTGAGCTTGCGGGTGCCATTGCCCAGAGGCATGCGGTGCGGGGCGAAGATGTAGGCCTTGCCGCGGCGTTCCTGCTCGAAGATCCAGTCGCGCGTGCGGTTGTAGCGCGCGTGCCGGTCCAGCATCGACTGCGCCAACGCGGGGTACTGCGGGAACGCCTTCTTCACGAACCAGGTGAACCGGGAGGCGCTCTTGCGGTAGGAGCGGGTGCGGGTCATGACCACGAGGAACCGGTCAAAGCCCTCCATCTCGATCGCGGAGTCCACCGGGATGCCGCCGGTGGAACCGAAGGCGCCGTCGAAGTAGGTCTCCGTGCCGATTTTCGTCGGCGGCATGACGATCGGCAGGGACGCCGAGGCACGCGCGTGCCGCAGGAAGTCGTCCAACCCGTTCATGTCCTCGCGCGACCAGTGCACGGTCTCACCGCTGCGCCCGTTGAACCCGGAGATCCGGAAGTTGCCGGGGCTGGCCTTGATGGCGTCCCAGTCGGGGACCATGCTGCGGTCCTCGACCTGGGCGTCGGGCCCGAAGATGTAGCGGGCGTTGAAGAACCCGTCGCCGCGCAGGAACGGGCGGATGCCGCCGAACAGGGGATCGCCGGGGAATACGGTGAAGTAGTCGCGGGCCAGGCGGGTGTCCTTGGACAGGTATGTGGCCACGTGCACCGCGGAGGCGGAGTTGCCGTAGGCCCAGTCGAACTG
Source organism: Corynebacterium sp. AOP40-9SA-29 (assembly GCF_052377405.1). Classification (NCBI taxonomy): domain Bacteria; kingdom Bacillati; phylum Actinomycetota; class Actinomycetes; order Mycobacteriales; family Corynebacteriaceae; genus Corynebacterium; species Corynebacterium sp. AOP40-9SA-29. The sequence goes on along the minus strand of NZ_JBQSWR010000005.1, from coordinate 288,239 downwards.
GATGCCCTCCTCCAGCAGTGCCTGCACCATCGCCGAGGAGAACGCCGCGCGCATCGCCCCGCCCTCGAAGACCAGGGCGGTGTCGCTGACCGACCTGCTCGGGACGCCCCGTCCCGGCCCCACTCCCGGCGTGGGGCGCCCGACTGCCGGATAATCTTCCACGGGGATTCATAGTACAGTGCCGGCGGCGGCACCACCGTGGGTATGCGGTAACAGCGTGCGGTAACAATGGTGGGCGTGAAGATCATCGCGCACCGTGGGGCGAGCGGTTACCGCCCCGAGCTCACCCTGGCCGCCTATGAACTCGCCGTGGAACTCGGCGCCGACGGCCTGGAAGGCGACGTCCGGCTCACCGCCGACGGCGTGCCCGTCGTCATCCACGATGCCACCGTCGACCGCACGTCCGACTCCACCGGCACCGTGGTGGATATGACGCTGGCGCAATTGCGCGAGGTCAATGTGGGCACCGTGCAGCGTCCCCAGCAGATCATGACCCTGCGCGAGCTGCTGGAATTCGTGGCCGACGTACGCACCGCGACGTACCGTCCTGAACTCTTCGTGGAGACCAAACGCCTCGGCAGCGCTGCTGAGCGCGACGGACGCCTGGAGGCCGCGGTGAACCGTGAGCTGCACGCCACCGGCCTGGCGCAGGAGGACGCCGGGGTGCACCTGATCTCCTTCGACCATGGTTCCCTCGCCCGCTTCGCCGCGATCAACCCGCAGATTCCGCGGATCTACCTGCGCAAGGAGTACCGGATGTGGCGTCTGGCGAAGCATCTGGAGCCCGCCGGCGTGGCGCAGAGCCAGGGGTTCTCCATCGCGCGCGCCCGGCAGGCGCCGCAGGACGTCGCCGGCGTCGGCGACTCCACCTACGTATTCACCGCCAACCGGCAGGACGACCTGCTGTGGCTGCACCGTCACGGCGTGCGGTGGGCCGCCACCGACTACCCGGACCGCGCGCGCGAGGCGCTGCGCGGCGCGGTGACCCTGCGGTAGCGGCGATCGCGGCGGTGCACCGGCTAGACTGTGCCCCGTGGCTAAGAAGAACAGGAAGAACCAGAACCAGGACGACCTGCCGGAGGGCATGAGCCGCCGGCAGGCGAAGCTCGCCAAGCGCGCCGCCGAGCGTGCCGCGCTGGAGCGCGACCCGCGGCCGTACGACGGGTTCGCCGCCGAGGCCGACCTGATCGCGCTGCAGGAGTTCGTCCCCTCGGCACTTTTCACCGCCGAGACCGTGTCGGACGCCGGCTTCACCCGCCCGGTGACGGTGTGCACCGTCCTGCCGGGTGCGGCAGCGGCGCTGGTGCGTGCCGAGGAGGAGGGCGGCGAGGCGTTCGTCGCCCTGCAGACCCAGCACCGTGGCGACAACCCCAACCGCGACCTCGCCTTCGCCCTGAACTGGGTGAAGGACGCCGAGCCGGGCACCAGCCTGGACGTGGCCGTCGCCGACGGCTCCGAGCCCGCACTGGCGGACCTGCTCGTCGCCGGCCAGACCCCGTCCATCGAGGTTCGTGAGGACTTCAACTGGTGGCTCACCGAGGACCAGCGGGCCAACCCGCAGGTCGTGGCGACCCTCGACCAGGCGAATGCTTCGGTGCTGCCGAGCGTGCGCGTGGACGCCGACGTCACCGGTTCCGCCTGGTGGATCGACCCGGGTGAGAAGGCCCACATCCGCTGGGTGCGTCCGGAGACCGAGGCGCAGCTGCTGCCCGCCCTGGCGCGCGTGCACGCCGCCGGCCAGCTCAACCTGGGTGAGGACACCCGCTTCGCCGGTGTCTTCCGCACCCACGGCATCCTCGTGCCGGTCTTCGACCTGGACAACACCGTGGACGCCTCCGAGTTCGCCGCCCCGCTCAAGGAGCTGGACGAGCGCATCGCCGCAGCTCTGACCGAGCTTTCCGGGGACTCCTCGCCGCTGACCGGTGAGGAGCAGAAGTCGCGTCAGACGATCGTCGCCCGCGAGGTCACGATCCGCTGACGGGCATTCTGTGCCACCATGGGTGGCATGGCTGATACCGCATTCCAAGGAACCCCCGCCCACACCGTTGGTGACCTGCCCGCCGTCGGCGAGCAGGCACCCAACTTCACCACCGTCTCTGCCGAGCTTAAGGACGTCAACGGCGACTCCCTGCGTGGCAAGCGCGTGGTGCTCAACATTTTCCCCTCGGTCGACACCGGCGTGTGCGCCGCCTCCGAGCGCGAGTTCAACAAGCGCGCCTCCGGGCTGGAGAACACCGCCGTGGTGTCCGTCTCCAAGGACCTCCCCTTCGCCCTGGGCCGCTTCTGCGCCGCGGAGGGCATCGAGAACGTCGAGGCGACCTCGGCGTTCCGTTCCTCCTTCGGCGAGGACTTCGGCGTGACCCTCACCGACTCCCCGCTGGCCGGCCTGCTGGGTCGTGCCGTGCTGGTGCTGGACGCCGAGGGCACCGTGCTGCACTCCCAGCTCGTCCCGGAGATCACCACCGAGCCGGACTACGACGCCGCGCTCGCCGTCCTGAACTGAGCAGGCTTGAGCTGACCTGCGCTGACCTGAACGGTCAGCGCATGTCGCTGAACAGCTCCTCGGCGGCCTCGTCGTCCCACAGAACCACGCTGCCGGCGTCGGTATCGGCGAAGCCGCCGACGGGCACGGTCTGTTGGTCCGCACCGCGGATCATGCCGAACGCCAGGCGTGCCAGGTGCCACACGTGGTCGCCCTCGTCCACGGTCAGTGCCTCGGAGAAGGCGTTGATCAGGGGCAACGCCCGGAACGGATTGGCCAGTGTGCCGAAGGACCCGACCTTGGAGACCACGGCGCTGAGGAACTCGCGCTGACGCTCCACCCGGTCGAGGTCCCCGTTCGCCGAGGTATAGCGGGTGCGCACATACCCCAGGGCCGTGGGCCCGTCCATCTCCTGGCAGCCGGCCTCCACGTTGAGGCCGGCCATCGGGTCGTCGATGGCCTCGGCGGGGCACAATTCCACACCGCCGACGGCGTCGACGATCTTGCCGAAGCCGCCGAAACCGATCTCCATGTAGTGGTCCATGCGCATGCCCGTGGCCTGCTCCACGGTCTGCTGCAGTAGTTGGGGGCCGCCGTAGGAGAAGGCGGAGTTGATCTTGTCCTGGCCGTAGCCGGGGACGTCCACGTAGGAGTCGCGGGGGATCGACACCATGGTGGGCTTGCCGCCGAAGGTGGGGACGTGCACCACGATGATCGTGTCGGTGCGCGCACCCTCGTCCGAGAGGTCGCCGGCGGCGTAGCGTTCGCCGTCCTCCTCGCTCATGCCCACGCGGGAGTCCGAGCCGACGAGCAGCCAGTTCGTCCCGGAGGTATTGCCGATGCGTCCCTCGTAGTCGGTGAGGGCTTCGATGCGGTTGATGTGCGAGTCAACCCACCAGGCGGTGCCGGCGACGACGAGCACGATGACCAGCAACAACGCACCGATGATGCGCAGCGGGCGGATGCGCCGCTTCTTGCGGGGACGGCGCGGCTGCGCAGGACGCTCCGCTGGCTCGGCAGGACGCTGCGGCGGCTGCTGCTGGTACGGCTGCTGGTACTGGTTCTGGTTCTGGTACTGCTGCGGCGGCTGGTAGGGAGCCGCCTGCGGCGGCTGCTCCGGCTGCCGGCGGTACTGCGGCGGTTGCGCCGCCGGTTCCTGTCGTGCCCGCGGCGCCTCGTGGCGTCCTGCGTTCCCGGCGCTCCCAGCGCCGTCCCCGTAGGTGCGGGTGGCGTCCTGCGGTGGCGGGACCGGTGCCGACGACCGGCGGGGGACAGGACGACCGTACCGGTCGAGGATCGGGCGGCCGTTCCTGTCGCGGGCGACGGAGTCCCGGGAACTGCCGTCGTTGTCGGGAGAGGTTGGTGACATGGGGACATACTACGGGCTGGAGGGGCCGAAAACGGAGTCCAGTAGGATGCTGAGCATGAGTGATTCTTTGATGGCCGTGGCATTTCCCGCGGTCATGGCGGTGGTGCTGGCCATGGTCGTCTCGCAGGTGACGAAGGCCGCTGCCAGGGGAGACCTGCCGCGTTCCGGCGCGGTGGGGATCAGGACATCCGCCACGAAGTCCAGCGACGACGCCTGGGAAGCGGGGCACATTGCGGCCGAGCCGGTCACGCGGAGGGTGACGCTGGGGGTATCGCTGCTGGCGTTCATCGTCATCGTCCTATCCCTCTTTTTCGACGGCGCATGGGTCACCGCGCTGGGTGTGGTTCCGTTCGTGGTGGTTGTGGTCAGCCTGGTGCCGGTGACGGTGACGGCCAACCGCGCGGCTAAGGAGGCTGTGGCCCAAGCGAAGGCGAAGCCGAAGAAGGGGAAGAAGCGGTAATCTCGCAGTCGCGCGGTCGCCCGGCCGACGCCTGACCGAGAAGGATGCGCCAGTGCTTTCATCATCACGCCCCGTCCACCGTTCCCGCCGTGTGCTGGGGAGCCTCACGGCCCTCGCCGCGGCCACCGCGCTCACGCTGACGGCGTGCAGCTCGCAGGACGAGCAGGACGACCAGGCCGGCGGGGAGACTGCCGCCACGGACTTCACCCCGGTCACGTTCACCACGCCCTGGGGTGAGAGCACCCTCGAAGCACCGCCGGAGCGCATCGCCGCGGTCGGCTACAAGGACCCCGACATCATCGCCTCGATGGGGCAGAGTCCGGTGATCTGGCCGGAAAACACCCCGAAGCAGGAGGTGTGGACCGTCGACGCCCTGGAGGACACCGACGGTGGCGTCCCCGACACGACCTTCGCCTACAACGGGGACGGGATGCCGCCGTTGGAGGAGATCGCCGCCGCCGAGCCCGACCTTATCGTCGCCAGCCAGCTCGACCTTGAGGACGTGTACACGCAGCTCTCGGGCATCGCCCCGGTCATCGCCGCAGAAGACATGGAGGACGTGGCGGGCAACTGGCAGCAGACCCTGACCAATCTTGGGGAGGCCCTTGGTGAGGAGGAGCGCGCCGACCAGGTCATCGAGCAGACCGAGGACGCCGCCGTGGCGATCCGCGATGAGCACCCGGAGTTCGCCGGGAAGACGGTCTCGCTGATCCAGTACTTCGGGATGGACGAGATGCGGATGCTCAATCCGTCTGGCACGGATGCCGCGACGCTGTTCGGCGACATCGGTTTCGAGGACGACCCGGACACCGCCGAGCTCAAGGGCGTGCAGCTCAGCGCCGAGCGGGTGGACGACTTGGCCGCCGACGTGATCGTGGTCCTGGACAACTCGGACGGCGAGGCCGGGGACCTGGAGGATAGTGCGGTGTTCCGCAGCATCCCCGCGGTGCAGGACGGCCAGGTGCTGATGATCACGAACAACGCCTTCAAGGAGGGCAACGAGGCATCCTTCGAGGCGAACGGGGAGCACTACGAGGGCAACCTGGCGTGGGCTGTGGCCTACCCCGGTCCGCTGTCGTCGCGCTGGGCGCTGGACACGCTCGCCCCGCTTCTCGCCGATACTGTGGCTTAGGCCCTGGGCTGATGCCCCGATCTGCCGCGATGGTTTTCGTATACGATAACCACATGAGTGAGCACCTGCTGCACGGAGAACCTGTGACTGACGAGCAGGTTCAGCAGTGGGCTGACGAAGCCGAGGCTGGCTACGACTTGTCGAAACTGCCGGCACCGCGGCGGGGTCGGCCCACTGTCGGCGATGGTCCCGGCACGGTGGTCCCGGTTCGCCTCGATGAAGCGACGATCGCCGCCCTGACCGAGCGTGCGAAGGCCGAAGGGATCACTTCACGCTCGGAGGCGATCCGGGCAGCAGTGCGCCAGTGGACAGGCCTCGCTTGAACTTCACCAGTCCGCCCGAAAGCATTACCGCCGCGACCGGTTGACTGACGGTGACTTGTGAGCGCTCGGGCGATTCATGTCGCACGGGAGAATCGGTCACGCTGGGCCATGGCTGACTGATGCCTCGCACTGACTGCAGTCATCGCACCCCATAAGTTCCTGATCGGCATAAAACCCCAGGTCACATTTACTTCGGCGTCTTATGAGGTGCGAAGGGTGGGGAGGGGACACGCAATGACGCGGGGCCCGCCGGTCAGATGACCGGCGGGCCCCGCGTCGGGAGGGGCTGTTCGCCCGATATTAGGCGGCGGCTGCGGCGCGGCCCATGGCGCGCAGTCCGACGTCCGTCATGTGCAGCGGCAGGTTGCGGCGCTGCGAGGTGGTGTCGATCAGGCCGACGACCCACCGGTCGTTGGAGCACATCTCGTGCCCGTTGCTCGGACCCTTGAGGTCGACGAACTGGCCGCCGGCGTCGTTGGCACCGGCGCGCAGGGCACGCTCCAGGGCCCACTCAATGTCGGAGACCTGGAACAGTGCGCTGGGAACCTGCACGTTGGGGATGATGTTGATCGGGCAGACCTGGCCGGCACCGTTGGTGATGTGCGGGAAGCCGAGAACCTTCACGTTCGCATTCGGCGCGGCAGCCTTGACCTGGGCGACGGTGCGGTTGACCGAGGCGCGCAGCTGGGACTCGATCTGGGAGACCGGCATCTGATCGCCGAGGACGTAGGGGTAGGTGTCGTTGGCACCGGCCCAGATGACGACCTCGCTGGTGCCGGCGTTCAGGGCGCCGCCAGCCTGGGCGCGCCGGGCCTGCTCGCTGACCTGCATGCCGCCGGTGCGGTAGGAGCCGCCGGCGCAGGAGTAGTTGTCGACGCTCTTGCCGGACGCCTGCGCGTAGGAGTTGGTGAACCGGTTGTCCGTGCCGCAGCCCGACCCACTGAGGATCGGGTCAGGCAAGGGCAGCCCCTTGCCGGCCAGGAAGTTGTAGAGGTCCGGGTTGGCGACGACGGAGTCGCCGAGGACCACGGTGTTGCCGGGTGCGGCCTGGCTTTCCGGTGCCGAGAGCAACGTCCCGGACAGGGCCGCGACGGTGGCTACGGCGGCGGCTGCCAGCCCGGCGATGCGGCGTCCTGCCCGCGACGCGGTGCGGTGTCGTGCGCTCATTGCTGAGGTTCCTCTCGTGAAACGTGTCATGTGGTGTCCCGACGTGTCCCCGACAGGTCGTGGACGGATCCGGTCTCCTTAACCGTTCCCTGGGGCAACGACGTTACATTAGCGTGACTTTAACCGCTAATCTTCGGAAATGTAACCCCTGGGGTTAAAGTTACTGATGGTGCAGAAGTGAATCAGGGGTGTCGAGCCCCCCGACGGCGGACGGGTAACATTATCCCTCCATATGTCGGTATGGTGGGCGAAAGTAATTGCACACACCGGACCCTCTCGCCGTCGGCGGCTGCCGCGCCCCGACTTTCGCCACACCCTGTCCCGGCGTACCTTGCACGGGACACCACGCCCCTGTAACGAACTTCGGCAACGAACTTCAGTAACCACACGTGTAAACAACATAGTAAAGGAGAGACAGTGTTCGATCAGCTGTCCTATGACCTCAAAGGCGCTGTCAAAGGAGCCAAGGCCTTCGTAGATACCGGATTCCTCAAGGGGTCCACTCCGGCCGGAGGCCTCGGCGTTGCCAAGGCCCTGGGACGCTACGGCACCAGCCTCGCCGGCCTCCTCGAGGGGTCGACCGCGCGGTTCCCCTCCCGTCTGGCGCTGGTCGACGACCAGGGTGAACTGACCTACCAGGAGCTCACCAATTACTCCCGGCTCACCGCGCACACCCTGGCCAGCCACGGCATCACCTCGAAGAGCCGCGTGGGCATCATGGCCCGCAACGGCCGCGGCTTCCTCATGCCGCTGGCCGCCAAGGGCTACCTCGGCTACACGGTGTTCCTGCTGAACGTCGGTGCCAGCAAGCACCAGATCGCCGAGCTTGTGCGCGAGCACGAGCTCGACGTGATCTTCTACGACTCCGAGTTCGACGACCGTTTCCCTGAGGATCCGGCCGAACTCGCCGACTTCGGTGTCACCCTCGTCCACGCAGACGCTGCCGAGGGGCACCGCACCGACATCGACTACCCCACGATCGAGGACTTCTGGGCCAACCCCGGCCCCGCCGACGATCGCTTCCCGACCCGCCCGGCCCAGGGCGGCGTCGTCCTGATGTCCTCGGGTACCAGCGGCACGCCGAAGGCCGTCGCGCACAGCGAGCCGAGCTTCCCGGTCGGCGTCCTCGGCCCCGTCCTCAACGGGCTGGACGTGAAGGCCGGCGACCGCCTGCAGCTCACCGCCAGTCTCTTCCACGTGCTGGGCTGGGGCGCGGCCGTGCTCGCCGTCACCGCAGGCTGCACCCTGGTTACCCAGCGCGTGTTCACCCCTAAGGTGGTGCTGCAGCAGGTCCAGGACTACAAGTGCACCGGCATGCTGAGCTCCGCGGTCTTCCTCAAGGATGTGCTTGCCGAGGACGACGGCTCCTACGACCTGTCCACGATGACCTGGATCCTCAACGCCGGCAACGCCATGAGCGAGGACCTCGTCCGCGGCCTGCAGGAGCGCTACGGCAACATCCTGTCCAGTGGCTACGGTTCCACCGAGGGCCTGCTCGTCGCCTACGCCACCCCCGAGGACCTGGCTGAGGATCCCACCACCGCCGGCCACCGCGTGTGGAACGGCCGCCTGGAGCTGCTCGACCCGGAGACCGGCCGCGAGGTCGCCCCCGGTGAGGTCGGCATCATCCACGCGCACAACGCCATGTCGATGAAGGGCTACCTGGGCGACCGGGACAAGCCCGAGTACCGCGACGGCATGCTGGACCTCGGCGACAAGGGCATCGTTGACCCGGTCAGCGGGCGGCTGCGCGTGCTGGGCCGTAATAACGACATGATCATCGTCGGTGGCGAGAACATCTGGCCCACGTCGGTGGCGGACATCATCGACCGCGTCGACGGGGTCTCGGAGTCCTACTGCGTGGGCGTGGAGGACGACGAGAAGTTCCAGCGGGTCAAGGCCTACGTCGTCATCGACGGCACCGTGGGTGTCACCGAAGACGACATCCGCGACCACGTGCGGGACAACTTCATGGCCCCCGCCGTCCCGCGCGACGTGGTCCTGCTGGACCAGCCGTTGCCGCGCAACCCGATCGGTAAGGTCGTCAAGCGCGAGCTCACCGTCTTCGGCTGAGCGAGTCCGGCCGGGACCTCACCGGTCCTGTCATTTGAGTCGTCCCCCAGGTCAGAAAACAGCGGTTTTTGTGACCTGGGGGACGACTCAGATGACATCAGGCCCACAGCACCCCGGGGTGTGCCCGTCACAATCCTGGCGTGGACCCCAGCACCTGGTAGCCGACGAAGGCCACGGTGTCGATCAACCCGTGGGCGATGATCAGCGGCCACACCCGGCCCGTGCGGTAGAAGAACCACACGAACACCAGACCCATCACCATGTTCCCCAGGCCCGCGGAGTACCCCTGGTAGAGGTGGTAACTTCCACGCAGCACGGCGGAGGCGAGGAACACCCACACCCACGGCACACGCAGTTGGCGCAGCCGACAGCACAGCCACGCCACCACCAGGATCTCCTCGGCGAAGCCATTGGCCCAGGAGTTCATCACCAGCAGGACCAGGTCCTGCACGCTGCGGTCCAGCCCGGTGGGCACGACCTCCTTCGACAGCCCCAGCTGCACCGCGCCCACGTAGAACGCCAGTCCGGGCACCCCGATCAGCGCGGCAAGTCCCGCGCCGGGCAGGGCGTCGCGCCACCGGGGACGCAGGGACAGCGCCGGCGGGACGTGGCGGAGCAGCAGGAACAGGGCGAGCCCGCCCCAGGCGACCAGCACTCCGGTGGAGATCAGCTGGAAGGCCGGATCCAGCCACGCCAGCGTGGACTGGCGGGCATTCAAGGTGGTGGTCTGTTCGTTGAGGTTCTCCGGGCGGGTCGCGGCCTCCAGCAGCCGCAGCGCCGAACGCACGCCGGACGCACCGAAGGTCACCGCCAGGACGATGAGCAGTTCCCACCGGATCGCCCGGCGGTCGGCGGGACCGGCAGGCTCGGCCGCCGTGAACGTCGCGCCAGTCACCCCAGTCACGGTGCGTCCTGGAGCAGGCGGGTGACGTCGCCGGGCCCGTCGAGGGTCAGCGCCTGCAGGACGCCAGAATCGGCAGGGTCGGCGTCCATCATGCGCCGGACGGCGTCCTGCAGGTGGGACGCCAGGCCGAGCAGGTCGGCGGCCGACGCGCGGTCGGCGACGGCGCCGAGGTGGACGGACACCGGCCAGCGTCCGGCGGCACTCTCCGGGGTGACCAGCGGGACGGACAACCCGGCCCAACCGGTGAGGTTCCACAGGGTCGCCCACGGCGTCCACGCGGTCTGCGCGAGGAAGTCGGTGGCGGGGTCACCGGCGGCGGAGTACCGGGAGAAGGCACCGACCGGCGGCGGGGCGCAGGCGAGCATCGGGGTCACCACGACGTCCACCGGCGCGTCCGCGCCCCTCGCGCCCCAGGCGTCCAGCACCTGTGCGGGCAGGTCAGCGATGGCGGCCGCGGCATCCGCAATCTGCTCGGGGCTCAGCGCCCGGCCCTGCTGCCGGAGCCAGCCGGGCATCACCGTCGACGGGTCCGGCAGGCTCCGGCACCGCGCGGCCATGATGCGCGAGTACACCTCGAAGTGCTCCACCGGGTACGGGGCGGGCACCGGACGCACCCCGGCGACGGCATCGCTGGTGACCAGCAGGGACGCCGCGGCCGCCGTCGCATTCGCCACGGCGGGGTCCACGGCAGTGTCCGTGTGGAAGGGCCGGTTGGTGTGCCCCAGGTGCAGCCGACGGCTCGGCGCGGAAGCACCGGTGCCAGCACTGCCAGCACCACCAGCACCGCCGTGCGTGATGCCCAGCGCGCGCCCGGTGAGCTCCAGGTCGCGGGCGATCACTCCCTGTGCTGCAGGGTTGGGGAGCATGCCGCCGCCGACCGTGTGCGCGGGTTTCAGCCCGGGCAGGCCCACCGCGGCGGCGGGTACGCGGATCGACCCGCCGCCGTCGTTGGCGTGGGCGACGTCCACGATGCCGCGCGCCACCGCCACGGCCGCCCCAGAGGACGAGCCGCCGGTGGTCATCCGCCGGTCGATCGGGTTCACCGGGCCGGGCCCGTGCGCCGGCTCGGTGTACACGGTGGCGCCGAACTCGGCGGTCACGCTCGCGCCGACGAGGCTGGCACCGTCCTGCAGTAGGCGGGCCACGGCGGTGTCGTGGGAGGCGGCGACGACGTCATTGCCGCACGATCCGAAGGAGGTGACCTCCCCGGCGACCAGGTTGAGGTCCTTGACCAGCACATCCACCCCTCGCAGGGGGCCGAACTCGGTGTCGTCGCTGTGGGGTCGATCGTAGATCCTGGCTACCCCGAGTTCCGCGGGGGACAGTCCGGTGCGAGCGCAGGCGCGGTCGAGTCGGGCCGTCACCGCCTCGGTGGTGCGCGGAGAGGGATTCATGTCGGACACACTACCGCCGTCCCGGTAGGTTGGTGGCATGAAGCAGACCGCCCCACCGGCCAGCACAGCGTCCTCCGCAACTTCCGCACCTTCCGCATCCTCCGCCACCACCCAGGTGGCCTACCTCGGGCCCCGCGGCACGTTCACCGAGCAGGCGGTCCTGAACCTCACGGATGCCGGGCACCTGCCGTCCGACGTCGTCCACCGCACGGTGAGTTCCCCGGCGGCGGCGCTGGACCTCGTGCGTTCCGGCGAGGTCGACCGCGCCGTGGTCGCCCTGGAGAGCAGCGTGGATGGCCCGGTGACCCAGACGTTCGACTCCCTGGCCTCGGGCGTGCCGGTGCAGATCCTGCGCGAGCACGATGTCCCGGTGGTCTTCTCGATCCTGGTGCGCCCCGGCACGCGCCTTCAGGACGTGCGCACGTTCACCACGCATCCCGTCGCCGAGGCGCAGGTGCGCCGCTGGCTCGGCGAGAACCTGCCGGACGCCTCCTTCGTCCCGGCGAGTTCCAATGGTGCGGCTGCCGCGGCGGTCGCCGCCGGGGAGGCGGACGCTGCGGCGGCACCGGCCCGGGCGGGCGAGATCCACGGCCTGGAGTCGCTGGCCGAGGGGGTGGCGGACGTCGCCGGGGCGCATACGCGTTTCGTGCTCGTCGGATTGCCGCAGCCGCCCACGCCCCGCACGGGGCACGACCGGACCGCCATCGTGCTGCAGGTGCCGAACGTCCCGGCGTCGTTGGTGATGGCGTTGATGGAGTTGGCGACGCGCCGGGTGGACATGTCGCGCATCGAGTCGCGGCCCACCCGGGAGAAGGCGGGCACGTACCACTTCCACGTGGAGATCGTGGGGCACCTGGAGGACGCCGCGGTGTCGGAGGCCCTGGCCGGCCTGCACCGCTTCTGCGAACGCATCCGGTTCCTGGGGTCCTGGCCGCAGGAGGGCTGGGTCGGTGGTGCCAACGGGCCGGACGGTTCGGTACCGCCGGACTACGCGGCATCGTGGGACTGGGTGCGGCAGCTGGCCGAGGGAGGTCCGGCATGAGCAGGCTCCTACTGATCCGGCACGGGCAGACGACCTCGAACATCAGCCACGCCTTGGACACCCGCTTGCCGGGTGCCGCGCTCACCGACTTGGGTTGGTCGCAGGCGCGCGCCGCCGGCGAGCGGCTCGGCGGCGAACAAAACACGCAGGACGCGCCGCTGGCGCTGGTGTCGTCGCAGGCGCTGCGTGCCCGGCAGACGGCGGCGGGGATCGTCGTGGGCGGTAGCGGTCTCGGTCTCCACTTGCAGTCGACGGCTCCGGGCAGTGACTTCTCCGATGCCCTGGCGGACCTCGCCGAACTCGAGGTGACCGACGGGGTCGACCAGGGTGAGGTGAAGGTCGGGGAGTTGGGCCCGGAAGAGTCTGCCACGGCCGGTGCGCCGGTCGCCTTGGGCGGGGGAGTGGCGGAGGCCGGTGCCGCGGAGCGGGAGGCGTCCGTGGCAGCGGGTGCAACAGGCGCAACGGACGCGCTACCTCTGGTGATGCCGGGAGCAGTGCCGGGTATCTCCGAGATCCCCGCCGGACGCTACGAGATGCGTGAGGACGCCGAGGCTCACTACGGCTACCACCGCACCTTCGCCGACTGGTTGGGCGGGGCGATGGACCTGTCGGTGCCGGGAGCCTCCACCGGGCGGGAAGTGGTGGGAAACTACCTCCGCACCTTGCTGCCGGTGCTGGCGACCACGCAGCGGGTTGGGGCGGACCTGGCGGTGGTGAGCCACGGGGCGGTGATCCGGTTGATCGCCGCCTACCTCGGGCGGGTCGACCCGGAGTTCGCGGTGCGCACCCTGCTGCCGAATACGATGCGGGTGGAACTGGAGGTCCCAGAGCTCGACGGACACGTCGACGCCGTCGAGGAGGGCTGGAAGGTCACCGACTGGGCCGGACACGGAGAACCACCGCGGGTGGGGTAGGGGACTCGGCCCTGCCTAGCGCGCCGCGTTACCCCCAGCCGAGTTCGTGCAGCCGGGCATCGTCGATGCCGAAATGGTGGCCGATCTCGTGGACCACGGTGACCGCCACCTCCTCCACCAGCTGCTCGTGGGTGGAGCAGAAGCTGCACAAGGCGTCCTTGTAGATGCTGATCTTGTCCGGCAGGAAGGTCGGCCATTCCACGGAGCGCTCCGTCAACGCCACCCCGTGGTAGAGCCCCAGGATCGACGGGTCTTCCTCATTGCGGTCCTCCACCACGATGGCCACATTGTCCAGTGAGTCCAGCAGCTGGCGCGGGATCATCCGCAAGCCACGGTCCACGAGGTCCTCGAACTCCTCGTCGGAGACGTCGATCACCGGTCGTCCCGCCGCGGGTTGCGCTCCGGCTGATCTGCCGGCGGATTGCCGTCGATGGTGAAGTCGCCGCGCACGTCGCCCTGCAGGTCGGCGAAGCCGCCGTCCTCACGCGCCTTCGTCAATGCACAGTTCACGGTGCGCGATCCGGCGCTCCACGACTCCTGCGGCAGCGTTGTCCAGAAGGGTGTCAGCGTGGACTGGTACAGGTTCTCGTCGTCCCCGCCGCCGAGGAACTCGATGGCCGCAGCGGTGCACACCGCGTCCAGGTGATCGTTCTGCTCCTCGATGGTCGGCCACGTGCCGTCGAAGGTCTCTCCGAGGTTCTCCACGGAGGTGACCTGCCACGAGTACGGCTCCTCGCACTCGGTCACGTTCACGGTGTCGCCCTGGGCGCGCATGCACGTCTCGGCCGGCTCGGCAGGCGACTGGTCGGTCTCCGCGGCGCGTCCTGTCGCTTCGGCGTACACGCCGTCCGATTGCGGCACGGCGACGCCGCACAGCATCGTGCGGTCGCCACCGTCCCACGCCGCCTCCGGCGGGAGGATCGGGACGATGGAATAGCGGCCCTGCGGGTCCAGACGCCCGTCCAGGTAGGAACGCGTGGGCCCCTCGCACAGCTCCGAGGTGAGCTGGCCCTGGCGCTCCAAATCGGGCTGCGGGGCGTCCGGCCCGAACTCGCTCGTCGGGTACGTCGAGAGATCCTCCCTGGTCGACACCTCGAAGCGGTGCGGGGAGGCGCAGTCGACGACGGCGAAGTCGGTGGCGATGTCGCCGTCCTGCGTCCAATTCACGCAGTCATTGGTGTTCGCGTCGGTGAACGTGACGAGCTCGGGGGCCTCTTCGGTCCGGTCCGCTCCGCGCTGCGCGACCACGGTCGCCCCCTCGGGGGCGAAGAACTCGTACGCGCCCGCCCCGACGCCACCGGCGAGGGCCGCCGTGAGCAGCACGGTCAGCGTCCTACGACGCGCGCGGTGCGGCGCGGATTCGGCACCTGCGTCGGTAGGACGATCGGGGCTGGCGGACGGATTGCTGGGCGGCATGACACGCATTCTCTCATGAGTACCGGACTTCACAGACACTGCTGAATCCACTGTAGCTAAACTACTGGGCATGATTGATCTCAAGTTCCTGCGGGAGAACCCCGACGTCGTCCGTGAATCCCAGCGCACCCGTGGCGAGGACCCGGCGCTCGTCGACCGGCTCCTCGAGGCCGATCAGCGCCGCCGCGAAGCAATCTCCGCCGCTGACCAGGCGCGCGCCGAGCAGAAGGCCTTCTCCAAGACCATGGGCAAGGCCATGAAAGACGCCTCCGACGAGGAGCGCGACGCCCTGCGCGCCGAGGGCAAGATCCGCTCCGCAGCGGTGAAGGAGCTCGAGGACGCCCAGTCGGCCGCCGAGGCAGACGTCCAGGATCTGCAGATGAAACTGTCCAACGTCGTCACCGGTGCCCCCGCAGGAGGGGAGGACGACTTCGTGGTGCTCGAGCACGTGGGCCAGCCCCGCGAGTTCGACTTCGAGCCGAAGGACCACCTGGAACTCGGCGAGTCGCTGGGCCTGATCGACATGGAGCGCGGCGCGAAGGTCTCCGGCGCGCGCTTCTACTTCCTCACCGGCGACGGCGCACTGCTGCAGCTCGGCATGCTCAGCCTCGCCGCACAGAAGGCCCGCGACCACGGCTTCCAGCTGATGATCCCGCCGGTGCTGGTGCGCCCGGAGATCATGGCCGGCACCGGTTTCCTCGGCGCCCACGCCGACGAGATCTACCGCCTGGAAGCCGATGACATGTTCCTCGTCGGCACCTCCGAGGTGGCCCTGGCCGGCTACCACAAGGACGAGATCATCGACCTGTCGGACGGTCCGGCGCGCTACGCCGGCTGGTCGTCCTGCTTCCGCCGCGAGGCCGGCTCCTACGGCAAGGACACCCGCGGCATCCTGCGCGTGCACCAGTTCGACAAGGTCGAGATGTTCGTCTACTGCCGTCCGGAGGACGCCGAGGCGCAGCACCAGGAGCTCCTGGCGATGGAGAAGGACATGCTCGCCGCGGTGCAGGTGCCCTACCGGGTGATCGACGTCGCCGGCGGCGACCTCGGCTCCTCGGCCTCGCGCAAGTTCGACACGGAGGCGTGGGTCCCCACCCAGGAGACCTACCGCGAGCTCACGTCCACCTCCAACTGCACCACTTTCCAGGCGCGGCGGCTCAAGACCCGCTACCGTGATGAGGACGGTAAGGCGCAGATCGCCGCCACGCTCAACGGCACCCTGGCCACCACCCGGTGGCTCGTCGCCATCCTGGAGAACAACCAGCAGGCCGACGGTTCCGTGGTGGTCCCCGAGGCACTGCGCCCGTTCGTGGGCAAGGACGTCCTGACCCCGAAAAACGCCTGACGCGACCAACGCTTATAAGGAGCAGTAACACGGCATGTGGATTCCCAGAGGCTTCGAGATCCCGACTGGTGTGCCGGACGCACCCGCCCATCCGGAGTCGAAGGAGCTGTTCTACGGACGGATCATCATCCCCTTCGCGAAGTTCTGGATGCGTCATGTCCAGAACCTGAAGGTGGAGATCTACCACCCGGAGCGCATCCCCACCGACGGTGGCGCGATCCTCGCGGTGAACCACACCGGGTACTGGGACTTCGTGTTCGGCGGCATCCCGTCCGCCGTCAACGGTGGGCGTCTGGTGCGCTTCATGGCGAAGAAGGAGATCTGGGACAACGCCGTCGCCGGGCCGGCGATGTCCGGCTGCCACCACATTCCGGTCGACCGGGAGGACGGTGGGGCGTCGGTGCGTGAGGCCACGCGCCGCGCCGCCGACGGCGAGCTCATCGGCATCTTCCCGGAGGCCACGATCTCGCGCTCCTTCGAGATCAAGGAGTTCAAGGACGGTGCCGCGCGTATCGCGCAGGACGCCGGGGTGCCGCTGATCCCGGTGGTGCTGTGGGGTTCCCAGCGCATCTGGACGAAGGGCCGCAAGCCGATCTGGCGTCCGAAGGACGCTTCCCTGATCATCTCCGTCGGCGAGCCGATCGACCTCGACGGGACGTCGCGCGAGGCCACCGACCGGCTGCACGACTCGATGGTGTCGATCCTCGACACCTCCCGCGCCCGCTACGCCGAGGCCTTCGGCCCCTTCCCCGAGGGGGAGGACTGGATGCCCGCCTCGCTCGGCGGCTCCGCCCCCTCCCTGGAGGAGGCGACCACCAAGGACAGGGAGGACGCGGCGAAGCGCCGCCAGGAGCGGATCCAGCGGGACGCGGAGAAGGCCGCCGGCATCACGCCGGAGGGTGCGTCCGGCGGGAAGAAGTCCCTGCTCTCGCGGCTGCGCGCCAAGCTGGGACGCTAGGTGGCTCCCACCCCGACGCTGGTCGTCAGCGACCTGGACGGCACGCTCGTCACCTCTGCCGAGCGTGTCTCGCCGCGCGCCTGCGCGGTCATCAACCGTCTCGTCGCCGCCGGGGTGACGTTCATCCCCGCCTCGGGGCGTCCGGCGCGGTGGATGCTGCCGGTCATCGAGCAGCTGGGGCTGCGCCCGATGTGCGTCTGCGCCAACGGGGCGGTGGTGTGGGACTCCGCCGCCGACCGCATCGTCTACGCCGCGGAACTGCCGCCGGACGTCCTGGGGCAGGTGACCACCGAGATCATGGCGGCCACCGGCCCGGCGCTCGCCGAACGCGGCATGGAACCGGTGACCTTCGCCGTGGAACGTGCCGGACGCAGCGCTTTCGACCGTGCCTCGGAACTCTTCGCGGTGCAGCCGGAGTACCCGCACGCCTGGGAGACCGAGGAGCACGCGGTGGAGCCGTTGGCGTCGCTGTGCGCCAAGCCGGCGGTGAAGCTGCTGGTCCGGCACGAGGGGATGGACAGTGCGGATCTCTTCGACCTGGTCAACCCGGTCGTGGACCCGCAGGTGGCGCACGTGACCTGGTCCTTCAGCGGCGGGCTGCTGGAGATCAACGTGCCTGGGGTCTCGAAACTCTCCGGTGTGGCACATGCGCTCGGTGGTGGGGACGTCCCGGCTCTGGACCCGGCCGAGGTCGTCGCCTTCGGAGACATGCCGAACGACGTGGCGATGCTGCGCTGGGCCGGTGTGGGCGTCGCCATGGGCAACGCGGTCGACGAGGTGGCCGCGATCGCCGACGTTCGTACGTCCTCCAACGATGACGACGGGGTCGCCGAAGTTCTGGAGCAGTGGTTCTGAGGAGCTGATCAGGCTCGGCGATACCCGGTGGAGTGGTGTCCTTGGCCTCCGACCATCGTCGCGACCTTGGCCTCCATGAGGCGGGAGAGGGCGGGCACGCCTCGCGTTGCTTCCTTCACTTTTACAAGTGTGAAGTTGTCTCCGAATCGTCGATTCTGTCATCGGTCCAGGTCATGCGCTGAGTGTGGACGGATTGCAAGTTAAAAGTCTAACTTTCACAAGTCTTCCCCACACTTGTAGTTACTGTCGCAGTCGCATATGTCCGGTGAGGGGAGGCCAACGCCGCGGGCAAGCCGCACACCTGCCCGGTGCTGTCGCCACCTGCCAACGACGGTTTCCGTCTGATATTGCGGGCGAAGTAGCGACTTCGACCCGGACGGTGGACAGAAACCGTCGTTGTGCGTCCGGGCCGCTCTCACTCTCGCAGTAGGGCCAGGGCGACCGGAACCGGGTCGGCCTGCATGGTGCCGTCGATGACGGACACCGCGGCCCCTCGGCCCGATCCCCGATCAAGGACGACGACGGAGGCGAATCCTCCGGCAGCACCGTTGTGCCAGACCAGGGTGGGAGTGTCTCCCACCGGATCCTGGATAAACCACCCGGCACCGATGCTGTTGCCCGGCCCGATGAAGCTTCCGGGATCCACCCGCCGCAGCGGTCGGAATGCCTCCTCCCACCCAGCCTGCGGGTGGTTGAGAAGTGCGTCGAGCACCACCACCATGTCCTCGGCAGAGGCACGGATGCCGCCGGCGGGCGCATATCCGGTCCCCGTCCACGGCTGCTGACGCCGGTTGAAGACGTTCAGCCCCACCGCATCCGACGGACCGTTGCCGTGCCCCGCCGCCGGAACATGCAGAGTGCGGGTGCCCAGAGGGGCGGCGAGGCGTTGCTGCACCAGCTTCGGATAGGGCATGCCGGCGGCCGCAGCGAGAGCGTGACCCAACGCCGACCCGCCGAGGTTTGAGTACTGGAACTGGCCTGGCGTCGTCCGACACCGCCGAAGCTGCGCGATCAGGTGGTCGGTTCCCTCCGGTTGCGGATCACGGCCCGCGATCAGCCGCCCCTGCATCCGCAGAATGCTGCGCCATCCGCCGCCGGTCGCAGGCAAGCCAGAGGTGTGGGTGAGTAACGACTCCAAGGTCACCTCGCCTGCCGCCGATCCCTGCAGGGGCAGGAACCTCCCGAGCGCATCTCCGGGGTGTACCAGCCCTTCAGCCACCATGCCGGAGTAGATCAGGCCGTTGAGCGCCTTGCCGACCGAGCCGAGGAGGAAGGTGTGGTCGGTGGGGACTCCGATGCCGCAGACAGCCGTTCCCCCGGGATGACCGGGTCCCACCACGGCGACCGAGGCACCGTGGATCTCGGGATCGTGGGGGAGGTGGTGCAGGAAACTCGTCGCGAGATCATGATCGCCGTAGATCATCGGCGGGCCCCGACGATGCAGGCGAGAAGCGGGACAACGCGCGCCGTCGGCACCTCATAGGAGCCCCGGCCCGCTTGCCTCGCCCAGCCGGTCGCGAGGAGCTGGCGCAGGTGGTGGTGAAGTTGTCCGGACGTCCCGAGGTGCTCCATCCCGGCGAGCTCGGCGGTACGGTGCGTCCCAGCGAGGATGTTGCGGAGGAGTTCAAGCCGGACGGGGTGGCTCAGGGCGGCGAGCGATGCGGCATGCTCCGACCAGTCGCTATCCAGCAAGGTCGCGGCGTCCTGGTGCTCCTCCCAGTGCACCGGCCCGTCGGCGAGGGTGAGCGCGCCGGTGATGCTGACCGTTTCGTCTCCTGGCGTCACGGGGGCGGAGGTCTCGTCTTTCCGGTCTTCCAGGGCTTCCAGGGCTGCAACCCGGGCGGCGAGGCGTTCGACCGCGTCCGTGAGTGCCGTCAGGTTCATTTCCATAACGACGATACTACGTACCATCGTTATTTCATTCTAGGACGACGGTTTCTGTCTGGATTCGCGGGCGAAGTCGCCACTTCGCCCCGGGCGCCGGACAGAAACCGTTGTTGTGTGGCTTTCGAACACCGCTTTCGAACACGGGGATCCGGTGTCCGGGGCCCGTGTTAGAACTACGGCATGAGCCACGTCAACGACACCACCGACTCCGCTGACATCACCGCCCGGTCCCGTACGAACTTCCCGGACGTCGTCCTGCGGCAGATCTCACGCCACCGCGTCATGGACGCCCTCGAACGACTCGAGTTCGGCTACTCGGTGGACAACTCCGCGGAGATCAGCAGCAAGTGGGACCACGGCCGCTTCTACTTCAATCTCGCCGGTAGTGCGGACGACATCCTCTCGGTCAGCGGGTACTGGAGCGACTACCTTCCCCCGGAATATCGCGCTGACCTGCTGGAGTTCTGCAATGACTGGAATTCCGGGCACTACATGCCGAGCGCCGCGGTGACCGAGGACGAGGACGGGGACATCTACGTGGCCGTCGAGCATGCGGTGCACTACCGCTTCGGGGCCGCCGACGACCAGATCAGCCAGCACATCCTGTCGGCGATCTCCGGCGGGTGCATCCTGTTCGCGTCCCTGGCCGAGCGGTTCGGGGACGGTGTGGAGGACATCGACTACTAGGGGACGGCCCGGGTGACGGCCAGCCTAGATCCGCACCACGATCTTGCCGGTGACGTGACCGCGCTCGATCTCGCTGTGTGCCTCGGCCAGCGTCGCGGCGTTCATGCCGATCATCGTCTCGCCGACGGTGGGGATCAGCTTGCCGTCGTCGACCATGCCGGAGATACGGTCCAGGATCACACCCTGCTCATCGACGTCCTCGGTGTCGAAGACGGAGCGGGTGAACATCGACTCCCAGTGGATGGAGATCGACTTCTTCTTGAACGGCGCGATCTGGAAGTCCTCCGGATCGTCGATCAGGCACAGCCGCGCCTGCGGCGTCATGATCTCGGCCAGCTCCTCGGCATGGCCAGAGGAGTTCGAGGTGAAGACCAGGTCGATGCCATCCGGCTCCAGGTCCAGTACCTGGGAGGCAAGGTTGCGACGGTGGTCGACGACCTCGTGCGCCCCCATCTCCACGACCCAGTCACGCGACTCCTCGCGCGAGGCGGTGGCGATCACGGTCAACCCGGTCAGTGCCCGGGCCAGCTGGATCATCACGCTGGGTACTCCGCCGGCACCGCCGAGTACCAGCAGCGAACCGTTGGAGTCGATGGACGCGCCGAGCCGCTCGAACAGTGCCTCCCACGCGGTCAACGCGGTCAACGGCAGCGACGCCGCCTCCGTCGCCGAACACGTGGTGGGACGGTGGCCCACGATGCGCTCGTCCACGGCGTGGATGCGGGCATTCGTGCCCGCCCGCAGCTGGCTGCCGGCGTAAAACACCCGGTCACCCACCTCGAAGCGGGAGACCTCGGCGCCGACCTCGCGCACGACGCCCGCAGCGTCGTACCCAAGTACCGGCTGTTCGCCGCGCGCCAGCGCGTCCCCCGCCCGACGTCGCATCTTCGTATCGATCGGATTCACCGACACGGCCTGGACCTCGACGAGGAGGTCGCGCGGGCCGACCTCGGGCAGCGGGACGGTGACGTCGGTGAGGCAGCGGGGGTCGTCCACAGGAAACTCACCGGTGACCGCGACGGCCGACATGGTGGTGGGCAGCTCGATTGCACGGGAACTCATGGGGCCCCATAGTAGGGCCACCGGCATGGCACCGCACCCGGGCAGGCCAGGGGCTGTAACGTTACCGTCCATGAGTGACAACAGTGACCAGAGCGCCTACGACCTGATCGTCGTCGGCAGCGGATTTTTCGGACTCACCGTCGCCGAGCGCGCCGCCAGCCAGCTGGGCAAGAAAGTGCTCGTGCTCGAGCGTCGCAGCCACATCGGCGGCAACGCCTACTCCGAGGCTGAGCCGGACACCGGCATCGAGATCCACAAGTACGGTGCCCACCTGTTCCACACCTCGAACAAGAAGGTCTGGGACTACGTCAACGAATTCACCGAATTCACCGACTACCAGCACCGCGTGTTCGCCATGCACGACGGCACCGCCTACCAATTCCCCATGGGCCTCGGCCTGATCAACCAGTTCTTCGGCAAGTACTACAGCCCCGACGAAGCCCGCGACCTCATCAAGGACCAGACCGACGGGCTCAACCCGGAGGACGCCGCCAACCTCGAGGAGAAGGGCATCTCCCTGATCGGGCGCCCCCTCTACGAGGCCTTCGTCCGCGACTACACCGCCAAGCAGTGGCAGACCGACCCCAAGGACCTGCCCGCCGCGAACATCTCCCGCCTGCCGGTGCGCTACACCTTCAACAACCGGTACTTCAACGACACCTACGAGGGCCTGCCGGTCGAGGGCTACACCGCCTGGCTGGAAAACATGGCGAAGAACGCCAACATTGAGGTGCGCCTCGACACCGACTGGTTCGACGTCCGCGACGAGCTGCGCGCCGCCAACCCGGACGCACCGGTGGTCTACACCGGCCCGCTGGACCTCTACTTCAACTACTCCGAGGGCCACCTCGGCTGGCGCACTCTCGACTTCGAGACCGAGGTGCTCGACACCGGCGACTTCCAGGGCACCCCGGTGATGAACTACAACGATGCGGACGTGCCCTTCACCCGCATCCACGAGTTCCGTCACTTCCACCCGGAGCGCAAGAACTACCCGGCCGACAAGACCGTGATCATGAAGGAGTTCAGCCGTTTCGCCGAGGGCGACGATGAGCCGTACTACCCGATCAACACGCCTGAGGACCGCGAGAAGCTGCTGCGCTACCGGGAGCTCGCCGACACTGAGACCTCCGACAACAACGTCTTCTTCGGCGGGCGCCTGGGCACCTACCAGTACCTGGACATGCACATGGCGATCGGCGCGGCGCTGAGCATGTTCGACAACAAGGTCTCCCCGCTGCTGTAGGGGGTTGGGGCTGGCTCGCTGGCGCGGCCGCCTCACCTGCGACTTTGCGCGCCAACATCAAAATAGTCGCCCTCCCAGGTAGCCATTCGGGCCGAATTGCTACCTGGGAGGGTGATTGCTCTGTTGCTCAGTGCCGCGGGACGGCTCAGCTGGGCGCGTCCCCGGCGGCACCTTCTGCACCGTTCGAGGCGATATTCACCATCCAGGACACGCCGAACTTGTCGCGGACCTGGCCGAACCAGTCGCCCCACATCTGCTTCTCCAACGGCAGGAACACCGAGCCGCCCTCGGACAGGGCAGCGAACCAGCCGGCGACCTTGTCGTACTCGTCGGCGTCGCTGCCCACGCACAGGTCGATCGGGGGCGCTTCGAAGTCGCGGGGGTCGGCGTCGGCGGTGTCGCAGGCCATGAAGGTCCAGCCGTCGGAGGTCTCCAGGTGACCGTGCATGACCAGGTTCTCGCGCTCGGGGGTGTCGGCGGCACCGGCCTGCCCGAAGGTCAGGACGTCCGCCTTCCCGCCGAAGACCTCGGCGTAGAAGGCGAGTGCGTCCGCGGCGGTGTCGCGGAATTTTAGGTAGGGGTTGAGCCAGGTGGACATGGTGGCCTCTCAGTGGTGTGATCCACGCCGTGAGCATGGAGGAGTGACCTATATTACAGGCGTAACCTTGTTCACCATGACCGACAAAACCTGGCAGCAGTACTACCCGGAGTGGACCAGCCCCGAGCTGGACTACGATGCCCCCGGCGAGGACACCCTCGCCGCCGTCTTCGACCGCGCGGTGAGGACGTGGCCGGAGCGTCCTGCCATGACGTTCTTCGGCAACTCGCTCACCTACGCCGAGTACGGACGCGAGGTCCGCAAGGCCGCGGCGATGCTGCACAACCGCGGCGTGCGCAAGGGCGACCGGGTGGCGATCGCCCTGCCGAACTGCCCGCAGGCGCTGATCAGCTTCTACGCGGTGCTCTCCCTGGGCGCCACGGCCACGCTGCACAATCCGCTGTACACCGCCCGCGAACTCACCGTCGCCTTCAAGGACCACGGTGCGAAGGTCGGCATCTTCTGGGACAAGGCCGTGGACGTCGCCCGCGAACTGCGCACCGTCGCCCCGCTCGAGCAGATCATCCCGGTCACCATCACCCGGGCGATGCCGGTCTACCTGCGTGCTGCGTTGAAGCTGCCCGTCGGACCGGTCAAGGCGATGCGCGAGAAGCTGCAGGGCAGCACCGACGGGCTCACCGAGTGGACGGACCTCGTGGCGGACGCCTCGGAGTCCGAGGGCCGCGCGCTGATCGAGACGGCGGAGGTCGCAGCGTCCGACCCCGCGATCGTGCTGTATACGTCCGGCACCACCGGCAAGCCGAAGGGTGCGGAGCTCACCCACGCCAACCTGTGCGCGAACATCATCCAGGGCGTGGCCTGGGTGCCGGGGCTGGGCAAGGGGGAGGAGCCCGAGCGCATGCTCGGTGCGCTGCCGTTCTTCCACGCCTACGGGCTGACGATGAACATCACTCTCGGGCCGCTGATCGGCGGCACGGTGCTGCTGCTGCCCGCGCCGGAGAAGCCGCTGCTGGCGTCGGCGATGAAGAAGCAGAAGCCCACCTGGATCCCCGGTGTGCCGACGCTCTACCAGACGATCATGAACATCGCCGAGCAGCAGAAGATCGACATCTCCGGGGTGAAGGCCAGCTTCTCCGGGGCGTCCGGCCTGCCTGTTGAACTGGTGAAGCGCTGGGAGAACATGACCGGCGGACTGCTGGTCGAGGGCTACGGCCTCACCGAGACCTCGCCCATCGTGATCGGCAACCCGATGAGCACCGACCGTCGCCCCGGCTACGTCGGCATCCCCTTCCCGGACACCGACGTGCGTGTCGTGGATCAGGACGACCCCACCCGCGAGCTGCCCGACGGCGAGGCCGGCGAGCTCGTGGTGAAGGGGCCGCAGGTTTTCGGCGGCTACCTCAACCGCGAGGACGCCAACGAGAAGGCCTTCGTCGACGGCTGGTTCCGGACCGGTGACATGGCGGTCAAGGAGACCGACGGCTTCGTGAAGATCGTCTCGCGCATCAAGGAGATGATCGTCACCGGCGGGTTCAACGTATACCCGGCGGAGGTGGAGGAGGTGCTCGCCGAGCACCCGTCCATCGCGCAGGCCAGCGTGGTCGGCCTCCCGCGTGAGGACGGCTCGGAGACCGTCGCCGCCGGCGTGGTCCTCGCCGACGGCGCCCGGCTCGATGAGGAGGTCCTCAAGGATCACTGCCGTGAGGGGCTGGCACGCTACAAGGTGCCGCGCGTGTTCCAGGTGTTCAAGGAGTTGCCGGCCGACCAGCTCGGCAAGGTGCGCCGCGTGGAGGTCCGCGAGCAGATGACGGACTAGGCGGTGTTATTTCCGTCGGTCCGTTGTAGGCTGGTGTCTATCAGGGTGATCCCACGTCGCGCGCGGGAGCTGCTCTGATCATAAAAACAGCCCCCGGAGGTCCTATGCTCCGGAGGCTGCCGAGCACCAACGTGCTCTGGTGTGCCCGGCTAGTTGAACCAGCCGAGTACATCGGTCACGATCTCAGCGAGGTCGCGGACCACCGGAGTCCCCAGCACGAGGACGGTGGCCGCGACTTTTGCTATGCCGTGACCGGGCTTTTCGCCGTGGTCGTCGTCGCTGTCGCGAGCGTGCACCATTGCAATCACCTCCCCTCTACTACTCGGGTCGGTCCACACGTGTGAGAGCGCTCGGACGACCAGCTCTGCAAGGCGCGCCGTGTGGAGGTCCGGGGAGGAGATGATGGACTAGGCGGTGTTTTTTCCGTCGGTCCGTTGTAGGCTGGTGTCTATCAGGGTGATCCCACGTCGCGCGCGGGAGCTGCTCTGATCATAAAAAACAGCCCCCGGAGGTCCTATGCTCCGGAGGCTGCCGAGCACCAACGTGCTCTGGTGTGTTCAGCTAGGTAAACCAGCTGAGCACTTCGGAGACAATCTGGGCCAAGCCGTACGCCACACTGATCCATGCTGAGATCGTGGCTACGGCTTTTCCTGTGCCGCCTCCGGGCTTTTCGCCGTGGTCGTCGTCGCTGTCGCGAGCGTGCACCATTGCAATCACCTCCCCTCTACTACTCGGGTCGGTCCACACGTGTGCGTGGACCTCGCGCGCGAGCACCAGGGCCACGCAGCAGTGAGGAGGGCGGTCAAAGGACCGCGCCATTGATCAGTGTAGAGGGGCCCACGGACGTACCGGAGGGGGATGTTCTATCACCCCGCGTCGTTGTTGGTCTGGCTCCAGGGAACCAACAACAGCGCGGGGTACTGGGTAATGGGCACCGGGTGCCAGGCCAGCCGGACCAGCCGGCCCAGCAGGATCAACGGGGGAGGCGGCTCACTCCAAGGGCTCCTTAGCGACCATGTCGAGGAGGCCGGGGAAGCAGCGGTCGAGGTCGCTGCGGCGCAGGGTGACCCCGCTCCGGTTGCCGTGGTCGACCTGGTGGACGAGGCCTGCCTGGCGCAGGACCTTGAAATGGTGGCTGCGGGTCGACTTCGACAGGTCGAGGCCGAAGCTGGTGCATGATCGTTCGCTGCCGTCGGCGTCGTGCACGAGGTCGCGGATGACACGCCGACGGTGGGGGTCGGCGAGTGCGGAGAGCACGGGGCCGAGTTCGATCTCCGCCGGCTCGAGCGGTTCTGCGGGGGACGCCATGCTGTGTGGTCCTTTCCGTTGCGGATTCACGGTGGAGGTTCGAGTTGCATCGTACCTCATCGTCGTGCTGCACTAGGTTCGATCTATTGCGAACCTCCTACTATCGTCGAATATGAGGAATGTGTATGTCCCGTCCACGAGTCCTGCTCGCCCTGATCCTGCTGGCCCAGTTCGTCATCCCCCTCTCCATCTCCGGCACCGCCGTCGCCCTACCGAGCATCGCGGCTGACCTGGGCTCATCGCCCGGACTGCTGCAGTGGGTCGTCAATGGTTTCAACGTCTCCTTCGCCATCTGCACGGTCATCTGGGGTGCCTGCTCCGACCGCATCGGCCATTCCCGTTCCTTCCGGATCGGTATCCTGCTGGCCGTGGTGGGTAGCGCCCTGAGCGCTTTTGCGCCGTCCCTGGAACTTCTCGACGCAGGACGGATCGTCGCCGGCGTCGGCGCGGCGGCCGTCCTCACCGGTGCCGCGCCGCTGCTGACCCAGCTCTTCGAGGGGCAGGCACGCGCGCGTGCCTTCGCGCTGTTCGGGACGGTCAACGGGCTCGGTCTCGCGGCCGGACCGGCACTGTCCGGGATGGTGCTCGCCGCCGGTGGCTGGCGGGGGATCTTCGCCGTCCATGCTCTCGTCCTGGTTATCGCGCTCGTCGGATTCGCCGGACTCACCGGCTCATCGCGACTCCCCGCGTCTACTCCGGGGCAGATGAGTCTCAAGGGCCTGCTGGACTTCTCCGCGCTCACAACCCCGGGCTTCGCCGCGATGACCCTGGTCCCCGTCGCCGGGGCGGCAGGGTTCGTCACCTTCCTGACCTACCTCCCCGGTGCGCTGGGCGCAGTCCACGGCGCACATCCCGGTACCGCGGGTGCCCTGATGCTGGTGATGACGGTGCCGGTGCTGCTCGCCCCGATGCTGGTGCACCGGATCCTGAGGTCCGCTCGGATCACCCCGGTCCATGTGGTCGTCGGCTCCTTCGCCTGCCTGGTACTTGGCGGTGTCGGGGTGTCCGTCCTCCTGCGGCCCGATCTGCCGGTTCTGCTCGGCGTGGCACCCATGGTGCTGCTCGGCCTCGGGTTCGGTCTTCCGCTCGGATTCGTGGACGCTGAAGCCCTCGCCGCGGTTCCGCCCGAGCGTGTCGGGGCGGCGTCCGGCGTGCTCAACCTGTTCCGAATCGGGTCCGAGGCGGTCTTCGTGGCCGCCTTCGCCGCGATTCTCGCCGCCGTGGTCACCTCCTCGCTTCCCGGGGCGGCAGGTGAACTCACCGCCTCCGGGGCTCCCGGACACCCGTGGATCTACCACGATGGTCTGGTTGCCGCCGCCCTGGTGATGGTCGGTCTGGTCCTGGTACTGGGCCTGGCCTTTATCCTCCTCATTCGCGCGGCTCACTCCGTGGGCAACCACGCCTCCCAGAGTCGGGAGTAGCGCCCGCCGCGCCCCACGAGATCGGTGTGCGCCCCCGACTCGACGACCCGGCCGTCCTCCAGGACGACCACGAGGTCGGCCGTCTGCGCCTGGGAGAGGTGGTGGGCGACGATGATCGCCGTTCTACCAGCGGCGACGGTGTCCACTGCGGCGTCGAGGCATCCGGCACCCTCGCCGGTGCCCGCATGGGCGGTGGCCTCGTCGAGGACCACGACCGGGGGATCGGCGAGCAGGACGCGCGCCAACGCCAGCTGCTGGACGGTCGCCTCGTCGAGGGTGTCGGTGGAGGTGAGGGGGACATCGGCGTCCACCCCGACGGCGGTCAGGGCCTCGGTCAGTTCGGCGTCGGTGGCGGTGGGGGACGCCAGCCGCAGGTTGTCCGCCACGGTGCCGGTGAATTGGTGGACCTCCTGGGTGACCAGCACCGCCGCCGGCCTTCCGGACGCCGTCCGGGCATGCCGTGCGTCCGCCCCTCCAACGCTCACCTGGCCGCGGTCGGGGCGCAGCTCCCCGGAGATGAGGCGGGCGAGCGTGGATTTTCCCGATCCGGACGCACCGACCAGCACCACCCGCGCCCCGTTGGGGACGCTGAGGGTGATGCCGTCGAGCCCGGTCCCGCTGCGCTGGTCACCGCCGTCACCGCCGTCACCGCCGTAGCGGAAGTGGACGTCCGCGATCTGCACCGCGCCGTCCGCACCGTCCGTAGCATCCGCAGCGCCAGTACCATCCCCACTCACCCCGAGCACGCCGACGAGCCGGGCCAGGCCCACCTCCGCGCGCTGGAGGTCGTCGATGCTGGCCAGCAGCACGCTCACCGGGGCGAAGATGCGCTGGAAGAACAGCGCGCCGGCGGTGGCCGCGCCCACGCTCAGCATCCCGGCGTCGACCCGCCAGAAACCCACGCACAGCACCGCGGCCAGCCCGAGGAACTCGGCGACGTTCAACCCGCCGTTGAAGACGTTGCGCACCTTCGTCGCCGCCCGCCCGATCTCCACCGACGCGAGACTGCGCTCGGCCACCAGGCGTAACCGGTTCGCCCCCTGCCCGTGGGCGCGCACGGTGGACGCACCGTTCACCGTCTCGATGAGCGCCTGCCCGCGCTCGGCGTCCATCCGCTGCTGACGGATGTACAGCGGACGTGATCTGCGCAGGAACACCGCGCCGGAGAGCACCTGCACCGGCAGGGCGACGAGAGCGGCCAGGGCCAGCCACGGGTCCAGCACGGCGAAGCCCAGCGCCGTGATCACCAGGGTGAACAGGGCCTGGGTCGTGCGCGGCAGGACTTCGGTCACCGCGGTGGTGACGGACTCCACGTCCCCGGTCACGCGGGAGACCACGTCGGAGCTGCCGGCGCTCTCCACGGCCCCGGGGTCGAGGTGGACTGCGGCGTCCAGCACGTCCTCCCGCAGGGTGGCGAGCACATCCTGCAGCGTCCTGACCAGCAGGCGACCGCCCCACAGGATGAGCAGTGCGGCGACCACGCCGGACGCGACGATGCCGCCGACGGTGAGTGCGAGACGGTCCAGGCCGCGTCCGGCGATCACGTCGTCGACGAGGCGCCCCTGCAGGGCGGGCACGGCCAGCGCCGCGGCCGATCCGAGGGTGAGGCAGGCGACCACCAGCGCCAACGCACCCAGGCGGGGTCGCAGCAGGCCCGCCACGACCCGGCCAGTCTGCCGGACGCTGGCCTCGGGCAGCCGGTTCGCGGTGGCGTTCACAGCTCCACCACCTCGTCGCAGGCGTCCAGCATGAGGTGGTCGGACGTGATGACCAGCACCGCCAGCCCGGGCCTGTCGTGCACGAGCGCGGCGAGTCCGGCGGCGACGTCGCGGGCGGTCACCGGGTCCAGGGACATCGTCGGCTCGTCGAGGACGAGCACGTGCCCAGCAGCGTGTAAGGCGCGGGCCAGTATGGCGCGGCGCCGCTGGCCTCCGGAAAGCCGGTGGCCGCCCTCACCGATGGGAGCCTCGACGGAACCGAGGTGTGTGACGACGTCGTCCAGCGCGGTGGCGGCGGCGACCCCGGCGTCCACCGGCGCGTCGGAGAAGGTCACGTTCTCCCGCAGGGAGCCGGTGAACAGCGTCGAGTCGCGTGGTGGCACGGTGACCGCCCTGTGCCAGGCGTCCGGCCCGAGGTCCAGTGCGTCGACCCCGTCGAGGGTGAGTTCGCCGCGCGCCGGGACGGTGCGGAAGCCGAGCCGGTCGGCGATGCGTCCGGCGTCGGACGTCGCGGCGTGCACGCCGACGAGCCGTCCTGCGCGTGCCGTCACCGTCGGTGCTGCAGCCGCCTCCCAGGTCAGGACGCCAGCTTCGCCGCTGTGGCGCGGCGCTGGCTGCGCCCCGCCGGGTAGCTGGTAGTCCTCGGCGACGAAGGCGCGCAGCCGCGCCGCGGAGGCGCGCTTGTATGCCCAGTTCGCGCCGAAGGTGCCGATGTGTGACAGGGAGCCCTTGAGGTACTGGGCCAACCCGATCACGGTGACGAGTTCGCCCGGGGTGATCGTCCCGTCGAGCGCGAGCCAACCGGCGGCGAAAGTGAGCACCGCGAGGTAGACCAGCGAAACCACGTCGCTGACCGCCTCGTAGCCGCGCAGCGACAACGCCGAGGCCACCGCGGTATCGCGCGAATGTGCGCTGGCCACGCGGTACCGGCGGGCGACCTCGTCCTCGGCCCCAAGTCCGTGGATCGTGCGCAGCCCCGCCATCGCGTCCGCGGCGACGTCGCTGGCGGCGGCGACGGCCCGCTGCTCGGTGCGTCCGCGGGCGAACATCGGTCGCGAGAGTCGCTGCATCAGCACCAGCACGGCCACCGCCCCGGCCAGGACGCTGATGCCCAAGGGAGCGGAGACGGCCAGCAATGCCCCGGCCGCGGCGATGAGTCCGGCGACGGTGGCGAGCTGCTGCACGATGCTCCAGGAGACCCCGGCGACCTGGAAAGTGTCGTTCGTGGTGATCGACAGGACCTCGCCGGTGGGGCGTCGGGCGTGCCCACGCGGGTGCACGACGCGGCCGAGTGCGAGCTGGCGAAGGTCGTGCTCGCCGTGGCCGTAGACCCGCACCATGCCCAGCATCGCGCGCTGGTAGCTCAGCGACGTGAGCAGGAAAACCCCGGCCAGCGCCCCCAGCCACACGGCCAGCGCGCCGGGATCACCGGGCATGACCGCGCGGTCGATGATGATGCCGATGAGCACGGGCACCGCCGCGTCGCCGAGGTTGTGCACCACCAGCCCGAGGGTGCACGCCGCCAGGCGCCGCGCCCGGCCGTCGCCGGTCAGGGCGATGCGCAGGATGTGGCCGGTGGTGACGGTAGAGGGATCGGAGGTCCGCATGACAGTTCACGCTAGGGCCGTGACGCGCGGCAGGGCGGACGGGAGTCGTCGTGCAGCGGACAGGGGTGGTGCCTGTGTCCGTTGCGCTGCAGGAACTGTCCGCTGTGGCGACCGCGCACCCGCTAGCGTCTGGATGAATGTCCATGGATTTTTCTGGACGCCACGAGGAGAACCAGATGAGGAGCATCAGATGAGGACGACAACCGGGGCCACTCACGGGGCCACGAAACTGGGCCGGCGAGTGGGCCGGACCGTCGCAGCGGTGGCGGTGGCCACCGGGCTGGTGGCGGCGACCGCCGCCTGCGGCAGCGACGACGACGGGCAGGACGCTGACAGCGTCCGCACCGTGGACAGCGCCTACGGCGAGGTGGAGGTCCCGGAGACCCCGGAGCGCGTTGTCGCCGTCTCCTACGACACCCCGTGGCAGCTGAAGTCCCTCGGCGTCACGCCCGTCGGCACCCAGGACTACAGCGACTACACGCAGGGCTTCACCGAGGAGCAGCTGGACTTCGTGGAGGAGGCCGAACCGGTCGGCAAGTTCTTCGATCTGGACATCGAAGCGGTCGCCGCGGCGGAGCCGGACCTGATCGTCGGCGACGTCCTCGAGATCGACGATGACGTCTACGAGAAGCTCGCGGAGATCGCCCCGACGGTCATCGTGGAGGGTGAGGACCGAGGTGACTGGAAGGCCATCGTCGCCTCCATCGCCGAGGCCGTGGGCACCGAGGACGAGCTTGAGGAGACGAAGGCGGCCTATGAGGACCGCCTGGCGGAACTGCAGGACGACTACGCCGACGTGCTCGACGAGTACACCTTCGCCTCGATCGGCCCGATGGACGACCCGACGAACTTCTACATCAACTACCCCTCCGGCATCCTCGGCGCGATCTTCGCCGAGGTGGGTATGACCACGGCGTCGTCGGTGCCCACCGGCGAGTTCCCCAAGGGGTGGGAGGAGTACTCCACGGAGAACATCGGCTCCCTCCTCGGTGAGGCCGACGTGGTCATGGTGCCCCTCAGCTCCGACGGGACAGTGGACGAGGGCATGCAGGCTGTCATGGACAACCCGCTGTTCCAGCAGCTCAAGGCCGCGCAGGACGACCACGTTGTGCCCGTCGACGGGTCGGTCACCGACTACGCCTCCGCGGTCGACTTCCTCGACATCATCGAGGAGAAGGTCCTCGCCCCGCTGCAGGACTGACCTGTCGCTGTCCCCGCTTCGCCCCTATTCCGATGACTGGAGTCACATGAGCACCACAACTTTGCGTCCGGCGCGGTCTGCGCGCCGCCGTGCGGCCGTCGCCGTCCTGGCGCTCGTCGCCGTCCCCGCCCTGCTCGCCGGATGTTCCTCGGCGCAGGACGAAACGTCCGGCGCGTCCGGCTCAGGCGACGGCGAGGAACGCGTCTTCGCCGAGCCCGACGATGGCGCATTCCCCGTCACCCTCGAGCACGCGTACGGGGAGACGACTGTGGAGGAGCAGGCGCAGCGTGTCGTGGTGGTCGGCTGGGGCGGCGCGGATCTCGCGGTGGAGCTCGGCACCATCCCGGTTGCCCAGGGCATCGCCGGTGGCGAGGGCGACAGCGCCGAGTACCACCCGTGGTTCCGCGAGGCTGTCGAGGAGCTCGGTGGGCCGTTGCCAACGACCAATGCGTCGTTGGAGCGCGGCGAGGTCGACACGGAGTTCGTGGCGACCCAGGAACCCGATCTGATTCTCGCGGTGAACTCCGGCATCAGCGCTGAGGAGTATGACCGGCTCACCGACATCGCTCCCACGGTCGCTTTCCCGGACGAGGCCTGGGCCACGTCCGCGCAGGACCACCTGACGATGG
Source organism: Corynebacterium sp. AOP40-9SA-29 (assembly GCF_052377405.1). Lineage (NCBI taxonomy): Bacteria > Bacillati > Actinomycetota > Actinomycetes > Mycobacteriales > Corynebacteriaceae > Corynebacterium > Corynebacterium sp. AOP40-9SA-29. Next base: position 255,264 of record NZ_JBQSWR010000005.1, on the reverse strand, counting down.
TCGGCGAGGCGCTGGGCCGCTCCGAACGTGCCGAAGAGATCACCAGTGAGCTGGACGAGAAGATCGGCGAGGTCGCGGATTCCCATCCGGAGCTGTCCGGGGTGTCCTTCCTCTACGGCTTCCTGCCGGCGGATGGTCAGGTCGTGATCTTCTCCGAGGCGGACCCGCGGGTCGGGACGTTGGAGAAGCTCGGCCTCACCCCGTCACCGGACCTGGCCGCCCTGGCGGAGCAGGCGGACGGAGAGTCGAGCTTCAACGTTGCCGTCGAACGCCTGATCAGTACCGACGCTGATACCTACGTGAGCACCGTCAGCCGCGAGGAATGGGACGCTGCGGTGGATGCCGACCGGACGTTCGCCGCCTGGGGGCCGGTCGCAGACGGCGATGCCTCGGTGATCGAGGACCCGGACGTGGGCCTGGCGCTGGCGACCTCGACACCGCTGAGCCTCTCGTGGGCGGTCGAGGACATCGCCGACGTCCTGTCCGCTGCGGTGGGGGACTGAGCGGGTCACCGTTGGTGAAACAACAGCCCGTTATCTTCGGCCCAGCGTTGGAAGCCACCTTGGGCGAAAGGTAGTCGGTACTCCGTTTCGAGAAGATGGTCCGCGAGATCGCTTACCAGGGGGACTGTCAGCAGTCCCTCACGAATTGCCTGGCAGAGCAGGGCGAGTGTCGGCTGCACCGTGACTCCTGCATCACGACCGGCTTTCCTCCCCGCCCCGTCGTCGATGACCGCAACTGCACCGTGCACGTGTGCATACGCCAGGACGGCAGCTTCGCCGACATTCCGGGAACCGACGACCAGGCGTTCAGCGAAACGGCCGTAGGCCTTGAGCTCCTCCGGAGAAGTCATCGGGAGCACGACGATCCATCCCGCGTCTATGACGTGGCGAAGATGCGGGTTGGCATGGAGACCATTTCGGATCTCCGACGCCACCGCTTCGGGTATGACGATTCTGCGCCGTCCAGCGACTGATCGCAGAATGCTGAGCCACTGGGCCTCCGCCAGGTGGCTCAGCGGTCCTGTGTCCAGGACGAGTTCCCCCTCTAACCCCAGGGCGTTCATGAGACGAATTGCCAGATCTCTGACTCATTGCGTGGAAGGCGAGGTGGAAGATCGCCAGCATCCCATGTGTCGAAGAGGAGATCCAGAGCCCGGGCCTGCGTCAGCGTCTCCGACGAGTACAGGCGGAGCACTGCGGCTTCGTAGGGGCGCGGTAGTTCCTCCGGTGCGAGTTCGTCGGCAACGACCAGGTTGTGCTCGACGATGTCCGCGCGCCGAGTGTTCACGGACCGAATGAAGTCCGCAGACTTCTGGTCCACGAGGGAGAGGTCAAGCAGTCTGCGCGCCAGCGTGGACATGTCGACTCGGTAGATGCTCGCGGTGCGAACTGCTGCAGTCCTGATCACCTCTGCCGAACTGGCGCCCCATTGATCGCGCAGTGCTCGGAGGGGGGCGGCAGGAAGGAGCAGGGCACGGGCGAACCGGTCGACCGTACGTTCCCTGCTGGCGGAGGAACCGTCCACTCTCCAGTCGACCGAGTAGTCGTCGGCGACGAGGACGTGTCCCAGCTCGTGGGCCAGAGCCAGCCGTCGACGCCCGGTGCGGAGGGCTCCATTGACGAGAGCGACGGCACCTGAGGTCAGCAGGACGCTTCCCGCGTCGGCAGAGTCTTCGCCGAGGTCTATAGAGAAGCTCAGGACCCCGATCTCTGCGAGTCGGGAACTCAACTCAAGCACCGGTTCATCGCCTGTGACTCCGAGGGCATGTCGTGCCTGCGTAGCAAGGGCTTCGGCGTCGTCATGGGTGTCCGGGAACCGGTGTACTGGGAGGCCAGTCAAGCGGTCCTTCAGATCGGAGTCAGGGGCACAGCGGACAACGAACTCGACGGCGTGCACGATTCGCTCGATGGCCCTGTCAATGGCGGGGCTCGGCTCCCCGGGGTCGGCGTTGTTGCGGTGCGCGACAATCGTGGGGATCGGCTCGGTCAGGAGATTCTCTGCGCGTTCGCCGAGGGATTCAGAGATGCGTGCCAGCTCGAGGACGGAAGTCTGCTTCTGGCCCGTCTCGATATCTGCGATGGCCGTGGGCGTCAGGTCTGTCGACCGAGCCAGGTCCGTCCGGTCCAGACCTGAGCGCTGTCTCGCCAGCATGATGCGCCCGCCGAGGGTGGCAGGATCTATGGTTCCGGCATCATCAATGGTCACGGGGCTGATTATAAGGCAACCTGCATGGTGAGGGGAAGAGGATGCTCTGGGCAACCAGCGTCAGCTGTCAGTCGGTGAGCTGGGCCACGACGTAGTCGGCGAAGTCCGCCCCGACCTTCGAGTACCCCGCGCGGTGGTTGTAGAGAAGCTGCGGGGTCTTGCCATCGACCACGGCGGGCAGGTTCTTCCAGATCGTGTCATTGGCGACGGCGGAGTCGGGGTTCTGCACCAGGATCACGTCCGCCTCGGTGAGGATGTTCAGGTTCTCCTTGCTGTACATCCGCAATGTGCCGTCGGCTTCGCGTGATCCGCTGTCGGTCAGCACGGTGAAGCCAAGGTCGGTGAGCACCTCGGGGGCGAGGTTCTCGTCCTCGAGCACGAACTGGTCGTCCTGCAGAGCGACGATGGCTACGGTCTGTCCGGCGTATTCGCTGAGCTCCTCGGCACCGGCCTCGACCACGCTGTGGTAGTCCGCGATGCTCTGTTCGGCCTCCTCCCTCTTGCCGATCTGCTCGGCCTGGTCGAGCAGTGGTTCGAGCCAGGCGTCGTCATCGCCGAGGGAGGACGCGTCGGAGTCCCGGGCGAGGTCGCCGTCGAGTCCGATCACGGGGGCGATCTCTTCGAGGCGTTGCTGCTGCTCACTGTCGTAGGTGTCGAACCAGGCGGCCGTGGTGATGATCAGGTCGGGGTCCATGTCCGCCACGGCCTCGGCGTCCGGGTCGGTGGTGTTGAAGTCGTACCTGGTCACCGTGTCCGGCAGGTCGTCGTTGACCACGTTGTTCTGTGCGGACTCCGCGGTGATCTCGGGGGTCGCCACGAGGTTGAGCCCGGTGATCTCGACGAACTCGGGGCAGAGTCGGGTCTCGATGCAGACCACTCGCTGCGGGTCTGCTGGGATCTCCACCTGCTGGTCGGCGTAGTCGAAGGTGATGGTGTCGGCGCCGGAGTCGCCGCCCGTCGCGGAGTCCTCGTCCGATGAGCAGGCGGCGAGCGCGGTCAGGGATACGGCGCACAGGCCGGCGAGCAGCGGTGCGGTGAAACGTCCTCGTGATGTCATGGAGTCGACGCTATTCGTCGGTATCTGCGGGTATCGGACAGATTGTGTCTGCTTCACGACAGCCTTGCGCTAGAGGCTCCACCCGATCCCTGACTCCTGTGCGAGACGACCTGTCCGTTGCGCGAAGACAAGTACATGTAGGGTTGCCTTAGCGAAAATAAGTGCAGCGGTGCCCGCTTGGGTGGCGCGCGGACGGTAGGAGAAGTACGTGGATGCAGGTCAGGGAGGTCCCGAACCTCGGATTCACCGGGCCCAGGTGACGGCAGTGACGAGGGTTGGCAAGGCGATGGTGCGGGTCAGTCTTGGCGGACCGGACATGGCCGACTATCCGACCACGGACGTGGGCGACGAGTGGGTGCGGGTCTTTTTCCCGGACGCTCCGGCCGAGCCCGTCCGCCTGCCGCGTGTGGAGGGCACCGGCTGGGTCTACGCCGACGGGGTCGAGGCCTCGGAGATGCGCACCTACACCATCCGCGACTGGCGTCCCGGTGAGGTCGACGTCGACTTCGTCGTCCACGGCACCGGAGTAGCGACGACGTGGGCGACCACCGTCGAGGTCGGCGGCGAAGTCGGCCTGACTGAGCCCGTCGCCGTGTACCGGCGAGCGCAGGACGCCACCCATCAGGTCCTTCTCTGCGATGAGCCGGGCCTGCCGGCGGCACTACGGATCTGCGAGGACGCACCGGCGGGCATGACGTCCACCCTCGTCTGCGAGGTCCGGGACGCCGGGTACGAGGTCGCGCCGCGTCGCGGCGAGGTCGAATGCGTCTGGCTGCCCGGCGGCGGCAACGGGGTGGGCCCCTCGCTGCTGCCGGAGGCGCTGTCGGACCTGGACCTCCCGCAGGACGCCGCGGTGTGGGTGGGCACGGAGACCCGCGTTTCGCGGACGCTGCGTCGGCAGCTGCGCGAGGAGAAGGGCCTGGCCCGGACGGCGGCGACAACGATGGGCTACTGGGTCCACGACAAGGAGCAGTGGATCGCTGCCTACGATGCGCTGGGCGAGGAGTTCGCCGACAAGGTCCGAGACCTCTACGACAGCGACCGCGATCCGGACGAGGTCACCGACCTCGTCGACAGCCTCTACGAGACGAACGGGCTGTGACCGTGCTGCAGGGCGCGGTACTCGACGCGCCGGTATCCGTCCCACCAATGTCCGCCCAGCAGGACGAACTCATCCCCGGCGACTACCTGCTCACGATGCGGGAACTGCGCTACCCCAGCCCGCTCGAACCCGAGGTCTGCACGGACACCGTGCACCACCACCCCGACCACCACGTGGTCTTCTGGCCGATGCGCGGCAGTGCGTACGTGGACGTGGACGGGCACCGTCACCACATACCGCTCGGGCACGGGGTCTTCGTGCCCGCCGGCGTCGGGCACGCCGCCGACACCGGTGCGTCCAGCACGTTGACCGCGGTCTACGTGCGACCGGACGCGTGGGAGGGGCCGGCGGACCGCGTGCACGACGTCGCGGTGAACGCCGCGACGCGGGAGATGCTGGTGATGATGGCCTATAACGCGATGGGTCGCGACCGGCGGTTCCGGGCGCAGCGGCTGTGCCTGGACTTCATGTCCGAGCCGAGTCTGCCGGGCCTCGAACTGCCGCTGCCGGACAGTCGGCTGATCCAGCCGATCATGCGTCACGTCATGGAACGGCCGGACGACGACCGCTCCCTGGACGACTGGGCGTGGATCCTCAACACCAGCGGACGCACCATCGCCCGGGCCTTCCGTGCCGACACCGGCATGACCTTCAGCGAGTGGCGCACTGCCGCCCGCATGTCAGAGGCCGTGCGGCTGCTGTCGGACGGTGCGCCGGTCGGCGCGGTGTCCCGGAAGGTGGGCTACACCTCCGCCAGCGCCTTCAGCACGGCGATGAAACGCGTCACCGGACGCGGCCCGCAGTACTTCCGTGCCGTGCGGTGAGTACCTCTTCGAGACGACAACATGACAACAGAAAAATCAGGAGTGGGACTATGACAAAAACAGGTTCAGTGAAGGGCATGCGAGCGACGTGGCTGGGGATGCTGAGCGCGGTGGTGCTGGCGTCGGCGGCGGTACTGACCGCATGCGGGTCCGACGATGGGGACAGCTCGGGCGGAAGTGGCGGTGACAGCGGATCCGGCACCTTCCCGGTCACCATGGAACACGTCTACGGCGAGACCGAGATCCCGGAGAAGCCGGAGCGGATCGTCACCATCGGGTGGATCACCCACGACATCGTCGCCGCCCTGGGCACCGCCCCGGTGGGGGTCGACGAGACCTGGGGAGGCGACGACGAGGGGTTCAGCCCGTGGTTCCGCGACCAGGTCGAGAACGTCCTGGACGCCGACATGCCCGAACTCACCGACTCTGAGGACGGGAGCATCAACGTGGAGAAGATCGCGACCACCGAACCCGACCTCATCCTCGCGCCGCACTCCGGGATCACTGATGTCGACTACGGCCGCCTCACCGAAATCGCCCCGACCGTGGCCTACACCGAGAGCCCCTGGCAGTCCGGCAGCTGGCAGGAGCTGACCGAGACCGTGGCGACCGCGATGGGCGAGCAGGAGCGTGGTGCCGAACTCATTGAGGAGACCGAGACCGCGATGGCGGACGAGGCCGCGGAGTACCCGAACCTGCAGGACTCGTCCTTCGTCTACGGGTTGACCTTCGACGGTGGGTCCCAGGAGCTGGGCCTCTACGTGTCGGGTGACCCGCGGGTCGCCTTCCTGCGCGAATTCGGCCTGGTGGACAGTACGAACCTCGCCGATACGATGGACCTGGAGGACGAAGACTCCTTCTTCGGCACCGTGAGTCTGGAGAACGTCGGACGGGTCGACACCGACCTCTTCGTCGGCTGGTCGAGCAGTGCGCAGCAGACCAAGGACACGCTGGAGACCCCGGCGATCTCGCGGTGGCAACCGATCGAGGACGGTAACTACTACATCCTCGAGGACGAGACGCTGGCCTCGGCAACGAATGGTCCCAGCCCGCTGAGCATCCGCTGGGCGCTGGACGAAGGGTTCCTCGAGGACCTGTCCGAGGCGCTGGACGGCGGTGCCGTGGTGCGCCCGGCACGCTGAGACGGTCGGGTACTCACGGCGTCACAGATCAGCGCAGTCCAGGTCGGTGAGCAGGGAGTCCGGGCGCGCGAGCCGGTCGAGTACGGGGTCGACGAGGGGGAGCTCACGGGTGAAGAAGTACTCGGCCGCGGCCCTCTTGCCGGCCGCCAGCGGGGAGCCGGCCTCCTTCGCGGCGTGGGCCATGTCCAGCCAGATCCAGGCGACCACGATGTGCCCGGTGACCTCGAGATAGTCGGTCGCGTGGGCGAGTGCTGCTGAGGCATCCCCGTCCTCCCACAACGTCGCAGTGACCTCCACGAGGCGCGCGAGGCGGGCGGCGAGGGCGTCCGAAAACGCAGGGAAGGACGCCGCGGCGGCGTCCACCGTCGCGGTGATCGTCCCGGCGAGCAGGCGCAGGCCCGCGCCGTCCTGCATCACGACCTTGCGTCCGAGCAGGTCCTGGCCCTGAATGCCGTGCGTGCCCTCGTGGATGGGGTTGAGCCGGTTGTCGCGGTAGAACTGCTCCACGTTGTGGTCGCGGGTGTAGCCGGCACCGCCAAGGACCTGGATCGCCAGGTCGTTGGCGGCGGGCCCGTACTGGGAGGGGAAACTCTTCACCACCGGGGTGAGCACGTCGAGTAGCAGGTCGAGGCGTTGGCGTTGGTCGCCACTGGCGACGGTGGCGCGGTCCACCAGGTTCGCGGCGTAGAGGCACAGGGCCATGGACCCCTCTGCGTAGGCCTTCTGGGCCAGGAGCATGCGCCGGACGTCGGCGTGCTCGATGATCGGCACCTGCGGCCGGGCGGGATCCTTCGCACCGACGGGCCGGCCCTGCGGGCGGTTGCGCGCATAGTCCAGCGACTCCAGGTACCCGGTCATCGCCAGGGCGGCAGCACCAGTGCCCACACCGATCCGGGCCTCGTTCATCATGTGGAACATGTACTGCAGCCCGCGGTTCTCCTCGCCGACGAGGTAGCCGACCGCGCCGGCCGCCCCGCCCGGGGTGTGCGTGCCGTCGCCGAAGTTGAGCAGGGTGTTGGTGGTGCCGCGGTAGCCCATCTTGTGGTTGAGGCCGGCGAGGGTCACATCGTTGCGCGAGCCGTCCTTCAGGACCTTCGGCACGATGAACAGACTCAGCCCCTTCACTCCGGCTGCGCCGGTGCGGGCGAGGACGAGGTGGATGATGTTGTCGGTCATCGCATGGTCGCCGCCGGAGATCCACATCTTCGTGCCGGTGAGCCGCCATGTACCGCTGTTCTCGTCGGTGTTGTCGTCGCGCCGGGCGCGGGTCTTGACGTCGGCCAGTGAGGATCCGGCATGGGGCTCGGACAGGCACATGGTCCCGCTGAAGACTCCGGCGAGCTGGGGGTCGGCGTAGTCAGTGACCTGCTGTGGGGAGCCGTGGGCGATGATCAGGGCGGCATTGGCCATGGTGAGCATGGGGTAGGCGGCGGTCGCGATGTTGGCGGCCTGGACCCAGGCGAAGCAGGCGCGGGACACGGTGAGCGGCAGGTCGACCCCGCCGTGCTCCTCACCGAAGGACGCGGCGGCGAGGCCCGAGTCGGCGAAGGCCCGCAAGGCGGGCGCGATGGCCTCGTGGATGTGGACGCTGCCGCCGCTGCCGTCGCTGCTGGTGAACGACGGTTCGTCGAGGTCGGACGCCCGCATGTGCGGACGGAAGGACGTCACTGCCAGCTCGCGGGACGCGTCCAGCATGGCGTCGAAGGTGTCCCTGGAGTGCTCGGTGAAGGGCGCGTGGTCGGTGAGTTCCTCGACACGCAGCCAGTCGTGGAGCAGGAAAGACAGGTCGTCGCGGGACAGGATCTCGGCGGTCATGTTTCCACCCTAAAGTACCGGCGGGTATGTCGGTGCTGGTTCGGTGCATGATACGCGCGGCAGGACCGGGTGCGGGGTGTGGAACTCGGGACTATCGAGCGGCGAGCCCGTTTCTTTAGTGTGCCGGAAGTGGTTCCGTGGTCTGGCGGCGCCGGGAGACGAGTGCGAGGGTGATCGTCGGAATCAGAGCAAGGGCGATGATGATGGTGCCAACGAGTGCGGGGCCGGTCAGGCCCAGGGAGGTGCCGAGCGTCGTCCCGGCGATGGCGGTACCGATCGCCGTGCCCGTGTTGAACGAGGCGACTGCAAGGGCGGAGCCTAGAGTCCCGGCACGTCCTGCATAACTGACGGCGAGGTGGATGAGCACTCCGTTGGCGCTGAGCCCGAACATGCCGAGCAGTACCACGAGCACGATGGTGACGGGGGCGGAGCCGGTCAGTACCGTCATGGCGAGTAGTACCAGAGTCGTCGCAGCCGGAATGGCGATGGTGACGGTGTGCGGACGCTTGTCGCCGAGGCGACCACAGACCAGAGTCCCGATGAAGGAGCCGAGGCCGAAGCCGGTGAGCACCAGCGGGACCAGAGAAGACGACAGCCCCGCCTGGTCGGTGAGGATCGGAGCAACGAAAGAATAGGTGGCAAGCACGCCGCCGCATGTCGCTACGCAGGTGGCGAGCACCAGCCACAGTCGACCCGAGCGAAGATCCGAAAGCTCGGACAGGACCGAGGTCTTACCGCCCTGGGGTGAAGTTGGCGTGTCGCGGGGAACGAGTTGAGCGATGAACGCGACGGCGATTACTGCGGCAGCGCCCAGCGCCCAGAACGTGCCACGCCAGCCGATGTGCTGGGCGAGGAAGGCTCCCAGCGGCACGCCGAGAACCGTGGCCAACGAGCCGCCGGCTGCGACGACACCCACCGCGCGGGAGCCAAGCGACGGGCCTGCTTCACGTGAGGCGACGACGGCGGATACCGCCCAGAAGGCACCGGTAGCCAGGGCGGTGATGAAACGGGCAGTCATCAGCAATGTGAAGTTCGAGCCCAGGGCGACGACGACGTGACCGACGACGAAAACGCCCAGGGCGAGCAGCAGTGTCAGCTTCTTAGACATGCGCATCGTCAACAGGGTCATTACCGGCGCCCCGACGACCATGCCGACGGCGAAAATGGTGATCAGTGAGCCTGCTTGGCCGAGAGAGATGTCGAGGTCAGCTGCGATCTCGGGAAGAATGCCCGACACCACGAACTCGGTGGTCAGCATGAGGAATGTGCCCAGCGCCAGGACGTAAACGACCAGCGGAAGGCGGGTGGAGGGCGCAGCGCTGTCGGGCGATGCCCCGGAAGCCGAGGGGGCTTCATCGTGCATGGGAGAACCTCGTTACGAAATAGATCTGGTCCAAAGTATCGGTGACCAGTTCACCGGGACTTCCGGAAGTTAGGAAGGTCGGGTTTATCGGGGTGGAGATTCCACCCCCTCTGTTGCTGCCGCGGGGAGGTCTCGCGCCCACGTCCGCGATCCCAGCGTCCTGCGGCCTGCGATGGGCCAGTAATCGGATAACTTCTCGTGGTACAGGTGAATATCTTCGGTGCTGCAAAAGTATCCACAAAGAAAATCTAGTGGTGCGGCGAAAGAAGAATCTTCCCGATGGCGCGGCGGCTCTCGAGAATGCGATGTGCCTCAGGTGCTTCGGATAATGCGAGGGTCGTGTAGATTCGCGAATTCAGCCATCCCTGTTCAATGCCATCCATGACATCTTGAGCGCGAGAGAGTAACTCCTCGTGTGTCCCAATACCGTCGGCGACATCGCCCCCCGAGATCGAGCGGGAACCGCCGATCAGTGCACCCGGCTCTACCGGATCAGGCGGGCCACTGGCAGCTCCGAAAACGATGATATGCCCTTGTTTGGCCAGCGCCTGCAAATCCCCATTGAATGTAGCTTTGCCAACGCCGTCGAAGATAATGTCAGCGCCGTGCCCATCGGTCCGTTTCAGCACCTCGTCGGAGAAGTCCTGCTCGGAATAATTGATCGTCACGTCAGCTCCAACCTCGCGTGCCGCGTCGGCCTTCGCCTGCGACGAGACCGTCGCAATGACACGAGCTCCATAGTGCTTGGCAAACTGCACGAGCATCAATCCCACGCCCCCCGCTGCAGCATGGACAACAACGACATCGCCCTGGGCGGGCTTTCTGAACTCGTGAATCAGGTAGTGTGCCGTGATTCCCTGCATAGGAAACGCTGCAGCCTGTTCGAACGAGACATCATCGGGGAGCGGGATGAGGCTCGTCACGGGTACTACTGCAGCCTCCGCATATGAACCCCTCCAACGAGCGTAAGCGACTCGGTCGCCCGGCTTCACGAAAGTAACGTCAGGGCCGACGGCGTCCACAACTCCCGATGCTTCCATGCCCGGGGCGAAAGGTGTTTTTACAGGGTCGAAGCCGCGGCGTTGGTAAATGTCGGTGAAATTGACCCCGATCATTTCGTGTCGCACTAGCACCTCGCCCGAGTTGAGGGTAGGTAAGGGGAGGTCTCGGTTCTCTAGTACTTCAGGGTCGCCCGTGCGACCCACGACAATTCCACGTGCCATCCGGTTGTCGTTGTCTGGCATTGTTTTTACTCCCTAGATATTCTATGACAACTGTTAAGTATGTCCTGGGTTGTGTGGAGGGCGGATGCTTAGATTTGTACACCGGCTGGCCGACCCTGGGGAGGTCGAGTTTAGAGGGGGGTACATTCAACCCCCTTAACACCTCGAAATCTGGCGAGCATCGAGCTCGCGATTCACCTGTGCCAACGACTCCTACGTCGGGAAGTTTGTCTCGGCACCGCGGTCGATCGCATGAGTGTGTCGGCGAGCGCGAAACGCACTGGGGTTGGCCGCGGTCAACCGCGGGAGCGGATCAACGCACTGTGAATCGCGAAGAGCTAGCTAACCAGGGCTGGCTGTAGGTTCGTGCGTGCTCGTTCAGAACGAAGCGTCGGCGGTACGGGGTAGAAGCTCAACCCCCTTTTTGTGCAGTAGGCGGTAGTACCGTAGAAGCATGGACAATCGCGCCGACATTAGAGACTTCCTGGCTACCCGTCGCGCCAGGTTAACGCCGGACATGGTGGGTCTGCCTACCAGCGCACGCCGGCGGGTGCCTGGTCTGCGCAGGGAGGAGGTGGCCGTCCTCGCCGGCGTCAGCACCGAGTGGTACACGAGGTTGGAGAAAGGACACATCGCGGAAGTTTCCGATGACGTTCTCCATGCAGTTGCGGATGCTCTGCGCCTCGATGATGACGAGCGGGCCTATTTGCTCGACCTTGCTCGCTCGGCGAAGCCCTCCAGGCGAAAGACGACCCGCCGCCGTGACGTTCCCCTGGCACCGCGGGTGCAGTGGATGCTCGACTCAGTCACTTTGTCTGCGGCATATGTCCGCAATGGTCGGCTTGATGTGATCGGTGCCAATGCACTTGGCCGCGCCGTCCACGCCCCGTTGTTCGATAGTCATACAGCGAAGAACGGGGTTCCCAACTTTGGTCGTTATTTCTTCCTTGATGAATCGTCGCACGATTTCTTCGTGGATTGGGAAGCCGGGGCTGCAGCGACTGTCGCTCTGCTGCGAGCTGAAGCTGGGCGTGAGCCTTATGACAAGAATCTACGTTCGCTCATCGGTGAGTTATCGACCCTCAGCGAGCAGTTTCGCGAGTTCTGGGCAGCGCACGATATTCGTACTGTTCATGATGGAACGAAGCGACTGCAGCATCCGGAGGTGGGCGAATTGGAATTGGCGTATCAGTCTGTTGATCTTCCGATTGGTCGCCGCGCCTGGCACGATCTTTCGTTCTATACGGCGGAGCCTGGAAGTCGGAGCGAAGATCTGCTGAGGCTCTTGGCCAGCTGGAATGCGACGGAAAATAAAGTGGAACATCGAATCGATCCGCACTTCAAAAATTAGCGCGTCCGGCCGGGATGCAGAACCTACGAGCGTCCCACCCCAGTCAGCTCCGCACTGCGCTCCCACAGCCCTTTCGCCAGTGCCGCGTCGTGGATCTGCGGATTCACCTTCGTGGCCAGTTTGCCGCGCTCATGGTAGCCGCCGGGCGTGAAGTCGGTGCCTGGCTCGCCCAGGGCCAGGTCAACGAGGAGGCGTGCACTGTCCTCGGGGCTGGTCATCAGCAGTTTCGAGACTACCGGGAGGTGGTAGACGATCTTCATGAGGCTGGAGGTGTCCGAGGCGAAACTGGTGCTGACCACGCCGGGGTGGAAGGCCACGGCGTCGATCTCGTCGCCGAACCGGCGGCCTAGTTCGCTGGTGAACAGGATGTTCTCCAGCTTGGCGTCGCCGTAGGCCTTGTTCGCGTTCCACTTCCCTGAATTGTTCAGGCCCTCGAGATCCTGGAGGTCAAGATCCCCGAAGAGGCGGGCAGCAATGCTGGCTGTCTGGATCACCGTGGCGTGCGACTCGCGCAGCCGCTCGAGCAGTAGATTCGTCAGCAGGAACGGGGCCAGGTGGTTGACCTGGAACGTCTTGTCGTACCCGTCCTGCGTGGTCTCCTGCGAGAAGATGCCGCCGGCGTTGTTCGCCAACACGTCGATACGCGGGTAGGCGTCCAGCAGGTCGGACGCCAGGTCGCGCACCTGGTCGAGGTGCTGGAAGTCCGCCAAGTGGTAGGGGGCGTCCAGCTCGTCGGCGAGGGCGCGCGTCTTCTCCGGCGACCTGCCGACCAGGACGACCCGGTGGCCGGACGCCGCCAGGTGGCGCGCCGCCGCGGCGCCGATGCCGTCGCTGGCACCGGTGATCACGATCGTTTTGCTCTCGCTCATGCCCGCCCAGGCTACGCACGTGCGCTCGCACCTCGCCCAGCACCCGTGTCCCTACCCGAACCCACAGAGGACTCACAGGCGTATGCAGCGTGCCCGACTACGCCCCTGCGGTGCTGATGGGGAATAATCGGCGGCGTACAACTGTCTAACGGAGGCCGGCGTAGAACTTCATGAGCGCAACCACTGAGATGAGCGACCAGTCCGGCGACCGGGCTGCCGTCGGGAGCGAGGATCGTTACGACCCGCGGCGTCTTGCCCGGATCATTCTGCCGAAGCGGGGTGAGCCGCGGGACGTCCGTTCCCTCTACATCGTAGAGAACGAGCAGACCCCGGGGCGTGTCACCGCGCTGTCGCGCACGTCCGCCCGCATCCCCGCGGGCGAGGAGATCAGCTTCGAGAGTTACTTCAACGGATTCCCCGCGTCCTACTGGCGCCGGTGGAGCCAGCTCGACGAGGTGCAGCTGCGCGTCGACCTCACCGGCGACGCCCGCATCGACATCTACCGCTCCAAGATCGACGGCTCGCGTATCGCCGTGACCGGCGGCATCGTGGAGGTCGACGAGGACGGCCGCGGTGTCGCGGAGTTCACCATGTCGCTCGACCCGTTTGAGGACGGCGGCTGGATCTGGTTCGACATCACCTGTGAGTCCGAGACCGTCATCCACAGCGCCGGCTGGTTCGCCACGAAGGACGCCGGGGAGCAGCGCGTGGTCTCCGACACCGTGGTGACCGACCCCGCCACCGGTGAGAAGAAGACGCTCAAGGTGGGCGACGTCCTGCCCGCCCCGGAGCCGCGCGTGACGATCGGCATCCCCACGTTCAACCGTCCGGCGGACGCCGTTGCCGCGCTGGAGGCCCTGTCGTCCGACCCGGTCGTCGACTCGGTCGTGGACACGCTGATCATGCCCGACCAGGGCACGAAGCACCCGAAGGACGAGCCGGGCTTCCCGGCGGTCGAAGAGCACTACGGCGACCGGCTGCGCATGCCGGTGCAGGGCAACCTCGGCGGTTCCGGCGGCTACTCGCGCATCATGTACGAGGCGCGTCACCCGGAGCGCGGCACCGACAGCCCGTTCATCCTCTACATGGACGACGACATCGCCATCGAGCCGGACAGCGTGCTGCGCTCCCTGGCGGCGTCGCGCTACGCCACCTCGCCGATGCTGGTCGGCGGTCAGATGCTGAACCTGCAGGAGCGCAGCCACCTGCACACCATGGGCGAGATCATCGACCGTGGCAGCTTCATGTGGACCGCCGCCCCGCACACGCACTACGACCACGATTTCTACCGCCACCCGCTGCGTGATCGCGGCGAGTACGGGGAGAACGCCTCCGGTGAGGCGGTCGACTCCAAGGACCTGCACCGCCGCATCGACGCCGACTACAACGGCTGGTGGATGTGCATGATCCCGCGCGTCGTCGCCGACACCATCGGCCAGCCCCTGCCGCTGTTCATCAAGTGGGACGACGGCGAGTTCGGCCTGCGCGCCCGCGACCACGGCTTCCCCACGGCGTCCTGGCCCGGCATCGCGATCTGGCACATGGCCTGGTCCGACAAGGACGACGCCATCGACTGGCAGGCCTACTTCCACCTGCGCAACCGGCTCATCGTCGCCGCCCTGCAGCACGAGGGCAGCCCGACGGGCATCATCACCTCGATGACGAAGGCCACCGCCAAGCACCTCATGTGCCTGGAGTACTCCACCGTGGCGATCCAGAACGAGGCGATGAAGGACTTCCTCGCCGGCCCGGACCAGCTCTTCGACATCCTCGACACCGCGCTGCCGCGCATCAACGCGCTGCGCAAGCAGTACCCGGACGCCGTCGTCGTGCCGTCCGCCGCGCAGCTGCCCGCCCCGGTGGGTGGACCGGCGAAGCTGACGGATATCCCGCTGTCGCCGTTCGCCAAGGTCTCGCGCCTGGCGAAGGTCGTGGCCAATAACCTGCGCCCGGCCGACCCGCACCACCACGAGGTGCCGCAGGTCAACCTGCCCCCGATCGAGGCCCGCTGGTTCTCCCTCGGCCGTCTCGACGGGGTCACCGTGACCACCGCCGACGGTCGTGGCGTGGTCTACCGCAAGCGCGACCGCGACAAGGCCCGCGACCTGGCCCGCGAGTCCGCGCGCCTGCAGAAGGAGGTGGCGACCCGCTTCGACGAGATGCGGCAGCGCTACCGCGTGGCACACCCCGAGCTGACCAGCGTGGACGCCTGGGCGAAGATCTTCGAGCCGGGGGAGACGTCATGACCTCCCCGGTCCGCTCCGAGGCGGACGTCCTCGTCGCCGTGCAGGACGCTGCGCTGAAGGCTCCGGCCGACCGTGCCGTCCTCGCCACTGCCCGTGGGCTGAGCCACTTCGGTGAGCACGCGCTCGGCTGGTTCGCCCTCGCCGGCGCTGGCGCGGCGGTCGCCGCCGTGCGCGGACGCAAGGACGCGTCCGGCGCTGCGTCCGGCGTGGCACCCTGGGTGGAGGTGGGCGTCTCGGCGTTCACCGCCCACGCGGCGTCCGTCGTCCTCAAGCGGGTCGTACGACGCCGCCGGCCCTCGGACCGGCGCATCCGCGTCGGGGTGGGGACGCCGTCACGGCTGAGCTTCCCCTCGTCGCACGCCACGTCCACCGCCGCGGCACTGACGTCGCTGACCCGGGTCACCGGGTCTCGGCTGCCGCTCGCTGGCGTGCCGGTGATGATGGCGTCCCGCCTGGTCCTCGGGGTGCACTACCCCACGGACGTCCTCGCGGGCGTCGCCCTCGGGGTGGCGACCGAGAAGGCCGTCCACCGAACTGCGAAGGAGATCAACCGATGACCCGACCCGGGACGGACCCAGAATTCGACCCCACCGAGTCCTACGACACCAATGAGCGTCCGGGGGAGCGTCAGGTGTTCATCGGGTCCGAACCGCACACCTCAGGGCTCGAGGAGCCGGCGGAGTGGGAGGACCAGACCTACGCCAAGGAGACGACGCAGGACACCGGTGCCGGTACCGGCCACCGTGCCCCGCGCAACCTGCCCGAGGCGATGATCAAGGCGCTGCGTCCCAAGCAGTGGGTGAAGAACGTCCTCGTCGTCGCCGCGCCTGCGGCCGCCGGTGGTGACCTGCTCTTCCAGGGCCGGGTGATCACCGACATCATCATCGCCTTCGTCGTGTTCTGCCTCGGTGCTTCGTCGATCTACCTGGTCAACGACGCCAAGGATGTGGAGTCCGACCGGCAGCACCCCACGAAGCGCTTCCGGCCGATCGCCGCCGGCGTGCTTCCGGTGGGCCTGGCCTATGCCATGGCGATGGTGCTCATTGTCGCCGCCATTGGGCTGAGCTTCCTGGCGTCCAACGGCGTCTCGCTGGCGATCGTCATCGCCATCTACATCGGGCTGCAGCTGGGCTACTGCTTCGGCTGGAAGCACCAGCCGGTGATCGATATCGCGCTGGTGTCCTCCGGGTTCATGTTGCGGGCCATGGCCGGTGGTGTGGCTGCGAGCATCGACCTGTCCCAGTGGTTCCTGCTGGTCGCCGCCTTCGGTTCGCTGTTCATGGCCGCCGGCAAGCGGTACGCGGAGCTGAAGCTGTCGCTGCGCTCGGGCGCGAAGATCCGTAAGTCGTTGGAGAGCTACACCCCGACCTACCTGCGGTTCGTGTGGACGCTGTCCGCCACGGCCGTGGTGCTGGCCTACGCCCTGTGGGGCTTCGACATGAGCCAGCAGCACCCGGGTCACGCCTCGGTCTGGTACCAGGTCTCCATGGTGCCGTTCACCGTGGCGATCTTGCGCTACGCCGCGGACGTCGACCGGGGCGAGGGCGGTGCACCGGACGAGATCGCGCTGAGCGACCGGACGCTGCAGGCCCTTGCGCTGCTGTGGGTCGCCACGATCGCGGTGGCCGTGTACGTGATCCCGGCCGTCACCTAGGGGCTCCTTGAACCTGGCATCCCGCTGGCCCGTCCCTGGCGTAACGCTTGGGGCGGGCTTGACGATATTCTTGGCGGAAAAGATCACTGTTTGGTAACGTCCGGTTCGTTGACTAGAGACGACCCGCACGACCCTGACGACGCTGACTGAACAACCGCAAGTAAAGGAAAACATGACGACTGCCACCGGAAAGCACCGGTCCGCGACCGGCTCGCTGGGCCGCAAGATCATGGCCCTGATCGTCGCGATCGGCACCGCCTTCGGCTTGGCCGCCGTCGTGGCCCCGACTGCCTCGGCAGACGAGCGGGCGACGCTGGGACCGCGCTGTACCTGGGCGAACTACAACTACTTCGTCCAGAACTGCTGGTTCTGGTCGGCGTCGATGAACCAGGACATCCAGGTCCAGATCAAGCGCTCGAACAGCCAGGCCGCGGTGTACCTGCTCGACGGGCTGCGCGCCCGCGACGACTGGAACGCCTGGACCTACCAGGGCCACGCCCCGGAGATGTTCGTCAATGACGACGTCAACGTGGTCATGCCCGTCGGCGGCGCCTCCCAGTTCTACTCGGACTGGATCGGCCCGTTCAACGGTTCGACCACCCCGAAGAATCCTCGCTGGGAGACCTTCCTCACCAATGAGCTGCCCGGGCAGCTGGCGCAGAACTTCAACATCAGCCGCACGAACAACGCGCTGGTGGGCCTGTCGATGGGCGGTACCGCGGCGATCAACCTCGCCTCGCGTCACCGTAACCAGTTCAAGCAGGTCACCTCGCTGTCCGGCTACCTGAACACCACCGCCCCGGGTATGTACATGGCCCTGCAGTTCGCCATGAACGAGGGCTCGCGCGGTGCGAACATCTGGGACATGTGGGGCCACCCGCTGCACCCGACGCGTTTCGCCAACGATCCGCTGCTCAATGCGCCGAAGCTGTCCGGCATGCCGGTGTACATCTCCGCGGCGGCCGGCATCCCCGGCCCGCGCGACGACTTCATGGCCAACCCGGTCGGCGGCATCGCCGGCATCGGCCTGGAGTGGGGCTCCCGCGGATCCACCGCTACCTTCGAGCTAGCCGCCCGCGCCTCCGGCGCGAACGTGACGGCCAGCTACCCCACGGTCGGCGTCCACAACTGGACGCTGTGGACCCCGGAGCTGCAGAAGGCCCGCACGTCGATCCTCGACGCGCTGAACGTTTGCTACCGCGCCGGCCAGGTCGTCTGCTGACCTGACTGAGAGCTCGACTGAAGCAGTGCCCCCACGGCCCGGGAGATGATCACCATCTCCCGGGTCGTAGGCATACACTCGACGGGTATGGAAACAGAAGAGAACCAGCCGGGGAGCAGCCGCCGGCTCGCGGCGGTGGACCGCGGTGCTCGGCCCTTCATGCGGGGACGGCTCCACGAGAACGCCGCCTGGTACTTCGGGGGAACCGGGACGGCCCTGACCGCCGCCGCATTCATGCTGCACGGCAACGCCGCACTGTCCTGGATCACCGCGCTGTACTCGCTGTGCCTGATCGCACTCTTCGCGGTCTCCGCGCTCTACCACCGCGCCCCGTGGCGCAGTGAGGCCACCGTGCAGGCGTGGCGTCGGGCGGATCACTCGATGATCGCCATCTTCATCGCCGGTACCTACGGCCCCATCGCCGTGTACGCCTTCGACTCCTGGTCGGACGGCTTGTGGATCCTTCCGGTCTGCTGGGTGCTGGCGATCGGCGCGGTGGCGATGAACATCTTCTGGATCGGTCACCCGCGCTGGCTGGACGTGGTTGTCTACCTCGCCTTGGGGTGGTTGGCCGTACTCAAAATCGGCGGCTTCGTGGGGGCGATTCCGGTGGTGCCGGGGATCCTCATCGTGGTCGGCGGGCTCGTCTACTCCGCGGGCGCGGTGGTGTACGGCCGGCAGCGTCCGAACCCCTCGGTGCGCTGGTTCGGCTTCCACGAGGTCTTCCACGCCGCGACGATCGTGGCCGGGGGATTGCACCACATCGCTATCTGGATCCTGGTGCTGTCTTAAAGGGTGTGCGGGGGTGGGATGGGGTGTTAGACTCCGTGGTGAAGCTAAGTCTCAAGTAAAACTTCAAGGTTCTGGCGTGTTGTCCGGGGCATTCCACGTCCCGGTTGTCATAATTGCCGGTGTTGCCGTCACCCTCCGCCCAACCCCCTCACGCCGGGGGCCGGGCCGCGGTGACGGGCACCGGCTTTCGACCGGACGTCGGCAGTGGGCGGGGAACCCATTGCCGGCGGACCGGGACCGCCACAGCTGATGCCGCCGTGACCGTTGAGACGTACCTACGAAGGAAGAACGCCACCACCATGAGTAACGCTGCGAACACCCGCACCGGGAAGTCCCCCGCCCGCCGTCCCTCGTCCCGTGGGGCTTCATGGCGCGTCGGTGCCGCCATCCTGGCGGTGCCGCTCTCGGTGGCCCTGGCGCTGCCCCTCGCCGCGCCCGCCGCGGCGCAGGGCGGCAGCCTCGGCGGCCTCGGCAACTACCTCGACCCGGACGACGTGCCGGAGCGTCCTACGCAGGAGACCACCGACCAGGACCTGCCGGACCTGCCCGACGGCGTGGACGTCGACCGCGTCGAGTGGCTGTCCGACCGGTGGGCGAACGTCTACATCAACACCCCGTCGATGCCCGGCGAGCCGGTGCTGGTGCAGATCCTGCTGGCCCGCGACTGGTACAGCCAGCCCGACCGCGACTTCCCGTCCGTGTGGGCGCTGGACGGCCTGCGCGCCCGCGACGACGAGTCCGGCTGGACCCTGTCGACCAATATCCAGCAGTTCTACGCCGACAAGAACGTCAACGTGATCATGCCCGTCGGCGGCGCATCGTCCTTCTACACCGACTGGGAGGAGGACCCCGAGGAGGGCACCACCTACAACTGGGAGACCTTCCTGACCCAGGAGCTGCCCGCGGTGCTGCGGCAAGGCTGGCGCACCACCGAGCAGCGCGCCATCACCGGCATCTCCATGGGCGGTACCGCCGCGGTGAACCTCGCGCAGCGCCACCCGGAGCTCTTCCAGTTCGTCGGTTCCTTCTCCGGCTACCTGGACACCACCTCGCCCGGCGTGCCGCAGGCCATCAACTTCGCCACCAACGAGGGCGACGGCTACGACGCGCAGCGCATGTGGGGCTCCTACGGCTCCGAGCGCTGGGACGAGAACGACCCCAAGCAGCACGTTGACCAGCTCAAGGACATGACGGTCTACGTCTCCGCCGGCAACGGCAACGCCGGCCCCTACGACGAGCAGGGCGCGATCCCCGGCTACCCGGCCAACCCCGCGGCTTTCGGCCTGGAGGCGATGTCGCGGATGACCACGCAGACCTTCGCCAACGCCGCCAACCGCGCCGACGTGGACGTGGTCACCAAGTACCGCAGCTCCGGCACCCACGACTGGCCCTACTGGCAGTACGAGATGACCCAGGCCTGGCCGTACATCGCCCAGACCTTCGGGCTGTCCGACGAGGACCGTGGCGCCAACTGCGCCGCCGTGGGACGCATCGCCGAGGCCGAGAAGCGCCAGCGCAGCCAGAACCTGGGGACCTGCACCACCAACGAGTACGACGCCGCGAACGGCGGCAAGGTGCAGGACTTCCGCAACGGCCGCATCTACTGGAAGAAGGACGCCGAGAAGGCCTGGGCCAGCTGGGGCCGCATCGGCGCCCGCTACTCCGAGATGGGCGGTGCCGGCAGCTGGTTGGGTTACCCCACCGGCGAGGAGCAGACCGGCCTGAAGGACGGCGGCATCCTGCAGCGCTTCGAGAACGGCATCATCTACTGGACGCCGCAGACCGGTGCAGTCGCGGTGAAGAACGACATCGTCGACGCCTGGGGCGCCACCAAGTGGGAGAGCGGTGCCTTCGGTTACCCGGTCTCCGCCGTGGAAACCGTCAAGGACGGTGCCATCCAGCAATTCCAGAATGGTGTCGCCGTGCGTGACAAGGACGGCGATGTCCGCATGATCGAGGGACAGATCGGCTCGAAGTACGTTGAGGCCGGCGGCCCCGACGACTCCGGACTCGGCTTCCCGACCTCCGAGGAGATCAAGATCAAGGGTGGCGCGTTCACCCAGTTCGAGCACGGCAACATCTACTGGTCCGCCTCCACCGGCGCGCACATCATCCGCTACGGCTCGATCTTCGACGCCTGGGGCGAGGAGAAGTGGGAGCAGGGACGCTACGGCTTCCCGGTCGAGGACCAGCAGTCCATCGATGCCGGCGGCGAGGTCGTGAAGTTCCAGAACGGTGAGATCCGTGAGGTCAACGGCAACATCGAGAAGGATCCGCGATGAGCATCCCGATGAAGCGGTTCGGCGCGGCGGCGTCCGCACTGCTGCTCGCCGGCACCCTGGCCGCCTGTGGCGGCGACTCCACGGTCGACAGTGACGAGACGCAGACCGACGTCCCCAGCGTGAGTTCGTCCGCTTCGTCATCGGCGTCTCCGTCCTCGTCGGACGCACCGACGTCCGCCGCACCGGATGCCGATGCCGGCTCCGGCTCCGGCGACTCCCCGCGTGACGGGGAGGTCAACGAGGTCGAGGAGCCCGGTGGAGAGGTCGCACCCCGGACCGACGAGGACGACGCCTTCCTCTCCCAGCTCAAGGACAATGGCATCGACGTGGAGGATTCGGCGATCCAGGACCAAGTCATCGCCGCCGCCCGCGAGCAGTGCCTGGCGAACGAGGAGGGGCGCGACGGATTCGCTGTGCCGATGATCGCCGGCCAGCTCGAGGTGCAGGAGCTCACCGACGTATCGGCCGAGGATGCCCAGCGCATCATCACCGAGGCCGCGGAGAGCCACTACTGCGGCTGATCCGCGCAGCGGAAGCGGCAGCGGCCCGGTGAATTTTGGGCACGGTGAAGGGGCCCGGAGAAGTGTTACCACTTCTCCGGGCCCCTTCTCGGCATAACCCCAGGTCGCCGAAAATCCGACCCGGAAAAACTGGTAACACTTTTCGACCTGCGCACATCGCGCCGGTAGGGGGTAGCCGCACGGTGGCCTGCGTCACTTTTTAAGTGATATTTATATCATCGTGTATTAGTTTCTTGAGACCCGGCGATATGGCAGGGGTTGTACCGACGTTTCCATTCAAGGAGAACCCCAGTGTCCCATCGCCCATCGCGGCGTGCCCGGGTAACCGGCACGTTGCTGGCTTGTGCCCTCATCTTCACGCCGCTGGCACCGGCATCCGCCGAAGAGACCGGCCAAGCGGCCGGCCAAGCGGCCGGCCAAGATACGGCCCAAGAAGCCACCCAGGACGGCACCCAGGACGACTCGGCAGTCTCCCCGGAGGCCGCCGCGGCCGCCGACGCTCCCACGGACACCGCCCCGGAGAACTCGCCGCTGGCGTTCATGGATCCTGGCGCCGCCCCCGAGCGCGAGCCGCTGTCCGTCACCGAGCAGGACCTGCCGGGACTGCCGGACGGTGTCTCGGTGGAGAAGGTCGAGTGGATCACTGACCGGTGGGTGAAGCTCTACATCAACTCCGCCGCCATGCCGGGGGAGACGGTGAAGGTGCAGGTCCACCTGGCCCGCGACTGGTACAGCTCCCCGGACAAGACCTTCCCCTCGGTCTGGCAGCTCGGCCCGCTCTACAGCAGCGAGGACGAGAGTGCCTGGTCCTACGCCACCGACGCCGTCCGGTTCTACGCGGACAAGAACGTGAACCTGGTGCTGCCGATCGGCGGCGGCGGGTCGTTCTTCACCGACTGGCAGTCGGCGGACGGAGGCAAGAGCTTCAAGTGGGAGACCTTCCTCACCAAGGAGCTGCCGCCGATCCTGGAGCAGGGGTGGCGCACCAATGACCGCCGCGCGGTCAGCGGCCTGTCGATGGGCGCGACCGGTGCGATGGTGCTCGCCGGACGCAACGCGGAGATGTTCGACTTCGCGGCGTCCTTCTCCGGCTACCTGGACACCTCGTCGCCGTTGATGCCGCGCGCATTCGGCATGATCACCGAGCAGGCCGGTTTCGACGCCCGCAAGATGTGGGGCAACTACTACTCGCCGGAGTGGTTCACCCACGACCCGAAGCTGTTGGTCGGCAACTTCCGTCGCGCGGGAACCACGGTCTACGTGGCCGCCGGCAACGGGTTGGCCGGCGCGTGGGACGCCGAGGGCGACTTCCCGGGCAGTGCGGCGGACATCAACTCCGGTGCGATGGAGGCGGCGTCGCGGGTGACCAGCCAGACGTTCGTGAACTTCGCGAACCTCGCCGGGGTGAAGACCGTGACGAAGTTCCGTCCGAATGGCACGCACACCTGGCCGTACTGGGAGTACGAGATGAAGCAGGCGTGGCCGTATATGGCGGACGCCCTGGGGCTCGACGAGTCCGACACCTCCGTGCAGTGCGAGGCCGAGGGCGCTTTCGCCGAGGCGGTGGAGCGCTACCGGACGAACAAGAACAACTACAACCTCGGCGACTGCATCAGCGAGGTCTACGAGATCAAGGACGAGGACGGAAAGGTCACCGGTACCGCCCAGGACTTCCGCGGCGGTGTGGTCTACCTGAAGGACGGCGCGGACGAGGAGACCGGTGCCGTGGCCACCTGGGGTCGTACCGGCGCGAAGTACCGCGAACTCGGCGGCCCGAACTCCTGGCTCGGCTACCCGGTGGAGCCGGATTCCTGGGCCCGCGACGGCGGCGCATGGGCGCAGTTCGACCACGGTTTCATCTACTGGTCGCAGGTGCAGGACGGCAATGGCCCGGTGACCGTGGCCCAGGACGTGATCGACAAGTGGAGCGCCACGAACTGGGAGTACGGCGCGTGGGGTTACCCGGTGGCTCCGGAAGAGGACATCACCGTCGCCGGACGCACCGGCCAGGTGCAGCGCTTCGAGAACGGCGCGGCGTTGCGCACCCCGGACGGGGACGTGCACCTGCTGCACGGCGCGATCTCCGCACGCTACCTCGGTACGGACGCCACGAGCGTCGCCCAGCGCGAGGAGCTTGGCTTCCCGACCGGCGACCACAGCGCCACGCACCTGCCCGGCTACTTCACCGACTTCGACAACGGGGTCATCTACTGGTCCCAGGAGTACGGCACGGCGCTGATCCGTCATGGCGCACTCTTCGACGCCTACCGCGCGGAGGACTACGAGCGGGGACGCTACGGCTTCCTGACCGGCGACGAGACCATCGCGTCGGACGGCTCGCGTCGCGCCGATTTCACCGGCGGCACGCTGTTCACCGTCGGTGGCGGGAACACCGTCTACACCCTGCCGAACCGTGCGATCGCCGATCGCTACGACGAGCTGGACGGCCCGGACGGGATCCTCGGTCTCCCCGATATGAACCGGACGCCGGGCGACACCGCGGCGTCCCCGGAGGGCACCCGTGGACAGTTCCGCGACTTCGAGCACGGGGTGCTCTACACCTCGGACAAGGGCACCTTCGTGATCCGCCACGGCGCACTCTTCGACGCCTACCGTGCTCAGGGCTACGAGGGCGGCGAACTCGGCTTCGTCATCGGCGACTACACCGAACACGCCGACGGTTCGGCCTCGGTGGAGTTCGAGGGCGGCACGCTGGTGCAGGACACCGACGGCACCGTGCACGCAAGCTGACGGGAGCTGACGCGAGCTGCTCACCGCCTGGCAGAGTGCTGACAGGAAAACGGGGTACTCTGACTGGCCATGAGAAAGTTCCTCACCATCGCGGCGGTCGTCGTCCTCGCCGTTTTCCTTGTCGTCAGCATCGGTTCGTGGCTCTCCCGGGAATCCGGCGGCCCGGGCTCCGACAACACCGCCGAGCCGGATGCCACCCGCACCACCGACCCCGAGCAGCCGGCGTCCTGCCCGGACTACCAGCTGTTCGCCGCGCCGGGCACCTGGGAGTCCTCCGCGGACGACGACCCGATCCACCCGTCGTCGCACCCCAACTCGCTGCTGCTCAACGTCACCCAGCCGTTGCAGGAGGAATTCGGTGATGGTGTCGAGGGAGGTCAGCTCAAGAGCTGGACGCTGCCCTACGCCGCCCAGTTCCGCAACATCCAGTCCCTGCGCGAGATGTCCTACGACGACTCCCGCAACCAGGGGTACGCCGCGCTCGAGGCGGAGATGACCGCCGTCAACGAGCAGTGCCCGGCCACCCGCATGATCATGGTCGGTTTCAGCCAGGGCGCGGTGCTCACCGGTGACCTGGCCACCGCCATCGGCAACGGCCAGTCCAGCGTGCCGGCGGACGCCGTCGCCGGCGTCGCGCTGATCGCCGACGGTCGTCGGGAGGACGGCAAGGGGGTGCTCGTCGGCAGCCCGGATGCCACCGGCATCGGCGCGGAGATCGCGCTCAGCCCGGTCGGCGCGCTGGTCAGCCCGATCGTCCCCGGAGCGTCCATGCGTGGGGAGCGTCCGCAGGACTTCGGTGCGCTGCAGGACAGCACGCTGCAGTTCTGCGCCCCGGCCGACCTGGTGTGCAGTGCCCCCAGGGATATCGGCAATGCGGTGCAGCGCGCCAATGACCTCATCGACGCCAACAAGGTGCACGCGGAGTACTCCAGCAACGGCACCGTCGTCGACGGCGGCACTGTCCCGCAGTGGATCAACAACTGGGTCGGCGACATCATCGCCGAAGGACGGTAATTGTCACGGGAGAGGTCCCGGGGACGATAGGATTCATTGCGGAAAGCAATTCGACAGACAGTGACAGACAGTAACGAGGGAGACCTGATGGACATCAGCGACGCGATGGCGCAGTTCTACGACGACAAGGGCGAGATCGCCATCCCGGACCAGCTCTCGCTCTCCGCCATGTGCGAGATGCTGTTCACCATGGCCCAGATGGAGGGGGCGGTCGACACCCCGCTGATTACCTTCCACGACTTCGCCTCCGGTGCCGAGGGGGAGACCGTTACCTGGACCCGCGCGGAGGTCAATACCCGCGTCAAGGCGGTCTGTGTGCGCCTGCAGCAGGTCACCGAGCGTGGCGACCGGGTGGCGATCCTGGCCAATAACAGCCCGGAGTATCTCTTCGGTTTCATGGGCGCGCTCTACGCCGGCACGGTCCCGGTGCCGCTCTACGACCCCACCGAGCCCGGTCACGCCGACCACCTGGCCGCGGTGCTGGACTCGTCCACGCCCACGGTGGTGCTCACGAACAAGACCTCCGCCGGCCACGTGCGCAGCCACTTTGCTAGCCTGCCGTCGTCCGAGCGTCCCCGCGTGCTCACCATCGACGCCCTGCCTGACTCGCTCGCCGAGGAGTGGCAGAACCCGATGATGGCGCTGATGGAGCACCCGGAGCTGGCACCGAACGCCGGCGACGCGGCGTTCCTCCAGTACACCTCCGGTTCCACCCGCACCCCGGCCGGCGTGGTGCTCACCCACCGCAGCATCGTGACGAATGTGCTGCAGGTCTTCCAGGCCGCGCAGCTCAAGACGCCGCTGCGTCTGGTCAACTGGCTGCCCTTCCACCACGACATGGGCATCATCCTGTCGTCCTTCGTGCTGATCCTGGGCATCCCGCAGGACATCATGGCCCCGCGCGACTTCATCCAGGATCCGGGCCGCTGGATCGGCCAGCTCGCCGACCGCGGCGACGGGGTCAACGTGTACACCGGTGTCCCGAACTTCGCCCTGGAGCTCGCCTCGCGTTACGCCGACCCGGCCAAGCGCGCGGACCTGGCGGATATCGACCTCAGCCACGTCGAGGGCATCATCAACGGTGCCGAGGCCGTGAGCCTGCAGTCCGTGGACCGCTTCTGCGACGTCTTCGAGCCGGCCGGGTTCCGCCGCTCCACGATGCGCCCGTCCTACGGACTGGCCGAGGCCACCGTCTTCGTGACCACTCCGCAGACCGAGGACCGTCCGAAGCTGCGCGTCTTCGACCGCGAGAAGCTCGCCGAGGGGCAGGCCGTGGACGTCGCCGACGACGCCGCCAACGCCGTGCCGATCATGAGTGTCGGCGAGCCCGGCCCGTCCCTGTTCATGGCCATCGTCGACCCCGCCTCCGGTGAGGAGCTCGCCGAGGGCACCGTGGGCGAGGTGTGGCTCAACGGCGGCAATATCGCCGCCGGCTACCTCGAGCGCGAGGACGACACCACCGAGACCTTCCGCAACTCCCTGCCGGCGGCCAACCGCCTCTCCGACGGCTCGGCCGTCCAGGACGCTCCGCAGGACGACTGGCTGCGCACCGGTGACCTGGCGGTCGTCGTGGACGGCCAGCTCTACATCACCGGCCGCATCAAGGATCTCGTCGTCGTCGCCGGACGCAACCACTACCCGCAGGACATCGAGGCCACCGCGGCGGACGCCACGCAGGGCCACGTCCTGCCCGGCGTGCTCGCCGCCTTCGCGGTGAGCGGTGCCGGCAGCGACTCGGGTTCCGAGGAGCTCGTCCTCGTCGCCGAGCGTGACCCGGAGGCCCCCGCTTCCGGTGACGCCGAGGCCGTGGCGTCCATCCGCCAGGCCGTCACCGCCACCCACGGTGTGACGCCCGCGGACATCCGCATCGTGGACCAGGGGACGATCCCCCGGTCCTCGGCGAACAAGATCGCCCGCCGCGTGTGTGCCAACGCCTACCTGGACGGCCGCTTCAGCCAGTAGCGGCCAGTAGTGACCGGTCCCCGCCGTCACCGTCGACTAGAGTGGTTGACGTCCTTTTTGTAGCGTGGCGACGGCCACCGTCGATTGCATATTGACGGTGGCCGTCGTGCCCGTTCAGGCCACCCCTCCCAACCGTCCACCATGAAACAAGGATGATCGTCCCCGATATGACTGACACGTCTGATCTCTCCGGTCCCTCCGGTTCCGAGAACTCTCCCGCTGCACCGGCCGCACCGAGCACTCCGGCAGGGATGCGCGCCTGGCTGCGCGACTGGGTGCAGGCCACCACCGGCCTGGATGCCGCGGAGATCACCGACGACCGGCAGATGGAGGAGTTCGGGCTGTCCAGCCGCGACGTGGTGGTGCTGTCCGGCGAGCTCGAGCGCCTCACCGGCGTCTCCTTGGACGCCACGGTGGCCTATGAGTACAACACCATCGCCGCACTGGCCGGGTTCGTCCTCGCCGGTGGCACGCGTACCGGACGCGGCGTCGCGGGAGGACGCGCCGCGCACGGCGGCGGGGCCGGTAGCGCCGGTGGCGCTGGTCTGGAGCCGGAGGACCGGCAGATCGCCGTGGTCGGCATGGCCGGGCGTTACCCGGGTGCGGACGGCGTCGACGGCATGTGGCGCATGTTCGAGCAGGGTCGCAGCGGCGTCGGCGAGCTCCCGGAGGGGCGCTGGAGTGAGTACGACGACGACCCGGAGATGTCCCGGCGCATGGCCGAGGCCGTGCTCACCGGCGGTTACATCGACGATATCGCCTCCTTCGACGCGGAGTTCTTCGGGCTCTCCCCGGTCGAGGCGGCGAATATGGACCCGCAGCAGCGCATCCTGCTGTCGCTGACGTTGGAGGCGCTGGAGGATGCCGGCATCCCGGCCAATACCCTGCGCGGCACGGACGTGGGCGTGTTCATGGGCACCACGAACAACGATTACGGCATGCTGATCAGCGCCGATCCGTCCGAGGCGCACCCTTATGCGCTGACCGGCAACTCCAGCGCGATCATCGCCAACCGCATCTCCTACGCCTTCGACTTCCGCGGCCCCTCGGTCGCGATGGACACGGCCTGTTCGGCGTCGCTCGTGGCGATCCACCAGGCGGTGCGTGCCCTGCGCGACGGGGACGCCTCCGTGGCCGTCACCGGCGGAGTGAACCTGCTGGCCAGCCCCTTTGCCACCATCGCCTTCTCCGAGCTCGGCGTGCTGAGCCCGACGGGCGGCATCCGCGCCTTCTCCGAGGACGCCGACGGCATCGTGCGCTCCGACGGTGCCGGTGTCGTGGTGCTCAAACGTCTGTCGGACGCCCGCCGCGACGGCGACGACGTGCTCGCCGTGATCGCCGGTTCCGCGGTGAACCAGGACGGCCGGTCCAATGGGCTGACCGCCCCGAACCCGGAGGCGCAGGCCGCGGTGCTCGCCGCCGCCTATGCCGACGCCGGCATCGACCCGTCCCAGGTGGACTACGTGGAGGCCCACGGCACCGGCACGATCCTCGGCGACCCGATCGAGGCAGGCGCTCTCGGCCAGGTCCTCGGCGCCGGTCGCGACGTGGCCTCGCCGCTGCTGCTCGGTTCGGCGAAGACGAACTTCGGCCACACAGAGGCGGCCGCAGGTGTCGCCGGGGTGATCAAGGTGGTCTCCGGCATGCGGCGCGGCGTGCTGCCGCCGACGGTGAACTTCACGGGCCCCAACCCCTACATCGACTTCGACCGTGAGCACCTGGAGGTCGTGGAGGACCCGCGCGAGTGGCCGGAGTACTCCGGCGCAGCGGTCGCCGGTGTCTCCGGGTTCGGTTTCGGCGGCACCAACGCCCACGTCGTGCTCGTCGCGCCGGAGGGCGCGGCACCGGCGGGGCCGTCGGCGCAGGACGTCCCCGAGCGTCCCGACGTGATCGACTGGGCCGGCGTCCAGGAGTACGGCGGCGAGGAGTCGGACGGCGACTCGGCAGGACGCGCGCTGCCGCGTCTGCTCCCGGTCTCCGGGCTGCTGCCCTCGCGGCGTCGGACCGCCGCGGCGGACATTGCGTCCTGGCTGGGGGAGACCGGCAAGGCAGGCAACGCCGTGTTCGCCGGTACCGCCGGCGTGCTCGGCGAGCGTAACCACGGCCGCTCGCGCGGTGTGGTCCTCGCCCACGACACCGACGAGGCCATCGCCGGGCTGACCCGCCTGGCAGAAGGCCGCAAGGGCGCGGGAATCTCCGTCGCCGACAGCCCCGAGCGCG
Organism: Corynebacterium sp. AOP40-9SA-29; assembly: GCF_052377405.1. Classification (NCBI taxonomy): domain Bacteria; kingdom Bacillati; phylum Actinomycetota; class Actinomycetes; order Mycobacteriales; family Corynebacteriaceae; genus Corynebacterium; species Corynebacterium sp. AOP40-9SA-29. The sequence goes on along the minus strand of NZ_JBQSWR010000005.1, from coordinate 225,646 downwards.
AGGGCGCGGTGTGGGTGTTCTCCGGTTTCGGCTCCCAGCACCGCAAGATGGGCAAGGAACTGCTCACCCTGTCGCCGCTGTTCGCCCAGCGACTCGACGATGTCGACGAGGTCGTGCAGCAGGAGTGCGGCTACTCCGTGGTCGAGATGATCCGCGATGACGCGCAGAACTTCACCACCGAGACCGCCCAGGTCGGCATCACCGCCATCCAGATCGCCCTGACCGACCTGATGACCGCCCTGGGGCTGCGTCCCGCGGCGATCGTGGGCCAGTCGATGGGCGAGATCGCCGGGGCCTACGCCGCCGGCGGGCTGTCCATGGAGGACGCCGTGACCATCGCCTGCCACCGTGCGCGGCTGATGGGTGAGGGCGAGAAACTGCTGCCCGAGGACAAGCAGGGCGCGATGGCCGTGATCGAACTCGGCGTCGAGGACCTGGTGGAGTTCCAGAAGGAGCACCCGCAGTTCGCCGCGGTGGAGCCCGCGGTGTACGCCGCCCCCGGCATGACCACGGTCGGCGGGCCCGCCCAGCCGGTCGCCGACCTGGTGGCCCACCTGGAGGGCGAGGGCAAGTTCGCCCGCATGCTCAAGGTCAAGGGTGCCGGGCACACCAGCATGCTCGACCCGATCCTCGGCGAGCTCCACGCGGAGATCGCCGGGATCACCCCGCTCCCGATCCACACTCCGGTGTACAGCAGCGTGGACCGTGGCGTGGTCTACCAGCCGGGCGACACCGTGCACGACGCGGACTACTTCCTGCGCTGCACTCGCTACTCGGTGTGGCTGTCGGACGCCACCGGACGGCTCTTCGACGAGGGTTTCCGTACCTTCGTGGAGTTCTCCCCGAACCCGGTCGCGTTGATGCCGATGATGAACACCGCCTTCGCCCACGACGCCGGCGAGTCCAGCCTGATGTACCTGCTCAAGCGCAAGGAGCCCAGCGTGGACACGCTGCTGGCCACCGTCGCCGAGCTCTACGTGCGTGGCGGCGAGGTCGACTTCCGTCGTCTGAACTCCGCCGATGGACGTCCGCTGCGCCGTGGGCGCGCGGTGTCCGGCATTCCGGGGGTGCACTGGAACCTGCAGCGCTACTGGACGGCCGCACGTCCCGGCGGCGGATCGGTGCGCGGGGTGCCGGGACGTCGGGTGGCGCTGCCGGACGGACGGACTGCGTTCGCCGTCGCCGCCGCGGAGGTTCCCAGCGTGGACGCCGTCGCCGAGGCCGCCGCGCGTGCGGTCGTGCCGGACGCCGAGCTCGCCGCGGTGCAGACTTATGGCACCCTGCCGACCGAGGGTGAGGTGACCACCCTGGTGGCACGTACTCTCGGCGGGCTGAGCGTGCAGGTTTACGCCATGGACAGCGCAGGTGGCGCAGGTGGCGCAGATGAGTCGCGCCTGGCTGGTGAGGCTTTCGCCGCGTCACCGGCGGGCGGTCTGGCGGCTGGCGTCGCCGGGGCCGCTGGCGCCGCCGCGGCGTCCTCCCCGTCGCCGCAGGTGGAGCCTGCCGCCGGGCAGGCGTCCGGCTCCCGCAACGCCCTGCCGTCGGTGGACACCGATTCCGAGCGGTGGACCCCGGACTCCGGGCAGAGCGTGGCCGACCGGCTGCGCAGCATCGTGTCGGAGTCGATGGGCTATGACGTCGACGATCTGCCCGGTGAGCTGCCGCTGATCGACCTGGGCCTGGACTCGCTGATGGGCATGCGGATCAAGAACCGGGTGGAGTACGACTTCGACCTGCCCTCGCTGAACGTGCAGGCCCTGCGCGATGGCTCGGTGGACGAAGTCATTTCCCTGGTCGAGCAGATGGTGCAGGAGAAGCTGGACGGCGTGACGCATGCGCCGGCCGCTGAGGCTGCCGCCGCCGAGAGCTCCGAGGCTGCCGACGCCACCGAGAACGCAGACGCTGCAGACGCAGATTCCCAGGGCGTCGGCGTCGCCCCGCGTGATGCGTCCGAACGCATGGTCTTCGGCACGTGGGCCTCGCTCACCGGTGCCGCCCCGGCCGGCGTCACCAGCGCACTGCCGCAGGTCGACGCCGACACTGCCGCGGCGATCGCCGCCCGGCTGAGCGAACGCTCCGGCGCGGAGATCAGCGCCACCCAGGTCGCCGAGGCCGGCACCCTGGAACCGCTGGCGAACCTGGTGCGCGACGTCTTCGAGACCGCGGTGGACGGCAATATCCGCGTGCTGCGTGCCCGCGCTGAGGGGTCGGAGAGCCCGGCAGTCTTCGTCTTCCACCCCGCCGGCGGATCCAGCGTGGTGTACGAGCCGCTGACCAGGCGTCTTCCCGCCGACGTGCCGGTCTACGGTGTGGAGCGTCTGGAGGGCACGCTCGATGAGCGGGCCGACGCCTACGTCGCCGATATCACCGAGCTGGCGGACGGACGTCCGGTCGTCCTCGGTGGATGGAGCTTCGGCGGTGCGCTGGCCTTCGAGGTCGCCCACCGCCTGGAGAAGGCCGGCGAGGTCACCGTGGGCCACCTGGAGTTGCTCGACCTGGTGCGTCCGGCGAACCCGGCACCGGATACCACCGAAGAGATGCACGCGCGCTGGGACCGCTACGCCGCTTTCGCCGCGAAGACCTACGGCATCGAGCTGCCCGTCCCGCACGACCTGCTCGAGGCCCAGGGTGAGGAGGCACTCATCGGCATGATGAGCATGTTCCTGCAGAACACCGACGCCTCCTCGCACGGTCTGGCCGCCGGCGTGCTGGAGCACCAGCGCGCCAGCTTCATCGACACCCGCATCCTCAACACCCTCGACTTCGAACGCTGGGCCGAGGTGAGCGCCCCGGTCACGCTGTACAAGTCCGAGGGCATGCACGAGGGCGCGATCGAACTCGAACCGTCCTTCGCCGACATCCCCGCCGACGGTGGTTGGGATGGCGTGGTCGACGACCTGGAACTCATCCAGCTCGCCGGCGACCACCTGGCGGTGCCGGACGAGCCGTCCATCGGCATCGTCGGTGCACGGATCACCGAGCACCTGCGCGACATCTCGCAGCGGAACCAGGTGCGCTAGCGTGGGATCCATGACAGGAACACCCGAAGACCCCCGGTTCGGCGACGCGGACCTCGCCGCGCACCGCACCGCACCGGGAACCGGCAGGTCCACCGCAGAAAAGCTCGACGACCTGCACACCCGCCTCGAGGAGGCGCAGGACCCGGGCAGCGAACGCGCACGCCAGAAACGCGACGAGGAAGGACGCACCACCCCGCGCCAGCGCATCGACGCGCTGCTCGACGAGGGGTCGTTCACCGAGATCGGTGCCCTGGGGCGCACCCCGGGCGTGCCGGACGCCCCCTACGGTGACGGCGTGGTCACCGGCTACGGCCGGGTCGACGGACGCCCCGTCGCCGTCTACGCCCACGACAAGACCGTCTACGGCGGTTCGGTGGGCGAGACCTTCGGCAAGAAGGTCTGCGAGGTCATGGACATGGCCACCCGTATCGGCTGTCCGGTCATCGGTATCAACGACTCCGGTGGCGCACGCATCCAGGACGCGGTGATGTCCTTGGCGATGTACTCCGAGCTTTCCCGGCGTCAGCTGCCGCTGTCCGGCCAGTCGCCGCAGATCTCGATCCTGCTGGGCAACTGCGCCGGTGGTGCGGTGTACGCCCCGGCGACCACCGACTTCCTGGTGGCTGTGGAGGACCAGACGACGATGTTCGTCACCGGCCCGCAGATCATCGAGTCGGTCACCGGCGAGAAGATCAGCATGCAGGACCTCGGCGGTGCCCGCGTGCAGGCCGCCAACGGCAACATCAGCTACGTCGGCAGCGACGAGGACGACGCCTTCGGCTACGTCCGCGAACTGCTCGCCCACCTGCCCAGCAGCGCCTTCGAGGCGACGCCGCAGGTGCCCGCTCCGTCCGACGCTCCCAGTGAGCGCGATGCCGAGCTCGTCGACCTCATCCCGGACGACCCGAACTCCGGCTACGACATGATGGAGGTGCTGAGCCGCATCTTCGACGACGAGGACGTGCTGGAGGTCCAGCCGGACTACGGGCAGAACGTGATCACCGCCTACGCCCGCATCGACGGCCGTCCGGTCGGCGTGGTCGCCAATCAGCCGATGTCATTGGCCGGCTGCCTCGACGCCGAGGCGGCGGACAAGGCGGCACGGTTCATCCGCATCTGCGATGCCTACAACATCCCCCTGGTTTTCGTGGTCGATACTCCGGGCTACCTGCCGGGTGCCGAGCAGGAGAAGCTGGGCCTGATCCACCGTGGTGCCCGGTTGGGCTTCGCGATGGTGGAGGCCACCGTCCCGAAGGTGACCGTGGTGGTGCGCAAGGCGTTCGGCGGCGGGTACGCGGTGATGGGGTCGAAGAACCTCGGTGCCGACGTGAACCTGGCGTGGCCGACCGCACAGATCGCCGTGATGGGTGCCGAGGGTGCCGCGGTGATGATCCAGGGCCGTCAGCTCGCCGCCATGCCGGAGGAGCAGCGTCCGATGGCGAAGAAGATGTTCATGGACTTCTACAACGCCAATATGACCAGCCCGTACGTGGCGGCGGAGCGTGGCTACGTCGATGAGATCATCGACCCCTCGCAGACCCGGCTGCGGTTGCGCCAGTCGCTGCGGCTGCTGCGCGACAAGCAGGTGCTCGAGCCGGAGAAGAAGCACACGATCATGCCGATGTGATCTGGGCTTGCCCGGAGTCGCGTCCCCGGTGTTGTCGCCGGGTACCAAGTTGGACCTGGGAGCGTTGAGTTAGCCAACTCAACGCTCCCAGGTCCAACTTGGTACCCCTGTGGGGATCAGTTCTCGTGCCAGGGCCCGATGTCGGTGATGGGGAAGTCCATCTTGTCGGCCATGACCTGGTAGGTCTCCAGCCGGACGTCGAGCACGCGGGTCTGTTCAGACAGCAGGTCCGGCAGGCCCAGGCCGATCTTGGACAGTTCCGCGGCGATATCGTCGGGAGCCCAGTCGGCGTTGATGGTGATCGGGATCATGGTGTCCACCCCGAGCAGTTCCAGGGTCATCGTCAGTTCCTGCACGAAGATGTGGAAGTTGCCGGTCAGGGTACTGGTGGCACCCTTGGTGTCGTCCAGCAGGTCATTGCCCAGCGCGTTGGGGAACTGGACGCGCAGGTTCTCCATGATCGCCTGGTCGGCATCGATGCGCAGCGCCTTCTTCGGCCCCTGCATCGTGTCGATGGTGACGTAGGACAGTTTCATGCCCGGTGTCATCGTCGCATTATCGGTCTTGATGGTGAAGGTGTCGCCGTAGGGTGCCTGCATGCCAGCGACTGGCTCCGGGGGAGCCACGTTCAGGCCGGGGACCTCGACTCCGAGTGACTCCAGGGAGCCGTCGATGCCGTCCTGCAGGTCATTGCCGTCGGGCAAGGTGAGCTGCGGGAGGTTGAGGTCCGGGAGCTCGGGCAGGTTGGGGAGGTTCGGCAGGACGGGGGAGTCGTTGGTCTGCCCGTCCGTGTCGCCATCAGCATCGCCGTCCGTATCGCCATTGTCGGTCTGGCCGGGGATCTGCAGGTTCGGCAGCTGGATGTCCGGCAGGCCGGGGATCTGGGCACGGGCATCGGGAGTCTGGATGCCGACACCGACGGCGAGCGCGGCGAGTACCGCGATCACCGACTTGGCGTTGCCGGCTCCTTTCCCTGCTTTCTCGGACTTCGCCGCTTTGCGGGCCTGCTTGTCCTCTTTCTTCTGGCGCTTCTCGTCCTTGGCGTCCTCGCGGGACTGCGGGTCCCAGGCCAGTGCCAGGGCACCACCGATGAGGCCGAGGATGAGGCCGATGATGAGCCCGCCGAAGTTGGTCTGCCACAAGGAGATGACCGACAGGATCATCGCGGCGACGCCGGCGATCACCCGCCCTTCGCCACGGAACCAGCACATCAGTCCGCAGGTGATCAGCAAGATACCGATGACCAGGGTGGAGACCCCGCCCATGGTGGAGATCTGGATCTGGATGTTCGAGATCTCCAGAGACAGGTACGCCGGTGCCATGATCGCGATGCCGGCCAGCATCATCAGCAGACCGGCACCGAACGGGCGCTGCTTGCGCCAGCGCGTGAAGCGGCGGTTCTGCTTCTCGAGCTTCTCCGAGCGGGACTCGTCGTCGGACGCACCGGCGTCGGCGCTATCAGCGCCGTCGGCACCGTCAGTGCTTCCGGCGCTATCAGCACCGTCAGCGCTACCGGCGCTGTCGTCGACGGCGTCCATGAGCTCGGTGGTGTCGTCGTCGGTGGGCTTGCCCGGGGTGGAACCCGGCGAGGATCCCGGCGACGAGGTGGAGTCGTCAGGCATCAGCACTCAGCCTCGTCAACGCTCACGACACCCACCTTGGCACCTGCGGCGGTGAGCTTGTCCGCGCTGATCGAGGTGGCCTTGATGACCTGGTCCCAACCGGTCAGACTGTCGGCGGCGAGGCCCCAGGAGCCGGCCGGTGCCTCGTCGTCGAGCTGGCTGGCGTCCACACCGATCTGCGCGTTGTTCAGCGTCAGGCCACCGACCAGGCCGGGGGCACCGAGCACCAGGTGCTCGGCGGTGGTGTTCTCACCGGGCACGAGCATCTGGAAACGCTTCTCGCCCAGGCCGGGCAGGTTCAGCGGTGCGGTCATGCACATGTCGGTGATGGTCGCGTCGTCGAAGACCAGGCGGGCCACACCGGTGTCCCCGTCGTGCTGACTGTCGGTGCCGCCGAAGATGGCGACGCCGCTGGCGTCGAGGTTGCTGACCTCCTGGTTGAAGATCGTGTTCGAGAGCGCCAGGTTGGCGGAGATCCCGCCCTGGGCCATTGCCACGCCCACCCCGGCGGTGGCCAGGAGGCCGACCGCCATGACGCCGGCGAACCGCTTTCCCTTGATGTGTCCCATGTTCGTTCCTCCGTTGATGAGGTAGCGCTCTCCACGCCCCTCGGTTAGTAAATATGAAGCCGACTGCGCAACATCGTATCGCTGTCGTACTTGTTTCTGTGAAGAATCCGCAAATTGTAGTGGGGCGTGTCACGATCGGCGAGTGGCCGACGTGCTGACCAGGCATAACACTAGCGCACTGATTTGTAGTGCGACAAGGGCCACCACCAGTGCGATCCACCCGATCTGGAAGAAGTAGCCCGAAATCCACCCGATCACCGAGGAACCCAGGTAGTAGCTCATCACGTAGATCGAGGACGCTTCCGCCCGGTCGCGGTCGGCGATCTGACCGACCAGGGTAGAGGCCGTGGAGTGCACGGCGAAGAAGGCGGCGGTGAACAGCAGCACGCCCACCACGGTGACCACCAGGTTCGGCACCAATGCCAGGCACAGGCCCACGGTGGTCAGGGCGACACCGCCGACCAGCACCCGTGCGGCCCCATACTTTGCGACCATCGCTCCGGCCCGTGCGGAGGACCACGTCCCGGAGAGGTAGAGCAGGAACACCGCCCCGGCGAGAGCCTCGGTGAGGCCGAACTCGCCGGTCAGGCGGAAGCCGAGGTAGTTGTACAGGGAGACGAAGGCGCCCATCATCAGGAACGGCAGGATGAACAGGGCCACGAGGCGGCGGTCGTGCCAGTGGCGGCGGAAGGCGGCGACCTCGTGGCGCAGGGTGATCTTCTTCGGCGTGAAGTGGCGTTGCGGCGGCAGCGCCCAGACGCACACCAGTCCGAGGGCGAAGGCGACGAGCCCGCCGGCGAGCACCGCGCCGCGCCATCCGGTGAATTCCAGCACGCCGGACGGCACGAGGCGTCCGAGCAGTCCGCCGAGGGTCGTGCCGGCGATGTAGAGGCCCATCACCCGGCCCAGGTGGTCCTGGCGGATCTCCTCGGACAGGAAGGTCATCATCACCGCCGGGACGCCGGCGACCGCCAGGCCCTGCAGGGCGCGCAGCCCGATGAGGGTGCCGATGCCGGGGGCGATCGCCAGCAGCAGGCTCAGCGCGGTGGCGGCCAGGACAGAGACCTGCAGGACGCGGCGCCGGCCGACGCGTTCGGACAGGATGCTCACCGGGATCACGGCGACGGCGAGCATGCCCGTGGTCGCCGACACCGTCAGCGCGGCGGTGGTGGGGGTGACTCCCAGGCCGTCGTGGATGGCCGGCAGGACGGCCTGGGTGAGGTACATGGCGTTGAAGCTGGCCAGTCCGGCGGTGGCGGCGGCGATCATCACCCGCCGGTAGCCGGGGTCGCCGGGGGAGAGTCGCGTATCTGTGCCACCTGTCTCGTTCATGTCGCCCATCGTGGTCACCATACGCTGACAATCAAAATGCATTACAGTGACGGTTCTGTCCCGAAAAATGCATCAACGTATCGCGAAATAGCACAGGGAGGCGCCGTCCGTGAGCGACCCGGTGGACCTCGACTGGTTCCTCGACCTCGTCGAGACCGGCAACATGGTCGACACCGCCCTGGCGACCGGTATCAGTCAGTCGGCGTTGTCTCGCCGCCTGGGCAAGCTCGAGGCCTCGGTCGGGGTGGAACTGTTCGACCGACGGGGGCGCAACCTCGTGCTCAACCACCGCGGCACCGTGCTGGCCGAGGCCGCCGCCCGCACTCGCGACACCTGGCGCACCGGTGTCGACGAGGTCCGCCGGCTCGTGGACCCGGAACTGGGAACGGTGCGCCTGGGGTTCATGCATTCCCTGGGGACCTGGATGGTGCCCGACCTGCTGAGAGAGTTCCGCACCGCCCATCCCGGCATCGACTTCGAACTGGTGCAGGGCGCGGCACTGGGGCTGGTCGACCAGGTGTTGGACGGGCGCTTGGACCTGGCGATCGTCGGGCCCCGCCCCGTCGAGCACGTGGCCTCCGGGGCGGTGGGGTGGACGGAACTGGCAGAGCAACGCCTCGGCCTGGCGGTGTCCTCGGACCACCGGTGGGCCGGGCGGGCGTCCATCGTCCTGGCAGAGGCCGCGGAGGAACCCTTCGTGGCAATGCTGGAGGGCTACGGCACCCGCCTGCTGCTCGACGGCCTCGCCGCCGACAACGGCTTCCGCCCCCGGCTGGTCTTCGAATCCATGGAGCTAACCACCGTCGCCGGGCTGGTCACCGCGGGCCTGGGTGTGGCGCTGCTTCCGCTGGGTGACCCGAACCTGCAGATGGAGGGGATGTCCGTGATCCCCCTGGACACGGACAAGGTGCGCGAGCTCGGCGTGGTGTGGGACGCCGCGGGCACCAACCTCACGCTGCCGGTGGCCCGCTTCCTGGAACTGGTCAGGCGGCGGGCTGTCGACGGGTGACGAAGGAGGCGACGGCCCGCCAGCCGATCATCAGGATGCCCAGGAAGATCAACGAGGTCAGCAGGAACATCCACACCAGCGACAGGTTCACGATGCTGCGCACCACGATGCCGATGAACCACGTGACGATGAGGATGCCGAGCCCGGTGCCGGGCGCGGGGCGCAGCGTGCCGGTGAGCAGCAGCGCCCAGGCCACCGCCAGGCCCAGCAGGAACGGCCAGGACGTCCCCAGCCAGCCGGTGATGGAGAACCCCGACTCGTGGGAAAGTCTGCCCAGCAGGGTGAAGAGGAGGACGGCGACGACGTCGATGACCAGCGCCATCGTGGTCGAAGTACCGGCGGTGGCGGAGAACGGACCGGCGGGGCCGGACGACACATCGGGGGATTTCGTCATACCGACCATTCTAGGGGGTGACCACCGCCCGTGGGGGTCACTCCTCCGGACGCTCCGGATGACGGGGGAGCCGGTCGATAGTGCCCCCGTCGTCCGTACCGTCCCCCGTACCGTCTTCTTCCTCGTGCGCGCGCCGCGCCGCCGATCCGCCGGTAATCTGCCGGAACGTCAGGCCCCGCCCGCTACGACGTCGGACGCCGGACGCGCCGGACGTACCGCCCACCGTCCCCGCCGTGCCGGAGGCGCCGGTGGTGCCCGTGTCGGACGCCGCAGACGCCGCAGCGTCCTGCTCCTCTTCCGGGCGGACGAACGTCCACAGGAACACCAGCCAACCGACCAGGGTGAGCAGCGCGAAACTGATCATCCGGAACACGATGACCGCGGCCACCGCCTGCCCGGACCCCAGACCTGCGGTGCTGACCAGCATCGTGGTCAGCGTGATGTCCACCGGGCCCAGTCCGCCCGGGGTGATCGGGGCCTGGCCGATGAGTTTGGCGGCGATGAACGCCAGCACCGCGCCGGCGACGCTGGGCTCGGCACCGATGGCCAGGATGCACAGGAACAGGCACACGATCTCCAGCACCCAGTTCAGCAGGGAGACGGACACCGCGTAGCCCAGCCACTTCGGTGAGAGGTCTACTGCCCGCAGCTGGTCGGCGAAGCTGCGGATCTGCGAGTGGAACCGGTCTGCCGGTTTGCGGCGTTTCTCGTTGAACCACGTCATCGCCGACAGCAGGGCCGACTGCACCTTCTCCGGATTGCGTGCCACCCAGTTCGCCGCGAGCGTGAGCGCGATCAGCGCGACCAGGGAGAAGGACAGCGAGAACACGTGCACATTCGCCTGCAGGAAGAACACCGCACCGAAACCCAGGAGGGCCATCGCCGCACCGGACAACACCCCGGAGATCACCAGGTACCAGCTGGCGATGACCGGGGTAGCGCCCCATTTCATCTGCTCGCGGAAGATCATCGCCGCCGAAATCGCCGGCCCGCCGGGGAACGACGACGACCACGCATTCGCCGACAACCCCAGCGCATTGGCGCTGGTGCGCTTCACCGGCACACCCGCCGGACGCAGCAGCGCGACCATCACCTCGGCCTGCGCGATCATCGACAGCCCCATCGCTGCCACGGCGGCGAGGATGTACCAGTTGTTGGCCTGCAGCATCGCCGCCCACCCCTCTTCGAGGAAGTGGTAGTGGTCGCGGGCGAGGAAGATGATCGCCCCCAGCAGCATGAGGGTGAGCAACGCCCGGACGCGCGGATCCTTCAACCATTGAAGGATCATGTGCCACCGGTCGCGGAAACGGCTGGGCTGGGGGTCGGAGGTCATCGGCGGTCAGTTCTCCCGGCTGTCGGGACGTTCCTGCTGTAGCCGGCGCATCAGCTCACTGAAGGGCACCGCCTCGTCCGACGTCGCGTGCGCACCGTAGGACGCTGCGTCGTCGTGCTCCTCAGCGTTCTCGTCGGACGCTTCGGCGTCCGCAGCGTCCTGCGTTTCGTCCTGTGTCTCGTCCTCTGCGGGCCGCGCCGCGGGCAGCGGCGCGCGGGAGGTGACGACACCCGGTGCGTCCTGCGTGTTTTCTGGCGTCTCTTCGGGAACCTCGTGCGGGGCGCCGACGGTGACCAGTTCACGGGCCGGCTCAGAGGTCTGCTCAGGGACATGCTCTGGGCTGTAGCCCTCGAGTTGCTCATTGTGGCCGATCTTGCGCGACAGGGTCGTGACCCAGCGCGGTGCCCACCAACAATCCTCGCGCAGCAGGAACATCACCGCGGGCACCAGCAGCATGCGGATGACCGTGGCGTCGATGATGAGCGCGGCGATCATGCCGAAGGCGATGTACTTCATCATCACGATGTCGGAGAACGCGAACGCCCCGGCCACCACGATCATGATCAACGCCGCGGCCGTGATGATGCCGCCGGTCGTGGCCGTACCGAATCTGATCGCCTGTGGTGTCGAGGCCCCGTGCGCCCGGGCCTCGACCATCCTGGATACGAGGAATACCTCGTAGTCCGTGGACAGTCCGTAGATGATCGCCACGATCAGCACCAGCACCGGGCTCATCAGCGGGCCCGGCGAGAAGTTGAACAGGTCCGCGCCCACACCGTCGACGAATAGGGCGGTCAGGATGCCCAGCGTCGCACCGGTGCCGAGGATGTTCATGATCACCGCCTTCGCCGGCAGGATCACCGACCCGAACACCAACGACAGCAGGATGAACGTGGCGGCGATGATGTACACCAGCATCCACGGCAGCTTGTCGAACAGTGCCTCAATCGACTCGACCTCCATCGCCGGGGTGCCGGCGACGAGCACCGACCCGTCGGCGTTGAGGCCGTGGGCGATGTCGCGCAGCTCATTGACGATGCGGTCATTGTCATCGCGGTCGGCGATACCGGCCGACAGCACCGTCACCCCGTCCTGCGTGGGCTGGGACACCTGGAAGGTGCCGGTCAGGCCCTCGATGGCATTGGCCTTCTGGAAGACCTCGCCGACGGCGGCATTGTCGCCCTCGACGACGAGCTTCACCGGGTCGGTACGGAACTCCGGGAAGTTGTCGTCGAAGTGGGACTGGGCGATGCGGGTGTCGTTGTCCGGCGGGAGGTAGGTCTCGTTGATGCCGCCGAACTTCACCCCGCTCAACGGGATGGTCAGCAGGATCAGCAGGGCCACGATGCCCAGCGTCATCAGCTTCGCGTGCTTCATCGCGAATGCCGGGACCTTGCCCCACCACGACGCCACCGTGGCCTCGCGGGTACGCCCGCGGCGGATGATCGTCCACTTGTCGATGCGGTGGCCGAGCATCGCGAACAGGCTGGGCAGCACCGCCACGCTGATCAGCGCGGCCAGTCCGACTGCGGAGATCGCACCGTAGGCCACCGATTTGAGGAAGGCCTGCGGGAACATCAACAGGCTCGACAACGCCACCGCCACCATCAGCGCGGAGAAGACCACCGTCTTGCCCGCTGAGGCGGTGGTATTGCGCACCGCGGTGCGCGTGTCATTGCCTTCGGCGAGTTCCTCACGGAAACGAGAGACCATGAACAGCCCGTAGTCGATCGCCAATCCCAGGCCCAGCAGGGTGACCACGGACTGGGAGAACGTATTGACCTGGGTGATGCCGGCGAGCACCGAGAGGATGCCCATCGACCCGAGGATCGACAGGATGCCCACGACCAGCGGCATGCAGGCGGCGACCACGCTGCCGAAGATCACCAGTAGCAGCAGAGCGACGACCGGCAGGCCGATCAGCTCGGCGCGCTGGATGTCATCGCCCATGCCGGAGTCCAGGGCACCGGCGACGGCCGTGGCCCCGCCGATCTCCACGGTGGCACCGTCCACGGTGATCTGGTGCAGCTCGTCCTCGATGACCCGGAAGTTGTCGAGTACCTCGTCCTCTGTGCCGTTCAGGCTGATCGCGGCGAAGGCGGAGGTGCCGTCGTCGGAGAGCATCTGCTCGTGACCGGTGTCGAAGTAGCTGGTCATCCCGGCCACCGCGTCCTGATTGCCGACGGCGATGGCATTGAGCTGGCTGGTGACGTTCTCCATCAGCCCCGGGTCGGTCAGGTCGGCACCGTCGGCGCTATCGCTGGTGACGAGCACGATCACGTCGCCGGAGGCGTCGCGTCCGAAGGTCTCCTGCTCGATCTGCGCGGCGCGGGTGGAGTCGCTCGTCGGGTCGTCCCACCCCTCCTGGCTCATCCGGTCGTCCAGCTGGGTGCCGATGCCCAGGTAGAGCACGCCGATCAGCACGATGATGACGGCGGGGATGATGCGTCGGAAACGGAAGGCGAAGTCGCCCCATCTCGTGAACACTTAGGAAGGCTCCTTTCAGCGAACCAACGCGGAGAGTGGGCGGTACGGCTGGAGCCAGGCACCGTCGTCCGGCAGGGAGTCGAGGTTGACGCGCGGCAACGGCGCGCGGAAGACCCCGGGGATGTCCTCGAGGTCGAGGAAGTCGATGGTCTCGTTCTCCACGGCCCAGTGGGCGTGCTCGTGGAAGCCGAGCACGGTCACCGGGATCTCCTCGGCGAGCTCTTCGAGCAGCTCGCGGAAGTTCTGCCCGTCGGCGCTGGCCACGACCAGGCCGTCGAGCACGCCCTCGTCACGACGACGCCGGATGTGCTCGAGCATGTCCGGGTCGACGTCGGAGTCCTCGGTGAGCTTGGGCTTGGCGAAGACGGCGAAACCGACGTTGCGCAGGGCGTCCACCCAGCCGCGGATCTGCTCGGCGGAGCCGGGCGCGACATTGGTGAACACCGTCGCCTCCGGCGTCAGCGTGGCAGCCTCGTCGATGAGCCAGCGGCCCACCGCGTCGAAGCGCGGGCGGTGCACGGCGTCGGGGCGTCCCCCCAGCAGGGAGCCCAGACCCATGTCGATATTCGGCGCGTCCCAGACCAGCAGGTACACCGGCGTCTGCTCCGCCTGCCCGCTGTAGGACAGGGCCTCGGCGTTGCCGGAGCGCCCGCCGCTCATCGCCGCGTCCAGAGGTATTCGCGGATGGTGTGCTCCTTGTCCAGGCCCTTGCCCTCGAACTTGGTGATGATCTGGCGATCGGTGAGCACCGGCGCCACCTCGGCGCGGGCCGTCTCGTCCTGCGGCCAGCCCAGGTACTCCAGGTCCGGTTCCACGTCGACGAGTTCGTCGATCCAGTCGGCGTAGTCGGCGTGGTCGGTGGCGACGTGCAGGATGCCGCCGGGGCGCAGACGCGAGGCGATCAGGTGCAGCGTGCCGGTCTGGATGATGCGGCGCTTGTGGTGCCGCGCCTTCGGCCACGGGTCCGGGAAGAAGATGCGCACCCCGGCGAGGCTGCCTGGGGCGAAGAGACGCTGCAGCACCTCGACCCCGTCGCCCTTGACCATACGGACATTCCCGATGTCGCCGCGCACGACCGAGCCCAGCAGCTTCGCCAGACCCGGCCGGTAGATCTCCACGGCGACAACATTGGTGTCCTCCTCCAGCGGGGCCATGGCCGCGGTGGACGTGCCCGTGCCGGAGCCGACCTCGACGATGGTGTCGTGGCCGGCGCGTCCGAACCATCCGTCGAGGTCAACCGGGTCGGTGAGGTCATCGGTGAGCTCGATGCCCAACGACGGCCAGTTCTCCTCCCAGAGGTTCTCCTGGTTGTCGGTGAGCGTGCCGCGCCGGAAACTGAAGCTACCCAGTCGCGGATAGTCGCGTCCGTCGTTAAACTCTGTCTGCAGGGGGCGGCCGCGGCCACCCGAACGCGGTGCTGGGGGGTTATCGGTATTAGACATCCCTCACATTGTGGCAGAACACAGCGGTACAGGGAACTAGGGGGAAGTGTGACGGTCATTTCTGTGATCGGCCCGGATGCGCGGGTCGTCGAGCAGGTTACGGCAGGTGTCAGGGCATTGGACGCCCGTACCGGGGGGAGTACCCGGCGCAGGTACGTCGCCGGGGCGGGCCCGGGGGAGGCCGACGGAGTCGTGGCGGTGGTGTCGCCGGACGGTTCGGGCGGTGCCGGTGGTGCTGGCGGTGCCGATCTTGAGGTGTTGCGTGCGGTGCGCGATGCGATGGGCGTGGTCGTGCTCTACGCCCCGGCGTCGGCCCACGCGCTCACCGACGAGGCCGGTGTGGTGCACTGCACGTGGGAGGGCGATTCCGCCGCCGCGCCGGGGCAGCTCGCCGGGTTGAGCTCGGTGCTCGACACGATGTGGGTGGACAGCGCCCGCTGGGAGTCGGACGCCCGACGCGCCGACGCCGAACGTCTCGACCGGGTGCGCATCGCCGTGCGCCTGGCCGCCGACCGCGCCGCCACCGCGCTACTCGACGGGCAGGACGGATCGGCCGCCGGTTTTACCGCCGGCGAGTTGGACGCGCGCTTTCGTGCCCGGCTCAGCGTCGCGGTGCTCGAACAGGGCGTGGATATGCCGCACCTGGCACCGGCAGAAACACCGCAGGACGCCGGGGCGTCCGGCGCGGCTGGCGCGTCCGGTACTTCCGGCATGTCAGGTATGTCGGGACGCCTGGTAACCGCGGCCGCGGCGCTCGGCGCGGGCCTCGCCGCGGCTGCGGGCGTCCTGCGTCTGACGGATTCTTTGCTCGCCGCCCTGGCGGCGGGAGTTGTGGTGGCGGGCGCGACCGCCGGGGCGCGCTGGTGGGCGGGGCGTGCCGCGCGCCGGGAGCGTGAGGCGGCGCGCCTGGCGGCGGCGTTGCGACGTCACTGGGCGGCGACGGTGACCGATGTGGTCGCCCGGCTCGTCGTCCCGCCGGTTGCGGGCACGGTTAAGGGGGCTGCGTCATGAGCGGCTGGGAGTTCGGGACGGACGGTTTCCCGCTGTTCCCCGGGGCGTCCGGCCTGGATCCGGTCGACCCTGCGCAGGTGGGCAGTGTCGGTGATGGCCTGCTGCTGGACCTGGGCGATGAGACCTTCGGCCTGCCGGCCTCGCACGTGCTCGACGAGCTGGAGGAGAGCGTGGTCGTCGAGGAGTCGGTCACGCTGAGTGATGACACGGGGATGACGATCTGCTCTGACACCGATGGTGACGGGCGGGTGGACGCCGTCTCGGTCGTCACCTTCGACGGCGGATGGTCGTCGTGGCGTCGGCAGGACTGTATGGCCGGGGTGAGGGGTGTGACGGAGATATCCGCAGATGTGTCTTCTGTCACAACTAACGGCGCGGATACCGGGGAGCGTATGCTCGGCGAAGAACACGCGGAACAGGGTGAATACGGCGCGGAGCAGGGCGGACAGGGCGATGGGTGGTACGACATCCCCCCGTCCACCCCCGGAAACGGACGTGGTTCGTGGGACCCGCGCGGGTGGGAATGTGTGGACAGGGGGAACTGGGGTTAGTCTGGGGAGACGCAGAATTAACCAGACACACCAGAACGCACCGTTCTCAGAACACATCTCGTCAGGAGTTTTCATGACCATCCCCGGGCTCGCCGGCCAGCCACCCACCCAGCACGAGGACCTCCTCGCCTGGATCTCCGAGGCTGTCGAACTCTTCCAGCCGGAGAGCGTGGTCTTCGTCGACGGCTCCCGCGAGGAGTGGGACCGTCTGACCGGTGAGCTCGTCGACGCCGGCACGCTGACCAAGCTCAACGAGGAGAAGCGTCCCAATAGCTTCCTCGCCCGCTCGAACCCGGCGGACGTCGCCCGCGTGGAGTCGCGCACCTTCATCTGCTCCGAGAAGCAGGAGGGTGCGGGCCCGACCAACAACTGGGCGCCGCCGGCAGCGATGAAGCAGGAGATGTCCGAGCACTTCGCCGGCTCCATGCGCGGTCGCACCATGTACGTGGTGCCCTTCTGCATGGGCCCGATCAGCGACCCCGAGCCCAAGCTCGGCGTGCAGCTCACCGACTCCGCTTACGTGGTGCTGTCCATGGGTGTGATGACCCGCATGGGCCAGGAGGCCCTGGACAAGCTCGGTACCGACGGTGCCTTCGTGCGCTGCCTGCACTCCGTGGGCGCCCCGCTGGAGCCCGGCGAGCAGGACGTGCCGTGGCCGTGCAATGACACCAAGTACATCACCCAGTTCCCCGACACCAAGGAGATCTGGTCCTTCGGCTCGGGCTACGGCGGAAACGCCATCCTGGCCAAGAAGTGCTACGCCCTGCGCATCGCCTCGGTCATGGCCAAGGAAGAGGGCTGGCTCGCCGAGCACATGCTCATCCTGAAGCTGACCAGCCCGGAGGGCAAGGACTACCACATCCTCGGCGCCTTCCCGTCCGCCTGCGGCAAGACCAACCTGGCGATGATCACCCCGACCGTGCCGGGCTGGAAGGCCCAGGTCGTCGGCGATGACATCGCCTGGCTGAAGTTCGGTGAGGACGGCCACCTCTACGCCGTGAACCCGGAGAACGGCTTCTTCGGCGTGGCCCCGGGCACGAGCTACGGCTCCAACCCGATCGCCATGGAGACCATGGAGGCCGGCAACACCCTGTTCACCAACGTCGCGCTCACCGACGACGGTGACGTGTGGTGGGAGGGCATCGGCGGGGAGACCCCCGAGCACCTCATCGACTGGAAGGGCAACGACTGGACGCCCGAGTCCGATGAGAAGGCCGCGCACCCGAACTCCCGTTACTGCGTGCCGCTGGCCCAGTGCCCGGTCGCCGCACCGGAGTACGACGACTGGCAGGGCGTGAAGGTCGACGCCATCCTCTTCGGTGGTCGCCGTGCCGACACCGTGCCGCTGGTCTCCCAGACCTACGACTGGGAGCACGCGACCATGGTCGGCGCGCTGATGGCTTCCGGCCAGACCGCCGCCCAGGAAGGTGCCGTGGGCACCCTGCGCCACGACCCGATGGCCATGCTGCCCTTCATCGGCTACAACGCCGGCGAGTACCTGCAGCACTGGATCGACATGGGCAAGCGCGGCGGCGACAAGATGCCGGACGTCTTCCTGGTCAACTGGTTCCGCCGTGGCGACGACGGCCGCTTCCTGTGGCCCGGCTTCGGCGAGAACAGCCGCGTGCTCAAGTGGATCGTGGAGCGCATCGAAGGCCAGGTCGGCGCCGACGAGACCGTGGTCGGCCACACCGCCCGCTACGAGGACCTGGACCTCGACGGTGTCACCGAGCCCGAGGAGGACATCCGCACCTCCCTGACCGCACCGCCGGAGCAGTGGGCCAGCGACATCGAGGACAACGACGAGTACCTCACCTTCCTGGGCCCGAAGGTCCCCGAGGAGGTCTGGGAGCAGTTCAACGCCCTGAAGCAGCGCGTGCAGGACGCCAAGGCTAAGAGCTAGGCAGTCCCTGCGGGTTCTCCTGGATAACCGATGACGCCGACCGTCTTGATCTGTTGCGACAAGTTCAAGGGGTCGGCGTCGTCGCGCGCGGTGGCCTCCGCGCTGGGCCGCGGACTGGAGTCCACCGGCTGCCGCGTGCTGATCAGGCCCCTGGCCGACGGCGGTGACGGCACACTCGAGGTCTTCGACGACCTCGGATTCTGCCGCCGCACCGCCCGCGTACGCGACTCCGGTGGGCGGCTGGTGGACGCCGAGTACTCGCTGGGTACGGACACGAGCGTGTCTTCAGCGCCAGCCGTGCCGACCGCCGTGATCGAGGTCGCCCGCGCCTGCGGGCTAGACATGGTCTCGCCCGGCGGCGCGACCCCTTCGGCGCAGGACGCCCGGGCCGCCGGCTCCTGGGGCGTCGGCGAGCTGGTGCGCGCCGCCCTCGACGACGGTGCCCGGCGCATCATCCTCGGTCTCGGGGGCAGCGCCACCACCGACGCCGGCTTCGGCATGGCACGCGGCCTTGGCGTGGAGTTCTCGGGTGCGGACTCCTTCAACGTGAACTCCGTCGCCGACCTCGGTGACGTCCAGGCCGTGGACCTCACCCACCTTGATCCGCGCCTGGCGCAGGTCGAGGTCGTGATCGCCTCGGACGTGCGCAACCCGCTGTGCGGGCCGGACGGTGCTGCCGCGGTCTATGGCCCGCAGAAAGGCATCGCCGCAGGCGATGTCGCCGACGTCGACGCGGCGTTGGCGCACTTCGCCACCGTCGTCGAGGACGCGCTCGGGACGTCCTACGTGGCAGGACGCCCCGGCGCCGGCGCCGCCGGCGGGCTCGGATTCATGGCCATGGCGCTGGCCGGCGCGCAGATGCGCTCAGGGGTCGAACTGATCCTCGAGGAGACCGGATTCACCGATGCCCTGCAGGTTGCGGACCTGGTCATCACCGGGGAAGGGCGCATCGACTCGCAAACGCTCAGCGGAAAGGCGCCGGCGGGTGTCGCCGAACGCGCCTGTGACCATGGTGGCCGCGGCGCTTACGGGGAGCACGGCGTCCCTGTCATTGCGGTGTGCGGGGAGAACCAGCTCGCAGCGTCCGGCGACGGTGGTCTCTTCGCCGCCATCCACGCACTCACCGACTACGAACCGGACGTGGCGGAGTGCATGCGCAATCCGCTGCCGATTCTGGAACGCATCGGGGCAGAGATCGGTGGTTCACTCCAGAGTCAGTCGAGTTCTGAAGGCGCCTCACCAGGGATAGAGAACCGGTGACGTTCGCTGTGGGGAAGGGCATCCGATCCCTTGCCCCGTCGTTCCTGAACCCAGGTGGACAAAAGCACAAGGCCGTCCGCTGTGGCGGAACCAGGATCAGCGGTGTACGTCGTGATGGACGTCTCGGGGTCACCCGGGAGGGCGAAATCGCTGTAGCTGAGGTCCAACTTTCCGGCGACAGGGTGATTGATGGACTTTCTGCCGTACGAGTGAATATGGACATCGTGGCGGGCCCACCGGGTCGCGAAGTCTGAGCTGCACGCCGAGAGTTCCCCGATCAACGACGTCAATTCCCTATCAAGGGGATCCCGGCCCGCGCTGGCACGGAGAGTCCCGACGATGAGACTGCGGCTCTGCTCCTGATCTAAGTAGAAACTCTCGGCACGGGGGTCGAGGAAAGCGAATCGGGCGAAGTTTGGCACCTGGTCACCAGAGAAGTCCAGGGTGTAGTACAACCCCTTGCCGAGGTCATTGGCTGCGAGCAGATCGAGCCGACGGTTCTGCACGATCGCGGGAACGGTCATGGACTCCAACACCTGGCGGACCGAGTCATCGAGAGGATTGGTGTTCCTCTTCCCAGTTGAGGAGCGGCGTGTGGTTCGGGACGGGGTGGAGGCATGCTGAGCCAGGTGGTAGAGGTGCGAACGCTCGGCCTCGGAAAGTTTGAGGACCTTGGCGACAGCGTCCAGGACACTCTCGGAGGCGCCTCCGATCCGACCCCGTTCCATACGTGTGTAGTACTCCACACTGACACCTGCCAGCATCGCCACCTCCTCCCGGCGAAGCCCAGGAACTCGCCGCTTCCCCGACACATAGGGAAGTCCTACTTGGTCAGGGGTGATCCGCGCACGGCGGCTCATGAAAAAGTCCCTGATTTCACGGTCGATTTCCATACCTGCCATCGTACGGCCGGGTCAGGCGGTTGAGGGAGGTACTGTGTGTGCCTGCCTAGTCCCACAAACACAGGAGAGGCAGGCTTGCCGGGTACTGACAGGGCCTCCCACGCCAGTTCAACTTGTAGTTTGCTGATACGACCAGAGACGGCCCCGGTTCTGCACCAGGGCGGAGTCGAGGTCGGTACGCCAGTCGTCCTGGGGAGTGGAGGAAGACCGTGTCCATGAGTGCGCCCAGCCGCAGGAACGACATGAGGTACGTTCCTGCCGGAGCAACGCTCGTTGCAGCGCTTCTGCTGTCGTCATGCGCCGGAGACGACCAGCAAGGTGCGGATACTCGGACGTCCGTGAATCCAGGTTCGGCCGAACCGACGTCCGAGAGTGACAGTTCGCTGCTGTCACAGCAGGGGGTCAACGCCGGGCACCCCTTGGCTGCCGATGCCGGCATGCAGATGCTGGAGCAAGGAGGCAATGCGGTGGATGCTGCCGTTGCAGCGGCATTCGCGGTGTCGGTCGTCGAGCCCTACGCCTCGGGTATGGGCGGGGGAGGGTCAGCCCTGATCGCAGATTCCGATGGTGAAACCTCAGCGATGGATTACCGGGAGGTCGTCGCGCAGGACGGCGTGATTCCAGCATCGAATACCGGTATACCTGGCTTCGTTGAGGGGATGTCGCAGCTCCATGAGGAGCGGGGCAGCCTGGACTGGAGTGAACTGCTCCGCCCCGCAGTGGCGATGGCACAGGGCGGAGTTCCGGTAACCGAGACCCTGGTTCAGCGAATTGCCGCAGGTGGGGGTGCTGCGACCGCGAATCTGGAACAGTTCTGGCCCGGTGGGACCACTCTTGGGGTCGGTGACCGACTCGTACAGACCGACCTGGCTGACACTCTGCGGACTTTACAGAACGAGGGGGCGGAGGCGTTCTACAGCGGCAACCTGGCGGATTCCCTCTCACAGGTAGACGGCATCGACCACGATTCGCTCCGGGAGTACTCGGTCCAGCGGAGCGTGCCACCACAGGGGGAGGTGGGGGACTTCCAGGTTGTGTCCTCGTCACCGGCTCTGCCAGGTTTGGCCCTGATCAGGATGATGCAACGGCTGGAGGACAACGATATCGCGCAGGTCGATCCAGAGTCGGCGGAGTATATTCGACGCGTTTCTGAGGCGTGGGTCGACGCTGAACAGATCGTGCAGACCCAACTCGGAGACTCGGACTTCGTGGATGTGGACGCTGAGTCGATACTGCTGCATTCGGCATCCTCCGACGAAACCCCGCTGGCGTCGGGAAACTCCCCGGTGGCCGACAGTAAGAACATGCTGTCCCCGGGGAACACCACCCACCTGACCGTCGTCGACCGGGACGGGACGGTGGTGTCCATGACCAATACGCTCACGGAATTCTGGGGATCCGGAACCGAGGTGGGGGGATTCTTCCTCAACGACCAGCTCAGTAGGTTCTCGACGGTTAACTCACCGATGAATCAACCCGAACCAGGCAGACGGTCGGTGACCTGGTCTAACCCTGCGCTAGTCCTGGACGGACAGAACCGTCCTGTGCTGGGACTCGGCACGCCGGGTGGGGCGAATATCCTGAACATCCTCGCAAACACCTTGAGCAGGTGGGCATTGCAGGGGCAGACCTTGGAACAGGCGGTGGCGGCACCGAGGTTCCGACTCGATCCCGCGTCGGGCACACTACTGGTCGAACCGGAGATGATGGATGCCCCGGTAGCTTCGGAGCTGGCCCAGTTGCCCTGGCCGACGCAAACCTCCGCGCCGGGCCTGTTCGGCTCAGTCCAGGCACTCGACATCAACTACGACGACGGAAGTGTGTCAGGTCCGACCGACACGCGTCTGGAGGCCGGAACACTGGTCAATGATGTTGAAGGGGAGTGACGGTGCCGGTGTCCGTCTCCGTGTTGGTTGCTGCGGAACGAGTCGAGAGCATCGCCGATGCGCGTCCAACAAGAATCTCCATCGGGCCCTTTCCGACTGTGAGGGCCCACGCACAGCACGCGACGACAATCCCGATGGTCATCAGCCAGAAGGGTTCGGCGTCACGGAATCCTTGCAGTATCTGGGAGCGATCGCTTCCAGGGTGCAGGTTCTGGGTGAAAGCCCACGCAATCCATACAACGAGGTGAGCGGTGTAGGCAGTCAACGGCATCGAGCCGAGGACCCGGACCGGCCAGAAGATACGACTGAGCGGCGTCAGACACAGCAGCACGCACGCCCCTGTCACGGCCAGCGCGAATCCACCCGACCCGACAACTTCGCCGATGCCAGAAGAGTGCGGTTCATCCCGGAGCGCGGACAAGAGTGCCGGACCTCCAGATTCTTCGGCGCGGTCGGCCACGCGACTGATGACACCGTGTCCCGCCACAGTCGACACTCCGCCTACGAGGGTCAACGTGAGTCCGGACCGAAGTAGGTTCCTACTGGTTCGCAGGGTGCGTCCCACGACAAGACCAATGACCAGGAAGGTAAGCCAGACCGGGAATGGATAGAACCAGCCGATGACGGTGGACACCAGTGTCTGCTGGACCAGGGTCTCTCCGCCCAACGCGATGTTGATCGAGGTGACCAGCACAGGCATCGTGACAGCCAAGACTCCGGCGAGAATAACCAGCGTCCGGGTTCGTAGGTTGATTAATCCCGCCGCGAGAAGGAAGAGGATGCCGTACGCGGGCAAGATCACGTTCACTGGAACTCCGGTGCCGACCAGTGCGATGCCTATGATCCAGATGACGGCGGCCCGCGAAGCGAGGTTCCTCCGTACGCCTCGGAGCACGGCGTCGGACTTAAGGTCCGACGGATTGGGGAGGGCTATCGAAAGGGCCAGCGAGACTCCAGCCAGGGTGGCGAACAAGATTGCGGAATGCCCATTGACCAGGGCGCTCCAAGTTGTGGGATCGCGGTACTCGAAGCTTGGTGTGACCGTGAGGTGGGCGGCGAACATTCCGACGATGGCTAAACCGCGAGCGAGATCGATTCCTTGTATCCGACCAGGTGCGGACAACAGCGAATGACGGCCACATCGCATGCGTTGGCTTCCTCCTGGGGACGGGGGTACGGGCGTACGGGCAGTAAAAGGCATTTAGCCGGTGAGTGTAGGGAAAAACCTGGTTCCGATGGAGTCCCTGTCAGTGCCTCCCTCGAGTGGGGCGACGGGAGACGATGACGAGGGGTGTACCAGGAGGACCTCCCGGCAGCGCCAAGTTGCTCGTAGCCTCGGAACCATGAGTGACACACAGATGCAGTACGCACACCTCGGTCGGTCCGGACTTCTTGTGAGCAAAATCGGACTGGGAACGATGAACTTTGGCGACGCCACCAGCCAGGACGATGCCTTCGGCATCATGGATCGTGCCGTGGAACATGGAGTAAACTTCTTCGACTCCGCCGACGTCTACGGTGGACCGCAGTCGCCGGACATGGCGCAGGGCTACGGGACCTCCGAAGAGATTGTCGGCAACTGGTTGGCCAAGTCCGGCAAGCGCGACGACATCGTGCTGGCCACCAAGGCCTACCAGCCGATGGGGCTGGGGCCCAACGACCGTCGCCTGTCGGCCTACCACCTCAAACGCGCCTGCGAGGCGAGCCTGCGTCGGCTGAAGACCGACCATATCGACGTCTACCAGATGCACCACGTTGACCGGGCGACCCCGTTCGAGGAGATCTGGCAGGCCATGGAACAGCTCGTGGCAGAAGGCAAGATCACCTACGTCGGCTCCAGCAACTACGCAGGCTGGGACGTTGCCACCGCCCAGATGACCGCTCGTCAGCGCAATTTCTTGGGCCTCGTCTCCGAGCAGAGCGTGTACAACCTGGCGAACCGGGCAGTCGAGCAGGAGCTCATCCCGGCATTGCAGCACTTTGGAGTCGGCCTGATCCCGTGGAGTCCGCTGGATGCGGGCCTGCTGGCCGGTCGGCCTAAGGACGGCGAGCACACCGAACGCCGCGGTGCCCTCGGGGAGCAGTACGGCGCACTCGCCGGGCAGCTCGAGGACTACGAGGCATTGTGCGCACGGCTTGGCCGCACCCCGGCCGAGGTCGCGCAGGCTTGGTTGCTGCACCAGCCTGCGGTGTCCACCCTGATCGCCGGGTCACGCACGGTCGCTCACCTCGACGCCGCGGTTGATGCACTGGACGTAACCCTGGACCAGGCCACGTTGGACGAGCTGGACCGCATCTGGCCTGGGCCGGGGGAAGCACCGATGTCCTACGCCTGGTGACATCAGCAGATCTCAGGTCGGAGTTGATCCGGCATTCGGACGCCTACGGAAGGAAGCGCAATGTCGTTGAACGAACACTTGTCGCAAGATGAAGCCAGACGGGTAGTCGCAGGTCAAGGGAGCGACGGCCTGTCGAAGATCGTGGAGGATGGTCCGACTAGGCCATGGACACGCCGGCCGAATGGCACGGTGGTTCGCGACCTCTGGCGCGTCGAGAACCTCCCCGCGTCGCCGACTGAGGGGTCCGCCGCCGACGACGAGGTCGTTCTTGCCCCTCCGAAGGCCGGAGTGGTGATCCGGACGACGGTGTTCCCTCCGGAGAATGCGATCTCAGAGGCAGATCGGGCGGCCTACGAGGAAGCGCTTAGTGACATCTATGGAGAACAACAATCGGGTTCAGACGCGCCTTCCGTGCCCGGTATGCACGCCACTGACACCATCGACGTGATGACCGTGGTGGACGGGGAGATCTGGGCGGTCATGGAAGACGGCGAGACATGTCTGAGGCAAGGCGACACGATAGTTCAGAGGGGTACGCGTCACGCCTGGCAGAACCGAAGTGACCATCCGGTCACGGTGGTGACGACGATGTTGCCGGCGGCCGGTGATGGTGGAGAATAGCCCCGAACAAGTCACGGTAGCGACGCGCAGTGATGACGGACGTAGACCATTGACGAGGGGTGTACTCGCAGGGAGCTCCTGACGGAAGACGAACACCGTAGCCTTGACGACATGGACAATAGGGCGCAGGTACGCGAGTTCCTCATGTCCCGGCGTGCAAAGATCACGCCGGACCAGGTCGACATCCCCACATCGGCGAACCGCCGTGTCGAAGGATTGCGGCGCAGCGAAGTAGCCGCATTGGCCGATGTCAGCATCGAGTACTACTCAAAGATTGAACGTGGGAACCTCTCCGGCGTCTCAGATAGTGTGCTCGACGCTATCGCCAGAGCTCTGCAGCTCGATGACGCAGAGCGCGAGCACTTGTTTGACCTCGCTCGTACAGCCCATGGCAGCGCCGAACCTGTTCGACGGCGCAAGCCCAAGAAGTGGGTTCCCCGGCAGAGCCTGATCCGCGCATTGGAAGCAATTACCGTCGGGCCTGCGTTCGTTCGTAATGGTCGAATGGATATCCTCGCCACCAATATGCTCGGCGCTGCATTCTACGACCACGTCATTGATGGCCCCGGAAACGGAAACCTGGCTCGGTTCTGCTTTCTCGATGAACGGGCCAAGGACTTCTATCCGGAGTGGGAAGCAGCCGCTGACGTGACCGTGGCTATTTTACGCACGGAAGCTGGGCGGGATCCCAAGGACAAGCAGCTACATGACCTCATCGGTGAACTCTCCACCTGTAGCGACGAATTCCGAACGCGGTGGGGTGCACATAACGTTCGTCGACATGGTTCGGGCACGAAGAGTTTTCACCATCATGACGCCGGCGATCTCGTCCTGACCTATGAAGGCATGGAGCTGACCGCGGAGCCAGGATTGTCGTTCCTCATCTACACCGCCGAAGCAGGTTCCGAGAGCCAGAAACGACTCGACCTATTGGCTAGTTGGGCCGTGACCAAGCGATTGAACGCAGGCGCGCCCGACGGTTCGACTGCGTCGACAGATAAGGAGACTCATACATGAGGCGCATCGTGAGGCGTGCGGTGGGAAAGTGCCGACGGGAACAGTTCACCAGTAGAGCGTGGGGCGAGTACGTCCCTGACGAAAGCCACCCGAACAGCCAGGAGGAGTAGATCATGCACACCAGAACACTCGGGCAAGGGCTCGACGTCTCGGCGGTCGGGCTCGGCTGCATGGGTATGTCCCAGAGCTACGGCCCCAACCCAGGTAGCCGTGAGGACATGGTCGCTGTGTTGCGCTCCGCCGTCGAGGAGGGGGTGACCTTTTTCGACACCGCTGAGGTTTACGGCCCTTATGTCAATGAGGAGCTCGTCGGCGAAGCCTTGCAGCCCGTGCGTGAACAGGTCGTTGTCGCCACGAAGTTCGGATGGGACATCCAGGACGGTAAGAGCGTCGGTCTGAATAGTCGACCCGAGCAGATCAGGCGAGTCGCCGAAGAATCCCTTACAAGATTGCAAACTGACTCGATCGACTTGTTCTACCAGCACCGAGTCGATCCAGACGTCCCGATTGAGGACGTCGCCGGCACCGTTGGCGAACTGATCACCGAGGGCAAGGTCCGTCACTTCGGCCTCTCTGAAGCCTCGGCAGCAACGATCCGTGCCGCACATTCAGTCCAACCGGTCACTGCGGTGCAGAGCGAATACTCACTGTGGACGCGCGACCCTGAAGCTGAGGTCTTGCCGACACTGGCGGAACTTGGCATAGGCTTCGTGCCGTTCAGCCCACTTGGTAAGGGGTATCTGACCGGCACCGTAGACAATCGGACTCGTTTCAGCGACGGCGACGTACGAACCACCATCCCTCGTTTCAGCGAGAAGAATCGCGCCGCGAATAGGAAGCTCGTCGATCACATCGTCAGGCTCGCCGACACCAAGGGCACGAGTGCCGGTCAAATTGCACTGGCCTGGCTGTTGGCGCAGCAGCCGTGGATCGTTCCGATCCCTGGCACACGCAGTACCGCACGTATCCATGAGAATGCGAAAGCCACGGCGGTGCTCCTGTCCGCTGATGAGAAAGCAGACCTCGACGCCCTTACTCGTCGAGTCGAGGTACAGGGTGATCGTTACAACGACTTCCACCTCGGGCTGGTTGGCCGGTGATGTGACAAGCGCCGCCGTGCTTACGGAGATTGAGAGCCCGCAGGACGTCCCCGTCAATCTTTCGCGTCGGAGTGCCTGCAACCAAGGAGAGGAAAGAACCCATGGAATATGGTCGACTCGGAACGAGTGGATTGAAGGTCAGCAAGATCGTGCTGGGTTGCATGAGCTACGGCGATCCGAACGCTCCCAATGGATTCCCCTGGACACTCGGCGACGAAGCTGCCGAACCGTTGCTGAAACAGGCGCTGGATCTCGGGATTACTTTCTGGGACTCTGCGAACGTGTACGGCGGCGGGACCTCGGAGGAGATCATCGGACGCGCCATGCGCAAATTATCCTCCAGGGAAGAGATCGTGCTCACCTCGAAGCTCTTCTTCCCCATGCATGATGGGCCTGGCGGGCGCGGCCTCTCCCGCAAGGCGGTCATGGAGCAGATCGACGCGACCCTCACTCGGCTTGGCACCGACTATGTCGACCTCTATCAGATCCACCGCTTCGACCCGGAAACACCGGTGGAGGAGACGATGGAGGCGCTGCACGACGTGGTGAAAGCGGGAAAGGCTCGGTATTTGGGCGCGTCGTCAATGTCGGCGTGGCAGTTCTCCAAGATGCAGCACACGGCCCGCATGCACGGCTGGACCCAGTTCGTGTCCATGCAGAATCAGTACAGCCTCCTACAGCGTGAAGAGGAACGGGAGATGTTCCCGCTCCTGGCGGATCAGGGCGTGGCGTCGATTCCATGGAGTCCGCTGGCCAAAGGTCGGTTGACCCGCCCGTTCGGGCAAGCCGGTACGACGAGGTCAGCCAAAGACCCTTCGGCCGAGCGCTTTTTCGACGGGCATGGTGACCGAGACAAGCCGATCATCGACGCCGTCGAGCAGATCTCGTCAGACCGTGGCGTGTCCATGGCCCAAGTTTCCTTGGCGTGGGTGATGCGCAACCCCGGCGTGACCGCCCCGATCGTCGGTGCCACGAAACCGCATCACCTCTCGGACGCTGCGGCGGCCCTTGACCTGCGACTCACCGACGAGGAGGTTGAGCTGCTTGAGAGTAGCTACACCCCGAGGAAACCCACCGGCTACGGCACGCCCTCCGGCGGCTGACACCACGTACCGAAGGAGGTACTTTTTACTATGACTGTGCAGATCAGCGGTGCTACCCGCCTGTTTCCCATCATCGGGGATCCCGTGCGGTATGTGGAATCTCCGAAATGGCTCACACAGACATTCGCCGCTCGCGGGCATGAGGGGATCTGCGTTCCTCTGGAGGTGCCAGACGGCACGCTCGATGTCGTGATGGCGGGGCTCACTGCTTCGCCGAATGTTGACGGGATCCTTGTTACGATGCCGCACAAGCACGCCGCATTCGGTTACTGCTCGACCAGCTCCGAGCGGGCACGCCGGCCAGGCGTGGTCAGTGTCATGCGCAGGAACGCCGATGGCAGTTGGCACGGGGACATGCTCGACGGGCTTGCTTTCGTAAAGGCGCAGGAAGATCGTGGAGCGACAATCGGAGACTCGCGCGTGCTGTTGGTCGGTGCGGGTAGCGCCGGTAGCGCAATCGCGATCGCCTTGCTTGCTGCCGGAGTGCGAGAACTCGTCGTTCATGACACGGATCCCGGACGCATTAGTGCCCTTCGCGACATTGTCGGTAGCGAAGATCGGGACCGGTTCAACGCAGGTGACAATGATCCAACCGGATTCGACCTCGTTTTCAACGCGACGCCGCTTGGCATGAACGACGGGGATCCGTTGCCCGTGAACCCGGAACTCTTGACCTCAGAGATGTTCGTCGGAGATGTGATCGCCGGTCATGGAGTAACCGGACTGATCGCAAGCGCACGAGATGCGGGTTGCAAAACAGCGACCGGGGGCCAGATGGTTGAGGCTGTACAGGATCTCATGGTGGATTTTATGCTCAGCGGACGGTGAACAGGGCGCATAGCGGCCGTCCGACTGCAGGAGTCCGTGGCGAGGGTGTACGGGGAGCAACGGGGGTCAGCAGTCAGGCGCGAACGCTCCCTGTGTACCGGGAAGCACGCCACCGGAACGCGAATACCGGTGACGTGAAGCAGTCGTGAGGGCGCCGCTACTGTTCGACGTCGACGGTGACGTCGCCGCTTTCCAGCTGTTCGAGCTCTTCCAGGGTCGCTTCGTATGTGCCAAGCACGAGAGAGACGTCGGGGCTGTTGCTCTGGTCCTCGGTGTACCAGAAACCGACGTTTCCCCAGGGAATGAAGTAGAGGAAGTCGCCTTGGTTCAGGATCTGCGTCTCTGTGCCCTCGTAGTCGAGTTCGCGCGGAAGGTAACTGATCTTCTCGTTGCCGGCGTACTCTTCGAAATCCAGCGTCAGCGGCAGCATGGAGAGAAAGTCCCTCGCAGCCGGGGTGTCCTCAGTGATGGTCACCTCGACCTCGGTGTCTCCAGCCCGTAGGGAGACGACGGTTCCTGTCACGTCGTCGCTGTCGCCGGCCGTTGAGCCGCTGTCGTTGAGCCCGGGAGTGGGTTCGCTAGACGAGGACTGGGAAGGCGTGGCCGACCCCTCCTCATCAGAGGGGCCCGAGCAGCTGACGAGCAGTGCCGGGATGACGAGGGCAGGCAGGAGTTGGGGCAATCGTGTGCGGGACATACAGGGGTCCTTCCCTCGAGAGGAGGCGTCAGTTGTCCCCTTCGATGATGTTCTTCAGCACGCCCGTCGCGCCCATGCCATTGGGCCAGCCCGCGTAGAACGCCAGCTGCAGCAGAGCCTCCTTGAGCTCCTCGTCGGTGACGCCGTTCTGCCGGGCGAAGTCCAGGTGGAACTGCAGCTGGTCCATCTTGCCCAGCGCGGTCAGCGCGGAGATGGTCACCAGGCTGCGATCGCGCTTGGACAGGCCCTCGCGCTCCCAGACCTCGTCGAACAGGACCTTGTCGGTGTAGTGCACCATGCCGGGCGCGAAGTCGCCGAAGGCATTCTGCCCGCCGGTCCAGCCGGTGTTTTCTGAGTCTTCGGTGTTTTCGGTGTTGTCGGTCATGTCAGCTCCTGTGGTATCGGGAAGAATTGGACGATAGCTCCAGCGAACCATTGCATAACACGACGAGGGAGAGCCTCCCGAGGGGCGTACTGGTGGGGTACCCCAGGTAATCGTTGAGTCCCGTAACGTGGACCGGATGGACACGAGGATCCAGGTAGGCGAAGTCCAAATGTCGCGTCAATCGCCGGTTTTGCTACGAGTAGCCGGAATTCCGGAGACAGGGATGACAGCGGAGGAGAATTCTTCCGCGGTCTCGCAGGGCATACTGAACACCGTTGTTGTTCCGGTAAATAGTGATGAAGTCGGACACGAGCATCGGTACGACCTGACGGGCCCGACCTAGAGATCTTCAGTGCGCGAAGCGATTGTCGAAGGTGTTGTATTTGTCTGCAGCCAGTGGACAGAGTTCTTGTCAACCAAAAGCCACGTTGAGGAAGACAATGAGAATGGGTTCGACGGTCCTGCCTTGGCAGTATTAGACATACCGTGATTCCTCGATGGTATGTCTTTTGTTAGAAAGGGAATATCGGGGCGTATGTGAGCGTCTCCATCGTTAGAGGGTACGCAGAATGTAGCCTTGTTGAGACGGGTACAGCGTGATGGAACTTGCAGGCTCTCGACATGGAGCGCCGAACTCCTTAAGGATTGGGTAGGGTGCGACACGTGGCCCAGGGGTCGATATGAGCAGGGTCCGGCACCTGATTGCCAATACGACCCCTGCCTACGGAGAATTGAGCATTACCGTTCAGGAAGGTCAGATCTGTACTGTTCTACTGAGGGATTGAAAAACGAGACAGAAGCCATATTTCTCAGTTTGTGAAATAAAATAGCGTGTAATAATGTTCACAGTTACGGTAAGTGCGGGCCGCTAACCGTCGGAAGTGCCCCGAGGCCGGGAAACGCCCGTCGAATGATCGCGAAGAAGACGTAGGACTATCAGAGTGTGGAGAGACTAGTGGAAGATGTAGGTGTGGCTGCAGGCAGTGCTACGGCGAATGCTAGCGCCTCAATTTTTTCGAGACGTAGTTCGGTGACTGCTCTCGTCCTGGCATCATTGGGGTTCTTCCTTATTACCCTTGACGTCAGCATCGTGAATCTCGCCCTGCCAAGTATCCGGGAAGATCTCGGAGGCGATATAAGCATGCAGCAGTGGGTACTCGACGGTTATACCCTCTTCTTCGCTGCGCTGTTACTCTGCTTTGGGAACCTCTCGGATCGGATTGGGGCGAAGAGGGCCTTTACGATAGGCATAGCAGCCTTTGGCTTATCTTCGCTATTGTGTGCCGTCGCCCCATCGACGTACCTGCTTATCGGCGCACGCTGTTTGCAGGGGGTTACGGCCGCTCTAATGCTGCCCGCCTCGATGACCTTGATCAGTGAAGGGTACCCAGACTCCCGCCTGCGGTCCAAGGCACTCGGGTTCTGGGCTGCAGGCGGCGCAGTAGCTTCGGCGGCAGGGCCGATGCTCGGCGGCTGGTTGTCCACCTGGGATTGGCGTTTGATCTTTGCGGTCAATATCCCATTCTGCTTAGTGATGATTATCGCCGCCAAGGGATTAGAAAAGTCACCGCGAACACAGTCTCACTTTGATTGGGTAGGCCAATTCCTCGCACTGGTCGGCTTAGTAGCCGTGATCTTCGCCCTGATCGAAGGGGCAATACTGGGGTACGGCGACTTGCGTATCATCACGCTAGCGATCATTGGTATCGCATCACTCGGACTATTCGTTTATGTCCAGTCACGAGTAAAGAGCCCCATGATGCCACTGTCACTATTTGAGGCGGCTCCGATGCGCATTGCGTTGTTTGGGGGTTTCACCTTCATATTTTCTTGGTTTGGGAGCGTGTTCCTTGCGAGTCTCTACCTTCAGCAGAGTATAGGATTGAGTGCGGCAACGGCTGGCCTTATATTCGTCCCCAGTGCAATACTGTCGTTCTTCGGTAATATCGTCAGCGGGCCACTGTCCAATCGCTTCGGCCCACGTTTTCCGGTAATGCTCGGTATGGCGTCGCTAGTCGTTGGTCTGAGCATCTTTGCACTATCCGCGAATCTGGAATCCGCATTGTTCGTGTGTATTTCACTTATCCTGATCGGGGCTGGTGGATCGGTTGCAATGCCGCCCGTCGCAAATGTGGTTCTTGGTAACGCTCCCGCGGGACAATCTGGTGTCGCAAGTGCGGTGTCAAATACGTTTAGGCAGTTGGGTGGAGCACTCGCCATTGCATTGTTCGGTGTTCTCCTATCTCGCAACGGTGACTTCACCATGGGTATGCAACTGAGCCTAGGGATCGCGGGATGTCTCGCCCTTGCCTGCTTGTGTCTTAGCTACCGACTGCCCGGTCGTAGTGGGAGGCTCGTCGATTAGTGTGATCTACCGGTAGAAGAAGGGTCTACGGGTTTCGGACATGGCCATCCCCGGGGCACCGTCGGCCAAGCGGGTTAGGTATTCGATTGGCCGGTCCCCTTGCAGGACGGTCCGCAATCTCGCCGGCGCGGACTGGCTACACACCACACTGGCAGGTCAGCTCCAGTGCGGTGTGGCTTCGGTCGTGAGGTACTTCTCGAATCTTTGTGACTGGTCTAGGAGCAGTGTCGTCTCTCGTCCGAGCATCATCCGCCGGATGGTGTGAAATGCGTGCCACTCCGGGAAACTCCGCAACCAGATCAACGCACAGTGAATCGCGAATAGCCGTTAAAGCGTGGTGGGACTGGAGATCAAATAACCGGAGCGGGAGCGCTCTCAGATACCATTTCCTTCAGGCGGTCGAGTTCAACAGAAGTTGGTTCCTGAGGTGAATATGTCCGGTCTGACGTGATAGCGCCGACTCCAATAGCGCCGTCATTGTAGACAGCTTCCCAATCGGCGTCCTCCTTCTCCTCAACACAGAGTGGCTTATCGTCGCAGACTTCGTGATCGATTGAGTAGGTTCGATCGCCGGACTTAGTGTAGTAGTGATACGCGAAGGCTGCTGACCCTACTTCCACAAACCTCGCTTCGCCGACCTGTCCTTCCGAAGAATCTGGGTAGTTTACGCTCGTGACGAAATCGTGGTGCGAAGTAAGTCCCTGAGATCCGAGCTCCTCGAGAAATTCAACGGCCCAACTTGCCGTCGCGGAGTAGTTCTCCCTTGGGTAGGCTCCGTCTGCGCCGGATCCGGTACTGAACGCGAAGGATGGAACATGATTCTCGATGCCGGCGATTGCAGCACCCAGTGTGCCTGAATCCGTCACGGACGAAGCCAGGTTCAGGCCTGCATTCGGGCCGGCGACGACCATATCAGGACCGTCGGCCCAGTCGACGAGATCGGCAAGTCCGCTGCGGAGTGCGAATTTCACCGTATCGGTAGGCGTTGCGCTCTCCGAGGCTTCGCTACATGTTGAATCGTCCAAGCAGAGGCCGAAGACTGCACCGCCTGCGCCAGCCGTAGAGCAGTCGTCGATGTACTCATTTGGGATGCTGGCATCCTGTGCGGTGAACGAGCCTGAATTGGTGACTGATGTACCGCGGCCGCTCTGTACTGCCCATGGTGCTACGACAACGACATCCGCGCCGGCCTCACATAGATGCTTCCGCATCTCGTAGAGCCCGAGTCCATCAGAATTACGCGAGTTCGAAGCCTGCATAGAATCATCGTTAGTCAAGAGAATCCGGGATCCCTCGAGCGTGTCGTCTGAAGCAGAACTACTTTGGCCTGCCGCTGACGTGACGGCTACTTGAGCCTCGTTGTTCTGTTCTGAACAAGCTGAAGTGAAGAGGAGCGTTGCGGTGCATGCCGCGGCGATCGATCGTGTTGCGCGTCTAACGGTCATCTGAATGTCTCCGTACTGCTCATTTTCGGTTGAGGTTACCTCGTGTCGGCGATTGCCCGTTTCGGACGCGCCTGTGAGGGGAGGGAAGATGAACTTTCGCCCGAGGAGTTATTACTTTCCCGGTAACGCGTTCTCGATCTGTGAATACTACTAAGAAGTGTTCGTCGAGTTGATGCGGCTACTGCGCTCCGTCAACGATCAGCCGTGCGATATGGAGTCCGAGGTAGGCCGTTTCATCGGCAGTCAAGGCGGTGTCGAAGGCCATCTCGATGAAGTAACGTACCTTTACCGCGCACGCCATACACTCCGGGTGGGCGTTCGATATTGCGTCGAACAAGACCGGCTGAGGATCCGTGATCTGTCGATTCGCAGAGACCCGAGCGAATACATACCTGAGGTGGGTGACGAATCTCGCGGCGTTCATGGAACTGCGGTCTACCGTGATGCCGAATGACTTCTCGATAACGTCGAAGATTTTGGCAATGGTCTCTGTCATCTGCATTGCTGTGCCGACGCCGGGGGTGGAGAACTGTGCATTGACGAGATGCATTGCCAATGCGACGGACTCGTTCGGGTCTAAGTCGACTCCCATGATCTGGCTCGCGAGCTCGACTCCGCCTTTCCCGATATTGTATTCGTCGGGATATAGTTGGCGAACTTCCCAGTGGAGTGGAAACTCCGTGGTTTCGCCTTGCTGTGCTCGGAGCATTGCGAAATGCAGATGGTCCGCTAATGGGAGGATAATGGCTTGACTTACTCGTAGGCCCAGTGCATCTTTTGCGCGCTCGGCGATGCGAGCCGCTGCCCGGACGCAGACCAAAGGGGTGTCGGCAAGAACATCGAGTAGTCGTGAGCTCGCTGCATCCTCACTCGCGAGGAAGACCTGTTCGATCCTCGACGTGTCGAGGTAGGCACCTTGCTTGACCCCGAAACCTACTCCACGTCCGAGGGCGACGTACTCTCTATCCTCGTCGTCAAGTGCGAGGACTGCATTGTTTCCAATCACTCGTTTGACCGACATCTGTGGGTTCTGCGTCACGGCGCGTCTCAATCCTTCTGTCCGGTTACCGAAGCTCTCGCCCGGCACTAGCAATGACTTGCTGGTACCAGTAGAAGCTGTCCTTGGGGATTCGCGCGAGGTCCTTCAGGTCGTCTTCATCCCGGTTGACATAGATGAAACCGTAGCGTTTCCCGATCCCCTGATGCGTTGAGACCAGGTCGATAGCGGTCCAGGGGCAATACCCGAAGACGTCGACTCCGTCACTGATTGCCAGCTGGATCTGCTCGAGGTGCTGGCGTAGGTAGTCGATTCGGTAATCATCGTGTATTTGGCCGTCGACGAGTTCGTCGAAAGCCCCGAGGCCATTTTCGGTGATGATCAGAGGGAGCCGGTAGCGGTCCCACAGCCGGCGCATCGTGGTGCGGAATCCGACGGGGTCAATCTCCCATCCGAACGCATTCGTCGGAAGATGCTCGTTCCTGACAGCCCGGTACAGCCCGACTTCACCTCGGACGATTTGCTGGTCGCCGCCCCGCGTCTGAATGTCCGATGCGTCTCCGCGAGAGGCTCCTACTGTCTGCGTGGAGTAGTAGTTGAACGCGAGAAAGTCAGGTTTCGCAGCGGCCAAGACTTCGGCGTCGCCGTCCTCGGTGTCGGGTTGCCACCCTCGCTCAGCGAGGTAGGCCCAGGCCAGCGGGTGGTAGACGCCGCGTATGGCGACGTCCAGATACAGAAGGTTCCGGATCGC
The DNA here is from genome assembly GCF_052377405.1 of Corynebacterium sp. AOP40-9SA-29. Lineage (NCBI taxonomy): Bacteria > Bacillati > Actinomycetota > Actinomycetes > Mycobacteriales > Corynebacteriaceae > Corynebacterium > Corynebacterium sp. AOP40-9SA-29. Next base: position 189,650 of record NZ_JBQSWR010000005.1, on the reverse strand, counting down.
ATCCCAGTCGTCGGCGGCGATCACGTCCTCCGGTGCGCATGTTGCTGGGTAGACAGAGACGATGTTGGGCGCAGGCCCGATTTTTGCTGCGGGTAGGAGTTCGTGGCAGAGCGACATTGCCCGAGCCTGGGCCAGAAACATGTGGTGATTCTGCTGGTAGATCGTCTTCTCGTCTGCGACACCGCTGCGTCCGGTGGTTCCAATGGCCTTTCCGTGGAGCACCATCATATTTTGTTCGTTGATGGTCAACCAATGGTTGACCTTTTCCCCGAACTCTTCGAACACAATCCGGGCATATCGTTCGAAGGCATCGATGGTGGAGCGGTTGGACCAGCCACCTTCTTCGTCTAGTTTTGCGGGGAGGTCGAAGTGGTACAGGGTGGCGACGGGTTCGATGCCCTTCTCGAGCAACTTGTCGATGACGTGGTGATAGTGGTCGATGCCCGCTTGATTGATCTCTCCGTCCCCATCTGGAATTATCCGTGTCCAGGCGATCGAGAAGCGATATGCCCGGAGCCCCAACTCGGCGAACAGATCGATATCCTCTGCATACCGGTGGTAGTGGTCGCTGGCGACGGTGAAGTCCGCCACGTCCTCAGGCCGGTTTTCGAGTATGTCGATTACCGAAGGGCCCTTCCCTTCGGAATCAGAGGCTCCTTCCACCTGGTAGGCGGATGTGGATGCTCCCCAGAGGAAGTTTTCTGGGAATGGCTGTAGGTTCTGGTACTGCACGGCGTTAGTCTCCTTGTCGTGGTGGCTATGTCGAGTTGACTTGGACTATCGAGTGACTTTCAAGATAGGCTCCCCGGCGATTACTTCGTCGGCTAGGCCGGGGGTGACCGTAGCAGATTCCGCGTCTGTCGCATTCGTGACAACTACGATGACCGTCGAGGGGTGGCCTGCATCTGCGATTGCTTCGAGGTCAATATTTGCGAGGTCTTGTCCTGCCTTTACGGAGTCTCCCTTACTGACGGCTGAGGTGAATCCGGCACCCTTCATCTGCACAGTGTCGATGCCTATGTGGACAAGCACCTCGACACCTTCGTCTGTCCGGATCCCGTAGGCGTGACCGGACTTCATGGCGGCGATGACTTTTCCGCTGACTGGTGAGACCACCTGCCCGTTGGCCGGGTCGATGCCGATGCCTGGCCCCATGGCTCCGGACGAGAAGGCCGCGTCTGGTAGTTCTTCCAGGGGAACAACGCGCCCCTGTACCGGTGAGGTGACCTCGGTCAGCCTCGTGAGTGTCGCCGTACCGCCGCGACTATCTTCGGCCTTGGGGGTATGGCTTTCCCCCTCGGGCTCTAGCGTAAGCCCGTCTGCGATTTCTGCGTCCTGCTCGGCATCCGCTTTCTCGAATCTAAACGACAACATGAGCGTTGCACCGGCACTGACGACGGCGCTGATGGCCAGCGCAATCAGAATGTTGAAGAAGAACTGTAGGGTATCGCCTCCGATGTAGAGGAAGACAGCAGGAAGGCCAGAGGTGCCGACGGCGAATCGGTGCGTCGCAGTCAAGCCAACGTACAGCCCGCCCGCGCCGCCGCCGATCATCGCGCCGATCAGCGGATACTTCTTCGGCAGGGCAACTCCGTACAGCGAGGGCTCGGTGATGCCCATCAGGCCGGTGATGCCGCCAGCGGTCGCAATCTGACGCAGCTTCTTCTCCTTGGTGCGTACCGCGACGACGAGGCTTGCCACACCCATCGCGATGTTGGAGACGATCGCCCCTGGTCCGAAGATGCTGTCATGTCCCATTTGCGCCAGCTGCGCGAACCCGAGGGGTGCAATCGCGTTGTGGATGCCGAACATCACCATGATGGGGAGTAGGGAGCCGATGATCACGGGCGGTATCCACGGCGCGTTATCGGTCAGGAAGGTAAAGAAGTTCGCCAACCAGCCGCCCATAACGGTGCCGATCGGCCCCAAGACGACAAGCGCGAGTGTGCCCATGACGAGGAAGACAACCATCGGGACGACGACAAGTTTGATCGCATTGGGAATGACGCGGTCGAGCCACCGCTCGAAGTAGGACTGTACGAAGATGATCAACAAGATCGGAATGACTGTTGATCCGTACGAGGCGAGGGTCACGGGGATGACCTCGAACAGGCGTACCGGCTCTCCTCCGTCGACCAGGCCGGTCCAGGTGGGGTGCAGCATCATTGCCGCCACCACGCCTGCGAGGTAGCGGTTCGTCTTCAGCTTGTCTGCCGCCGACACGGCCACGAAGATCGGGAGGAAGTAGAAGACCGCGTTCGACATGAACGACAGCACGACGTAGGTCTGTGACTCTGTCGTGATCGCGTTGGTGACCACCAGGATTGCGAGCAGTGCCATGATCATGCCGGCACCGGAGAGGGCGGGCACGATCGGCTGGAATGTCCCGGCAATGAAGTCGATGATCGATCCGAGAATGCTTCTCTTCTTCTTCGAATCATCGGCGTCGTCGTCGGTGCTCTCCGTGGAGACTCCCGAACCCGCCAGCTCGCGGTCTATCTCCTCGAACACGCTCTTGACGTGTGTTCCGATCACGACCTGGAACGTGCCGCCGGCGCTCCGCGTGGTGGCTACTCCGTCGGTGGAGTTGAGCTCGTCGACCGCTACTTTTGCTTCGTCGCGTAGCTCGAAGCGCAACCTAGTCTGGCAGTGGTATGCCGAGCTGATATTGCTCGGCCCTCCCACCAGCTCGATGATGCGCTCAGCCAGAGGCGCATATTTCGTACTCATTCTCGTCTGACCATCCTCTACTGTGAAAACATAGAAAAGGACCCGAGCATCGATACCCGGATCCCGGGGGTATCAGAGCTCAGGTCCTGCTTCGCGTCAGACGAATAACATCCTGGGTCTCAAGCAAATGATTGCTTCTTCGAAACCGTACATTGTGAGTCGAGTCACGTCAATAGCATGGTTGGGTCAGGCTTACTTGAAGGGTTCGGCGTTCGGCACTGGCGCGACCACCTGTCCGTCAGGGCGCGCGCCGACATGTTTTTCGGCGCAACCTCGTGGTTCCGAGCTGATCGGTGCCGACATGGCACCCGGATGGACGGTTATCCTGGACGGCATGACTGACCGCCCCGTCACCCGGCACACCATCTTCCAGAACTCCCTGATGACCGCCCTGCTCGACGGCATCTACGACGGTGAGATGACCGTCGGCGAGCTGCTCGGCAAGGGCAACTTCGGCCTGGGCACGTTCGACGCCCTGGACGGGGAGATGGTCATCATCGACGGCACCTGCTACCAGCTGCGTCACGACGGCAGCGCCACCCGCGCCGACCTGGAGGCACGTAGCCCCTATGCGGTGGCGACGAACTTTGTGCCGCGGATCCGGCGTCGGGCACCGGAGAACATCCGGCGCTCCGAGCTCTCCGACTTCATCGATGACATGACACCTTCGGCGAACTACATGTACGCCGTGCGCATTACCGGACGCTTCAGCGACGTCACGACCCGCACCGTGGTGCGTCAGTCGAAGCCGTACCCGCCGATGACGCAGGCCGTCGGTGACGACGCCGAACAGCACTTCACCGACGTCTCCGGGGTCATCGCCGGTTTCCGTACGCCGGTGTTCGAGAAGGGCATCTCGGTGCCGGGCTGCCACGTGCACTTCATCGACGACGGCCGCACCGTCGGCGGGCACGTCCTGGACTTCACCCTCGCGGAAGGCAAGATCGAACTGTGCCCGGGCACGGACCTGGACCTGCGCCTTCCGCTGAACTCGACGTTCTCCGAGGCGAACCTCGACCCCGAGGACCTCGACGAGCAGCTGCACGCCACCGAGGTCAAGGACTGAGCGGGCAGCCCACTGGCGCGGCAGAGCGGGAGATGGGATGGTTCTTGTGCAGGTGATGGTGAGGAAACTATCGTCAGTACATGTCCATGATTCAGGTGCGAAACGTTCCCGAGGATCTGCATCGACGCCTGAAGGCTCGGGCCGCGAGTGAGGGGATTACGCTCTCCGACTTGGTGCTCCGTGAACTTGCTCGCACTGCGGAGGTTCCCACCGCGCACGAGCTCAGTGAGTACTTCGCACAGAGGAACCCTGTCTCGGGCGGTGGGGAATCGGCGACCGATGCGATTCGGGCAATGCGGGGCGCCGGTCAGTCGCAGTAAGTGTCCCGGATTGGGAACGGTTGGTAGTGGTTGTCCACAAAGGCGGGGCTGAACTGGACGGAAAAGAGGCAGTGGGGGTCCGCAGCTACAACATCTGATCGGCCCCGGCTCTGCGGCGCTCCTCTGAATTACTGGAAGTCAGCCAACGGGTACGCCGTGATGCTCGAGAGTAGCCACGGCATTGGTCGCGTCATTACAGGTAACTTCGATCACTTTGCGGTTCGTCCTGGTGATCCGGAATCCCGTGCCGCTGCCGGTGATGAGGCCGGTACCACTGCCGTTGATCCGCCATCCCCAGCCGCCCCAGTTGCCAGGCTGAATGTGGACGATCTGGACATGGGAGATCTCGGACAAGGGAACACTCTTTCTCGGAATTCCGAGGGGGGAACTGTAGCTGAAACCGTCGGCGTCGATGCGCAGACGCCAGCTGCTGCTCGAGGCAATGGCGACTCCGAGGCAGATGATGAGAAGGAGAAGGCTCCACAGCGGGACGCCGGACCCGAGGCACAACAGGATTGAGCCCGCGATCACGATGTACATGACGACCTGCACCCAGGCGTTCATCGTCTCCGTCCGGAACCAGGCGACGGTTCCTCGCGTGGGAACGTCCAGGCTTGTCGGCGAAGGCAGCTTCTCGCCAGTGGCCGCCGGGGTTGGACGTCCGAGGAGGGCAGTTCCCACGGCGACGACCAGCGGTAAGGCGACTATCCAGACGACCGTCGCAGTACTGAGTCGGGCTTGCGACGCATCACTGAGGCCCTGCTGGTCGATGAATAGTCTGACCTGGAGCACCGCCATCAGGGCCACCGAAAATCCGACGACTCCGGCGTTGAGGCGTGCAGCTCGTCCGGAGGACATGCCGCCACGGCTCATGACGGCAAAGATGACCAGTGTGGCCGCAGCAATACCACTCAGCGATGCAACGATCGCGGCGGGCGAACCGAAGCCGTCAGCTGTCCCGTCGCCGCTGAAATGCTGCGCCATGGGGTCGGGGACACTGTCCGCAATCAGTGCGGCCCACAAGACGGAACCGATGAGGAGCACTACGAGGGGGATGGTGGTTGCCGCAATGTAGCGGCGGATCGGTGATGCGGCGGAATCGTCGCCCGTCATGAGAGGCCACTTTCTTTGAGAAGTCTGGTGAGGTGGGAGAGGGATATGCCGCGACGAGAAGCCAGCGAGGCGAGGTCGTCGACTGCTGAGGTCAGCGGGTCGTTGTCGGCAGACTGGTCGAGGACGATTGCGCCCCGGCCTCTACGGAGTTCGATGAATCCCGCGTCACGCAGTCCTCGGTACGCCTGGAGAACGGTGTTTCGGTTGATGCTCAGCGACTCGGAGAGCTGGCCGGCTGTCGGCAGCTTCTCTCCAGGCGGCACCGCCCCATCCTTGATCTGCTCTGAGATCTGCCCCATGATCTGCAGGTACATCGACTCGGGGTTGGCGTGGTCGATCGCGATGATCATAAACAGAGACTATATCAACTAGTACAACTGGCACAAGGTCGGCCCGAGCTGCCGGTGTGGGAGGCTCGGGCCTTGCACAATCGAAGCCACCGCCGGATGTTAGCCCGCGCCCCGTGCCCGATTCCGTCTTTTGGTGGCGACGGATCACCGGATCCGGTACGGAAAGCGGTATTGATATCGTCAAGGACAATGTCTCCCCAGCCTCCCCACCACCAGCCCCTCCTCAGCATCAACTGCACCTTCGGGCACCACGAGGCGGTGGGGTCGATCGACACGGTGTTTCGTCCCGGGGAGATCGTCGCGGTCACCGGCTCCAACGGTGCCGGCAAGTCCACCCTGGTCGACACTGTCGCCGGAGAGCTGGAACCGCTCGATGGCACGGTCCTGCTCACCACCGCTTCCGGTGCGGTCGACCCCGCGTCGCCGGAGGCGGCCGGGACGCTCCTGCACCTCGCCGACCCGTCCTTCTTCCCGGACCTGACGATCGGTGAGCACGTGTCGCTCATGGCGCACATCGCCGGCTGTCCGGATGCTGACCTCCTTGAGGAGGTGGATGCCTGGGCGGTCACACCGCTTCTCGGCAGTCTTCCCAGCAGGCTGTCCAGCGGGCAGCGGCAGCGCGCCTACCTGGGATTGCAGCTGACCCAGCAGGCTCCCGTGCTCACCCTGGACGAGCCTGAACGGCACCTCGACGCCGCGTGGACCGGGTACCTCTGCGACCGGCTCCGGGACTACTGTGACGACGGCGCGTGCGTCCTGGTCGCCACGCACTCCCCACTGATCTCCGGTGCCGCTGACCGGGTCGTCGACCTGTGATCGTGGTCAGGGGCGTCTGCGCCGTCCTCGCCGTGGTCGTGCTCATCACCGTCGCCGAACGCCTCATCCCGCTGCGCGCCGTGGAACGCGACAGATGGGAGTGGCACTACCGGCCCAGGGGGCAGTTCCCGGGCGTCGACTCTTTCAGCCGAGTTCAGGTCGCACTCTTCGGCGGCGTCGGTCTACTGCTCGGGTACGCGGTCGCGGACATCCCCGGTGCGCTGGTTGCCGGCGTGGTCGTCGCTGCGGCGCGCTGGATCGTCGGCACCACCGGCCCCCGGCGCCTCCCACGCACCCTGGACAACGGCACGACCCGGGCGATGCTCGCGGCATCCTCGGGACTCTTCGACTCGGAGTCGGCGGCGAACATCTACGCCGCAGGCTGGTTACGTAACGCGCGGGTGCGTGGACGCGGCGTCGGTGCCCCGCGGCTGCTGAACCTCATGCTGTTGCGGGTGGGGCGTCGCACCTACATCCCGCTCCTCTTCCTCGTGACCGCCCTGCTCGGCGTGGCGACGGTGCCGGTGTTCGGCTCCTACGCCGCTTTCGCCGTCCTGGTGGGGTGGACGGTGCTGGCCTCGGCGGTGTGGCGCGCCACCCGCCTCGAGGTCGCGGGGGAGTGGCCGTGGCGCTGGCTGATCCTCGGCGTGGTGGTCGGCATCGGCGTCGGCGTGCAGTGGCTGCAGGGGGCGCCGGACGCGCCGCTGGCGTCGTCCCTTCTGGCGGCGGTGGCGATCGCCGTCGGCGCGGTGCTGCGGGGGCGCCCACGGGTGAACGACGACTTCACGGTCGTCGAGAGCAGCGTCTACGGCGGGGTCCCCGCCGGGATGATCGGGTACTGGTTCTCCGGCTGGATCGCTCTGGTCCCCGCGGCGCTGGCCGTCGGCCTCGTGCCCTGAGGCCTGCCCCGACCCCGCCCCGACCCTGCCCAGACCCTTGTCGGATCGCGGCACGGCAGTGTAGGCTCCACAGTCGCTCATAGACAGATCTGTTCATTCCAGACCGCTCGTGGATCCTTCGGGAGGACCCCCATGCTCATCACCGGACTCGCCGTCGGCGCCGTCCTCGGCTTCGTCATGCAACGCGGCCGGTTCTGCGTCACCGGCTTCCTGCGCGACCTGTTCACCCAACGCACCTGGCGCGGGGTCACCGCGCTGCTCGTCGTCATTGCCGTGCACGCGGTCGGCCTGACCGCGCTGTCGAGCATCGGCGTTATCGACCCGGTGATCAGCGACTTCGCCCCGTTCGCTGTGATCGTCGGTGGTCTCGTCTTCGGCCTGGGTATCGTGCTGGCCGGCGGGTGTGCCTCGGGTACCTGGTACCGCTCGGGCGAGGGGCTCGTGGGGTCCTGGATCGCCCTGGCGATGTACGCCCTGTCGTCGGCGGCGATGAATTACGGCCCGCTCAGTGGCATGAACGACTTCCTCAGCGACGTCACCGTCAGCGCCACCACGATCCCGGAGTCCGTGGGCCTGTCCCCGTGGGTCTTCGTGCTGGTCATCGTGGTGATCACCGCCCTGATGGTGCGCCGGTACGTGGCGCGTGACCGCGCGTTGCCGACCGTGGCGACGCTGCCGCCGAAGAAGACGGGTCTGGCCCACCTGCTCACGGAGAAGCCGTGGCACTTCTACGTCACCGCCGCGGTCATCGGCGTGATCGGCGTCGTCGCCTGGCCGCTCTCCGCCGCCACGGGCCGGAACTCCGGCCTGGGCATCACCACGCCCTCGGGCGACCTGGCGTCCTGGATCACCACGGCGAACCCGGACAACTGGAACTGGGGTGTGCTGCTGGTCCTGGGCATCCTGGTGGGGTCGTTCATCGCGGCGAAGGCGTCGGGCGAGTTCCGCGTGCGCGTTCCGGACGGTCGCCAGGCGGTGCGCTCGGTCGCCGGCGGCACGATGATGGGCGTCGGCGCGGTCTGGGCCGGCGGCTGCACGGTGGGCAACGGCATGGTGCAGACCTCGCTGTTCAGTTACCAGGGCTGGGTCGGCATCGTCGCGATCGCGCTCGGCGTGGGGCTGGCGGCGAAGATCTGGCTGAAGCCGGACCAGCCCTACAACCCGCAGGACGCGCAGGACGCGCAGGACGCACCGACGGCGCAGGACGTCTCGGCGGCGGTGCCGCCGGCACCGGCAGCACCGTCCGTCGCGTCGGGCATCTCTGCGTCCGGCGTCCTTACCGCGCCGGCGCTGGACGCCTCGGCGCTCGGCGTCGTCGCGGCGTCCGACGCCGGTGGGCTCACCGATCTCGGCGACGGGCGGTGGAAGATGGACACGCTCGGCGCGGTGTGCCCGTTCCCGCTGATCGAGGCGAAGGACGCGATCAAGCGGATCGGGGTGGGCGAGGAGCTCGTCATCGAGTTCGACTGCACCCAGGCGACCGACGCATTGCCGCGGTGGGCGGCGACGGACGGCCACGAGGTCACGCAGTTCGAGACCGCGGGGGACGCCGGCTGGGTGATCGCGGTGAAGAAGGGGGAGTAGCCGCGCGCGGCGGACTGCCCTGGTTACCCGCTGTGAATGATATTTCGATAGCCTGTGGCCATTGACGTTTCAGCAAATTCCTCCCCACCGGCCTGGCGGTACATCCCCGGCCGGTCTTTCCGGCGCTTCATCGCCTGCGGCTGCATCGACCTCGCCGGCAGCCTGACCTTCCGCACGCTGCTCGCCCTGTTCCCTGCGCTGATCGCCCTGGTGTCGATCCTGGGCCTGTTCGGTCAGAGCGAGGAGACGGTGGTCTCCATGCTCGACGAGGCACAGACGATCGTTCCGGAGTCCACGTGGGGCGCGGTCGAGCCGGTGCTGCAGACGATCCTGACCACCCCGTCCGCCGGGTTGGGCCTGGTCATCGGTCTGCTGACCACGCTGTGGACGGCGTCCGGCTACGTCAAGACGTTCGGCCGGGCGATGAACAGTATCTACGAGGCGTCGGAGGGGCGCGGTCTGGTCAAGTACAACCTGCAGATGTACCTGCTCACCGCCTTCCTGCTGCTGCTCGTGGCGCTGGGAGTGGTGGCCTTCGGTCTGTCCGGGCCGCTCGCCGAACTACTCGGCTCGGCCGTGGGGCTGGAGGAGACCGCGCTGCGGATCTGGGGCGTGGCCCGCTGGTTCGTGATCGCCGCGGTCGTGATCATGCTGGTGGGATTGCTCTACCGCACCACGCCGAACATCCGCGTCCGCGGGATGCGGTGGATTAGCACCGGTGCAGTCCTGGCCATCGGCGGAGCGATCCTGGCGTCCCTGGCGTTCTTCTTCTACGTGGTGAACTTCAGCAACTACAACGCCACCTACGGCACGCTCGCCGGCGTGGTGATCCTGATGCTGTGGCTGTTCATCGTGAACATTGTGTTGCTGTTCGGCGCGGTCGTGGACAGTGAAGTCGAGCGGGTGCGCCAGCTCAAGGCGGGTCTGCCGGCGGAGGAGAACCTGCAGCTCGAGGCGCGTGACACCGTGGCCATCGAGAAGGCGGAAGACAAGTTCGCCCGCGACGTGGAGCGCGCCCGGACCGTGCGGGAGGCCGCCGAAGTGGCAGAGCACGTCGACCAGGAGGTTGCCGAGCGGGACGGTGACGGGGACGGTGACGGGGACGGCGCCGGTGACGGGGAGGACGGCCGGACCAGCGGCGTTGCGGGGAGTCACGCGCTCGACCGGTAGCGGGGGTCAGGGAGGGGGCTCTCTGAGTGATGTCCGACACAATTCATTGCCGAATTCGCTTCCATAATGATTTTCGTTCGGCTATGATTCTGTGACGATCACTACAGATACACGACTACATGACGGAGGACACCATGTCTTGCCCCTACACTGGCGACGACACTGACCTGCTGGGGACCGCGACTGACGACGCGGCACCGACCGACGATTCTGCTACTACCTCTTCCTCGACCTCTTCCGCGTCCTCGGCCAGCGAGGCCCCGAAGGAGGGGGCGGCCAAGAAGTCCTCCGGACGCAGCGTGCGCGGTGGGAAGAACGACAAGCTCACCCGCGCCGACGAGGGCTTCTTCGGCCCCGGCTCGGTCGCGTGGAAGGTCTGGGGTTTCCCGGGCTCGGCCCTGCATGGTTTCGCGCGCGCGGTCACCATTGAGCACCTGGACCCCGACCTCGTCGCTGCAGTCGACGAGTCCGGCCAGGTCATCAAGCGCACGCCGACCCGTTATGACCGCACCATGGAGTACTTCGCGGCCATCCTCGCCGCCGATGCGCAGACCGTGACCCGGATGTCCGACATCCTCATGAAGGTCCACGACCGCTCCTACGGGGTTAACCCGGTGACCGGGAACAACTTCGAGGCGAACCGTCCGTCCTCCCAGCTGTGGATCCACGTCACCGCCTGGCACTCCATCCTCTACGTCTACGAGAAGTTCGGACCCGGCAAGCTCTCCCGTGACGAGGAGAACGAGTACTGGGCCCAGATGGCGATCTCGGCGAAGTTCCAGCCGATCAACCAGGAGGACCTGCCCCGGACCCGCGGTGAGGTGCAGGCCTACCTCGACGGCTGGCGCGAGAAGCTCTCTGCCTCCGAGGCCGCCGTGTTCAACATCAGCCACATCCTCGACGGGTTCGAGACCATCCACCCGGACGTGCCGAAGTGGCTGCAGAAGGTCGGCCGGCCGGTCCTGCGCCGCAGTGTGATCGCCACCTACCCGCGCTGGATGCGCAAGATGATGGGCCTCCACCAGACCTCCCGGATCATGGACGAACTGTCCATCGCCGTCTGGAAGCCGATTTACAAGGCGATGCAGGTCGAGCCGCGGTTGATGATGTGGCTGGTCAAGCGGACCTGCCCGCGGGCGGCCCGGTTCTACGAGCCGATCCTGTTCGGATACCCCGCGGAGTCGCCCAAGGTCTACACCCCCGAGGTCGCCCGCCGGATGTTCGGCAACCCGCTGTCCCCGCTGGAGCAGCGCGAAGAACTGCTGCGCAAGCGCGCGGAGGGCAAGGGTCAGAAGGCCTACGACCACAACCACGAGGACACCATCCTCGAGTTCAAGAACGCCGAGTCGGTCGAGACCGCCGAGGAAACCCTCAACGCAGACGGCTACAAGGTCGGCTGACAGCCACCGCAACCACGAAGGAGGACATCATGTCTTGCCCCTACACCGGTGATGCCACCGACACGACGGACGCCAGCACAGAGACTACCAACGGAACCCTCGGCAGGATCTTCCGCCGAGGTGGCAAGGGTGACGTCCTCACTCGCGCCGACGAGGGCTTTTTCGGCCCCGGGTCGGTGACCTGGAAGGTCTGGACCTTCCCGACCTCTGCACTGCACGGCTTCTTCCGTGCGGTGACCATCGAGCACCTCGACCCGGACCTCGTCGCCGCCGTTGACGCCTCCGGCCAGGTCATCAAGCGCATGCCCGTGCGCTACGACCGCACCATGGAGTACTTCGCGGCGGTGACCTTCGCCGACGCACAGACCGTGACCCGGATGTCCGACATCCTCATGAAGGTCCACGACCGCTCCTACGGGATCAACCCGGTGACCGGCAACGACTACGAGGCGAACAAGCCGTCCTCGCAGCTCTGGATCCTGGTGACCGCGTGGCACTCCATCCTCTACACCTACGAGAAGATGGGCCCCGGCAAGCTCTCCCGCGACGAGGAGAACGAGTACTGGGCGCAGATGGGTATCGCCGCACAGTTCCAGCCCATCAACATGGACGAGGTGCCGCGCACCCGTGGTGAGGTGCAGGCCTACCTCGACAGCTGGCGCGAGAAGCTCTCGGCCTCCGAGGCGGCGGTGCACAACATCAGCGAGATCCTCGACGCCTTCGAGAACGCCTTCGTGGACCTGCCCAAGCCGCTGCGCGCCATCGGCCGTCCCTTCTTCCGCCGCAGCGTGATCGCCACCTACCCGCACTGGATGCGCGGCATGGCGGGCCTGAAGCAGTCCAAGGCGATGGATGCGGCGATGTTCGCCCTGTGGAAGCCGATCCTCGCGGTGGCGAACACGTTCCCCCGCCTGGTCATGGCCATCGTGAAGCGGATCTGCCCGCGCGCCGAGCGCTACATCGCTCCGGCGATCCTGGGCATCCCCGCCGAGACACCGAGGGTCTACACCCCGGAGGTCGCCCGGCGCATGTTCGGTAACCCGAAGACCCCGCTGGAGCAGCGCGAGGAGCTGCTCAAGCGCCGCGCCGAGGGCAAGGGCCAGAAGGCGTACAGCCACAACCACGAGGACACCATCCTCGAGTTCAAGAACGCCGAGAAGGAAGAGACCGCCGCGAAGGCGATCAACTCCGAGGAGTTCAAGGTCGGTTAAAAGCCCGCCCCTCCAGGGCCGGTGCCCACCATGTTTTAACGTCCGTCCCCGTCAGCGTCCCTGCTGACGGGGACGTCGGCGGTTCTGTCGCAGGTCGGTCGCGGTCATGAACCGTTGTTCACGGCCCGCGCTTTACGCCGACGGTCGCGCACCACCAAGGCTGCCAGCACCCCCACCACGAAGAGGCCGACGGCGACATATACCCATACGTCGTATTTGTTGATGGTGGCCGATACCGCCGTCCAGTTGTCCCCCAGGGCCACGCCTAACCAGATCAGCACCCCGTTCCACACACTGGAGCCCAGCAGGGTCAACACCGAGAATTTCACCAGGGGAGTGCGGTGCACGCCTGCCGGGATCGACACCAGGCTGCGCACTCCTGGCACGATACGTCCGAACAGGATCGTCGCCTCGCCGAATCGGTCGAACCAGTGCAGCGCCTTGTCCACGTCCTCGCCCTCGGTGAGCCACATTTTTTCGGCGATGGCGCGCAGCCGCTCCGCACCGACCACCATGCCCAGCCAGTACAGCAGCCACGCGCCGATCATGGACCCGACCGTGGCGGCGAGGAACACCGCCCACACGTTCAGTTGGCCGATGGTGGAGGTGAACCCGGCCATCGGCAGGACGAACTCGCTGGGCACCGGCGGGAATACGGTCTCCAGGAGGATCGCCAACCCCACGCCGACGGCGCCGAGCGTGTCCATCAGGGACACCGCCCAGTCGACGACAGAATCAAACACGCAGAGGCCTTCCGGACGGGTGGGGGTGAAACCGGTTGCCCGTCAATATAGCCGCTTTCCCGGGGTCCGTGGTGCCAGAATGCAGAACGACGGTTTCTGTCTGAAATTCACTGCGAAGTCTTCACTTCGACCGGAATGACAGACAGAAACCGTCGTTGCTGCTGTTGCAGTTCGTGCGGGGCGTGCGAAACTAGCCCTTCAGCGACGCCACCGGAGCGAAGCGCTCACCGTAGGCGGCGGCGAGCTCCTCGGCGCGGGCGACGAAGCCGGCCACACCGCTGGTGGGGTAGTCCTCGCCGGCGTCGGACGGCAGTGCGGCGGCCGCCGGGCGGGCGTAGTTGGTGATGAACTGGCGGGAGCCGCCGGTCCAGGCCGGGTAGCCGATGCCCAGGATGGAGCCGATGTTGGCGTCCGCGTCCGAGGTCAGCACGTTCTCGTCCACACAGCGCTGAGTCTCCAGGGCCTCGATGAACAGCATGCGCTCGATGAGGTCGTTGAGCGTCGGGACGCCGGACGCGCCGGACGCTGCGGTGGAGTCCAGGTCGGCACCGGCGGTGGCCGCCTCGCCGTCCGGAACGTCCACCGGCGTCACACCGAGCTTCTCGCGGAGCTCGCCGCGCAGTCCGGTCCACAGGCCGGCGCGGCGGCCGTTCTCGTCGTACTCGTAGAAGCCCTTGCCCTCGAGCTTGCCGGGGCGCTCGAACTCGTCGAGCATGGCGTCCACCAGTGCGTTCACGCCGCCATCGTCGACGGTGACGCCGGCGGCCTCGGCGGCGGCTGTGGTCTCCGCACCGATCTTGCGGGCCAGCTTCAGGTTCAGCTCGTCCTGCAGCTGCAGCTGCGGGGCGGGGTAGCCGGCCTGGCGTCCGGCGGCCTCGATGACGGCCGGGTCCACGCCCTCGACGAGCATGCGCATCGCCTCGTTGAGCACGGTGCCGATCACGCGGGAGGTGAAGAAGCCGCGCGAGTCGTTGACCACGATCGGGGTCTTGCGGATCTGGCGGGAGAAGTCCAGGGCCTTGGCCAGGATGGCCGGGTCGGTCTTCTCGCCGGAGATGATCTCGATGAGCGGCATCTTGTCCACGGGGGAGAAGAAGTGCAGGCCGATGAAGTCGTTCGGGCGGTCCACGCCCTCGGCCAGGCCGGTGATCGGCAGGGTCGAGGTGTTGGAGCCCAGCACGGCGGTGGACGGCACGGCGGCCTCGATCTCGGCGAAGACCTTGTGCTTGAGCTCGGTGTTCTCGAAGACGGCCTCGATGACCAGGTCCACGTCCGACAGGTCGGCGTAGTCGGCGGTGGGGGTGATGCGGCCGAGCAGGGCGGCGGACTTCTCCTCGGTGGTCTTGCCACGCTTGAGGGCCTTGGCCTCCAGGCCCTCGGAGTAGGCCTTGCCCTTCTGCGCGTTCTCCTCGGAGATGTCCTTGAGGACGACCTCGATGCCGGCCTTCGCCGCCACGTAGGCGATGCCGGCACCCATCATGCCGGCACCGATGACGCCGACCTTGCGGAACTCGGTCTTCGGGTACGGGGTGCCGTCGGCCTGCAGGGGACGCGAGCCGCCGCCGTTGCAGTGGTTCAGGTCGAAGAAGAAGGCCTGCATCATGTTCTTCGAGGTGGGGCCGGTGACTAGGGAGACGAACCAGCGGGTCTCCACGGCCGTGGCGTCCTCAAAGCGCTTGAGCTGGGCGCCCTCGACGGCGGCGGAGAGGATCGCCTGCGGGGCGGGCATCGGGGCGCCCTTGATCTGCTTGGTGACGTTGGCGGGGAAGCTGGGCAGCATCGCGGCCAGCGCCGGGGTGGTCGGGGTGCCGCCGGGCATGCGGTAGCCCTTGCGGTCCCAGGGCTGGGACGGTTCGGGCTTGGAGGCGATCCACGCCTTCGCCGCGTCGATGAGCCCGTCGGCGGGGACGATCTCGTCGATGAGGCCGGCATCCTTGGCGGCGTCGGCGCTGAACTGGCGTCCGGTGGTCAGCACCTTCATCAGGGCGTCCTGAATGCCGAGCATGCGGGTCACGCGCGCCACGCCGCCGCCACCGGGCAGCAGGCCGAGGGTGACCTCGGGCAGGCCGAACTTGGCACCCTTGGTGTCCGCGGCGATGCGGTGGTGGGTGGCCAGGGCGATCTCCAGGCCGCCGCCGAGGGCGGTGCCGTTGAGCGCGGCGACGACCGGGACCCCGAGGGTCTCGATGCTGCGCATATCTGCCTTCATCTGGTTGATGGAGGTGGTGAGGGCCTCTGCGTCGGCCGGGGTGGCGGTGATCATGGTCTTGATGTCGCCGCCGGCGAAGAAGGTCTTCTTCGCACTGGTGACGACCACGCCGGTGACCTCGCCGGCCTCGACACCGGTGCGCAGCTTCTCCGCGATCTCCGCCAGGGAGGTCTCGAAGGCGGCGTTCATGGTGTTGACGGGGGAGTTGGGGTCGTCGATGGTGAGGGTGACCACGCCGTTGCCGTCGGTCTCCCAGGCGATGATGTTGTCGCTCATGAGTTGTTCTCCTACAGAAGTTCGGTGTTCGGCAGTTCGGTGTTCGGCGGTGGTCTAGACGCGTTCGATGATGGTGGCCACACCCATGCCCGCGGCGACGCAGAGGGTGATCAGGGCGTAGCGTCCGCCCGTGCGGTGCAGCTCGTCGACGGCGGTGCCGGTGATCATCGCACCGGTGGCACCCAGCGGGTGGCCCATGGCGATGGCGCCACCGTTGATGTTGAGCTTCTCGTCCGGGATGTTCAGGTCACGCTGCGCGCGCAGGACGACGGAGGAGAACGCCTCGTTGATCTCCCAGACGTCGATGTCGTCGGCGGTGAGGCCGGCCTGCTCCAGGGCGGCGCGGGCGGCCGGTGCCGGGGCGGTGAGCATGATCGTGGGCTCCACACCGGTGGTCACCGCGGCGACGACGCGGGCGCGCGGGGTCAGCCCGTTCTTCGCACCGGCGGCCTCGGAACCGATCATCAGCAGCGAGGCGCCGTCGACGATGCCCGAGGAGTTGCCGCCGTGGTGCACGTGGTTGATGGCCTCGACCTGCGGGTACTTGGTCAGCGCGACGGCGTCGAAGCCGCCCTGGTCGCCGATGCCGGCGAAGGCCGGACGCAGGCCGGCGAGCTTCTCCGGGGTGGTGCCGGGACGGATCGTCTCGTCGCGGTCCAGCAGCGTCACGCCGTTGCGGTCCTTGACCGGGACGACGGAGCCGTCGAAGCGTCCTTCCTGCCACGCCGTCGCGGCGCGCTCGTGGGAGCGTGAGGCGTAGGCGTCGAGCTGCTCGCGGTCGACGCCGTCGAGCGTGGCGATGAGGTCGGCGGAGATGCCCTGCGGGATGAAGTCGTTGGCGAAGGAGGTCTCCGGGTCCATGGCCAGCGCGCCGCCGTCGGAACCCATCGGCACGCGCGACATCGACTCCACGCCACCGGCGAGGACGAGGTCGTCCCAGCCGGAGCGGACCTTCATCGCACCCAGGTTCAGGGCGGTGAGGCCGGAGGCGCAGTAGCGGTTGACCTGCAGTCCCGTCGCCGAGTACGGCAGGCCGGCGTTGAGGGCCGCGGTGCGGGCGATGTCCATGCCCTGGTCACCGACCGGGGTGACGACGCCGGAGATGACGTCGCCCACCGCAGCCGGGTCCAGGCCCGGGTTGCGCTCGAGGATCTCGGTGATAAGGCCGCTGAGCAGGTCAACGGGTTTCACGGTGTGGAGGCTGCCACCGGGCTTGCCTTTACCACGCGGGGTTCGGACGGCTTCGTAGATGAAAGCCTCGGGGATGCTGGTGTTCGTCATGACGGTCCTCACTTGCCTCACTTGTTGGTGCGACGACATCGGTGTGCAACATGTGTCGCCGATCACTCTATCGTCATATCTGGTTGCGCGTGGCATTCCGGTGAGGTCGGGGGTGCCTTCTTCCTGCGCTTTTGTATCGTCAAGCTACAAGTGACGTGAGGGGACGTGAGGTGACAGGGCCCGGCATCACCGCCGTCGCATCACCAGCACCAGGTTCGACACCGCCACCTCGCGCAACCAGGGGACGCGCACCATCCACCACGCCCACCACGGGTGGTAGCGGGGGAACGCGGCGAGGAGGTCAGCGTCCTGCGCCTGCGCTGCGTAGCGCAGCCCGTCGGCGCACGATACGTCGAACAGGCTCTCACCCCAGCGGTTCTTCGGCGGGTGACCGTGGCGACGCTCGTAGCGTCCGGCGGCGAACTCCCCGCCCACGTAGTGCTCCCACAGACCCGTCTCGTGCCCGCCGAACGGACCCAACCAGCAGGTATAGGAGAAGATCATCAGCCCGCCGGGCCGGGTGACGCGCAGCATCTCGTCCGCCATGCGCCACGGCTCGGCCACGTGCTCGGCGACGTTGGAGGAGTAGGTGACGTCGAAGACGTCGTCGGCGAACGGCAGGTCCATGCCCGATCCTCGCACCGAGGACTGCAGCCGGATGCCCGCCGCCGCCATCTCTCCGACGTCCGGCTCGCAGGTCACGTAGTCGCCGGACGCTACGCCGGCCGCGGCGAAGGCGCGTCCGAAGTAGCCCGGGCCGCCGCCGACGTCGAGGATGCGGCACCCGGCGAGCGACTCCCCGGTCGCGCCGTCCTGCAGGTCATTGATCAGTCGGACGGTGTCCTCGGCGAGGTGCCCGTAGAAACGGTCCGGGTCGCTCTGCTCGAAGCGGAAGTCGCCGAGCAGGCCGAGGGACCGGCGCAGCGTGGCGTGGCGACGCAACGGGCGCAGTGCGGGAGGTACGGGCATGCCGTCATCATCTCACATGGTCCGTATTCGTGCGGAGAAAGGTGTTCTACGATTAAAAAAGTGCCATTATGACGCTATCTCTGTACTGTCAGGTGCATGTTACTGAGTCTGACGATAGAGAACTACCGTTCCTTCGCTGACCCTGCCGTCCTCGACCTGCAGAAGCGAGCCTTCACCACAAACCTGCCGAAAACCGGCGAGTGGCGTGACAACACCGAACGCATCGCGGGGCTCTACGGCCCCAACGCCTCCGGCAAAACAACGGTGCTCATGGCGTTGGAGGCGCTTCGGCGCGCGGTCGCCGAATCCGTGCAGTCCTCCCGCTCTGCGCAATTGCTCCGTACCCCGCATGCCCTGCGCAAGGAGCGGGCGACATTCTTCGAGGTGGAGTACGTCCGCGACGGCATCCGATTCCGCTGGTCTGTCACGCTCACCGGAGAGGGGATTGAGGACGAACACCTCGAGGCCGTGGGTGGTGAGGGTGGTAGTTCCCACTGGCGTCGTCTCTATACAAGGACCGGAGCGAGCATCGAGTTCGGACGCCACTCGGGGCTGTCCAAAGCTGCGCAGCAGAACATCGAGGCGTTCCTGCGACCGTGGACACTGGTTCTCTCCGCCTGGTCGCTGGTCCGCGACCCGGGCCCCTATTTCCCGGCTGTGACCTGGTGGACCGAATGCCTTGCCGTGGCACCTGCCCCAGGCTCGGGACCGGAGAGTACGGAGGCACACACGGAGTTGCTCAAACTCATGGTGGATCCCGGATGGCGGACAGCCGCCCACGCCGTGCTCCGGGCGGCGGATATCGGCGTGACCTCGGTGGATATTCGCAAGGACAAGATGCCACAGGAGCTTGTCGAGCTCCTCGAATCCGTGCAGGAAGTCCTCCACTCCAAGCGTGCGGGCACGTCGACGGATGCCGGCGTCATCGACCAGGACCCCCGCCTGGCGGAGAAGGTGAACGACGTCATCAGGCGCCTTGAATTCACCCACTCCGCCACGGCGGGCGACTTCCTCCTGAAGGAACAGGACGAATCCCGCGGTACCCGTTTCTGGCTGGACCTGGCGCTGACGGCAGTGAGGTCGTTGGTCACCGGTGAGGTTCTGGTGATCGACGAACTCGATGCGAGCATGCATCCGGCGCTGGTGCGGTACTTCATCGACCTCTTCCTCGATGAGACCACGAACCCCTCAGGTGCCCAGTTGGTCTACACGTCGCATGAGGTGACGCCACTGGGGAACACGCTGAGCGAACACCTGCCGCCGAGTGTCGTGTGGCTGGTCGAGAAGGTGGACGCGGAGTCCTCGCTCACCTGCCTGGACGAGTTCCGTATCGGGCAGCGGAGCAACCTGGAAAAGCAGTATCTTGGTGGGGCCTTTGGCGCGCTCCCCGTGATCGGCGACGAACTCTCGTCGACCATTGGTGAGCTGCGTCGGCAATGGGTTGCCGAGCAGCCTTAGCGCGGCCGGCACCTTGAGCCCTCAGGTCGCTGACGGGGCCTCGGAGCGACCTGAGGGCTCAAGGTGCGCGCCGAGGGCAATGCCGAGGGCAGCAGGCAGCCGGCGGTGCGCGCCGTGACCGACGTGTGCCACCGGTCTCATACCGCGCGGCCTGTATCGTGAGAACGGTCATGAAGGTTCTGTTGCTGTGTTGGCGCGACTCCCGCCACCCCGAGGGCGGTGGCAGCGAGGTCTACCTCGAGCACGTCGCCGAGTATCTCGTGGGCCGGGGGCATGAGGTCACGTTCCGCACGGCCCGCTACCCAGGTTCCGCCGCGCGTGAGCAGCGCAATGGGGTGACCTACCTGCGCGGCGGCGGGAGTTTCACCGTGTACCCGCGGGCTTGGTGGTACATGCTGCGCGCCCGGCTGCCGTGGGGTGTGGGGAAGAGTGCAGACCGCCCGGACATCGTCGTCGACACCCAGAATGGTGTGCCCTTCTTCGCCCGCGCCCTGGTCGGCAGAGACGTGCCCACGGTGCTGCTCACCCACCATTGCCATCGCGAGCAGTGGCCCGTCGCCGGCCCCGTACTTTCCCGGGTGGGCTGGTTCATCGAGTCGCGGCTCTCGCCCTGGCTGCACCGCAGGTCACCGTATGTGACGGTGTCGGAGCCGAGCGCGGAGGAGCTCGTGGAGCTGGGCGTGGACCGCGCGCGCATCCGGGTGATCCGCAACGGGGTGGACGTCCCGCCGGACCTAGGGGACCAGGACCTCGGGGACCTCGACGGGAGCAACCTCAGCCGCGCGCAGGACGAACCGACCCACCTGGTCACCCTGTCGCGGCTGGTGCCGCACAAGCAGCTCGAGCATGCGTTGGACGCCCTGGCCGCCGTCCTGCCCGCCCACCCGGACACCGTCCTGGATGTCATCGGTGACGGGTGGTGGTCGGAGAAGTTGCGGCGTCATGCCGACGACCTGGGGGTATCCGGGCACGTGGTGTTCCACGGGCACGTCTCCGAGGAGGTCAAGCACCGGATCCTGGCGCGGGCGGCGCTGCATATCCTGCCGAGTCGCAAGGAGGGCTGGGGGCTGGCGGTCATCGAGGCGGGCCTGCACGGCGTGCCCACGCTGGGGTACAGCACGTCTGCCGGGCTGCGCGACAGCGTGGTTGCGGACGGTCCGCGGGCGACGGGCGTGCTCGTGGACTCGGAGGGCGGGCTGATCAACACCCTTGGGCACCTGCTGGACGACCCGGCCCTGCTCTCCGAGCTGGGGGAGAATGCGCGGCTTCGCGCCGGGACGTTCTCCTGGGAGCGCACAGGTGCCCGCTGGGAGGAGTTGCTCGGGGAACTCGTCAGCTGAGTCATGCCCCAGGTCGGGAAATGGCCATTTTTCGACCTGGGGCATGACTCAGGTGACATGGGGTGAGGCAGGCGGGCTCGTCAGGCGGTGAGGTGCTCGACGAGGATCGACGCGCCGATCCCGATGAGCACGAGCCCGCCGATGAACGTCGCTGGACGCCCCAGCCGGCGTCCGCCGTGGTGGCCGAGCCAGCCGCCGGCGAGGGACGCCAGGAACGTCGTCGCCCCGATCAGGGCCACGGCGACCAGGATGTTGATCGGCACCAGCGCGAAGCCGATGCCCACGGCGAGGGCGTCGATGCTGGTCGCAATGCCGAGGGTGAGCACGGCGCGCACGGTGAAGGACGTCGCGGGCGCGGTGCCCCCGCCACCACCGTCCGCGCCGCCCGCGCCGTCCGCACCGTCCCCGCGTCCCTCGCGGACGGTGTCGACGATCATCTTCGTGCCGATGCCGGCGAGCATGGCGAAGGCGATCCAGTGGTCGATGCTCTCGACGAATCCGGCGACCGAGGACCCCACCGCCCAGCCGATCAGTGGCATGACCGCCTGGAACACGCCGAAGACCACGGAGAGCAGCAGGATGCGGCGCATCACGTGTTCGCGGATGGTGGTGCCCTGGACGACGGACACGGCGAAGGCGTCGGCGGAGACGCCCAGGGCGATGAGCAGGAGCTGGGTGGTTGTCATGGGGGAGGGACCTCTTCTTCGGCAGTTCCGGCAGTTCCGGTGGTTCGGGCACGGGGGCTGGGCCGAAGGTCTCGTTCGCCTGTCAACAGCTGCTGCGCAGATGAGGCACAGGTGATGCGCCGGGCCGTGCGGGACGGCCGGTGTGTCGACACACCTCCGGTCGCGGACGACCGGGAACTACTCCCCTTCACACAGGGTGACGCCGGCGGTGTGCCGCGGGCGTCGGGCAGTGACTTTAGCGGCTGGTCACAGAGTGCGAAAGCACGTTTTTCGGAGTTCGTGGCCCCAAACTCCGGCACGGGGGACCGTTGACAAAAACGCTTCACCGTGTCACTGTATTAGATACCTAATACAGGCGAACAAGAGAGCGTCGCCTGTGGGACACATAGAGGAGGTGGCCGTGGAGTTCGACAACTCGTCCCCGATCTGGAACCAGCTGCTCCAGGAGTTCTCGCGGCGCATCGTCACCGGCGCATGGACCCCGGGGGAACGTCTCCCCGGCGTCCGCGAGCTGGCGGCCGAACTCGGGGTCAACCCCAACACCGTCCAGCGCTCGCTGGCCGAACTCGAACGCACCGGGCTGTGCCGCACCGAGCGCACCGCAGGACGTTTCGTCACCGACGACGCAGGACGCATCGACGACGAGCGCCACGCGCTCGCCGACGGCGCCGTCGACGACTTCGTCCGACGCGTCCGCGGCCTCGGACTGGACCGGGACCAAGCGACACACCTCGTCACCACGAGGTGGACAGGACACGAGGAGTGACCGTGAACGACACCATCAACCAGCCAAACAACCAACCACTCGTCCGCACCCGCGGACTCGGCAAGACCTACGGCAAGCGGGTCGCGCTCACCGGCGTGGACCTGGAGCTGAACCCGGGGCAGATCGTGGGCCTGCTCGGCGAGAACGGCTGCGGCAAGACCACCCTGCTCAAGACCCTGGCCGGCGTGCTCGCCGGCTACGACGGGGACGTCACCGTGGCCGGCTACGCACCCGGACCGGAGTCGAAGGCCCTGGTCTCTTTCCTGCCAGACGCCGGCTTCCTCTCCCCGTCCCACAAAGTCGGCTTCTGCCTGCGGATGTGGTCGGACTACTTCGCCGACTTCGACGCCGACAAGGCCCGCGCGATGATCGCCGACTTCGGCATCGACGAGGAACTGCGCATCAAACAGCTCTCCAAGGGCATGCGGGAGAAGGTGCAGGTCGCGATCGCCATGTCGCGCCGGGTGCCGGTCTACCTGCTCGACGAACCGATCTCCGGGGTGGACCCCTCCGCCCGCGACTCGATCCTCAGGAGCATCATGGCGAACCTCTCGCCGGACTCGTTGCTGCTGATCTCCACACACCTCGTCCACGACCTCGAGCCGATGCTCGACGCGGTGGTGATGATGCGTTATGGACATGTGCTGCTCCAGGGCAGTGCCGATGACCTGCGCGCACACCATGGCACCAGCCTGGACGGCATCTTTCGGGAGGAGTACCGATGAGCACCGCAACAACCACAACCCCGACCTCGACCCTCTTCCGTTATGAGTGGCTGCGCACGCGCTCGCTGCTCGGCATCGCCAACGGCCTGGCCACCCTCGGCGTGCTGCTCTGCTCGGTGCTGACCTTCATGGACTGGACTCTCTTCAGCCCGCTGGCCGCGGCTTTCGGCATGATGCTGGTCATGGCTTTCACTCCGGTGGTGCAGATCCTGCTGGCCGTGGATTACTGGCGTTCCAGCTACGGCGCGACCGGTTACCTCACTCAGACCCTGCCGGTGAAGGGCAGCAGGATCCTCACGGTGAAGCTGCTGTGGGCGGCGCTGGTGAGCACCGTCAGCCTGGTGGTCACGGTACTGCTCGGCTGCGTGCTCTACACCGGGTTCTCGATCCGTGACCCGAAGATCGCCGGCCTCGGCGAGATGCTGGACGAGTTCTGGGCCGCCTTCGGCGACTCCGGCCTGCCGGCCTGGCTGATCATCGGGGTGATCGTGGCCGGTTACCTGGCCATGCTTTCTGCACCGGTGCAGTATTACTTCTCGATCTCGGTGGGCAAGGAGCGGTGGCTGCAGACCCTCGGCCCCGGCGGCCCGGTGCTGGTGTTCTTCCTGCTGGGCATGGTCGCCCAGGCCGTGGCGCTGATCGGCCTGTTCGTCATCCCCGTGGGCCTCAGCGAGAACGCGTCGGGCTGGACGCTGGGCAACTACAGCCTGCTCGACGAAATAAACACCTCCCCAGACGTCTATGACCCCTACGACTCTCCGATGCCGCTCGGCTTCGTCCCGTCGATGGCGATCCTCGTGCTGGTCTGCCTGTGGCGCACCTACTACTCCTGGAACCGCAAGATCGAACTGGAGTGACCCGCGCGCTGCCTCGCCGCTAGCCTGTCACTTCGTACAGCCGCCACCCGTCGGACGCCCAGATCTCGCGGTGCTGCTCCAGCACCGCGTCTGCCGCGTCCGCTGCGTCGGAATCCGCGCCATCCTGCACCAGCACCAGGTCCACGCCCCGTTCGGCGAGCCGGTCCTCACCGGACGCCACCTCGGTGAGCGTGGCCACGGTGTCCGGGTCCCCGTCGACGAGCTGGCCGTCCACGATCAGGTACCCGGGGTCGACAGGCGCGCCGGGCACCATCTTCAACGCCGGATCCAGCGCCGGACGCCCCGCGACCATGCGGTAGCTGCCCGGCGGCCACAGCAGCGTCCGCGCCGTCCCCCCGTTCTCTTCTTGCCAGCGCGCGACCTCGTCGGACGCCTCGGCGTAGGCGGCGTCCAACTGCACGGGGGCGACGTCGGCGACGTCGCGCGGCAGGGCGGGCACGCCCGCCCACACCAGCAGCAGGACGCCCAGACCCGCCCACGTGCCCCGACGCGTCGCGCGCAGCCCGCAGGCCAGCAGCACCACCGCCCCGGGCAGGGCAAGGACCACGAACTTCTGGGTGTCGCGCACCAGGCCCGCGCCGGGGAGGTTCTCGACGAACCAGCCGAGCACCGCCACGCCGGGGGGAGTGGCCGCCACCGCGGGCAGCAGCACGGCCAGGCCCGCCAGGCATACCAGCGGGACGCAGCGCAGCGTGCGGCGTCGCACCAGTACCCCGGCGACCACGCAGGCGGCGAGCGCCAGGACCACCCCGGCACCGGTGCTCAGCGGGGCGAGGGCCTCGCGGGAGGCAGGGACGGCCTCGGCGTTCCAGATGCCGCCGAGCCCCGCCAGCGCCCCGAGCGTCCCCACCCCGGGTTCGGCGCGCGCGGCGAATAGCGCCGCACCCGCGGCGTCCGACCGCGCTGCCGAGGCACCGGCGTTGAGTAGCGTGGGGACGACCCACGGCAGGGCGAGCACCACCGCAGTGCCGGCGACCAGCGCCTTGCGGCGCAGACTGCCGGACGCCACCAGCGCCGTCACCACCGCGAGCACCAGGCCCGTCGGGGTGAGCGCGCACACCGCCATGAGCAGCACGAGGGCGAGTAGCGAGCCACGCGTGCCACGCATCGCGGTGAGTGCGACGGTGGGCAGCAACATCCCGGCGGCCACCACCGACCAGTGGCCTTGTAGCAGCCGCTCGGCGACGAAGGGGCTCCACAGGGTCAACGCCGGGGCGATGGCCATGGCCACCCAGTTGCCCCCGACGTGCCGGGCGAGGGCGGCGGCACCCAGCGCACCGATCCAGCCGGCGGCGAGCATCAGCACGCTGACCGTCACCGGCGGGGGAATCAGCGGCGACAACCAGGCCAGGACGGTGTCCTGGGGGACGGCGCGCGGCAGGCCGTCGCGTCCGGTGGCGAGGTCGTTCAGCGCCATGGTGTGGGGCACGACCATGTCGCGGAGCACCAGCGACGGTGCGCCGCCTGCACCGAGCTGGTTGAGCTGGTTGAGCAGCGTCAGCACGAAGGGCCACAGGACCGCGCAGGTCAGCACCGCGCACCACAACGGCAGCAGCCACCGTGCGCGGCGGGATGCCGTACGCGGTGGCTGGGTGGGTGCCGGGGTGGTCATCGTCCTGATTCTAGGGGCCGGGCCCGGTGACCCCTATCGACCCCGGTCGCCCCGGTGGTGCCGGTGGTGCCGGGGCGGGAACGTCAGCCGCGGTGGCGGCCCGACGAGCGGGCGAGGATGATCCCGACGACGAGCAGGATCACACCGATGATGCCCGCGCCCCACGGGACGTAGGTGCCGATGATGTCCATCGAGCGCAGGCCGTCCTTCGCGCGGTTCATCTGGTTCTCGTGGGTCTCGTCGTTGAACTCGCCGGGGTAGTACATGGCGGTGCGGGTCGGGTTCGCCAGTTCACGCTCGCGGTTCTCCGGCTGGGCCATCTCCTCGGCCTCGGCGTCGTCGCGGGCGTAGTACATCCACACTTCCTCGGCGCCGTGCACGATCACGCCGGTGTCCGGCTGCACGCGCAGGGTGCGGTCCACGGTGTAGTAGCGGCTCATCTCGACCTCCGGGCCGAGGTCGGCGTCCTCATCATCGTTGGACGCGGCGTCCTCGTCGTCGGACGCCGCAGCGTCCTCGTCCTCGGGATCCCATCCCTCGACCTCGTCGGGGGTCAGGCCCCACTTTGCCGCGGGGAAGGACAGCTTCAGCGAGCCGAGGGACTGCTGGTCGGCGGCACTGAGCTCTCCGTCGCCCTTAAGCATGGCCTCCACGTTCGGGTACATCTCCGACGGGCCGATCTGCTGCTCGAAACGGTAGACCGTCTCGCCGTCCATCTTCTCCTGGTCGACGAAGTCGATGTCATTGGTCTCCATCAACCGGTGGTCGAAGTAGGGGTAGGCCTTCTTCTCGGTGTTGAAGGGGAACTGGAACTGCAGGCCGGTGCGGGTGAACTGGGGGACGTCCTCGTTGACGTTGCCGCCGTCCACCCCGGGGGCGGTGATGTTCAGCGAGGAGGTGGGCTCGTCGACCGGGTAGACGGTCTTGCGGTCAAGGGTCACGCGGTCGATCTCGGCGGACAGCAGGTTGTCCGGCTCGGGCAGATCTGCCTGGTACACGGTGCCGCCGGCTTCGAGGGTGACCTCGTCGTCGTCGGTGGGATCCTGGGCGCGCACGAAGCGCTGGGACTGGATATCGGTCTCCGGCCAGATGAAGCAGCTCACGACCTTGTTCTCACCCTGGCACTCCGGCAGGGATTCCTTGCCGGCCACCGGTTCGTCGGCGGCGAGCGCACCGGCGTCGGTCAGGATCCCCGGGGTGACCTTCGTGACCGTCGCCGATTCGATGTCCTTCGGGATGACCTTGCCCTTCGGTAGGACGTAGTTCGGCAGTGCCAGCGCGATGACCAGCAGAGCGGCGCCGAGGAGGATGGCGAGGTGGGAGAAGACCTTCTTCATGGGGGTCTGGTTCCTGTCCTGGTGTACGTCAACGAGCGGGGAATCCACGGCTACTTTACCTGCTGAAACTACGACGCCGTGGAGGAACGCGCCAGGAATCCGGCGCTGGTGACGGATGTTCACCGACGGCACGGGCGCGCGGGGCGTCCCGTCCACGGTAACCTGATCGGCGATGAGCCAGACGAGCCGGTCCCGGAAAACCTTCCTCCCCGCCCTGGAGGGGATGCGCGCGGTCGCCGCGTTGGGGATCATCGTCGCCCATGTGGCCTTCCAGACGGGCAATGACACCGGCGGGCTGGTCAACCGGATGATGGCGCGCCTGGACTTCTTCGTCCCGGTGTTCTTCGCCTTGTCGGGGTTCCTGTTGTGGCGTCGCCATGCCGCGGAGACCAGGTGGGGGGCGTACTACGTGAAACGTCTGGGGCGGATCCTGCCGGCGTATTGGGTCACGGTGGTCGTCGTCCTGCTGCTGTTCCCGGTTGCCTCGGAGGGCGGGGCGCCGGGCCCGGTGGCGACGGTGGCGAACCTTTTGTTGCTGCAGAATTACGTGCCGGACGGTCTGGTCGGCGGACTCACGCACCTGTGGTCGTTGTGCGTGGAAATGTTCTTCTACCTGCTGATGCCGCTGCTGGCGCTGGCGGTGGGACGCCGCCGCCGGCGGGTGCGGGTGGCGGCGATCGTGGCGGTGGGCTGCCTGAGTTATATCTGGCCGTTCGTCGCGTGGCACGGCGCACCGGTCAACGCGCACATCATGCCGTGGGCGTTCCTGTCCTGGTTCGGGGTGGGGTTGCTCGCCGCTGAATTGGAGGGCTGGCTGCAGGACGCTGCGGACGGACGCCACGTAAGGACGGTGGACGCCGTGCGCCGCTGGGCGCGGCGACGGTGGCTGTGGTTGCTGCTCGCGGTGCTCGCGGTGCTCGTCGCCGCGCTGGACGGCCCGGAGGGTCTGGTGACGGCGGGGGACGGGGAGTTCGCCCGCCGTAACTTCTACGGCCTGGTCTTCGCCGCGTGCCTGATCGTGCCGTGGGCGGTGGCACCTGCGTCGCGGGTGCTGGACTCGGCGGTGATGCAGGCCTTGGGCCGGTGGTCGTACTCGATCTTCCTGTGGCACATGGCAATGTTGTCGCTGGTGTTCCCGCTGCTGGGGATCGGACTGTTCCAGGGGGAGATGCTGCTGGTGCTCGTGGCGACGGTGGTGTTGACGATCCCCGTGGCGGCGTTGAGCTACGCCCTGCTCGAGGACCCCGCGCGCCGGGCGGTGAACCGGTGGTGGCAGGGACGGGTCACCAGGTGACCGGCCGGGTTGTATTTTACTGGCTCTTCCGGTTTTAGAGTGCGTTGATCGCTTCCCGGAGCCCGCCGGAATGGATCAACGATCGCAAGATGTAGTTCGCCTTGTTGCGGAAACCCAAGGCGATGCCGCGCAGGTGCTCCAGACGACCGTTGATGGCCTCGACCGGCCCGTTGGATGCGCCGGTGTCGAAGTACGCCAGGATGTCTTTACGCCGCTTCCACAGCGTGCGCCCTAGGGCAGCGTAGCTCCTTGAGCCCGTCAGGAATTCCCAGGTGCAACCGCTTGGCCAGCTTGAACAGTCGAAGCTTGCCCGCCCGACGATCAGGATCCTGATACGCAGCAATCAACTCCTGGTAACAGTCCCACGTCACCTGCACCGCAACGTGCTCATCGGCGGTCAGCACCTCGTCAAGACGATCGGCACGCTTCGGTGTCACCAACGAGCGGC
Source organism: Corynebacterium sp. AOP40-9SA-29 (assembly GCF_052377405.1). Taxonomy (NCBI): domain Bacteria; kingdom Bacillati; phylum Actinomycetota; class Actinomycetes; order Mycobacteriales; family Corynebacteriaceae; genus Corynebacterium; species Corynebacterium sp. AOP40-9SA-29. The sequence continues at coordinate 160,969 of NZ_JBQSWR010000005.1, read as the reverse complement.
GGATGCCGTAGAGCGGGTCACCTCGACGCCCGCGATGGCCCAACGTCTCACTCTGGACACGTCGCCGACACTCGTCGAGTTTGTCGGCGGCCAGGTGCACCACGTGGAAAGGGTCCATGACCGTGCGCGCGGTGTCCAAATGCTGTTCGGCGGCTTTGGCGTAGCCGGTGAATCCGTCCATCGTGGTGATCTTGACAGTGTCACGGAACCGCTGGTCACGGTCTTGCAGCCAGTTTCCGAACGCGTCGGCCGAGCGGCCAGCGACCATGTCCAACAACCGGGCGGGCCCTGTGCCATCGACCGCGGGGGTCAGATCCACGATCACGGTGACAAACGAGGCAGAGCCATCACCACGGACGTGCTTCCACTTGTGCTCATCGACACCTAAGACCCGCACGTGGTCCAGCCTGTGGACGTCGCCGTACGCCAGGTCACGGCAGGCCGACAAGGCCAGGTCGTTGGCCATGTCCCAACCTATGCCCAGCGCTGCTGCGCAGGCTTTTCACGCTCATGTTGTCGACGGCCATGCGTTGCAAGATCCAGCGGGATACCCGCCAGGTCACAGACTCTCGATCGTTGGCGGTGTGGGGCATCGACGCCCGGAAAATCGAGACGTCACAGTCATCGTTGCCGCAGACCATCCGGGGTTGCTTGACGTGCAGCAGTGTGGGGTGCCCGGCGATGGGAAGGTCAGTCAGCCGGCGGTCGACGTGGTCACGGAGCTGTCCGTGCTCATGGCAGCGAGGGCACGTGTCGTCGATGTGCCGCGGGTGGCAGAACAGATGGGTGATGTCCCCGCCGTCGGCGGCGTCGTCGATCGACAAGCCGAGTTCTACTGTGCGGCAGATGGTGTCGGCGACGATGTTGGCAGTGGCGGCGGAGTCGGTAGAGTGTGTCATGGATCCTGTGGTTGATGAGGCGTTGATTCGACACCTTCATCTTGTCACCACAGGGTCCTTCTATCGTTGAGGGGGCTTTGGCCACTACATGTTGTGGTCACAGGCTAGCGGGCTTCACACCTGCTACGCACTCTGGATCCGGAAGGGCCGGTTTAGCCCCATATGAACAGCGGAAATGGACTAATATATCTGAAAATATGATCAAGATTAGAGTGTGTCTTGTGCATCCTGCGATGATGTTTTACGCTTAAATAGCAAGTTCGTATCTGACATGAGGAAGGGACTCTCATGCTCTCTTTACACTCCCGATCTGTAGTCCGGCAACGAGCGCTTGCTCTGGTCACCGGTGTTGCGGTCGCCTCTGGTTTCGTATTGAATGCGCCGTCCGCATTGGCTGAACCTGCGAACTCTGCTTCTGTTGACCAGGTCCGCGAGGCACATGCGGATGACCAGGTTCGTGCAGAGCAGATCGATGACCACACTGCTGTAGTTGAGACCTCGCAGGGCAGTGTCACGGCTGTGGCCGATGTCGATAGTGACGAGGTTGTAGTCACCTCTGAGAATGGTCAAACGACCAGCTACCCTCTACCGAACGGTGAGGGTGAGGAAACCTATGCTGGCGTAAGCTGCTCGATGCTCATCTGGGTTGTTGACATTATTCGCGGAGCTGGATGGACTGCCGGAATTGCTGCCGTTGCTGCAACCGGTCCTGCTGGGGCTGTAGTCCTGGCCACCATGTACGCCATGGGTAGCAGCGCCTTTCTAGCGTGGGTTGGCACGAAGTGCTAGAGATGTTTCCGAAGACGGCGCTTGGTAGGGGCACTGTGCTCCTCGGAACTGTGGTCCTGTTCTTGGGCATCGCTGCGGCCGTCTTAGGGAACTTGCTGGTGTCAACCGGAATCTGGTTGATCTCAGCGCTGCCCCTTGCCTGGGGGGCAACTGTGGTTGAGCGCCGCGAGCGTCTGACCCTCGGGGAGGAGTCGAGAGCTGTTCTCCGGTCCCTGGGATATGCCTCGATTGCTGCCGGCGCATTGGGGATTGCTGCCTTTGTGCTGTTGGCTGCTGTGTCGAAGTTTTCGGCACACGGAGGACTTCCGATTGCATCTGTTTGCATTATGCTCATAGGTTGGGGGTTAATGAAGGGAAGCAAAGGGGCTTATTGACCCCAATGCATCAATTTACTATTAGTCGGAGTTACGCAATAGGTCACTCTTCACCCAACTCATGATCCACAGCAATATTGACCCCTGTACTAGCGGTTGTGGGCCTACCCTTGAGTAGTGGACACCCGAACTAGCGGGACTGCCGTCCCGCACGAGAGGATGTCACCATGACCGAGAAGAAGAACCCGGGCTCCCGATCCCGGAGAACCTTCAGCCCTGAATTCAAACAGGAGGTAGCTCGGCTCGTCATCGACACCGGCCGCACCGTCGCCGAAGTCTCCCGCGAACTCAACGTCGGAGCCCAGACGCTCGGAAAGTGGGTCGCCGCACAACGTGCCGAGGCCGCCGACGAACCCACCGGCGAACTGAACCTTGACGAGCGCGGGCGAACTTAAGCAACTGCGCCGTGAACTCGCCGACATGAAGAAGGACAACGAGTTCCTGGGAAAAGCAGCCTTGGATTCAAATCGTCAAGGCAACACTTGCTCTTTTCTGGTTGCGTGATCGTGTTGGGCCTCAAGTGGCGTTCGGAAGCCCAAGCACTTCCGTGGTCGAGTGTTGAGCTCGTAAGCGATCTTGTCGAGGTCTGACTGCTCGTAGGCCCCGAGGTCGGTCTTCTTCGGCAAATACTGTCGCGTCAATCCGTTGCTGTTCTCGTTCGTGCCCCGCTGCCAAGGACTACGCGGATCGGCGAAGAACACCTCGACTCCCGTGGACTGACTGATGGCTTCATGCTCGGCCAGCTCCATGCCCCGATCCCATGTCAGAGTGCTCAGCGGACCTCGGGTCTGGTCGTGGTCGTTGAAACGGTTGATCAGTTGGTCTTTGACACATGCGGCTCTTCGGCTGGGTGTGGCGACGAGATCGAGGACCCGGGTGACACGGTCGACGAGAGTCGCGACCTGAGTGGTGTTCGGCCCCAGGATGAGATCGCCCTCCCAATGGCCAGCTTCGGCACGCTCATTGGCCGCTTGTGGTCGGTCTGCGATGGGGCGAGCATTCTTGATCGTCGATCGCCACTGTCCACGAGTGGTGTAGTGCTTTCCATGCCGGATGGGCCGGTTCCGACGCAGATTATGGTGAATATTGTGGGGCAGGACCTTCCTACCCGAGTTGAGGTAAACGCTGCGATAGATCGCCTCTGGACTGATGTGCATGCGCCGATTGCCAGGGTAGTCGCGATGGAGACGTCCGCTGATCTGTTCTGGCGACCAGCAGTGGCCCAACCGCGCGGACACGTAGTTGCACAGAACAGGGTTCTTCTGCAGCTTCAATCGTTGAGGCCGGCGCCGTCGCCGCTGTGCACGATCGTTGGCATCAACGGCCCGATAGGCTTTCTGTCCCTTGTTGCGCCTGATTTCGCGGCTGATCGTCGATGGTGACCGGCCCAGGCTTTCCGCGATGTTGCGGATGGACCGGCCCGCAGCGATGCCGCGGGAGATTTCTTCGCGATCGATCAGCGTCAGTGATTCAGGTCGAGGGTGCGGGGTTGGGTAGTAGATGCCGCCGCGGGGTTTGAGGATGGAGAATACTGATCCCGGCGGTACTCCGACACTGCGTGAGATGTGGCTGAAGGAGTGGCCTGCCTTCCACAGTTCCCAGACTCTACGGCGTTCGTGTTCGGGTAGACCTGGTCGCCCGAGCTTCGCCATGTTTGCCTCCTGTCGATCAGGGTGTTGCACTCACGGTTTGAGTCTAACGCGGCCTTCTTCGCGGCCAAGCATCAACCGACGAACGGTATGAACTGATGGCTGCTGAGAAGGCGAACTTCGAGGTCAAGCGGATGGCACGACTGCTGGGCGTCTCCCGGTCCGGGTACTACGCCTGGGTCAAGCGACAGGCCGGCTCGCCGTCAGCACGACGAGCCGCCCGCGAGGTGCTCGACACCAAGGTACGAACGGTGTTCCAGGAGTCTGACGACGTGTACGGCGCGATCCGGGTGACCGCTCAGCTTGCCCGTGAAGGCACCACCGTGGACAAGAAGACCGTGGCGGCGTCCATGGCCCGTCAGAGCCTCGAGGGCATCAGTCCCAAACGGTTCACCCCGGTGACGACCATCAATGGACTGGACCCCTACAAGATCCCTGACCTGGTCACACGGCAGTGGGATACCGGGCGGCTCAATGCCGTCTGGATATCGGACATCACCTATCTTCGCACCGGTGAAGGATGGTTGTACCTCGCAGCGATCACCGATGCGCACTCGCGGCGGATCCTGGGCTGGGCGATGGACTCACGCATGGGGACGTTCCTGGTCGAGCGTGCTCTTCGCATGGCGCATACGCTGCGCGGGGAAGTGCCCGATGACCTGGTGTTCCATGCCGACCGAGGCAGTGAATTCACCAGCAATGCCATGTTCGCGGTGTGTCAGGATCTGAAGATGCGGCAATCGATGGGCCGTACAGGCGTGTGCTGGGACAACGCGATGGCAGAAAGCGTGTGGGCAACGCTGAAGACTTCAATTTTACGACCGACGCAAGTGGCCCACCCGGGCCGAAGCCACACAAGCGGTGGCGAACTGGATTGAGTCACGGTACAATCGGCGGCGTCTGCACTCCGCGCTTGGCTACGTCCCACCGGTCGAGTTCGAAATGAATCTTGTCGTTGAACCTGCTGTTGAGGAACTCAACGCCGCTTAATTACCTGTCCACGATTTGCGGGTCAGCCCAGTTGAACATCGCAAGGACAGGGGTCAATATTGGTATTGACGGGCTCGGGGTGTGTCTGCTCCTGGATGTTCTCTCGTTCTACCTGACTTGGCTCAATTTAGTGTACAGTCCCCGGCCCATGGCGCCTGATTTCGTTCATGAGTTCGGATAGTTCAGGCGGCAACGGCACCGCAGCAACCGCCTCGTGCCCGCCGACATTGATGTGCATCTCTCGGTAACCACGCAGTTGTTGCACTATTCTCTTCAGCGAACACCCCGTCACCGACTCCAACCATCGCCCTACCGCCATCGCGGACATGACCACTGTCAGGTGGGCATCAATCGAAGCTTTGAGCGTATGGAATACCGGGCGGGCTCGAAGATCCGACTTCGCCATCCGAAACGATCGCTCGATCTGAAACAGTCGTCGGTGAGTGGCCCCGATGATCTCCATCGGATCATCATTAACCCTGCTGGTCACATAGGCCTTTATCCCCGCGAGCTCCCGATGCTGACTGGCCAGCTCCAGGTTCACCTGCTTGGTCGTTTTCCCCATCTTCACGTACCGGTTGCGTTTGACCGCGGTCTTGCCTGACGCGATGTCCTTGGCTTTGCGCAGCGACTCGTCGATGCCTTTGACGGCTCTTCGCGATACGGAGTGCATAGCTGAGGGGTGGGGCCGATGCGGTGTGGCACAACATATAGAGGCCCTGGCCGGTACAAGATGAGAGTTACCACACCTTCATCTGACCGAACCAGGACCCTACAATGCACACTACTGGCAACCTCGTCGCCGACACTTTTCACGCCGCACCGGAAGAAATCGGATTGACCATCACTGACGCCGCGGACGCCGGCCCGTTCACCGTCATCGACGTCGCCCAGGTGGCCGTCGACGACCGGTGTCCTGGCTGCAAACATCCGGGTGTGTTGCGAGATCACGTCACTCGGCAGCTGGTGGACCTGCCGGTCGTCGGCTTCCCGACGCGACTCCACGTCCGTGTCCCGCGGTTCACCTGCGCCAACGATGCCTGCAGCCGCAAGATCTTCCTGGCTTCACTGGGTTGTGCTGACGATGGGTCGAAACTGACCCACCGGGTGAATCGCTGGATCCTGCAACGCCTGGCCATCGACCGCATGAGTGTCTCAGCCACTGCGAAAGCCTTGGGCGTCGGGTGGCAGTTGGTCAACAAGATCGCGGTGCAGGCGGTCCGCAACCTCGTCTACGACTCCGGCGATCACCTGGCTGACGTGCGGATACTCGGTGTCGATGAGCACGTGTGGAAACACACCCGCCGGCCGGGCGAGCCCTCCTCGATGGTCACGGTGCTGGTGGATCTGACCCCGCTGGTCGATGGGCGCGGGCCGGCGCGGTTGATCGATATGCGCCCCGGACGAAAGTGCCGAGGTTCTACGAACCTGGCTCAACGAGCGTGACCCTGGTTTCCGCGAGCGTGTGGAGGTCGTCACGATGGACGGCTTCGCCGGCTACGCCACCGCCGTGGACCACGCCTTACCAGCGGCGACGAAGGTGATGGACCCGTTCCATGTGGTGCACCTGGCAGCCGAGAAGCTCACCGGGTGTCGGCAGCGCCTGCAACGAGAGACGACGGGTCGGCGTGGACGCAAGGATGACCCGTTGTACAAGCACCGCCGGAGCTTGATGACCAGGACGAACTATCTGACCGAGCGGCAGAAACAGCGGCTGGATCTGCTGTGGGCCACCGACGATGACTACGTCGCTTTGCAGGTCACCTGGGGCTTCTACCAGGATCTCATTGCCGCGTACGGCCATCCGGACAAGTCACGGGGCAAGAAGTTGATGGCCGGGTTGATCGACACGCTGCGTAAGGGCTTGCCGAAGGGGTTGGAGGAGTTGGCGCAGTTCGGGCGTACGTTGTGGCGTCGTCGGGCCGATATCCTGGCGTATTTCGACGTCGGAGCGTCGAACGGGCCCGTCGAAGCCGTCAACGGGAGGCTGGAGCACCTGCGCGGCATTGCACTGGGGTTCCGAAATCTGGACCACTACATCTTGAGGTCGCTGATCCACTCCGGGCAACTCCGCGACCGGATCAACGCACTGTGAATCGCGAAGAGCCAGAAAACCCTTGTTGGTGACACTGATTCTTCGGGAGTTATCGAGACACTTTACTGGAAACGTATTTCCATAATACTTTCTCTGCGTTCCATAGATATTTTGGCGATGGTGGAATTACTGTCAGGCTTACGTAGTAGCGACATAGGCTGAATCCGAGAAACGTGCCCAGGCTGAGACCAAAATAGGCCAGAAGTGATGTTTCTGTAAATGCGCACAGAAAGATGGGGATGAAGAGGGAGATCGAAAAGTTGAAGAATGTAGCCTCGGCGATTTGTCGACCTATGGGGCAGTCTGAAGATTTCTCGACTATCAATAGTACGACTGATAGTCCAATTGCATACACTGCGACAGTGATTATCCCCCATATCTTCAGGTCCTCCATTGGAATTCCGCCTATCTTATCATTCGCGTTCTCGAGGATATTCGACTTTCTCCAGAAAAGGCTGGCCTACCTCGAAGTGCCTTGTCGGAGCAGGTCCACCAACCCAGTCGTCGAAGAAATTCATCTTCGGTACATCGCCTGGGTTATTACGTCGAGACCTCTTTTTCCTGGCCCAGATGATGAGCACAATCACTGGGGACAGTGTCATCAGCGTGCCCAACAGTGCTATTAGCAGTGAGTCCATTGTGGCCATTCTTTAGGGGATCGGTAATTCTGCGATCTGATTGCCGAGCGGAATATCCATCGGTCCACCGCTGACTCGCGTCGGGCGGTGAACCGGTGGTGGCAGGGGCGCGCTACTGAGGAGTCTCGACCACGGTGAAGCCGTCGAGGGTCTCCTCCTTGGTCTCTGCGTAGTGCTCGGCGTCTGGGTCGGACTGCTGCACGGTCAGCGCTGCGGTGGTGTAGCCATCATCGGAGGGGACGGAGATGGCGAGGAGCGTTGCGGGGACTTCACCCTGCGGGGAGCTGAAGATGTAGTCGACGCGCTGGCTGGTGAACCCACAGATGGTGGAGGGGGCTTCCTCCTGAATGGATCCGTCCTTGGCCACCTGGTCGAGCCCGAGGTCGATCTCACCGACAGGTGCCGGCGTCTGCTCCGCGGTGATGACGGCTGATGAGAAGCTCTCCTGGGATTCAGCGTGTGCGATTCCCAGGCGGACGATTTCGCTGTCCATGGCCGTGTTCCTCTCCCAACCATCGGGGAGGGGGATGGCGAAGGTCGGCTCGCCGGGGTTTTGATTGGCTTCGATCATCTCACCCTCGGAGGCGGGGCAGTCCTCGGGGTCACCTGCGGCGGACGGTGTCGCGGAGGTCGTGGTCTCGGTCGCCGTGTCGCCTGCTGGATCGGCCGCTACATCGGTCGCGACCGCGGTGTCGGAAGCTTCGGTGTCGGCGCCGCAGGCGGTGAGTGCGAAGGAGGCGATGCTGATGGAGCACAGCGCGCTGGCGAGGTTTTTCTTGTTCACTGTTGAGTCCTCGTTAAAGATTGTATTGTGTGGCATTCGAACTAATGAGGCTCTTGTGGCCGCATCACGGCGGGAACACTACCGCAATCTACTTAATAGATCTATCAAGTAGCGATAAAGGTAGCGGGGCGTAAGGCTCATGGTGTCTGGTGTCGTGGCGGCAGGGACATCTCGTGGAAAGACCAGACCGCTCGTGGATCTCGGGGAGACTGTCCGGACCAATCGATCAGGCCTTCCTCGCTGAGTGCCTTGAGTGCTCGTTGGATAGCGGGCCGGTTGATGGACAAGATCTCCACGATCTCGCCGGTCCCCATCGGGGAGCGGGACTCCCGGAGGGTGGCCAGGACCTCTTCCGCGTGGCGGGGCAGCCTTTCCATGGTCGTAGCGTCCACTGCCTGCTCTGCTCGCAGGATCAGCGTCACGGTGCCGTTCGTCTGCCGGTACTCGGGATCTGTGAATCCTCCGGCCCGCATTTCGTCGTAGATGCGCCTGATGCCTTCGCCCAGTTCCTGGCCGACACCGAGGTCGATGGCGACCCTGGCGATCAGTGGATTTCGGGCGAACCGGGCGATGGACAGCGGGGTCCTCGGGTCGGCGAGTCCTGGGAACCTGCCTGGGCTGGTGATTTCTATGCGGTCCGGGTACAACTCGACGCGGATATGATCCCCGGCCAGGCTGTAGGACCGGTGCAGTGTTGCATTGACTAGGCCCTCGAGCCAAGCGTCCTCTGGCAGGGTCGATTGCCACACGAAGGTGCCGGTGTCGTCGAGGCGTCGGCGACGGGGAAGGAGCCTGCGGATGGTGCTCGAAGCCTCCTTGATCATCGAGGGGATGGTGCCTTCGATGCGAATGTCCTCGATGATGTTCTGTCGACGGCCTGTCTCCCGCCGGGGGCTCTCGAACTGGAGAACCCTGATGAGGGCATTCGGGAAGAACTCCTGAGGGTCGGTACCGAAGAGGAGTTCCGCGGCTACTGTCACCTCGCCCTTCCTGGTCAGAAGGTGTCGACCCTTCAACGCGGACATGGCGTCACGTGCGCCGATTGTTTCGGCATAGGCCTCAGTGGCTCGGGTGTCGAGAACCTCCATACCGGTTCCATTGCTGCCGCCGTTGTCTCGGACCGGTTGCGAGTCGTATTGTCTCTCCCCCTTGCTGTAGCGAAGCTCAAGCTGGTCATCGAAGTTGAGCTTCATCGATTGGTCGCCGATTCGCAGGTAGCAGTTCCCGTCTTTCGCCTCGTGCACTCGTTCACTGGCGGGTACGTCAAGGAGGCAGACCTGCGCGGGCTCCCCCGACTCGGTGGTGCAATCCAGGAGGGAGACCTCGTAGCGGACGGTCGGACTGATCTGCTCAACCCCTACCTGGCGGAACTGGTTGAGCTGGTCGGCCGTCGGCTTCCCCTCGAGTTTTCCGTTGTGGATGCCGAGGGCCACCGTCCCGCCGTCGGAGTTGGCGAAGGCGATGATTGCTTTGGCGAGGTCCTTGGCCTGGGTCCGGAAGCTCTTGCGGTCGAACCACTGGTTCTCGGGTGAGTGGACGACTGAGCTGCAGTTCCAGGCGGGCGTGGTCATGCGGCTCATAGTACCTCGATCTACTTGATAGATCTATCAAGTAGCTATCAAGTAGAACTGTCGTCGCAGGTCACGGTGGGTGTCTACTTGTCATCCGACCTATCAAGTAGCTATCAAGTAGCCATCACGTAGGTGGCGTGCCCCGATGCTCAGGCTGCTTGACGGGGATCTGCCCGCAGGCGGTGGCGACGAGGCAGGCGAGGAATAGCAGCTGCACCGTCCAGGAGTATCCGGCGTAATCACCGCTGCCCCACGGGGAGCGGATCATCAGTGCCGTAGCGATCCCGCCCAGCACCATCGCCAGTACCGTCGGACGGCTCACCCACCGCACGGCCCGGCGCACAGTGGGCCACTTTCCGGACGCTGGCAGGCGGTTGACCAGGGCCGGGCCCGCCAGGCTGACGGCCATGGTCGCCGCGGCCACGCCCACTCCCGCCACGCCGCCGAGTACGGCCGAAAGCGCCAGCACACCGGTACCGACCAGAAGACCACGGGCCAGGGAGTGCGGGCCACCCGACAGGGTCTCGGTGGAGACCGAGACATCACCGGTGGTGCTCGCCGCAGGGCTGTCATTAACGCTGGTCCGGGAGCCGTGCCGCCGTGTCGTCCACAGCGCGGTCACCCACCCCAGCAGCAGCACCAAAGCCCCGAGCAGGCCGGCACCCAACCATCGCTGGTAGGTGTCGGTGGCGGTGAAGTGCACGTCGAGAGCGGCGGTGATCTCCTCATCGCTCATGTCGTCGGCCAGCCCGGCGGGGACCACCCAGCCCTGCTGCCAGCCATTCACCGTTACCGAATCCAGCGCAGTGCCGTCGAGCTCGGCGGCGCGGCCGTCGTTGACGGCGGTGGAGGTCACCACGACCCGGTCGCCGGGCGCGCCGGACGCTGCGCTGTCGCCGGACGCCGCAGCGTCCTGCGTCGTGGCCCCGTCCTGCGTATTCAGGGCGATCCATCGGTCCCGGCTGCGGATCTCGTGCTCGCCGGCGTCGAGTTCCACGGTGTCCCCGCAGGCCACCGTGACACCGTCGATGCTGCTCGCGGTGTCTTCCCCGGCAGCACAGCGGTCGGAGTCCACCTGCACGGTCACCGGTGCGTCGGCGTCCGGCACGGTGATGATGCGGCGCAGTTCGAACTCGTAAATCTCCTGGCCCAGCACCCACCGGTCGGGAACGCCAGCACCGGTATCGCCGGCAGGGACAACGACGTCGCGGCGCGGCGTCACGTCCTGCCCGCTGGCCATCTCGGTCAGGGCGATCTCCCCGAGCCCCGGATCGCCCCACGAGCCGACGATGCGCAGTTCCACCCGGTCGGCCTCCCCGCTGGGCAGCACCAGCGGACGGTCGGAGTCGCTGGCCTCGCGGTAGCCGGGAATGAGCATCGTCGTCGAAGCCACAGTGTCCCCGTCGAGGTACGTGGTGGCCTGCACCCGCACCGGGCTCCCGGCGGCGCGGGCCTCCAAGGACATCTGCGACACCGGGCGGGCCAGGTCGAGGGTCAGCGTCTGGTTGATCGGTGAGCCGGTGCCCGGACGCCACGCGGTCTCGGTGACCCCGTCGACCGCGGCGGACGGCCCGGAGTACGCCTGCGCCCCGCCGAGCGACGTCGGGTCGGACGCCGAGGAACTCGCCGTGATCCGCCCATTGCTCTCGCGGACCTGCGTGAGCTCGGAATCGTCGAGGCCGGTGGGGTAGTCGCGGGCGGGGTTGCGGGTGTCGCGCGCATCGTCGACGGAGCGGATATCGGACTCCGCGCCGACGACGTTGCCGTAGTTGTGCTCGCGCAGAGTCGGGGTGTCGGTCACCGTGTCCACGGACCGGTCGGCGTCCGCCGAATCGTCCGGCAGATCCTGGCGCAGGATCCGGTCGCGCGGGGAACGTCCGGCCGCGGCGTCGGCCGCCGCCAGGCGCGGCAGCACCTCCGGACCACCGGCGGTGACCTCCAGGTCCCCGGCGTCGACCACACGCGGGCCGGATGCAGCGGCGCCTGTGCCGCCTGTACCGTCCACCCGGAAGATTCTGATGTCGCCGTCGTCACCTCCGTCGCCGAAGTCGGCGACCTCGCTGAAACCGTCGGACGCTGCGGAGTCGGTGAGCGTGCGCAGGACGGCCCGGGCACCGGGAGTGTCCGCGGTACGCGCCAGGTCGGTGCGCACCAGCACGAAGCCCACACCCTGCTGCGCCATCGCGTCCGCCAGCGCCGGGTTCGCCCCGGACGCACCCTCGGCGACGACCTCGCGCTGCAGGCCGTCCAGCCCACGGATCGCCTCCGGCGGCACCAACGGCACCGCATCGCGCACTACCCAGGGCACGTCCAGCAGCGCCTGAGCAGGCTCGTCGCGGGTGTTTCCCCAGGTCTGACGGGCGGTGCGGGCCTCGGGGAGGATCATCGTGCGCGAGTCGGCCGCCCCGTTGGCCGGGTCGTTGAGCCAGTCCGCGGCCTGCTGCCAGTACCCCGGGACCTGCCGGAAACCGTCCTCCGGCACCAGGCGTCCGGTCCACGCCGGCGCGCACGCCACCGCCACCACCAGCGCCGTCGCCGTGCATGCCACCACCGGCCGGTTGTGCTCCGGACGCAGCCATGCCGCACGCTCGCGCGGGACGTTCAGCCCGCCGAGCAGGTGGGCGAACCCCGCGATCAACGGCAGGTGGACCAGGGCGTCGAACTTGTGCAGGTTGCGCAGCGGCGCACCCGCCCCGTCCAGGAACCCCTGGACATCCCCGGCGACCGGGGAGAAGGGGGAGGCCGCCATGCCGAACACCAGCACGCCGGCGCCGAGCATCAGCAGCCACGTGCCGGCGAAGGGCATCGGACGCGAAGGACGCGAACGGGTGGCGCCGCGTGCCAGACCCGCGAGCCCCAGCAGCGCCACGGCCAACGTCGCGGCAACGAAGATCGCCTCGGTGGCCAGCGCGAAACCCGCCTCACGCTCGGTCGACAGGAACGCCGTCCAACTGGTGGTGCCGCGCAGCACCTCGCCCAGGTTGAACCAGTGTGTGGTCAGGCCCGCGGCCTCGATGTAGTCGGTGAACGGCGGGGAGTAACGGCCCAGGATCAGCAGCGGGCCGACCCACCAGAAGCAGGCGAGGACACCAGCGGGAATCCACCAGACGGCGAAACGCCAGGCCGTCCGGCGGCGCACCGCGGCCCCCGCGCCGCCGGCGAACACCCCCTGCGCCAGCCACCACAGCACCGCCGGCACCACCGCGGCCAGCGTGGCTACCGCGTTGACCGCCCCCAGACACAGCACCGCCACACCCGAGCCGAGCGCTGCGGTGGCGACCCGCCGGGTCGTCGGACGGGGGCCCGCCGCCAGGATCCGCACCACCGGAAGCATGATCCACGGCACCAGCGCCACCGTCCACGCCTCCGAGGAGATCGCCCCCAGCGTGGTCAGGATGCGCGGGCTCAACGCGAAGAGTACGGCCGCCACCAGGCGCGATAGGCGCGATCCGGTGGCGGTGGCCTCCAGGAGTTTGAGTGCACCGGCGAAGGCGAGGAACAGCAGCAGCGCCCACCACAACCGCTGCGTCAGCCAGTCGGGCAGGGGATCCAGCAGGGCGAAGAACAGTCCCTGGGGGAAGAGGTAGCCGTAGGCCTGGTTCTGTAACTGGCCTAGTGGGAAGACGTCCGTCCACGGCGACAGCGCCTGCGAGAGAAAACCCCACGGGTCGGCCGTGAGGTCGTGTTTGGTGTCGGCGACGGTCAGCCCCGGTCCTTGGAGCAGGGCCACCACCAGCCAGAGGAGGCCGGCGAGACCCCAGCCGCGGCGGGAGAGCGTCACACCTGTCAGTTTCCCCGTCAGTATCGTCGTTATCGTCCGGCGACCGCTAGCGGCGCTCGCCGTACTGGATGGAACCCATCACCGCGTCGTCCACCGCGATCTGGTTCGACGGCAGGTCGGAGGAGTCCGCGATGCTGCCGGCGAACAGTGCCGCGGCACCACCGAGCACGACGCCGACGACGGCGGAGGCAACGGCGGGGCCGAGCGTGCGGCGGGGCTGGGAGTCAGTCTCGGTCGGCATGGGTTATCCCGTCAGTGGATCGGAGGCGTGTGTGGGGCGGCGGCGATATTCACCAGATGATACTACCTGGTCGTCGCGTCGCCCGAACCCGCGTCGGAGGCCGTGTCGGCGGAGTCTGCCGTGTCAGCGCCGGCACCGGCGCCGGCCTCGTCCTCGTCGTCGACCGGCGGCACGATGAGCACCGGGCGTCCGGCGTGCTTGACCAGGCTGTCGGACACGCTGGACTGCAGCAGCGAGCGCCACCCGCTCAGCGCGCGGGAACCGGCCACGATGATGCTCACGTCGAGCTCACGGGCGGCGTCCACGATCGCCGACCAAATCGCCGTCGCGGACTCCACCAGGAAGGGCTCGGTGGTGAAACCCTGCGCCTCGGCGAGGGAGACGCCCTCGCGGCAGATCGCCACCGCGTCGGAGTAGGCGGGGTCCTCGGTGTCATCGGTGACCGAGGACCAGTCGTGCTGCATCATGCCGCTCATCCCGGCGGTGCGCGCCGCCTGACGGTGGATCGGCTCCCAGACGGTAAGGATGTAGATGTTGCGGGTCGACAGGAAGCGCCCGGCGTACTCGATCGCCCCGCGGGCCTCGTCGGAGCCGTCGAAGGCGATAAGTACGGTGTCGCCCTCGAACGACCCGAGCGTGCCGACTGTCTCTGTGCTGGATTCGCTAGCCATGGCCCCGAGCGTAGTACGGTCGGGGTGCGATATGGCGGCACGGTGTAAAGAATCCGTAAATTCCCTGGCAAATGCTTCGCCGTGCCCCCGACCTGACGATCAAAGAGAGCCTGAGGCCCCACCCGTGAGCGCTGCCCGACGCATCCCCGTCACCGTCCTCGCCCTCGCCGCCACCGGCGCGCTCGCGCTCGGCACCGCGGCGTGCTCCTCGCAGGACGCCGACAGCGCTGCGACTACCGCGGCGTCGACCTCCGCCGCGGCGTCCAGCACGCAGGAGCAGGACGCGCAGGACGACTCGGACGCCGAGACGTCCTGCGTGGACGGCGACCAGGACGTGGCGACGCTGGCGGCGTCCACCCTGGCCGTCGGTGTCGTCGGCTTCGACGACGCCGCGGCGGCCGTCGATGCCGGGGTGCGCCACATCTTCATCGGCTCGTCCACCGACCTGACCATGCTCGACGGGCAGGGCGACCCGGAGCGCAGCGTCACCGCACTCAAGGAGCGTGCGGCGGCAGCCGGCGGGGAGTTGACCGTCTCCGTCGACGAGGAGGGCGGCCAGGTCCAACGCCTCGGCGGGATCATCGGCGAGCTGCCGTCCGCCCGTGAACTGGCGGACACCCTGAGCCCGGAGGAGGTCCGTGGGGTCTTCGCCGAACATGGGCGCAAGATGCACGACCTGGGCATCACCATGGACTTCGCCCCGGTGCTGGACCTCGCCGGCGGGGAGTCGATCAGCGACAACGCCATCGGTGACCGTGCGTTCTCCGACGATCCGCAGGTCGTCGCCGACTACGGGCGCGCCGCCATCGACGGGCTGCTCGATGCCGACATGACCCCGGTGATCAAGCACTTCCCCGGTCACGGGCACGCCACCGGCGACTCTCACGAGGGCACCGTCACCACCCCGCCCATCGAGGAAATGGGCGGCGACCTCCAGCCCTTTGCCGAACTGTGGCAGATCCCCGGTGTGGCCGTGATGGTCGGGCATATGCAGACCCCCGGGCTCGACTCCGGCGACGTCCTTGGCGCGGAGACACCGTCCTCGCTGAACCCGGAGGCGTACAGGCTGCTGCGCGATCCCTTCGAAGCTCCCGACCCCTGGGGCGGCCCCGGTTTCGACGGCGTCGTCTTCACCGACGATCTCACCGGCATGCAGGCCATCACCGACCTGCACTCCGGTCCGGACGCCGTGGTCGCGGCGCTGAATGCGGGGGCGGACGCACCGCTGACGTCCACCGCGGCGGACGTGCAGGCGACCGTCGACGGCCTCGTTGCCGCCGTGGAGTCCGGCGACCTCGACCGGGCGCGGCTGGAGGAGGCCGCCGAAAGGCTGTGCTCTGTATGAGGCCCGGGTCAGGTTCTGGGGTGAGGTTTTTGCCGCCTCAGGTTCCGCCCGGAGATAATCTCCGGTTATTGTGAAGGGCGTGAGCAGTAGCAACCCGAACGACAGCACCCCCGAGGCCACGACGCACCGGCGTAAGCGTCGGCTGTGGCCGGTGTGGACCGTCGCCGGCATCGTCGGCATCGGCGGGATCCTCTATGCCACCGACCTGATCATGACCGAGGGCAATGTGCCCCGCGGGGTGACCGTCGGCGGGGTCGACGTGGGGTCGATGTCCAAGGACCAGGCCGAGGCACGGCTGAAGAATCAGCTCGCCGAGGGGGTGCGCGCCCCGGTGGAGGTCACCGCCGGCGACATGTCCACCAGCCTTGATCCCGCCAGGTCCGGGCTGTCGGTGGACTGGGCGGCCACGATCGACCAGGCCGGCCAGCAGCCGATGAACCCGGTCACCCGGGTGATGAGTTTCTTCCAGCAGCGCGAGGTCGGCACCGTCAGCGCGTACAACGACGAACTGCTGGACAATACCCTCACGCGCGTGGAAGCGGACCTCACTCGCGACCCGGAGAACGCCGCCCTGGCCATCGATGACCGTGGCGCCGCCGATATCTCCGATGACGTGCCCGGCCAGGCTGTCGACGCCGGTGAACTGCGCGAACAGGTCCGCGACCACTGGCTCAACGACCAGCGGGAGGTCAGCGTCGACGCCGACGTCACCCAGGCCGACGTCCGGCGCGACGCCGCCGACGAGGCGGTGACCGAGGTCGTCGACAAGGTCACCAACGGTGACGTGGTCTTCGCCGGACGCGACGACACCGACGGCGTGCTGCGTCCTGCCGACATGGGACGCATCGTCACCTTCGTGCCCGAGGACGGCGACTTCCGCGTGGACTGGAACCGCGACGCCGCCGAGGAGATCCTCGACGAGCAGCTCGGCTCCACGGAAGTGGAGTACCGCGACGCCGGCTTCAACATCAACGGGCGCGATGTGCAGGTCACCCCCTCGCAGGACGGGGTGACCATCGACTGGGAGAAGACCCTCGATCCCATCGAGGACAAGCTGCTCGACACCGACGAGCGCCGCCACGAGGTCACCTACGAGGACGAGGAAGCCACCTACACCACCGAGATGGCCGAGCGCGCCAGCTTCGATGATGTGGTCGGCACCTTCACCTCCGGTGGCTTCGCCGATGACTCCGGGGTGAACATCCGCCGCGTCGCCGAGCAGGTCGACGGGGCCGTGGTGCTGCCCGGGGAGACCTTCAGCCTCAACGGCTACACCGGCCCGCGCGGCGAGGCCCAGGGCTACGTGGACGCCGGAATCATCCAGGACGGTCACGCCGACACCGCCGTCGGCGGCGGCATCAGCCAGTTCGCCACCACCTTGTACAACGCCTCCTACTTCGCCGGGATGGAGGACGTGGCGCACACGCCGCACTCCTACTACATCAGCCGTTACCCGGCCGGACGCGAGGCGACGGTCTTCGAGGGTGCGATCGACCTGCAGTTCAAGAACACCTTCGATACCCCGGTGCTCATCGAAGCGAGCGCGGACTCCAGTTCGCTGACCGTGGACATCCGCGGGGTGAAGGAGGTCGACGTCTCCTCGGACACCAGTGAGCGCTCGAACTTCACCGACCCGCAGCGCATCGAGCTCTCCGGGGACAACTGCTCGCCGTCCTCGGGCGCGCGCGGCTTCACCGTGAGCGATACTCGTACCGTGCGTGATCTGAATGGCGCGGTGGTCTCCCGCGACTCCACGACCACGGTCTACGACCCGGCACCGATCGTGACCTGCACGGACTGAGTTCTAACCGAACCGTAGCGCGCAGGAAACTGACCGGTTACATGGTAGTTCTAGATTTGTAGGCAGTCCTCGGGAATGCCGGGGCCACCCCTCATAAGGAGAATTATCATGGGTCTTGTTTCTGGTCTTGTTGGAATCGTCGGCGATCTTCTTCACCTGCTGCTCGGCGGTCTGTGACCCGATAGTCCGCTCCTCGGGGGCCTGCGCGTGGCATTCAGCCACACGCGGGCCCCTCTCTTCTGTCTGGGGGACGGGCTGGGCCCTTGTCTCCCACCCCTCGCACACGGTCGGGCCCGCCGCCGGAGGTTATCTCCGGGGGCGGGCCCGACCGTTCTCGTTCTCATGTGCCGTCGACGACCATTTATAGGAGAGGTCCCGGACTGTTTTCCACGCGCGGCACCTGGAGAGGAGAGAGCGGTGCGGCGTGGGCGTTGAGGGGTGTAGTGCCCGGGAAGGGGCGTGGACGACTATTGAGTTGAGGCGCCAGCGGCGGCGACCGGAGCGAGGCGGGGCGGGGACGTCCACGGCTAGAGACGCTGAGAGACACCGATGTCGGACATTCCCGTCCGCCTGCGTTCGAGGAGAGAACCGGGGGTCACCGGCCGCTCGTCGCTGGCATGCCAAGAAGATAGGCAGGCCAGCTGGTCATCTGCAACGGCGGGAAAAGTGCTCTGGGGGTGGCCACATGGCCACCGTCAACGATCCCCCCAAGGAAATTGACAGCATACTTCCAGTACAGACGTACTATCGGTTCTGCTGGGCATTTGTTACGCGCCGGGCGGAAAAGTTATTCCGGGGGTGGAACTTCTCCAAGTATATGCTTAGCTCATTTTCCTGACATGATCTGTCAAGTTCGGGGAAACGCGCCGGTAACCGACGCGTCGTCCGCCGGACGCTGGGATGTAGCCGTCTTCCCCGCCGCCTTCCCAACCTTCGCCGGGCGCGTATTCGCCCCCTCGCCGGGCCACGGGGCGATGAACAGTCCCGGCACCGGGCGCAGCACCCGCCAGACCAGCAGGGTGCCGGCCACGGTGAGCACGGTGAGCACCACGGTGCCGCCCGCGGCGGTCAGCGGGGTGGAGGTCAACTGCGGGTCGACGGTCAGCAGGACGCCGATGACGGGCAGGTGCAGCAGGTACACCGGCAGGGTGTTGCGTCCGAACCAGTCCAGGTGCAGCCACGGCAGGTACCGGGCGATGAGTGTGGCGGCGATGATGCCGGAAGCCATGCCCAGCATCGTCAGCGGCAGCCAGCACACCGACGTCAGGCCGATGCCGGTCACGGTGACCCCGGCGATGCCCGCGGCCCACACCCCGCCCACGGCGACGAGTAGGAGCACGCTGGCGCGTCCGGCGACCGCGGCGATCACCCGGTGGCCGTAGACGCCGAACTGGAAGATCAGGAAGTGGGTGAGCGTGCGCTCCCAGGCGAAGTTGTCGATGTCCAGCCACCCGAAGGCGACCGGCAGGGACACCACGGCACCGATCCCGAACTGCAGCCACAGCGGCAGCGGGCGCATCAGTTTCACGGCGGCGTAGTAGATGGCCAGGGCGTAGATGAACCACGGGCCGTACGTGGGGTCGATCGGTACCTCGAGGATGCGCAGGAGGGTGTCGTAGCTGTCATTCCAGGGGAAGACTTGGGCGCTCAGGGCCCACAGGGCGCTCCACAGCAGGAACAGCCACAGGAACGGCCCGAGTCGGTTCTGCGCCTGCCACGGCCAGGGCCGGTCGACGCGGCGGAGGAAGAAGTAGCCGGCCATGGCGAAGAACAGGGGCATGCGCACGGTGCGCAGCGGGGACATGGCGTCCAGCACGCGCGGGTCGTACCAGGACTGGTCGACGGCGGCGGTGGCGACGTGCATGAGCACGACGAGGAGGATCGCCGCGCCTTTGACGGTGTCGATCCAGGTGACGCGGGGCGGTGGTGAGGACGGGGAGGACGGTGAGGAGAGAGTGCGGGCTGACATATGGATCCTTGGGAGTTGTGAGGGGTGTGAGGGGTGCTTTCAGCAGTCGAGGGTCTTCATCGCGCGGCCCCAGCCGGCGGTCTGGTAGACGGCCTGTTTGAGATGGTTGACCGTGGAGCGCGGGCTCTCGGGACGGTTCACGGAGAGGTCCCCGTCCCAGCATCGTTCGAAGTACAGGCGGACGCGTTCGACGTGTTCGCGCCCGGTGGCCAGCACCATCGCGGATTCCCAGCCGTTGTCCTCGGCCAGGTCGGCGAATTCCTGGGCCTCCCCGCGGGTGGTGGAGGGCTCGGGGGCGAAGCAGTGCACGCGCACGCCGTCCAGCGGGGCGCACCAGGCGTCGTGGAAGCGTTGCACACCGGTGGGGTCGGAGATCACCAGGTCGGAAATGCCCTGTTCCTGGGCGAGTTGGCGGGCGGCCAGGGCGTCGGACGGTGCGGCGCCGCCGACCTGCATGAGCACGTCGACGTCCGCCGGCAGCGGGTCGAGACGCGGCAGGTAGACCTTCGTCAGGACGAAGAACCCCCACAGGCACAGCAGAAACGCCAGCAGTAGGACGCCCACCGCGCGCACATGGGCCCCCGTGGCGCGGGGGCGCAGGTGTGTGCGGGGCATCTAGGAGTTCCCCACCGGCAGCTGCCCGCTGCCCTCCCGGTCAGGACGCTGCGGCGTCGGTGCTGCGCCGGACGCCGGGGCGTCCTGCGTGAGTGGTGCGTCCTGCGCTTTACGCGCGGTGCGCGTATTCGCGCCCTCTCCGGTCCACGGGGCGATGAACACGCCGGGGATCGAGCGGATCACCCGCCAGATCAGCAGTGCGACCAGCACGGTCAGTGCGGTGCCGAGCAGCGGCACGCCCACGGACACCGGTGTGGTGGCGGGCAGGTCGAGGTCCACGCTGTAGAACACGCCCAGCAGAGGGATGTGCAGTAGGTAGATCGGCAGGGTGTTCTTGCCGACCCACGCTAGGCGCAGGCCCGAGGCGTGTCGGTCGATCAGCACGGCCGCGGTCACGCCCATCGCCATGCCCAGCAGGGTCACCGGGATGCGCGCCAGGTTGTCCAGTCCCAGGCCCACGAAGAACAGGGCCGCGGTGCCGGCGCCCCACGCCGCGCCGAGTCCCAGCAGCCACCACACGTTCGCCCGGCCGGCCATGGACGTCAGCGCGCGGTTGCCGAGCGCGCCGATCTGGAAGGTGATGAAGTGGGTGAGCAGCGAGGTCCACACCCACGAGTCGATCGTGAGGAAACCGCAGGCCACCGGCAGGGACACCGCCGCGCCGATTACGAACTGCAGCCACACCGGCAGCGGACGCATCAGCTTGACCACCACGAAGTAGATCGCCAGGGCGTAGATGTACCACGGGCCGATCGAGGGGTCCACGAACAGCAGGACGAACTGGCGGACGTCCGTGCCGCCGTTGCGTTCGACGGGCAGGAACTGGAAGACCAGCAGCCACACCGCCGTCCACACGACAAACAGCCACAGGAACGGGCCGATGCGGTTGCGCAGCTGCCAAGCCCACGGCCGGTCCACCCGGCGTAGGAAGAAGAACCCGGACATCGCGAAGAACAGGGGCATGCGCACGGTCAGCAGCGCGGAGGTGAACATGGAGAGCTCATCGCCGGACCAGGACTTCGGTTCGGCGAGGGCGACCGCATGATAGAGGACGACGAGGATCACGGCGATGCCCTTGACCGTGTCGATCCAGGTGAGCCGTGTGAGGGGCGGCATGGGGGCTCCTAGTGGGGTGTTCTAGTGGGAGAGGAGGTCGATGACGGCGCTGATATCGGCGGCGACGTCGTCGAGCAGGCGGTCGTAGTCCTCGGTGGAGGAGAAGCCCACCGGGTCGGTGTGGTCGTGGGTCACCCGCGGCATTCGGTTGCGCTGGTGGGGGAGCTGGGTCAGCGACGTCAGTTCGCCGCCGCGGTGCCACTCGGCAAGCTGGTGCAGCCGGAAGGTGCGCTTGAGCACCGCCGGCGCGAGGCGCAGGCAGTGGTCCACGTGGGACTTCTCCAGGCCGATGACCAGGTCGGCGTCCTTCAGGACGCGCCGCTCGACGCGCCGGGCGGTGAAGTCGGAACCGTCCACGCCGCGTCCGGCGAGGTACTCCAGGGAGCGCGGGTCCATCGGGTAGCCGGTCATGCCGGACGTCCCGGCGCTGGTCACGGTCACGCCGGTGGTGCCGGCATTCCCAGCGTCGTTGCTGAGGCCGTCGCGCAGCAGGTACTCGGCCACCGGGGAGCGGCAGATATTGCCGGTGCACACGAACAGCACGTTCATCGTTTCGTCCCTCCTGCCTTCTCACCGAGCACGACCCGGCCCACGCGGAATGTGCGCAGCACGATCACGCCCAGGATCGACAGGCCCACCCCGCCGATGGTCAGGGCCACGAACAGCACCGGGACCGAGGTCACGCCCGCCGCCGAGGCGACCGCGCGGCAGGCGCCGATGGCGAAGGAGTGCAGCAGGAAGATGCCCGAGGAGTAGCCGCCGATCCAGGCCAGGCGGCGGTCGGCGAGTTTCCAGCCGAGGAAGACCAGGGGGAACAGGATGCCCAGGGCAATGCCCACCAGGCTGTGGCGGGAGTCGAACGCGCCGTCGAGCCCGGGGAATGCTCCTGCCAGGGAGAACTGCACGGCCACGGCCACGGCCACCAACAACACGGTGCACCCGGCCAGGACGGCGCGGTTGGTGGGGATCAACGAGAAGCGGGTCAGCGCCACACCGGCGAGGAAGAACGGGGCGAGGGTGAGCATCTGGCCCAGTTGCAGGAAGCGGAAGTACTCGGTCTGGGTCAGCACCACCACGACCAGCGAGGCGGTGAACAGCAGCGCGAAGTTCAGGCGCGTGGACAGCAGCCGGCGAGAGTCCAGCAGCGCGACCACGGCGAAGAGCCAGAAGGTCGTGAGCAGGAACCAGTAGGGGCTCAGCGAGTACAGCAGCCAGTGCACCGGGTCGAGGTCCCGGGTGGAGTTCGTGCCGGTCAGGTACACCTGCGTCAGCCCGATGGCGGGCACGAAGATCACATAGGGCACCAGCAGCCGGCGGGCCTTCTTGCCCATGAAGGAGCCGTAGCCGGACGGGTCGGTCAGCGGACGCCAGGCGTACACCAGCCCGGCGAGCAGCGTGAACAGTGGCATGCGCAGGTAGTCGACGGAGTCGGTGTAGTAGCGCAGCGCGCTGTCGTCGCCGACCTGGATGCCGTCGGCGGCGTTGTAGCCGATGACGTGGAAGGTCACCAGGAACAGGCAGGCGACGCCGCGCAGCGTGTCGACCGGGAGGTTGCGGGACGCGGCACGGGCGCCGCGTGGGGACGCGACGGCAGCGTCCTGCCGGATCTTGTTGGAGGTCATCGAGGAAACGTCCTACGGGTGTGAGGGGTGTGACCGGGGCGCAGGGGGGAGAGGGAGAGCAGGAGAGAGCAGGAGAGGGAGAGTGCCCCGGTGAGTCACCCTCATCCTAGGCAGGGACCGGTGGCCGGGCAACGTGACGGGCAGGGTGACAGATAACGTGACAGGCAACGCGACGCGCACGCGGGCGGCGGCTGGCCTACAATGTGCCCCATGTCCAATGTCGACAGGTCCCTCACCCTGCCGTCGGAAGCCAGGACACTCTGGGTCCATTGGGGTCGCACAGGCGGCGGCCCCCGGTTCCTCGCCGATCTTGTTGACGGCGATACCTCCTCCACCAGGGCGTTCCAGGCTTCCGCTGAGCACGAGTCAGCGCCATCAGCGCAGACAGCACAGGCACCTTCCCCAGCGTCCTTCCTCTCCTACAACCCCGATGCGGAGATCGCCCCGCGGTTCGCCGCGCAGGCCCGCGGTGGTGTGCCGGCGTTCCCGGTGCCCACCTACAACTCCACCGCCGGGGTGGTCCTCGGACTTCCCCGGCTACTGTTCAACGCGGTGCGTCTGCGCCGGTGGATCCGCTCGCACCGGATCGAACGGGTGGTCTGCGTGATGGAGAGCGTCTACCAGTCGCTCGCCCTGCCGCTGCTCATCCCGCGCGACGTGGAGTACGTGGCCTGCATCCACGACGGCTCCGCCCACCCGGGCGAGGGCAACGTGGTCCAGGCGGTGGGCCGGCGCAATGAACTGCGCCGCGCCGACCGGATCGTCACCTTCTCCTCGGCGGTCACCGACGTACTCGCCGGGCAGGTGGACGTGCCGGTCTCGACCGGCAGCCACCCGCCGTTCGACCTGCAGGACGCCGCGACCACGCCGCGCGAACTGCCGCCGGCGGGCCTGCCCGGCGGGGTGCCGGTCATCGGCCTGTTCGGCCGGCTGCAGAAGTACAAGGGCATCGACGTCGCCCTCGAGGCGATGGAGATTCTGCGCAAGCGCGATGCACCGTCCTGCGAACTGCACATCATCGGCTCCGGCCCGGAGGAGCGCCTGCGCGAGACCCCGCTGGGTGAACAGGCCACCTGGGACAACCGGTGGATCCCGGAGGACGAGGTCACCGAGGTGGTGCGTGGTTTCGACATCATGCTGCTGCCCTACACCGAGGCGAGCCAGTCCGGCCCGGTGACCCTGGCCCTGGCCCACGCGGTGCCGTGCGTGGGAACCCCCGTCGGCGCGATCCCCGACCAGGTGGAGGGCTTCGGCGTGGTCGCCGAGTCCGCCTCCCCACAGGCCGTGGCCGACGCTGTGGAGTCGCTCTTGCGCGACCCGCAGCGTTACCAGGAGCTCTCCGCCGGGGCGATCCGTCGCGTCGCCGAGCAGCCCGACTGGACGGACCTGGCGGAACTAATCCGCACCGGGGACGCCGCCTACACCGAAAGCGCACAGGACAAGCAGGAGGTGCGCCCGTGACCTCTCTCATGGCTTCACCCGTGAACACCGTCCGTACCGTCCTGAGCGAGCACACCCCGGCCGAGATCGCCCGCGCCGTGGGGCACCGGGCGTCCTCCGTGGACCGGCTGATGGCGCTGGAACGTCGCGCGTCCCTGACGCTCGCCGGACGCGGCACTGCAGGACGCGGCACTGCCGGACGCCGCGCGGTGTCCGCCGCCCGCCCCGTCGACCTGCTGGTCACCACCGTCGGCAACGGCAATATCGGTGACCAGGCCATGTTCGAGGCAGCGCTAGGCAAGTTGGGCAAGCTCGACAAGCTCGGCACGACGCCGGGCGGCCGCATCATCGCCGTCGTCCCCTCTGCTGATGCTTTCACCGTCCCGCCCGCTTACGCCGACCAGGTGACCCTGGTGGAACTGCCCGCCCTGACCGACGGCAACCTGCTCACCGCCGGGCTCGCCCGGCGCCGGCTGACCAGTTACTTCCCCACGGCACGCAGCCTCACCGTCATCGGCGCCGACGTCATGGACGGCGGCTACCAGGGGCGCGAGGCCGCACTGCGCCTGCTCGCCCTCGAACTCGGCGCGCGCGCCGGGCTGGACTGCCGCGTGCTCGGCTTCAGCTGGTCGGCCCACCCCGACCCCTACGTCCTGCAGCGCTTCCGCGACCTCGACCAGGACGTCCAGCTCTTCGCCCGCGACGCGGTGTCGCGCGAACGCATGGGTGGTGCCGGCATCGGTGGTGTCGGCCTGGCCGCCGACATCGTGTTCACCCACCGCATCGACCCTGTGTCCACCCCCTTCGGCGACTGGGCACGGAGCCAGCAGGACGACGCCCGCCGCGTGGCTGTGGTCAACGTCTCCGGCCTCGTGCTCAAGCGACTGTCCAGGTCGGGCGGCGCGCTGACCTACCTCGACGAGATGGCGGAGACCGTGCGCCGCCTCATCGCCCGTGACTGGTCGGTGGTGCTGGTGCCGCACGTGGTGCGCGCCGGCGACGACGACCTCGACGCCTGCCGGCAGGTCCACGACCGCCTGCAGGACGCCGCCACCGCGCCGTTCGTGACACTCGCCGACCGACTGCTCAGCCCGGCGGAGGTACTCGGCATCGTCACCCACGCCGACGTGGTGGTCTCTGCGCGCATGCACCTGGGCATCCTGACGCTGTCCAGCGGCCGGCCCTGCGTGCTCTTCGACACCCAGGGCAAGGTCGAAGGTCTGATGCGCGAGTTCGGACTGTCCGACTGCGTGCTCGCCCCCGCCGAAACCACCGCCGACCGGCTGGTCGCCATGGTCGACACCGCCCGGGCCGTGGCCCGCGACACCGACGCCCTGCCCACCGGGCTGGCCACGATGACGGCGAAGGCCGAACTCAACTTCGCCTGACCCACCCCTCACATCCCCTTTTTCTCCGAAAGGTCTCCGGCCATGATCAACAAAGACTCTCTCCCACCCGCCGTGCGCAGCCGCCTCGTCTACGCCCGTGACCTGGCCAGGACGGTGGCCGACAGTGCGTCGGACACCGTGCGGTTCATCAGGTACGGCAAATGCTCCAATGGCGTGGCGCTGGACTCCGGCGACCCCGGCGTGATCGGCTACCAGGTGCTCAAGGACACCCACCGCGTGGAGAAGGCCCTGGCGCTACCCGCCCCCAAGCAGCCCTTCGGCAGCGACCTGGTGCCGCGCCTGGCCAAGGGCGTCGGACGCCTGTCGGACGCCCCGACGTGGGCGCGTCGCGACGCCGCCAGCGGGCAGGACGCCCTGACGAGCTGGAACGCCGGCGGCGCGCTCGCCGACGACGTCACCCACGTCCCCGAGACGTCCGGCGTTTCCGGTGACCTGCTGGAACTGCTGCGCAGCCGCTCAAGCGTGCGCAACTTCGATCCGCAGCGTCCGGTGGACGAGTCGATCGTGCACGAGGCAGTCGCCGCGGCCGGCGGGGCACCGTCGGTGTGCAACCGCCAGCCCTGGCGCGTGCAGTTCTTCTCCACCCGCGAGGACATTGACCGGGTGCTGCGCCACCAGAACGGCAACCGCGGGTTCGGGCACACCGTGCCGTTGCTCGCCGTCGTCGCCGTGGACCTGCGCGCCTTCGGCGGTGCCGGGGAACGCAACCAGGCGTGGGTGGATGGTGGCATCTTCCTCGACGAGTTGATGCTCGCCTTCCACTGCCTGGGGGTGTCGTCGTGCGCGCTGAACCTGTCGATCCGTTCCGGGGAGTCCCGTGCGCTGCGCGAGGAGATCGGCGCGGACGAGGGCCTGGAGTTCATCTCGATGGCCGCCTTCGGCTACCCGGCAGAGGGTGCCAGGCACACCCGGTCCACGAACCGTCCGGTCGAGGAGCTGCGCACGATCCGGTAACTCCCGCCGGCTCTGGCTGACGCAGCAACCCCACAGGATGGTCGCACCACCCTGTGGGGTTGCTTTCTGCCTGGGGAACGGGCCGGAGGGAGGGGAGAGCGGGCTACTCCGGCTGGGCCGGGCGCAGGCTGGTCCACATGAGGAAGACCGCGGTCGCCGACATCACCGACACCACGCCGACGAGCAGGGCGGTGTCGCGCAACAGCAGCAGGGGGAGCAGCAGCACCAGGCGTCCGAACGCCCAGGCCAGGTAGTACCGGTTCAACCGCTTCATCAGCGGGATCTTCGAGCACATCGCCGAGGGCATCCACGTCAGACAGAACACGCTGACCAGGGCCAGCGACAGCACCGTCACCGAGTCGTCCCCGTGCAGGGAGAACAGCACCGCGCCGGCCTGTACCGCCGCACTGGCCGCGCCGAGCACCAGGCCGATGAGTAGTGCCTTGCGGCACCAGGAGCGCTCGCCGGCCACGTCGCCGGCGCGCACGGCCGCGGCGATCTTCGCCTCGACCGGAGGGGCCACGACCTGCTGGGCCAGCGTGCCGAAGCCGCCGGTGAGGCGCACGACCACCGCCCACAGTTCCTGGTAGGGGCCCAGGAATGGGGTGATGAACCCTTGGAACTGGAAGCCGAACTCCGCCAGCAGCACCCCGCCGGTGGGGCGTGCGGAGTCGCGCAGCCAGCGCCGGTGCACCTCGTCGGTGAGGGAGCCGCGGTCACGCCAGAGGACGTTGAGCAGCTTGTTGCGGGTGCGCCACAGGATCAGCACGGCCGCGACGAGCGGGTTCAGTCCGGCGACCACGATCAGTCCGGCCTGGAAGGGTACGGCGAAGACGACCACGCAGGTGGCAGCCACATTCGTCACCCCGAAGACCAGCCGGGCGGTGGAGTAGACGTCCATGCGCTGTTCCTGGGTCGCCACGGCCACGGCCATCACGTACAACCCGTTGGTGAGCAGCAGCATGGTGGACCAGCCGGTGATCACGGCCACGGTGTGGGTCTCCGGGGTGAACACCAGATCGGCCACCACCCCGACGACCACGAGCACCACGGTGATGACGAGCATCGACAGCAGCGACAGCGACGTCGCAGCGTCCCGCGAGCCGGCGGAGACCGTGAGGTAGCGGCTGTGGAAACCCAGGATGGAGGTGCGCGACAGTACCGTGGCGAGCGCCAGCGGCAGCATGAGGTAGGCCAGCTGGCCGGTCTCCTGCCCGATGATGGGCAGCAGCATCGCCAGGAAGTTCAGGCCCTGGCCGAACAGGGCGGGGCCCATGCGTAATAACGACGAAAACCGGCCGTGAGAACGACCGGTTTCCTCGGGTGCGGGGGAGGTCAGCGGTCCGCTCCCACCGTTTCCCTGGCGGTGGCGTCACTCACGCTGCTCGGACCGGTGGAGCCGGTGGAGCCGGTCGAGTCGGTCGAGCCGGCGTTCGTGCTGCCCGCCTTCTTCGCCGAACGCACCGCGCGGGCGGTGTTGCCGTAGCCGTAACCGTAACCATTGCGGTAGTAACCCTTGCCCTCGGACTTCGGGGTCATGGTGAACACGGTGCCCAGGATGTGGGCGCTGACCTGGTTGAGGTTGGTGGTCGTGCGGGTGAGCTGGTCCACGGTGGTGTTGCCGTGGCGCACGGCCAGGATGATGCCATCGGCCGCGGAGGCGACCAGGGCGGCGTCGGTGACCGGGATGACCGGGGAGGCGTCCACCACGACGTAGTCGTAGCGGCCGTCGAGTTCGGCGAGCAGGTCGCGGAAGCGCTGGGAGCCGAGCAGCTCCGCCGGGTTCGGCGGCTGCGGGCCGGAGGTGATCACCGACAGGCCGTCGCGTCCGGAGTCCTGCACGATGTCGTCGACATCGGCCGCACCGGAGAGCACCGTGGACAGGCCGACCTCGGACTGCAGGTCACCGTCGAGGTAATCGGCGACGCGGGGACGACGAAGGTCGGCGTCCACGAGGCAGACACGCTCGCCGTCATCAGCCAGAGCCAGGGCCAGGTTGGTGGCCAGGGTGGACTTGCCCTCGCCGGGCATGCCGCTGGTCACGGCGATGACGGTCGGGGGGTTGTCCACGTCGAGGAAGCGCAGGTTGGTGCGCAGTTCGCGGAACTGCTCGGCGGCGACGACCGGGGCGGAGGAGAAGTCCAGGACGTGGGAGCCGGCGGTCTCGGCGCTGTTGTTCGTCCCGCCGCCGGAGAGGTTGTCGCTGGTGCTGATCGCGCCGACGGACGGTGCACCGACGATGTCGGTGATCGCCCGCTGGTCGCGGATGCGGCGGTCCGTCATGCCGCGCACGATGGCGGCGGCCAGGCCGATGACCAGGCCGATGAGGATGCCGATGCCGGCGTTCTGCAGCGTCTTGGGGGAGGACGGAGCGTCCGGGGTCAGCGCGTCGTTCAAGGGTGCCAGCTGCGGGGCACTGGACTCGCCGCCGGGGGAGGCGGTGGCGTTGAGTTCGGCGACCATGCTGGTCAGTTCTGCGGCGGCGGAGTTGGCGATATCCCGGGCGAGCTCGGCGTCGTCGGCGATGGCGTTGATGTTGAGGATCACCGTGTCGCGGTTGGCACCGGCGGTGAGCATCGAGGCCACCTCGGCGGGGGACTGGTCGAGGCCGAGGTCCTCGGCAACGCGCTCACCGAGGGCGCGGCTGGTGGCGATCTCGGCGTAGGTGCCGACCTGGCTCTGGCTCAGCAGGGTGCCGCGGTAGGCGTCGATGGAGTTGCCGGTGTTCGCGGCGCCGACATAAAGCTGGGAGGTGGCGGTGTAGTTCTTCGTCATCAGTGCCGAGGCACCCCAGCCGATGAGACCGCCGACGAGTGCGCCGACGAGGAGCATCCAGAAGGACTTGCGCAGGTAACCCAGGTAGGTGGCCAGGTAATTCTGCCCGGAGGTGCCGGACGTCTCCTGTGTGGTGGTGGAGGCTGTCATGGAGAGGGTCCTTTTCTTGTCTGTCGGTTCTGTCGGGTCTGTGTGTGCTGTTTTTTGTCGATAACGTTCGTTGAGGGCGACCGCGCCCACGATCAGGGGCACCATCGGGGTGGCGTGCCGCAGGGCCGAACCCCAGTCGGGTTCGAAGAGCCCCTGGACAACGAGGAAGGACAGCGGCACCGCGGCGAAGCGGGCCATCATCCGTCGGTGCCGGCGCGGGATCAGGTCCCGGTCGGCCGGGGTGGCTCCGGCGCGTGCGGCGGCGGATGCGGCGTACACCGCGCTGATCCAGATCAGGGCGAAGACGATGCCGATGACCAGGTAATAGGGGGAGAACTTCGCCGCCAGCGGCAGCGGCACGATGAAGAACAGGGTGGTCAGCACCACGTTGACCATGCCGCCGAGGGGTTCGGGCAGGTCGATGAACCGGGTGATGATCGACCCGGTCACCGCCTGGCGGGCCTCGCCCTCGTTCACGGCGGTGCGGAAGTAGTCGGCGGGCTCGCCGGTGCCGATCCACACGGCCAGTCCGGCAACCGCGCCGAGTAGCGCGAGGATGCGTACGACCCGCCACGGGGTGGTGGAGATCCGGCGTCCCTGCAGCGAGGTGCGGCGGGCGAGCAGCAGTCGCAGCACCACGTAGACGACCGCGACGATCGACCAGTAGGTGCGGTACTCGGTGCCGAGCAGCGCCAGTGCGGCGACGACCACGATCTCGCCGAGCAGGTTCATCGGCATCAGCACGATGACGATCATGCCCAGGGAGATCAGGATCTCCTTGGTGTAGGTCGCCTGGTACAGGCCGATGAGCACCGGGGTGGCCAGGGCCAGGACCAGGGAGATCCGGCCGGAGTGCACCCCGCCGACGCGCACCAGGACGATGCCCAGCGCGGTGGAGCCGATGATCGCGCCGAACACGGAGGCGGCGGTCGGGGCGTCCTCCATGCCGAGGGCACCGTAGAAGTGGGCGATCACCGAGTAGGAGCCGTATCCCAGGTCCATGGCGCTGAAGGGCGAGGTCATGATCTCGCGGATGGTGCCGGCGTCATTGCCGAAGCCGCCGAAGCGTCCGGTGATCGTGGCGCGGGCCACGAGACCGATGACCACCGCCACCGCCCCGAGCAGGACGGCGACGAGCAGGGGCGACTCCAGCGGTGACCGGCGGGCTGTGCCGGCTGGCTCAGGTGCTGATGTGTCGGGTTCTGCCACGTCTCCTCCTTCCGGTGAGTTCGAGTGCGAGTGAGTAGGCCTCGGTGAGGGCGGCATGCTGGCGTTCGGGGGTGTGGGATTCGTCCAGGCCGGCCCAGTGCGAGGGATCGGAGCGTTGCCGCAGGATCGTCACGGCCTTGGCCGCGGCATCGTCCGGCGAGTCGAACCGAGCGGTGGCGGGGCACTCCCGCAGCGCCGGGATGTCGCGGACCAGCAGCGGGACGCCGATGCGTCGGGCCTCGAGCACGGCCATCGGGAAGCCGTCCCACCGTGCGGTGTGCACGATCAGCGACAGCCCGGCGACCTGGCGGCGCAGTTCCTCGCCGGAGAGCCAGCCGGTGACCTCCACCCCGGCGTCGGTGAGCACGTCCACCAGGGAAGCGTCCTTGCCGTCGCCGTCGCCGATCCATACGAACCGGGCGTCCGGGATGCGCCGCCGGATGCGGCGGGCGGTCTCGGCGAAGAACGCCGGGTCGCGTTGCGGGGTGACCCGGGAGACCACGCCGACGACGGGGGCGGCACCGTCCTGCGGTGGCGACCAACTGCCCGGCACCGCCGGGTGGTCGTCCATCAGCGCATTCGGCACCACCACCACCGGGGTGCGTCCCAGGCCGACCATCAGCTCACCCTCCCACTGCGCGCAGGACGCACCGACGGTGGTCAGCGGGTGCAGGGAGCGTTCCATGGCGCGGAAGGCGCCGCGCTTCCAGGCGGGGATGTCCGCGCGCTCGAAGGCGAAACTGTGCGGGGTGTAGACCACCGGACGTGCCGGACGCCCCGGCGTGACCAGGTCGAAGGACCGCGCCACGCGGGTGTAGGCGCCGGCGAAGCTGGAGTGGGCGTGCACCACGTCCGCCCGGTGGGCGTCCGCGGCGCGGCGCACCGCGGTGACCGCGGCGGCGGGGGAGTTCGGTAGCGTCTCGTCGGCGCTGAACGCGCCAGGGGTGCGTCCTGCGGTGGGGGCGGTGCTGCGGGAGTTGTTGGCCAGCAGCACGTGGCGGTACTCCGGGGTCAGCCGTGCGTACTGGTTGACCGCGGTGGCCACCCCACCGTCGAAACAGTCGGTGACGTGCAGGATCGTGGTCATCTAGTACGCACCCCGCGACAGCAGGACGGCCTGCACGGTCTGCAGGATCGTGCGCACGTCCAGCGACAACGACCAGTTGTCCACGTAGTAGAGGTCCAGTTTCTCGGCCTGGGTGGGAGTCAGGTCGGAGCGTCCGGAGACCTGCCACAGGCCGGTGATGCCCGGGCGGACCTCCATGCGCATGCGCATATCGTCGCCGAAGGCGTCCACCTCGTGCTGCAGGTGCGGGCGCGGGCCGACCACGCTCATCGTGCCGAACAGGGAGTTGGCGAACTGGGGGAGTTCGTCGATGCTGGTCTTGCGGATGAACTTGCCGACCTTGGTGACGCGCGGGTCGTCCTTCATCTTGAACAGGCCGTCGGCACCGACGTCGTCGCGCAGCTTCTGCAGGCGCTCATCGGCGTCGGTGTGCATGCTGCGGAACTTGAAGATGCGGAAGGAGCGGCCGTGGTAGCCGATGCGGTCGCTGACGTAGAACACCGGGCCGCCGTCCTCCAACTTGATGGCCAGCGCCGTGATCGCCAGGATCGGTGAGACGGCAACCAGGGCGAACGCGGAGACGGCGACATCGAAGAAGCGCTTGGCAAGGCCATTGGCCGCGTTGAAGCGGGGACGGTCCACGTACAGGGTGTGGCTCGGGCCGAAGGGGACCACGTTCAGGCGGGTGCCGGCGATGCCCTCGATCATCGGGTCGAGGTACAGGCGCATGTTCAGCCGGTCCAGGTGCCAGGACAGGCGACGCAGGTTGCGGTGGCCGAACTCCGCCAGGGAAGCCACCCACACCGCATCGCAGTTGTAGCCGGCGGCGGTGGCCACGAAATCCTCGTTGGAGAAGGACTCATCAATACAGATCGAGCTGAGCGGAACGTCTCCGGTGTCCGCCAGCAGGTGCTGATTGTGCGGGTCGGTGACCAGGATCGCGTGGATCCAGCCCGGACGTCCGGCGGCGGTGTCCTCGGTGGTGTTGTTCTCGTGCCAGGAGGTGGTCAGCAGCTTGTTGATATCGGCGACGTTGCCGATCACCAGGAACTGACGCTGCAGGTCCGTGCGGAACCGCGCGGTATAGCGGCGTGACAACAGCCGGGTGACGAGCAACAACACCAGTCCCACGGGCAGGGCCATCAGCGCGAACTGGCGGAACAGGCCATAGGACGACAGTGCGTCCACGCAGGCCAGGGCCGCGAAATAGCACAGGGACCCCTTGATCACGAGTTCACGTCCGATGGAGGGGAACGCCCTCGCCTGGTGGCTGTAGCCCCGGCACACGGTGATCGCGGCGACCCAGCACATCGTCAGCAGGAAGGTCATGCCCAGGCTGCGCAGGGAGAAGACCTCCTCCACCAGCGCCCAGCCCAAGGGCTTCCACAGGTAGAGGCTCACCGCATTGGCGATGAAGGTGGCGCTGAACAGGGCCAGCGCGTCTGAAACGATGAAGAACCACTTGCGCTGCAGGTGGCGGTCCTGACGGCGCTCCCGGGCCTGGGAAATCCGCTGGACACTGGTGCCTGTTGGGCGCGTGGCCACGGAGCTCGTGGTGGGGGGTGAGGGGTCAGTTGATGCTTTTCCGAGGATCACGGTGAATCACCTTGTTCAGCCCGCATGGTGGTGACGGGCGCGTGGAGAGGGGAGGGGTGAGGGGTGTGTGGAGGTTAGAGGGGGAGAGAGGAGAGGGTTCGGAGAGGTCGGAGAGAGGTCGGAGAGTGGTGCGTGTCGCTTGTGGGTCATGCTAACCACTAATGCCGCGCCTGGCTACCGGAGTGGATTGGGGGCGGATGTGCAGGGGTGGCCATTTCACCTCCGATACAGTTGGAGCATGACTTCAAACTCGCCGGCTCCCACGCGGGCCAACCCCCGCCAGGCGGGCGCGGGTGGTCGGCACCGGTTGCCGTCGCCGCGCCCCGTGGGGTGGAGCCTGACCGTCGCTGCTCTGTCGACGGTGATGATGACCATCGACATCACGATCGTGCTCGTCGCGCTGCCCTCGATCAGCGCCGACCTGGGACTCTCGCTCTCCGGGGCGCAGTGGGTCATCAACGCCTACAGTCTCACCTTCGCCTCCCTGCTGCTGGCGGCGGCCAGCCTGTCGGACATCGTCGGACGCCGACGCATCTTCCTCATCGGCCACGTCCTGTTCCTCGCCGCCTCGATCGGCTGCGTGATGACGGGCTCGGAGGCCGGCATCATCGCCTTCCGCGCCCTGCAGGGTGCCGGCGGTGCCCTGGTGTTCGGCACCTGCACCCCGTTGCTGGCGGACGCCTTCGACTCGAAGGACCCGGACTCCTCGGCGAAGCGCACGCGCTCGGTGGCGGCGATGATGGGCATCGGCGGTGCGGCGAGCGCCTTCGGCCCGCTGGTCGGCGGTGCCCTGGTGGAGACCGGGACGTGGGAGTGGATCTTCGCGATCAACATCCCCATCGGCATCTTCGTGATGGTCGCGACCCTGCTGTTCATCCCCGACCTGCACCGCGAGGAGCGCGACGCACGACGCGCCGCCGGTGCGGCAGCCGCGTCCGGTGCGTCCGGCACGTCCGGAACGTCCGGCACCCCGCGGATTTCGGTGTGGGCGGTGATCCTGATCGTCGTGTCGCTGGTGCTGGTGAACTACGGCATCATCGACGGCCAGGAACAGGGCTGGACCAGCGAGATCATCATCGCCTCCCTGGCTGCCGGCGTGCTGCTGTTCGCCGCGCTGATCCTCTTCGAACTGGCCAAGCGCGACCGGGCGATGGTCGATTTCCGACTCTTCCGCATCCCCTCCTTCGCCACCGTCACCTTCAACGCCTTCGCCTCACGCATGTTCAGCTTCGGCATGATGCCCTTCATCATCCTGTGGCTCGCCGGGCAGCTTGAACTCTCCGCCCTGGAGATCGGCTACGTCTCCAGTGCGCTGGCCGTGCCGATGGTCGTGTTCTCCGCGGTGGGCATCGCCCTGGTGCGGTGGGTGCCCGTCGGCGTGGTCCAGGCGGCGGGCATGCTGATCGTCGCCGGCGGACTGATGCTGGGACTGGTGATGGACGTCGATTCCGGCTGGGCCGACCTGCTGCCGATGTACCTGGTGCTCGGCGCGGGCACCGGCCTGATGCTGCCGCATGTGATGTCCCTGGCGGTGGCGGTCGTACCGTCCGAACGCACGGGCATGGCCACCGGCCTGGCGAACACCGCCCTGCCACTGGGCACCGCCTTCGGTGTGGCGGTGTACGGGGCGTACCTGTCCAACAAGGTCAACAGCGGTATCGACGGCATGCAGTTCCCGCCCGGCATGCCCCCGGCCATGGAGGAGCAGCTGCGCGACGCCGCGGAGGGTGGCCTGTTCCAGGAGATCGCCCGGAAATCGCAGGCCTTCGCCAATGAGACCCTCGGTTTCTTCATCGACGGGCTGCACGGCATCTTCATCATCGCCGCGATCCTGGCGGTCGTCGGCGCCCTGGCCAGCCTGATCTTCATCCGCGGCAAGGACGGTACGGGGCGCGCCTCGAAGTGATTGTCACCTGAGTCATGCCCCAGGGCGGAAAATCGGCATTTTTCTACCTGGGGCATGACACAGATGACATCGCCCTCCCTGACCCCCTCTGGCTCCTAGAGCTGGCAGCCGTCCTGACCGCAGGACGCCTCGTTCTGCACCCCCGGGACGGTCGCGATCGTCGGGGTGGGGTGGGACGCCGCCCACTGCTGCTCGAGCGCCCGGGTGAAGACCTCCACCGGCTGTGCGCCGGGCACCGCCAGCTTCATGTCGAGCACGAACGTGGGTACCGAGTTCAGGCCGAGGGACGCCGCACGCTGGACGTCTTCCTGCACCGCGGGGATCCGCGTGCCAGCCTGCAGCTCGGCGGTGATCGCGTCGGCGTCGAGTCCTGCGGCGACTCCGATGCGCACCAGGACGTCCGACGCGCCGATGTCCTCGCCGTCGACGAAGTGGGCGCGGAGAAGTGCCTCCTCCACGGTGTCCGTGGTTTCCCCGCCGTGCTCCTTCGCCAGTTGGATCAGCTGGTGGGCGCGCAGGGAGTTGGCGACCACCAGCGAGTCGAAGTCGTAGTCCAGTCCCTCCGCGGCGGCCTGCTCGGCGACGTGGCCGAACATCTGGCGGACCTGCTCGATCGGCATCCCCTTGGACGCCGCGAGGTATTCAGCCTCTGAGCGGTCGTCGTGCTCCGGCAGCGTCGGGTCGAGCTGATAGGAGTGCCAGGTCACGGTGACCTCGTCGCGGTGGGGGAAGGCGGCGAGGGCCGTCTCGAAACGGCGCTTGCCGATGTAGCACCAGGGGCAGGCCACGTCGGACCAGATGTCGATATTCACATCCGGTGCAACGTGGGCCTGCCCCTGGCTATTCCGTGTATTACGGCGCTCCAGCGCTCCTACCCGCGGCGGACCTCGTCGGCCAGGGCGTGGAACTCGGTGCTCGGGTTACCGAAGCGGTGCAGCGTCATGGACACGGCCTGCTCCTTGAGCCACAGGCGCAGCTCGACGCGGCCCGAGGCGGTGACCTCGTCGTTGAGCAGGCACACCTCGGGACGATCAGCCAGCGTGGAGAGGGTCTCCGGGTTGCGGGTGCCGATGACACGCACGCGGGCACCGACACCGTCGTCCAGCGCACGCGATGACAGCTGCGCGGCGAAGTCGTCGTCGTCCGCGGTCGTCATGGCGAGATCGACGCCCAGACGGTTGGACGCGGCCAGGACGTCCTGCACCTTGCCGTCCACGGTCGGATCGACGACGACGCGCAGCGGCGAACCGGTGCGGTGCGCGGCGATGATGGCGCGGGCGACCTCGACGGGGCGGGCGTCCGCACTGATCCGCAGCACCACGTGCGCGGGACGGTAGCGGAAGATATTCGCCTCGGCGGTCAGGCCGGTGACATCGCGCGGGGTGCCGAACTCGGACTCCCAGGCATCGTTGTCGGAGCGTCCGGCGGCAGCGAGCCACGCGGCGTCGGCGACGGACAAGGTGCTCCGACGCTGCAACTCGGCGATGTAGCCGTCCACCGGGGCGGAGCCGGTGGGCGAGACGGAGGAACCGGCGGCGGTGTCGTCGGCCCAGCTGCCCATCAGCATCACGTAGTTCGGGCCACCGGCCTTGGAACCCAGGCCCACGGAGGACTGCTTCCAGCCGCCGAAGGACTGACGCTGCACGATCGCGCCGGTGATGCCACGGTTCACGTAGGCGTTGCCGACCTCGATGCGCTCCACCCAGGTGCGCACCTCGGACGGGTCGAGGCTCTGGATACCGCCGGTCAGGCCGAAGTCCGTGGCGTTCTGCAGGGTGATCGCCTCGTCCAGGTCCTTGGCCTTCATCAGGCCCAGGACCGGGCCGAAGACCTCGGTGAGGTGGAAGAAGGAGCCCGGCTTCACGCCGTCCTTGATGCCGGGGGACCACAGGCGGCCGGTGTCGTCGAGCTGGCGCGGCTTGAGCAGCCAGGACTCGCCGTCCTCCAGGGTGGTCATTGCGCGCTGCAGCTTGTCGCTGGGCAGCTCGGTGAGCGGGCCCATGTCGGCGCGCATATTGGTCGGCCAGTCGATGATCATCGAGGCGGCGGCGTCGATGAGCTGGCGGCGGAAACGCTCGGAGTCGTACACGCTGCCGACGAGGATGCCGAGGGAGGCCGCGGAGCACTTCTGGCCGGCGTGGCCGAAGGCGGAGTACACCATGTCGGCGACGGCCAGGTCGCGGTCGGCGGCGGGCGTGACGATCATGCCGTTCTTGCCGGACGTCTCGGCGTTGATCTTCAGCTCCGGGCG
The DNA here is from genome assembly GCF_052377405.1 of Corynebacterium sp. AOP40-9SA-29. NCBI lineage: Bacteria > Bacillati > Actinomycetota > Actinomycetes > Mycobacteriales > Corynebacteriaceae > Corynebacterium > Corynebacterium sp. AOP40-9SA-29. The sequence continues at coordinate 123,263 of NZ_JBQSWR010000005.1, read as the reverse complement.
CCAGGACTCGAACATCGCGGCGGTCTCGGAGGCACCGGTGAGGATCACGCGGTCGACCGAGGGGTGGCTGACGAGGCTGCGTCCTGCGGTGCGGTCGGCGGGGTACACGCCGCGCAGGACCTCGCGCGGCACGCCGGCGTCCCACAGGGCGTCGAGGATGGCCATGGAGCAGTGCGGGGTCGGCTTCGACGGCTTGTGGATCACCGCGGCGCCGGCGGCCAGCGCGGCGAAGGTGGAGCCGGCGGGGATGGCCAGCGGGAAGTTCCACGGCGGGGTGACCAGCACGACCTTGTCGGGCGTGAAGGCGGCGTTGTCGACCTTCTCGAGCTCCAGGGCGTAGTGCGCGTAGTAGCGGGCGAAGTCGATGGCCTCGGAGATCTCGGTGTCGGCCTGGGAGACGGCCTTGCCGACCTCGGCGGCGGCGATGGAGACCAGGTGGCCGCGGCGGGCGGCGAGCAGGTCGGCGGTGCGGTACAGGATCGCGGCGCGCTCGGTGGCCGGGGTTGCGGCCCAGTCGGCGGCGGCGTCGCGGGTGGAGGTGACCAGGGAATCGACCTCACCGTCGGCGACGATGGTCGGCGCGGTCTGGGCGTCCAGCCAGCCGTCCTGCGCGGAGACCGCGATGGCCTCAGCGGCCCACGCCTGGTTGGCGGGCAGTGACGGGTCGGTGTCGGCCTCGTTGTCGAAGGCGGGCAGGACGCCGTCGGCGTAGGACGCGGCGAGCTCATCGGAGGACGGCTCGACCTCGGCGGAACGGTCCTGCTGGTGGTTCGGCAGCGGGGCGGTGTAGCCGTTGGTGGACAGCAGTGCGGCGAGGTCGCCGAGGGAGGCGCGGAAGCGGGCCTCCTCGCGGCGGAAGATCTCGTTGCCGGGCTCCAGGTCGAAGATGCCGGACATGAAGTTCGCGCTGGCGGCGTTCTCCTCCAGGCGACGCACCAGGTAGGAGATGGCGACGTCGAACTCCTGGGGGCGCACGGCGGGCACGTAGAGCAGCAGCTGGCCCACGTCCGAGCTCACGGCCTCGGCCTGCTCGGTGGCCATGCCCTGCAGCATCTCGAACTCGACGCGGTCGGTGACGCCGCGCTTGACGGACAGCATGTGGGCGAAGGCGATGTCGAAGAGGTTGTGGCCGGCCACGCCCAGGCGCAGTCCGCGCATGTTCTCCGGGTGCATCGTCCAGTCGAGGACGAGCTTGTAGTTGGCGTCCGTGTCCTGCTTGGAGGCGCAGGTGGTGACGGGCCAGTCCGCGACCTCGGCGTGCACGGTCTCCATGGCCAGGTTCGCACCCTTGACCAGGCGGACCTTGATGCCCGCACCACCGTCGGCGACGCGCTCGTCGGCGAAGGCGGAGAGCTCCTGGATCGCGCCGAGCGCGTCCGGCAGGTAGGCCTGCAGCACGATGCCGGCCTCCAGGTGCTTGGTCTCCGGCAGGCTGAGCAGGCGGCGGAAGACGGCGATGGTCAGGGTGAGGTCGCGGTACTCCTCCATGTCCAGGTTGATGAACTTGGAGCCCTTCGGCGCGCGGGCGGCCTCGACGTAGAGCGGGGTGAGGCGCTCGACGATGTAGTCGACGGTGCCCTCGAAACCCCAGAGGCTGATGCGCGAGGCGATGGAGGACGCCTTGATCGAGACGTAGTCCACGTCCGGGCGGGCCAGCAGGCGGCGGGTCTCCTCGAGGTGGTTGTCGGCCTCTGCCTCGCCGAGCACGGCCTCACCGAGAAGGTTGATGTTCAGGCGGTGGCCACCGGAGGTGAGCTCGGCGACGGCCTTGCCGAACTTCTTGTCCCGGGCGTCGACGATCATGTGGCCGACCATGGAACGGATGCGCTGACGTGCGGCGGGGACCACGACCTGCGGGATGACCGGGGCGAGCACGGAACCCATCTTGATCTGCGCCTTGTCGAGGGCGCTAAGGGTGTCCGGCATGATCGAGCCGAGCTCGGCGAGGGCGCGGCCGGCGGCGTGCTGGTCCTCGGTGCGCACGACCCGGTCGACGAAGCCGACGGTGAAGTCGAGGCCGTTGGGGTCGGAGAGGACGGCGGACAGTCGTTCGGCCGAGGGATTCGGCTTCACGTCGGACTTCCGGCTGGCGTTGAGCCAGGCGGTGACCTTGGCGACCGCGGCGTCGGCGAGGGGGGCGAGGTGCTCGGTGGAGACGGCGGAGGTGGTGCCGGTGTCCTGTGCCGGGGCCTTGGTATCGGTCTTCTTCTCCTTGCCGGACGCGGTGTTCGCGGTCGTCATGGGTTGTCCTCCTCGGAAGTGTTCTTGATCGATGCGGTTGCGGTTAGGGATGCCTGCCGCCAATGTCACTGATACTGGCCGAGTATCCGTGTATCGCCCGCATCACAGACAGGGGCAGTTCCGGACACGGGCACACTCTGAGTCAAAAATCGGTAAACGGGTACGAGAGTGTGGCACTCTGTGCTTATGGCCGTAGAAATTCCCCCCGAGGTGTACCCACCGTCCCCACCACGGGGGCGGCCGCGGGTGCAGGAGGTCGCCGACGAGATCGTCGCCGGAGTTCTGGCGACAGCCGGACCACGTGTGGGTGGGCGTGACTACTCCACGCGACGGATCGCGTTGATGACGGGTCTGAGTCAGCCGGTCGTGAGCCGGGCGATGCGCCGGATCCGGGCGGGGGCGGACGATCCGGATGCCGTCACGCTGCCCACCCAGGGGGAGTTGTGGATGACGGGTTTCCGCGTGGAGTACCCGCGGGTCGTCCTGCACTTCGAGGCGTACGACGGTGCCTCCGGCGATGAATTACCAGATGAGGCGACTGTTCGTAGCGGGGAGCGGCAGGCTGCCGACCGGCGGGCCACCGCGGTGATGGCGGCATTGCGGGTAGCCGGTGTGTCCGGCTGGCCGCAGAGCCAGGCGTCCTTCGACGGCGGTGACGACGGGCCGCCGCCGGGGGTCGTCCGGGTGATGTGGGAACCGGGCGGACAGAGCTGGGACGGCTTCCTGGGTCAGTTGTCGGCGGTGCTCGACGCCTGTGTGCCGACCGTCGACGCCGTCCCCGGAGATCTGCTGGCACAGGTGTCCGTTGCGGTGGGTCACGGGTTGCACGGGTTGCAGTGGGAACGCCCTGAGGTGGGTGGGGCGGAGAGCCGCAGAACGAGAAATGACGGGGTTTTTGACTCGGACCACCTATCCCTGGCGGAGTATCCACCCCCGTCCAACGCCCAGTCGGGGGCGACGCCGAGACGGCTGCAGAACGAGATCTCGGTGACCGAGCAGATCGCCATCGCGTTGCGCAAGGAGATCATGAACGCCGGCTTCCGTCCCGGCGACCGGGTGACCAGCACCAGGCTGGCGAATCACATGGAGATTCCGGTGTCGGCGGTGCGCTCGGCGATGCGCCGATTGGTCGATGACGGTCTACTCACGGCCACGGGCGGCACGTTCGCCCTGCCCTTGGTCACCGGCAGCGACATCATTGACCTGTATGCAGCGCGGCTGCAGGTGGGGGCGGTGATCCTGCGGGCGTGCTCGGGACGCTCGCGCAAGCAGATGCTGGCACCGCAGTTGGCGTTGCGGGCGGTGGAGGCGGCAGCCGAGCACGGGACGGCCGCCGACGTGGACCAGGCTGATCTGCACTTCCAGCAGACTTTGGCCGATGCCAGCGGGTTGCCGCAGTCGTCGCGAGTGTTCCATGCGTTGACGCTGCGGCTGCGCATGTTCATCTCCGTGCTGCAGTTGGACTACGCCCCGGCGGTGCAGCGCATTGTGGGCGACGACCGCTACATCCTCAACGCCCTGTTGGCAGGCAAGGCGGACGGCGCGGTGCGCGTGTGGCGGGCAAAGCTCGACAACGCGGTGCGCCACATGGTGCATGTCTCTCCGACGACGTTCGACCCAGACCTGTGGGAGCGGTTGGTCGGGGAGGCGTAGGTGTCATTTCCACGTCCTCCTCGGTAGCGCCGCTCGGCCCATGTCATCCCATGTCATCTGAGCTGATCCTCATGCAGGATGACGGGAGGTCCGGTCAGCTACTGCGCTTCGCAGCGAGAGCCTCGAGCAGCTTCTCTTCGGAGTCCTCGCCGCCGGCGATGCCCGAGGGCAGGCGCAGGGCGAAGAAGATGCCGAACACCCACCACAGCCCGAAGAGGATCCACGGGCCGAGGCTCAGGAACGCGGGGAGTCCGGGAAGGTAGAGGGCCAGCATCGCTGCGGTGGCGAGGACCGCGAGGACGCCGATGATCTTGCCGGTGACGGGACGTCGGCCGACCATGAAGGGGCGCTCCATCGAGGGCTCGCGCTTGCGCAGGATCAGGAAGACAACTGCGACCATCAGGTACGTGATCACGATGCTGGGGCCACCGGCGTCGACGGCCCAATCGAGCATCGCCAGGCCGAAGAAGGGTGCCAGTCCGGTGACGGTGCCCAAGAAGAGCAGGGCGTTGACCGGGGTGCCGGTGTTCTCGTTCATCCGGCCGAACCACGAGGGGATCATTCCTGACCTGGACATCGCCCAAAGCAGTCGGGATGCGCCCACCATGAAGGCGTTCCACGTGGTGATCACTCCAGCGAGTCCGCCGGCGATGACGAGCTTGCCCCACAGGTCATTGCCCAGCATGTAGGCCAGGGCGTCTCCCGTTGCTAGGTCGAAGGACTCGATGGCAGAGGTCGGGGCGGCGAGCGATGTGGTCGAGACGATGATGATGTAGAACAGGGTCGCCGCCACAACGGAAATGACGATCAGTTTTCCCAGCTGACGTGGCGGGACATTCGACTCCTCGGCCGACTGCGGGATGACGTCGAAACCGACGAAGAGGAACGGGACGACGACGAGCACCGCGACCATTCCTGACGTCCCGTTGTTGAAGAAGGGTTCAACGTTCTCGACCTTGCCGTTGAAAATCGAGGAGATCAGTAGGACCACGCCGACGACGACGAGGAAAAGGATGATGGATGTCTGGAAGAGGCTCGACCCCTTCATTCCGCGGATGTTCATCCAGGTGAGGATGACGGCGGTCGCGGTTCCGATCAGTGCCCAGGTGAGGTACACGGGTTCGCCGCCGATGGAGTACATCGGAATCTGGGCGAGGTCGGGGAAGAGATACGTCGCCGCACGGGGGACAGCCACGGACTGGAACATCGAGACGGTGACGTACCCGCCGATGATGCCCCACGAGCCCAGCAGTGCAAGCCTGGGGCCCATACCGCGCATCAGGTAGTTGTGCTCGCCGCCTGCGAAGGGCATGGCGGACGCGAGCTCTGCGTACACGAGTCCGACGAGGACCATGATCCCGCCGCCGATGAGGAAGGCGATGATGGCGCCGCCTGCGCCGGCGTCCTCGATCCACCCGCCGGTGAGCACGATCCAGCCGAACCCGATCATGGATCCGAAGCCGAGGCAGAAGATCCCCAGGGTGCCTAGCGACCTCTTGAAATGTCGGTCAGTGGAGGTCGTCGTCGCTTCCATGTGCACCCTTTTCTTGGTTGTGACAATTATTAATGGGGCGAACTGTAGTCGGGCCTAACCTTCGGTCGCGAATTTCGTGAGGGCGAGATTAGAATGTGAAATCGAGGAAGGCATTCATTGGCAGGTCAAGGCGGGTGACCGGCTCGAGTTACTCTCCGACAGCTAGTGGGTCGGGGGTGCTTGCCAACTGTGTGACCGGCTGTAGCAGCCAATGTTGCAGCGCATACGTCGTCCTTGCACCTTTGGACGACGAAACCCCTCCGGTGCTGCTCGGAGGGGTTTTATTCTGTGGAGCCGATGACGGGAATCGAACCCGCGTATTCAGCTTGGGAAGCTGATGTTCTACCATTGAACTACATCGGCGATCGCACCTGAGGTCAGCACGGTGGCTGTCTCATGCACTGCGGACGACTTTAACACAGCCCAGCGGCGGGGTGGCACAACGGGGTGCTTGCTGGTCGGCTAGGGTAAGTGACGTGCTTCTTTCCGACCGAGACATCCGCGCAGCCCTCGGTTCAGGTGACCTCGCCCTGGACCCGTTCGATCCGTCCCTGATCCAGCCGTCGAGCATCGACGTACGTCTCGACCGCTACTTCCGGGTGTTCAACAACTCCCGGTACACCCACATCGACCCGCGCCTCCCGCAGGAGGACCTCACCACCCTGGTCGAGGTCGGTGACGGCTCCGGGGAGGACGGCGTGCCCGTCAACGACGGTGGTGTGGAGTCTGAAGCCTTCATCCTGCACCCCGGCGAGTTCGTCCTCGGCTCCACGCTGGAGTTCGTCACCGTGCCGGACAACCTGGCTGCCCGCCTTGAGGGGAAGTCGTCCCTGGGGCGTTTGGGTCTGCTGACTCACTCGACCGCGGGCTTCGTTGACCCGGGCTTCAACGGCCACATCACACTGGAACTGTCGAACACGGCCAACTTGCCGATCGCCCTGTACCCCGGCATGAAGATTGGGCAGCTCGCACTGTTCAACCTCTCCAGCCCCGCGGAGTCCCCTTATGGTTCGGGGCCCCTGGGCTCGAAGTACCAGGGGCAGCGCGGCCCCACGCCGTCGAAGGCGTACCTGAACTTCCGGAAGTAGTCGCCGGCGTTCTCCGCACACACCTCGCCCCCGGAAGCATTGCTGCTGCCGGGGGCTAAGTGCTGACGTTTCAAGAGGAGAATGCTCAGCTGCCGTATACGGGTCCTTTCGCCGGGAGGCGTCGGTCAAGTGATGACGTTTCACTGCGTAGGCTCCGGTGACCACCGTGACTGTGGTGTCTCAGCGACCTCCGGAGGCGCTGATATTCAATTTACGAACTCAATATTAAAAGATCATGGCAACGCGGTGCGGTGTCGCTGGGGGGTCACTGCCGTGTGTGTAGGACGTCGTCCGGGCGGAACCCGGCCTCGGTCGCCAGTACGGCGAGCTGCACGCGGGAGGACGCGCCGAACCGGCCCAGTAGCTGCGAGACCTGCTTCTTCACCATGCTGGACGACCGGCCGGTTTTCCGGCTGATCTCCGCATTGGACATGCCGATGCACAGCAGGGCTAGCACGCGCTCCTCCGAGGCGGGCAGGTGCGGCAGTGTCGGGGCACCCGGGTACCGGGGCGGCTCGGCTGCAGGTGGCGCGTGGTTGGCGGCCTGGATCGCCGAGCTGTCCGGAGAATCCTGGGACAGGTGCCGGACCAGGTTCGACGCCGGCTGTGGACTGACCACAGTTCCGCCACCGACGGTGGCGAGCACCGTATCGATGATGAACTCGGGGCGCGAGCTCTTCAGGATGTACCCCCGTCCACCCTGGGCGAGGACGGAGAGCATCGTCTCCTCCTCGTCCAGTGCGGTCATCGCCACGAAGACCGGGGGGTCAGGCATTTCCTGGATACGTCCCAGGAGTTCCACGCCGTCCATGCCGGGCATGTGGATGTCGGCGAGGACGACGTCGACCGGGGTCTCCGGGGTGCAGGCGTCGAGGATCTCGAGCGCGCCTTGGCTTGTGGACGCCTCGCCGACGACCTCGATCTGCTCGCCGGCAGGCGAACCGAAGTAGAGGCGCAGCGACGAGAGCACGAGAGGATCGTCGTCCACGATCAGTAGGCGGACAGAGCTTGATTGCATGTCAGACAGATTGCTGGTGATATTTCTCAGCGTCCGCGGCACCACGGGTGGAACGGGTGGTACTTGCAGTTGAAGATGTCGGCGATGGCCCGCTTGGTGTCGACGGACGAGGAACCGGTCAGACTCGAGGCCACACCCGAGGTGGTCGAGGCTTCAGGTGTCGAGGCATCGGCTGAGGCCACGCCGGAAAGCAGTCCGGCTGAAATGACCACAGTCCCAGTGGCCAGTGCGAGTCGGCGGCCCAGTGGTGTCGAACGGGACATAGGTGCTCCTTGGATCGAGGTGAGGGGTGTTTATCAAGATTTGGTAACAACTATAGGCAGTCGGAGGGTCGTACGCCAGAAGTACGTTTTCCCTCCCCCCGCTCCGGGTAGCTCGGGGGCTTCAACAGTGCTATCACCGGTGCGCCCGCGGTGAAGCCGGGCGGTTAACGTACCCCCGGCCTTTGTCGCTCGGGCTCGCATGGACCCCAGCCCCATACCCCCGGACGTCAACTCATCCGGCGGGGTGGGGCGGGGCGTGGGGTTCGTCATGCTGATCTCCACCACGTCGTGATCCACCGTGCACTCCAGGTGGATCGTCGCGTGAGGTGAAGAATGCTTCGCCGCGTTGGACGTCATCTCCGTGAGGACCTTGATGACGGTGTCGCGGTCAGCCCACGCGGTGGCATTGGCCTTGGTTGAGTCCGCCGGTGCAGGGTCGTTCAGCACCGCGGCGATGCCTGGTGGCAGTTCAACCCTCGCGCGGAGCTGCAGTGAGTGAGCTTCAAGCTCCTGCTCCATTCGCGAAATAGCGACGTCCAGGGGTGGGCTCGCGGTGCGGGTGCGGAAGGACACGCGGTTCGGCTTCTCATTGAGCAACTGCAGCATCGTGCGGAGGTTGGCCAATGCTTCCCGTGAGGACTCGGAGATGTTCTCCAGGCTCTGCCGGTGGTTGTGCTCCTCACCGGGTGGCAACAGGGTGAGTGCCTGGGACTGCATCACCACACTGGTGAGGGATGTGGCCACGGAATCGTGCAGTTCACGGGCCAGTTCCAGGCGCTGTTCGCGCTCCTGTTCGGCGAGTGATACCCGCATGTCCTTCTGCTGGCGTTGGTGCCGGTCCCGTGTGTATCCGAGGAGGAGAGCGGCGGCGAGCATGATGCCAACCACGGTGAGCGACACGACGTCGGTCATGAGGGCACGGGCCACCGGGTCGACGGCTGCGAGGACCCAGTGGGCGAACGCCAGGGAACCTGCGAGCAGGATCTGGCCACTGGCGGCGAGGATCTCCACGATCAACATCGTGAAGAAGATCGAGTACATCGGGATGAGGTCGACGATCACGAAAGATGACAGGACCATCAGCAAGGACAGTATGGAGACTGCTGCCGGGAACTTCGCGGTGCCGGCGATGAGTGCCAATGTAATCGCCGCGTAGATGGCGGTGCCCATGGAAACCTGTTGAGAGGTTTCCATGAACTCGAACGCGGTCAATGCGACGGCGAGTACGGTCTCGGCCACGCCGAGCTGTGTGATCCGGCTGGCCCGCAGGATGCGGAGCAGCCGGTTGGGGCGGTGAGGCGCCCGGAAAGGAGAGTTCACGTCCGGTGCGTCCTACTGTCGGTAGGAGGCCAGGAAGTTGCCCAGTCGCTCGATCGCCTCGGCAAGATCCTGCTTCCACGGCAGGGTGACCACCCGGAAGTGGTCCGGGGAGGGCCAGTTCATGCCCGTGCCCTGCACCATCTGGATCTTCTCCGAGCGCAGTAGGTCGAACATGAACTGCTCGTCGTCGTGGATCTCGTGGACCTCGGGATCGATCTTCGGGAAGGCGTACAGCGCGCCCATCGGCTTGACCACGCTGATGCCGGGGATCTCGTTGAGCTTGGTGTAGGCGGTGTTGCGCTGCTCCAGCAGGCGGCCGCCGGGCAGTACCAGGTCGTCGATGGACTGGCGTCCGGACAGGGCGACCTGGATACCGTACTGAGCGGGCACGTTGGCGCACAGGCGGGTGGACGCCAGCAGCGTGAGCCCCTCGATGAAGCCCTTGGCGTGTTCCTTCGGTCCGGTGATCACCGCCCAACCGGCACGGTAACCGGCGACACGGTAGGCCTTCGACAGGCCGTTGAAGGTGATGCACAGCAGGTCGGGGGCCAGCGACGCGGTGTTCACGTGCACGGCGTCGTCGTAGAGAATCTTGTCGTAGATCTCGTCAGAGAGCAGCAGCAGAGAATGCTCGCGGGCGATGTTGACGATCTTCTGCACGACCTCACGGCTGTACACCGCGCCGGTGGGGTTGTTCGGGTTGATGATCACGATCGCCTTCGTGCGCTCGGTGATCTTCGACTCGATGTCCTCGATCGAGGGGGCCCAGTCATCCTCCTCGTCGCAGAGGTAGTGCACCGGCTTGCCGCCGGACAGGGTCGTCGCCGCAGTCCACAGGGGGTAGTCCGGTGCGGGGATGAGCACCTCGTCGCCGTCGTTGAGCAGCGCCTGGGTGGTCATCGTGATCAGCTCGGAGACACCGTTGCCGATGAAGACGTCGTCGATGTCGAAGCCGGGGAACCCCGGCACGACCTCGTAGCGTGAGACCACGGCGCGACGTGCCGAGGGGATGCCCTTGGACTGCGAGTAGCCCTGGGCGAACGGCAGGGCGGCGATCATGTCCTGGACGATGGTGTCCGGGGCGTCGAAGCCGAAGGCTGCCGGGTTACCGGTGTTGAGCTTGAGGATCCGGTGCCCGTCGGCCTCCATCCGCTCGGCCTCGGAGTTCACCGGGCCACGGATTTCGTACAGGACGTTCTGGAGCTTCGTCGACTGGTCGAGCGGACGGAGTTGACCGGATCCGCCGAGCCCCTGCGCGTTGTTCTCTTCAGTGCTCATTTCAGTAATTGTGCCAGTCCGGCTGTCGCCGTGACAGCCGACTACCGGAACTGGGGTGCGGATCCGGCCGAATCCGTCCGAAGAGCTCGGTGGGAACCGGTGTCGCACTACTGGGTGTCGTCGTCCCCGGTTTCGCCGCTATCGGTGCCGTTGTCGGTGCCATTGTCGGTACCGTCGCCGGTCCCGGTGCCGCCGCCGTTGTTATTGCCGTTGTTGTTGCCGCCGGTACCCGTTCCGTCCTCGGTCCCGGAGTTGTTTCCCGAGTTGTTCCCGTTGCCGTTCCCGTTGTTGCCGTTGTTTCCGCTATTGCCGTTGTTCCCGCTGCCGGAGTTATCCGATGGGGACGACGGTGCCTCGGAGGACGGCGACGCCGGCGAGGACTCCTCGGACTCCTCCGGGGAGGGCGCGTAGTACTCTTCGGGCTCCTCATACTCGGGTTCGTAGTAGGTCGAACCGGAGCTGTTATTCGGCTGCGCTGTGGGGATCGGGTTGCTGGAGTCCCAGGCTTCGCGGGTGGGGTAGTTCGGCTCCACGCTGCTGTAGGGGGACTGACGCTCCTGGTCGCTGCCGGAGTTCATCAGGGCCACGGCGGTCGCCGCACCGCAGACGGACAGAACTCCACCGATCACAAGAATCCAGCCCCAGGTGGGGAAGCGTCCGATCCAGGAGCGTGAGGACTTCTTGCCGGACGTGTCCCCGCCAGACGTGCCACTGCCGGACGCCGCGGCGCTGCTGCCGGAAGCGGCTGCTTCTCCGGTGCCCGTCGGTGCGTCCGACGCGGCCGGTGTCCCGGCCGACGCGCTGGCGGTCCCCGCGGTACCCGCAGCGCCTGCCGCCCCCGCAGCGCCGGCGACACCGGCGAGGGGGAGGGCGCTGGTAGCGGAGTCCGCGTCGGCGTCTCCAGGAGCGTCCCCGGAAGCGTCTCCAGCCGTGTTCCCTTCGGCGGAGCGCTTGAGTTCGTAGCCGGAGATCTTCTCGTCATCCACCACGGGGATGATGCCGGTGACCTCGGGATCATTGGTGGATCCCAGGGGAACCCCGGAAGCGCCAGCGTCCCCGGCGGATTCGCCAGACTCGGCATCCTCACCGTCGTCGGGCACCTCGGCGGACTCGGCGTCGATGACCTCGGTGTTCTCGTCGGAGTCGTCGCGAGCGCCGGAGTCATCGACCTCAGCGGCGAAACCATCGGAGCCGTCGGAACCGTCGGCGCCGGTGGAACTGTCGGAACCATTGGAACCGGCGGCATCGCCGCCCATGGTGAACTCGGTGTCCTCGAACGCGTCGGTGTCGCGCGGGAGGTCGTCACCATGGTGGCGGTGGGGGTCTGAGGGGTTGCTCATCTGGTCTCTTCGTCTCGTCACACGGTTCTGCGACGTGCCGAGTGGCACCGGCGCGGGGAACGGTCGCGTCCATTCTAGCCCCCGTTGACCGTCTCACTAACCCACGGCGGCGTCGGCCGTGTCGCCGGCACCGCTCAGGGGGCCAGCCAGGACAGGATCTCGGCGCGTGCGGTCCGCCCCTCCGGCACGGCCAGCAGCGGGTAGTTGTGCAGTGCACCGTCCACGACGGTGGCCTCGCAGCCGGTGCGCTGCACCAGCAGCGCCGCATCCGCGTGCAGGACGTCGCGGGTACCGCTCCACACACGCACCGGGGGTAGCGTCCCCAGGAGGGTGTCGGACGCCGCGAGCGGGCTGACCAGCGGCGCGTCCACGCCGGCGCGGCGTCCCCACGCCTCACCGGCGACGCGCAGCGCGTCCGGGTGCAGCAGGGGGTCGGCGTCGACGAGGTCGTCGGTGCCGGGGCTGTGGCAGGTGGCGTCCAGCCAGGGGCTGATCAGTGCGATCCGGTCGATCGCACTAGCCCTGTTTCCTCGGTCCAGCAGCCAGCCGAGTGCGAGCCCGGCGCCGGCGGAATCCGCAGCGATGGTGACGCGCAGGCCTGAGGTGTCGGCCTCGGCGATGGCACGGTCGACGACGAGGTCGAGCAGACGTGCGGCGGCGGTGGCGTCAAACTCCGGAGTGAGGCCGTAGTCCGGGACGACGACTTTCATCCCGGTGCCGGCGATCTCGCTGATCAGCGACCAGTGCCGTGTGCTCAGTCCGTTCACGTAGCCGCCGCCGTGCACGTAGATGCAGATGTCCAGCGGGGTGTCGCGCGGGGCATCGGTGGCGGGTACCAGGGAGTAGGTGTCGAAGTCCCCGTCATCGGTGGTCAGCGTGTCCAGGACGACATGGTTGACCTGGTAGAACTCGTGCGGTGGCGGGGTGGAGGACCGTGGTTGCGACATGAGTTCGCGGACCTTCGCCGGGGAGCGCCAGGACGTGCCCCCAGCCAGGCCGGAGAGACCGGAGAGTCCAGGGAGTCCGGGGGCGGCGGCGAGGAGGCGCATCTGCAGGCTCATGGAGGTCGATCCTAGGGCAGCGGGGGTGACCCCCAAAACAGGCCCGCGAAAAAAAGTTGAGTGGATCGGGAACAACTTTGTCCTGCGGTGAGTTGTACAGGATGTCAGACATTGAGTCGCAAGCACTCAACTCGGGTTGACACCTCGGAACGGCAGGTGCAGACTTGAGCGCGGCTCACTTAACAAGCTCAAGAACAGCAGGAGGAAGTCACCATGGGACGTGCAGTCGGAATCGACCTGGGAACCACGAACTCGGTCGTCAGTGTGCTCGAGGGTGGCGAGGCTACGGTCATCGCCAACTCCGAGGGCTCCCGGACCACCCCGTCCATCGTCGCCTTCGCCAAGAACGGCGAGGTGCTCGTTGGGCAGTCCGCGAAGAACCAGGCGGTCACCAACGTCGACCGCACCATCCGCTCCGTCAAGCGCCACATCGGCGATGACAGCTGGACCACCGAACAGATCGACGACAAGAAGTACACCGCACAGGAGATCTCCGCGCGTACGCTCCAGAAGCTCAAGAGGGACGCCGAGTCCTACTTGGGTGAGGACGTCACCGACGCCGTCATCACCGTGCCCGCTTACTTCAACGACGCACAGCGTCAGGCCACGAAGGACGCCGGCCAGATCGCCGGCATGAACGTCCTGCGTATCGTCAACGAGCCCACCGCGGCCGCACTGGCCTACGGCCTGGAGAAGGGCGACGCCGAGCAGACCATCCTGGTCTTCGACCTCGGTGGCGGTACCTTCGACGTCTCCCTGCTGGAGATCGGCGACGGTGTTGTCGAGGTGCGCGCCACCTCCGGCGACAACTCGCTCGGTGGCGACGACTGGGACCAGCGCGTTGTCGACTGGCTGGTCGAGAAGTTCAAGACCGCCAACGGCGTCGACCTGTCCAAGGACAAGATGGCCCTGCAGCGTCTGCGTGAGGCTGCCGAGAAGGCAAAGATCGAGCTGTCCAGCTCCCAGCAGGCCAGCATCAACCTGCCCTACATCACCGTCGACCAGGACAAGAACCCCCTGTTCCTCGATGAGACCCTGACCCGCACCGAGTTCCAGCGCATCACCCAGGACCTCCTGGACCGCACCAAGAAGCCCTTCGAGGCTGTGCTGCGTGACGCGGACTTCAAGCTCGCCGACATCGACCACGTCGTGCTCGTCGGTGGCTCCACCCGCATGCCCGCCGTCTCCGAGCTCGTCAAGGAGCTCACCGGCGGCAAGGAGCCCAACAAGGGCGTCAACCCGGACGAGGTCGTCGCCGTCGGCGCCGCCCTGCAGGCCGGCGTCCTGCGCGGTGAGGTGAAGGACGTGCTGCTGCTCGACGTCACCCCGCTGTCCCTCGGTATCGAGACCAAGGGTGGCGTGATGACCAAGCTCATCGAGCGCAACACCACCATCCCGACCAAGCGGTCGGAGACCTTCACCACCGCAGAGGACTCCCAGCCCTCCGTGCAGATCCAGGTCTTCCAGGGTGAGCGCGAGATGGCCCAGCAGAACAAGCTGCTCGGTTCCTTCGAGCTCGGCGGCATCGCACCCGCCCCGCGCGGCGTGCCGCAGATCGAGGTCACCTTCGACATCGACGCCAACGGCATCGTCCACGTGACCGCCAAGGACAAGGGCACCGGCAAGGAAACCTCCATCACCATCCAGGACGGCTCCGGCCTCAGCCAGGAGGAGATCGACCAGATGGTGAAGGACGCCGAGGCTCACGCCGACGAGGACAAGAAGCGTCGCGAGGAGCAGGAGGTCCGCAACTCCGCCGAGTCGATGGCCTACCAGACCCGCAAGTTCCTCTCCGACAGCGAGGACAAGGTCTCCGAGGAGACCAAGGCCAAGGTCGAGGAAGCCGCGACCGCCGTCGACGAGGCACTCAAGGGTGACGACATCGAGGCGATCAAGGACGCCGTCGAGAAGCTGTCCGCCGAGAGCCAGGAGATGGGCAAGGCCATCTACGAGGCCGAGGCCGCCAACGCCGAAGGTGCCGAGGGCGCCGAGGGTGCTCAGGCCGACGACGATGTCGTTGACGCCGAGGTCGTCGACGACGAGACCGACGGCAAGTCCGGAGATGATGCCAAGTGACCATGCCCGACAACCCCGGCGACCCCGCCGCGACCGACGAGGAATACACCGCGCCGGAAATGGCAGAGACGACCCCCGAGGAGGACGCCGTGATCGATGCTGAGTCCGTGGACGCCGACGGCGTGACCGTCGACGCCGAGACGGTGGACGCGGAGGAGGCCGCCGAAGAGGCGACCGAAGCTCTCGCCGGAGATGTCGAGGACGGAGTCGCCGACACCGCCGACGCCGACGTGGACGGCTCCGGGGAACTCTCCGATGCCGAGGCTCAGCTCGCCGAGCGCACCGCTGACCTGCAGCGCGTCAACGCAGAGTACGCGAATTACCGTCGCCGTACCGAGCGTGACCGCGTGGGCGTCGGCGAGGCCGCGAAGGCGGAGGTGGCGTCCTCGCTGCTCCCGATCCGGGATGACCTGGATCTCGCCGAGCAGCACGGTGACCTCACCGGCCCGCTGAAGGCCGTGGCTGACAAGCTCGACTCCGTGCTCGGTGGCCTGAAGGTTGAGACCTTCGGTGCCGAGGGCGATGAGTTCGACCCGTCGATGCACGAAGCCGTGCAGGACACCTCCAGCGGCGACGACACCGTGGTCGGTACCGTCCTGCGCAGGGGCTACCGCCTCGGCGACCGCGTTCTGCGCACCGCCATGGTGGTCATCGCCGACCGGTAGGGGTTTCGTAGGGGCCTTGCGCCCCACCCCTCCATCCCTTGTGGATACGATGCGCGGCCCCGCGGCACCTTCACCACATGAAGGTGTCGCGGGGCCGCGCGTTGTGCTGTGCCTGCGGGCGCTGCGGCGAGCTGCGAGGTTCAGCCAGCAACCGAGGAGCGCAGGAAGTATCGCGAGTGCGAACGCTCGAGAGCTTCCCGGCTTGCAGCGCCGATGGCTACATACTCCATGTCGGAGTCGGAGGCGGCGCGCTCCCGGTCGAGACGTAGGCGCTGGTCCGTCGCCTGCCTGAGCGTGGCGAACTCGGATACCCGCACGTCACCGCTTAGACGTTGGTACTCAATCAGAAAGCCAGGCATGCTCAATCCTCCTTCCAGACGATGATCTGGGATTGTGCTGCTTCCAGCGTAGTACGTAGGTCGAGTAAGTTTTCGACGTCCGATACCGGCCGATGTCACCTGAGTCATGCCCCAAGCTGATTTTCGGCCGTTTTTCTGCCTGGGGCATGAGTCAGATGACATGAGGGGCCGGGAACGTCGAGGCGCTCGGGCACGGCTACGTACCTGCAGGCGGTGACGGTGGTGAACGCGGAGGTGGCCCCATCGTGGCGCAGATGCAGCCGGGGGCTCAGCGGGCCCGGGTTCGACCCGTGATGCACCTCAGCTGTCGTCCCATTGGAGATGAGGAAAGCCACGTGTTTTACTGGCCCGAAAGCGGTAAACACCTGAGGTGAGCATGTTGAGTATCTGGACGCGGGTCCCGGAGTTCGTCGGCGCGGTCGGTTTCACCGCCGTTATTCTCGTCACCAGCGGTATTGCCGAAGAGGGAAGCGTCATGGAAGTGGCGGTCTGGGGTGTGGTGATTTGCCTCCTCGCCTACTTCTTCCTGTCGTTCATAAACTTGGCCGCCGAAAAACTCAGGGCAAGGATCGCGAAGCGCAAGGGGCCAGAGTCTTAGCAACGCCCCTCGGTCCACCGTTCCTGGGGAGCGGTCAGGACTCGATGCGTGACGCGAGATAAGCGTCCGGTTGGATGGTGACGACCTGCTGGCCCTCGGCATTGGTGGAGACCTCGGTGAAAGCGGTGGTCTCACCCTCGTGCCAGAGATGGAGTCGCGCGCTGAGCGGGCCCGGATTACTCCGGTGTTGGGTCAGCGCCTCCGTACTCATCACCTTGATACCGTCCAGCAGGTCCTGGCCGGTGCTGACTTCACGGACCAGCAGTAGGTGGCGGTGAGGGACGGCGACGAGGACACCGTGGGTCATGTCGAGGCCGGGAAGCCAGTGGGGGAGCAGTTCATCGAGGAACAGCGGGGCGCTGGCCAGGAAGAACGAGTCGGACTCCACCGACCAGAACCGTGCCGCGGTCTCGGCCTGGTGGATCGTCCCTTTAACGGCCCCCCGGACGAACTCCTGGATCGGCGTCGTACTGACGTGGCACTCGGTGAGGTCCTGCCAGGTATTGCGGTAGCCGACACGGTACAGGTCGCCGAGCTCCTCGGAGGTCTCCGAACCGTGGGCAGCCAGTGCGTCATCGTCGAGCACGGTCACGGCGTCGGGGCCGTCGAGGACGAGGGAGGTGCACAAATCTCCGGCGAAGTCGCGGGAGGCGTCGACGACGGGGCCGTCCAGTGCGTCGAGGATGTCGCGTGGGGCGAGCCGGACGCGCAGACGGCGCAGGAACTCGGCGTCCGTCAGTGTTGAGGCACTGGACGCGCCGGACGCACCGACCGTGCCGACCGCGCCGACCGCACCTTCCACGCCCGCGTCGTCCTGCTCGGTGACGTCGCGGACGTGCCGGCGGATGAGTTCGAGCAGTTCGGAGAGGTTGGCGTGGGCCCCGGCGTCGGCGAGCTGCAGGGAGAGAGTGTGCAGGTCGACGGTCAGTGTGGTGGTGCCGCGGGCGCGGATGCGTCCGTCGGGCAGCCAGGTGGTGGTGAAGCCTTCCTCGTGGAGCAGGCGGATCGTCTGGTCCCGGAGGAAGTCCGCGCGGTGCCGTGGCAGGTGCGGGAACATCCGGTCGGGCGCCGTGGGCGCGGTGTGCGCACCGGAGTTCCGCGGGGCGTGTCTCCTGTGGTCGCGGCGGAACATGTTCATCAACACTAACAGCGTCGATCACACGGTGCGGTAGTACTCCGCGCGGTAAGCCTGCGACTCGGCGGCGTTGGCGTGCACCTTTTCCCGACGCTGCGCGAGCACGCGCACCTGCGGGCGGGCTTCGCGCGCGCCGACGGTGGTGGCGGTCGGGTTCTCGGAGTCCTCGGGCATCGCCTCACCCATGTCCACGGTCTCGGAGAATTCACCGGTGGGTACGGTGACGGTCTTCTCGTCAAGGGCGCCGTCGACCTGGCGGCCGAGCACGCGCAGGACGAGCCGCCCGTCGGTGTCGTTGACGCCCTCGACGATCAGCGCGTCCTGCCCGTCTTGTCCGTTCTCGTCACCGCGGCGCACGGTGACCTCGCGCAGGGCGACGGACATGTCGCCGTTGACGTCCTCGGGGCCGGTGAGGTCGGCGTCGATGTCACCGGTGACGACCACGGGGGACGCGGTGACGGTGATGGTGGTGCCGTCGCGGGCGGCCTCGCGTCCCAGCACGTCGCGCACGGTTTTTAGCCCGGGGACGGTGACCTGCAGCGACGAGGCGTCCGGCGGGATCCACGCTTCGGGGTGGGGGAAGTAGCTGTCGGCGCCGTGGGCGGCGTTGTTGAGGTAGCCGTCCTGCCTGCTCCACAGGACCCAGAAGGTGGAGTCGTCACGCGAGAAGCGCAGTCCCCGCAGGTCGGGGTGGGGGGACTCGAGCCAGCCGAGGAAGGTCGCGCCGTCGAGCATCTCGGCGGCGAAGGCGAAGGCGGGGAGGGACGGTTTGGGCGAGCGGTCCACGTGCACGAGCCCGTAGTGGTACTCGGGTTCGGTGGGGTTCACGCCGTACTTGTCGTGCCAGAGGCCGTCGGTGAGCTGGAACCAGTGCACGCCGGTGACGCCCTCGGCCTTGGCGAGCATGAGCGTGAGCAGGACGGAGTCGGCGGCGGTGCGCTCGTCGTCGTACCACCAGGCGTTGGGCCGGGTGCAGGCGTAGGTCTCGGTGAGCCAGAGTTCGCTGGGTGCGTCCCCACCGTCGCCGGCACCGTGGCCGTCGAGGTAGGCGCGGGCGGTGCGCACCTGGCCGAGGAAGTTCCACTTGCCGCCGTCGTAGTCGACCACGTAGTTGCCGCGTCCGGCGTGTTCGGCGATGCCGTCGAGCAGGTCCCAGCCGTCGCGGTCGCGGATGGTGTCGAGGAACTCGGCGTCCCAACCGGCCAGGGGCATGGCCAGCAGTTTGGCGTCGGTGCCGCGGCGGTCCATCTCCGCGCGGAAGGGCTTGAGCCACTGGTCGGTGTATTCGGTGGCCAGTTCCACGGTGTCGGCGTTGGAGAGACTCCACTCGTTGAGCAGTTCGTAGTGCTCCGCCCCGGCGTCCTCCCCGCGGTCGAGGGCCTTGCCGGCCCACTCGGTGAAGGTTTCACCGCTGCTCTCATCGTCGCCGTCGCCGTCGAACTTTCCGGGGGCGCCGCCGGGCTGCGAGCCGGTGTTGATGCCGAGGTCCTCGGACTCCTCGGCGGTGAGCCAGGGGTTGCGCAGGTGGCGGATGCCCAGCCGGCGCCACATCGCCCGTTCGGCGCTGCGCGATTCCAACCCATCGGCCTGGGAACTGCCGGCGGAGGCGGTAGAGGCGAAACCGCCGAGCCCCACGATGGACTGGTCGGCGGGGCCGAAGTCGTGGCTGGGCCACACCGCGGCGGTGGTGCGGGCGAAGGAGTCGGCGCAGGTGACCTCCACCGAGCACCAGGAGCGCGGGCCGGGCAGGTCGATGTTGACCGCGGTGTCGGCGTAGGCGGCGTCCTGCGGGATGGCGACCTCGTGGCGGGAGCGGTGGATCTGTGTGCCGTCGAAGTCGTGGGCGGTGACCTCGAGCACGGTGGTGCTGCGGGCGGAGCGTCCGGCGAGACCGACGATGAACGTCCTGCGTCCGTCGTCGGTGAAGACGTTGTAGGTCGCGGAGGTGGTCACATCCACGGTGGGGTCGGGCAGGCCAGTGCCGCCGAGGACCGCGCCGGCGAGCAGGGTGCGTCCATTGTCGACGAGGCGGCGGGCGGTGCCGACGGTGGTGTCGGCGCGGAACTCGATGTGGGCGCGCCACACCCCGTCGTCGGAACCTGTATCGGCAGGTGAGGACGGTGCGGCGTGCAGCATCGAAGAGCTGCGCGACATGCTGTTGCGCGTGGTGATACACCCGTAGAGGCGTTTCGGGTCGTCGTCGCCTGTGGTGTCGGGCACGTCCCATTCCACGAAGTTGAGTTCAGTGACGCGCTCCTGGACGGGCACGCCGCCGCCGGTATCGCGGACCCATTTCGTGGCGGGGATGTGGAATTCGGAGTCCTCGCGGGCGTCGACCAGGGTGCGGTAGATCCGCCCGCCGCGCAGCAGGGCCCGCTCGGAGTCGTCGAAACCGTCACCGGGGACGGTGAACTCCCAGTCGGCGGTGACCCGCCCGCCGTCGGCGCGGTAGGTGACCGCGGCGGTGTAATCGGGGTCGGTGACCTCGAACTCCACGCGCACGGGCCCGGAGGACGGCGCCCCGTCGCCCGGGTCGTCGACGGTCGCGCCGCGGGTGCCGGTGGAGGACGACAACCGGTACCCGTCGAAGTGGACGAGCTGGCGTCCGGCGGTGGTCACCACCGTGACACGACCGGGGTGGTCGGCGTCGCCGACCTGCAGCTGCAACGGTCCGGGGTCGACGGCCGGGGGCGGGCCGGATGCCTCGTCGTCACGGTTGCGCAGCAGGGCGACGCCGCCGACGGTCGCCACCGCGCCGGCACCGAGCACGCCGCCACCGACGAGGAAGGAGCGGCGGCTGATGCCGTTCTTCTGTGTGCTCTCGGCGCTCACTATTCGGGGCCCTCGCTCTCGAGCCGGGACATCAGGTAGTCATTGGGTTCGACCTGCAGCACCTGCTCGCCGTCCTCGCTGGTGGTGACATTGGTGAAGACGCGGAACTCGCCGTCGTGCGCCAGGTGCAGGCGCGCGGTCAGCGGTCCCGGGTTCGCGGCCATCTGTCCCAGGGCGACCGAGGTCATGGTGTTGATGCCGTCGAGCAGGTCCTGGCCGGTGGTGACCTCCCGGACGAGCATGAGGTGACGGTGCGGCACGGTGACCATCACCCCGGCGGAGGCGTCCAACTCCGGCAGCCAGCGGGGTAGCAGTTCGTCGAGGAACAGTGGGGCGCTGGCCAGGAAGTAGGAGTCGGACTCCACCACGTGGAAGTGCGCGGCGGGGGACTCTTCGCGGTCCTCGGCGCGCACCTCGTTGACCTCGACGTCGGCGTCGAGCAATTCCTGCCAGGTATTGCGGTAGCCCACCTGGTAGAGGTCGGAGAGCTGTTCGCGGGTGGCGGTTCCGTGCGCGGCCAGCGAGTCGTCGTTGAGGGTCACGACCGCGTCCGGGGTGTCCAGGACCAGGGAGACCAGCAGGTCGCCGGAGAACTCGCGCGAGGAGTCGTCGACGCTGCCGGACGCGGCGTCCAGGGCGCTGCGGGATACCAACCGGACGCGGAGCTGGCGCAGGAACTCCGCCTCGCCCAGCCCGTCGACGTCGATGTCGGTGAGTACGGTGCCGAGGAAGTGGTGGATCATCTCCACGACCTGGGCAGGCGTGGCTTTCGGGGCGGCGGCTATCTGCAGGGAGAGGTTGTCGAGGCCGATGAGGCGGCGCGCCGGGGGTGTGTCCGGTTCCTTCTCTGGGTCCTTCTCTGGGCCCTTCTCCGGGTTGCTCCCCGGTTCCGTCGCGGGGGTGGCGGCGATGTAGCCGTCGGGACGCCAGGAGGTGTCGTAGCCTTCGGCGTGCAGACGGCGCATCGTCTCTTCGCGCAGCAGGTCGGCGCGGTGTCGCGGCAGGTGGGGGAACATCGCGTCCGGCGCCTCCGGGTCGACGACCCGCCGCGGAGTGGGGCGCTTCCGGCCGTCTCTGGAGAACATGAGAACTTACCCTAACAGCCGGGAATGTCTGCTGCGCGTCATGCGTTGCAGGAGATAGACCTTAGCGTGATAGGCTCAAGTTTCATGAGAGGGTTGCCGTGAGGTTCTGTGCAGCCCACGGTCCCAGTACGAGCCCACGTTAGACCCACGTTAGACCCATCAAGACCCAGGAAGAGAGGAACCAGGTGGCCCAGAAGGAGTGGATCGACAAGGACTACTACGCCGACCTCGGCGTGTCGTCCACCGCGGAGGCCGACGAGATCAAGAAGGCCTACCGCAAGCTCGCGCGCGAGAACCACCCTGATGCGCACCCAGGCGACACCGCGGCGGAGAACCGGTTCAAGACCGCCTCCGAGGCGTACTCCGTGCTCGGCGACAAGGATAAGCGCGCCGAGTACGACGAACTCAAGCAGATGGTCGCCTCCGGCGGCTACGGCGCGCCGGGCGGCGGGTACGGCACCCCGGGCGGGACGTCCGGCGGTTTCGGTGGGTTCGGCGGTAGCGCCGGCGGCACGGGCGGTTTCGACCTCGGCGACCTGTTCAACCGGGCCGGCGGGTCCGGTGGCGGTGCCGGTGGTTTCGGCGATGTCTTCGGTGACATGTTCGGAGGCGGCTCGCGCGGCGGTGCTGGCGGGGCCGGTGGCGCAGGCGGACGTACGCAGCGTCGTACCCGCGGCGCGGACGTGGAAACCGAGATCACCCTGGACTTCCGGGAGGCCACGAAGGGCGTCACCGTCCCGATCCGGCTGACCAGCCCCGCGGCGTGCACCACCTGCCACGGCTCCGGTGCCACGCCGGGGACGTCGAGCGCACGCTGCGGCACCTGCTCGGGTGCCGGAGTTGTCTCGGAGAACCGCGGCGCGTTCGGGTTCTCCCGCCCCTGCCCGGACTGCAACGGCACCGGTACTCGTATCGAGGACCCGTGTGCGGACTGCAGCGGGTCCGGCCGGGTGACCCGCACCCGCACGATCACGGTGCGCGTGCCGTCCGGTGTGGTGGATGGCCAGAAGGTCCGCCTCGCCGGGCAGGGTGAGGCCGGTGAGCGCGGGCGTCCGTCCGGTGACCTCTTCGTCACCGTGCACGTGCGCGCGGACAAACTGTTCACCCGCAACGGCGACGACCTGAAGATGACCGTGCCGGTCAGCTTCACCGAACTAGCCCTCGGCGGGGCGGTCACCGTCCCCACGCTGGACACCCGCGTGCGGGTAAAGATCCCAGCTGGGACGGCGGACGGCACCACGCTGCGCGTGCGCGGCCGCGGCGTGACCAAGCGCAATGGTGCGTCCGGCGACCTGCTGGTGACGGTGAAGGTCGCGGTGCCGAAAAATCTCGACGAGGGCGCGGCGAGTGCATTGCGTCACTACGCTGAGGAAGAGAAGCGGACCGGCTTCGACCCCCGTGCGGGCTGGTCCGGGAACTGACAGGCAGCTGGTGGTTGAAGATGAGTGACAGGAACGGAGACGTCCCGGGCGAGTCCAGGGAGGTGTTCGTGATCTCCGTCGCCGCGGAGATCACGGGCATGCACGCGCAGACGCTGCGCACCTACGACAGGCTGGGGCTGGTCTCCCCGGAGCGCACCAGTGGCGGGGGTCGGCGCTACTCGCGCGACGACATCGAACAGCTCCTGGAGATCCAGCGGCTCAGCCACGACGAGGGCGTGAATCTCGCCGGCATCAAGGCCATCATCGGCCTGCAGAACCAGGTCCGTGACCTGCGCGACGAGGTGGACGTGCTGCACGTGCGGCTCGCCGCCGCCGAGCACGACGCCGATGAGGCAGGACGCTCCGGCGGCGGGCGCCGCCGCGGCGAGATCGTCCACGTCCCGCGTTCCACCGCGGTGGTGCTGTGGGAGCAGCGCCGGCGCCGGGGTCGTGATAGTCGTGACGGACGTGACGGTCGCGGTGGTACTGGCGGCAACGGCTAACACTGAAGGCGGCGTCCTGTCAGTGGCTTGAGCTTTTAGTTCTCCGGAGAGTATTTCCGGCCTTCCATCGCTGCCCGGTCGATCTCCTCCTGGTCCTTCACGTACGGGGTTCCGTGGGTGTGGAAGGTTGGGACGGTCTTCATCCCCCAGGCCTGACCCTTGGCACGCTCGGCTTCGGACCATTCGACGATCGGCCAGTCCGGGTCGAGGATCAGGCGGGCACCGGCATTGGCGAACTCAATACGGTTCCCGCCCGGCTCCCACACGTACAGGAAGAACGTCTGGTTGATGGTGTGCTTGTACGGCCCGTACTCGATGAAGATACCGTTCTCCAGGAAGATGTCCGCAGCCTTGAGGATGTCCTCTCTTGTGTCCGGTGCGAAGGCAAGATGGTGGAAACGTCCCCGTTCACCGGTCCAGTCGTCCGAGTAGACCACGTCGTACGACTTCTGCTGGAAGCGGTACCACCACGCGCCATACCCGCCGTCGTCAAGCGCGACGCGTTCCGACTCCCGGGCCTTCATGACGTCCCGCCAGAACTCACCGGACGCGGTGACGTCCGAGGCGAGGTAGTTGATGTGGTCGAGGCGACGGGCATTGACACCGTGTCCGGGATACGCCGACGCCTGATTCTTCATCGCCGGTCGATCCTGCTCGTCCGGGGTGTAGTGCTCGGTGTCGTAGTACAAGGCCATGAGGTGACCGTCCGGATCCTCGAATTCATAGGACGGGCCGACTCCTACCTCCGGGTCCCTCCAACCGTGACCGAGACCGCTGGCCTCGATGGCCGATGACGCGGACCTAGGAATGAGCGCGCAGGTCGCCGGGAATATCGGTTCATACGCGACATTCGGCATGCTCATTGGCGCGTTGACGATCGGGATGCTGACCGACGTCATCGGACGTCGCTGGGGGATCGTCGGCTGTACCGTTCTGTTCTCCGTGTTCTCCGCGGTGTGTGCATTGGCTCCGAATGCCGTGGTGTTCGGTGTGGGGCGGACACTGGCGGGCATTGGGTTGGGCGGGCTCCTGCCGACGGCGATTTCCATGGTCTCCGAGTACTCACCAGGTGGTAGCAGAAACTTTTCGATCGGCTTGCTGATGTCGGCGCACCAGGTTGGAGGCATTCTCGCGGCGCTGCTCGGAATTTGCTTGCTGCCGGCGCTTGGCTGGAGGTCCATGTACTGGGTCGGAGTGGTCCCGCTCGTTCTCCTTGTTCCCTTGATCGTGAAGTATATGCCTGAATCTCTGGCATTCCTGCAGGCTAAGGGGCGTCACGAGGAAGCAGCACGAACGGCAGCACGACTACAGACCACGCTTCCTGAGTCGTCGGGGGGATCGGCTCCGACCTCGGAGTCCGTCGGGACGAGCCTCGCGAAGCTCTTCGCAGGCCGCAATTTCGCGACCACACTCTTCTTCTGGGGTGTCTCGTTCGGTGGTCTGCTGCTGGTCTACGGACTCAGTAACTGGCTACCCTCGCTGATGATGGCGGAGGGCTTTGCGTTGGGCTCATCCTTGTCCTTCCTCTTGGTGGTCAACCTGGGTGGTGTATTCGGAATGCTGACCGCGGGGCGGCTCTCCGACATCCTCGGGCCCGTCCGGGTGTCGATGATCTGGTTCTTCGTCACCGCGCTGATGCTCCTGCTTCTGAGCGTCCGGATGCCGGTCGTGGCAACGTACATGATCGTTTTCATCGCCGGCTTCTTCCTGTTTAGTGCGCAGACGATGGTCTATGCCGCGGTCGCCCACGTGTTCCCGACGACCATGAGAGCCACCGCGATCGGATGGACGACGGGAATCGGCAGGTTCGGGGCCGTTTTCGGCCCGTGGCTCGGTGGTCAGCTCTTCGCTGTCGGTCTGCAGAGTTGGGGGTTCAGCGTGTTCGCCGCGTTCGCGATCTCATCGATGATCTTCCTGGGGTGTGTGGCGCTGTCCACGAGAGCGAATGGAGGGAAGGCCGTGGACGTCGGTACCCGATGATTCGTCGTATTCTCACCATCCTCCTGCGGCCTGGATAAGCGCATCACGGACCCGTTCGACGTCTGGATTAGCTTCCGAGCCCGGACGTTGGACGAGGAAGAGCGTGTTGAGTGGCGGTTCCTCGGGATCGGCGAGCAGGATCAGTCGACCGTCGCGAAGGTGCTCCTCGCAGAGGGACTGCGGTAGAACGCTGTATCCGGCACCGGAGGCCACTGCAGAGACCACGGCGTGCAGATTCGGGACGGTAAGTGCGACGCTGGCGGGCGGTCGTTGTTTGCCGAATACGGTGCGCCAGTATCGGCGCACGATCGGCATGTCGTCGGCGTAGGTGACGAGGGGAACGCCATGAAGCGCCACGCACAACCCTGATTCGGTCGTGATGTCGCGGACGTGATCGGCCCATCGGGGTGAGGCGACGAGCACGTATTCCTCGTCAGTGAGGGGGTGGGACTCCAACGCTCGGCCGCGTGGTCTGCGAGTGCAGATGATGAGATCCTGTTGACCTGCGCGGAGGTCGTCCATGAGGGGATCGGTCAGGCCCTGTCTCACCCGCAGCTGGACACCGGATGCCACAAGCTCAGACAAGGCGGGCAGCACTCTGGTGCACAGGAGCTCCGAGGGGCCGGCCAGGTGCACGGGAGATGTGCGGCCACGCTGTGATCCGGTCCCGCCATCAAGGACGGATAAGGCGTCCAGCGGTACGGACACCCGTGCAGCGAGCTCGTCGGCGGCCGGCGTCGGCTCAACTCCGCGCGGCAGCCGGGTGAATAAGCGTTGTGTGGTCAGGTTCTCCAGGGAGCGGATCTGGGCGGTGACGGTCGGCTGTGAAAGCCCCACCTGTGCCGCAGCCGCGGTGAATGATCCTGCCCGGTAGACCGTGAGGAAGGTGCGCAGCAGGTTCAGGTCCACGTGCTCTCCGGCCCTGGCCTCCTCGCCTTGTGTCGTCGCCTGTGCTTTTTCCGTCATGTGTCGACCTTAGCTTGAGTAGCAATCATAATAATGATGGCAGGGATTGGTACTGCTATTGGTTTGCGCGGCTGACCTGGGACTAGGTTGAAGTTTCGAGAGGCGGGAAGACCGCCGATACCGATCTGAAGGGAGTGACGGAATGTCACGTGTACTGATGCCGCTGACCGCGGCTGCGTCGTTGACGCTGACGGATGGGGGCTCGCACCCCACAGGATTCTGGGCGGAGGAGTTTGTTGTGGCGCATCGAGGGCTGACGGCAGCCGGCCATGAGGTCTTGCTTGCCACGCCACACGGGAAGCCTGCGCCCGTGGACCCCGGGTCCGTGGACGCGGCCGCTGTCGGACCGCAGGCGGCGACGGAGTTCGCTGACTATCTGGCACAGGTCAAACAGCTCCTTGAGCACCCTGCGGTGCTTGAAGACCAGATGGCGTCGGACTTCGACGCGATCGTTCTTCCCGGCGGGCACGGCCCGATGGTCGACCTCGCCAGCGATGATGCACTCGGGTCAATCCTGGCGGAAGGCGACGCGTCCGGCACGATCATCGCCCCGTTCTGCCATGGCCCTGCTGCATTGCTGAGTGCGAACCGGCCGGATGGATCATTCGTCTTCGCGGGACGAAAGCTGACCGCGTTCACTGATGCCGAAGAACAGACAGGTGGGGTCGTCGGGGTCCCATGGTTATTGGAGAGCCGCCTGGTCGAGCGCGGTGCGCTCGTCGAAAGCGGTGAGCCCTGGGCGGATCACCTCGTCATCGACGGCAACTTGATCTCGGGCCAGAACCCTCAGTCCAGCTCATCGGTGACCAATGCGGTGCTCGAGGCCCTCGCATGAGCGCCGCGGTGTTCGAGCCCATCACCCTGCGTGGACTCACCGTCCGAAACCGGCTGTGGGTGCCGCCGATGTGCCAGTACATGGCAGAGGCCCAGGACGGTGTCGCGACCGACTGGCATACAGTGCACTACGGGTCGCTCGCCCGTGGTGGTGCAGGGGCGATCGTCGTGGAGGCCACCGGAGTGGTCCCGGAAGGACGCATCAGCCCAGAGGATCTCGGACTATGGAACGATGCACAGCGCGACGCTCTCTCCCAGGTCGCCACGTTTGTGCACGCCCAAGGTGCCGCACTGGGGATCCAGCTTGCTCATGCCGGACGTAAAGCCTCGGTCGAACGTGAGTGGGGCACGGCGAATCCCGGGCAGAGCCTGCCGGTGGACCAGGGTGGTTGGGAAACCGCCGGCCCCTCGGACGTTGCCTACCCCGGCCTCACAGCCCCGGTGGCAATGGACGAGAAGGGGATCGACGCGGTCGTCGAGGCGTTCGCAGAAGCGGGCCGGCGGGCAGTTGAGGCGGGTCTGGACTTCATTGAGCTGCATGCCGCACACGGTTACCTCATCCATGAATTTCTCTCCCCGCTGAGCAACCGACGACAGGATGCCTACGGCGGATCGTTGGAGAACCGGGCACGGTTCCTGTTGCGCGTCGTGGACGCGGTCCGCGCGGTGGTTCCCGAGACAATGCCGTTGGTGGCACGCCTGTCGGCTTCGGAGTGGACCGACGGCGGTTTCGACCTGGACGAGACCGCCCAGGTGGTGACGTGGCTCAAGGAGCGTGGAGTGGATCTCGCCAGCATTTCCACCAGCGGCAACGTGCCCGCGCGCATCCCGGTGGGACCGGGGTATCAGACACCGCACGCCACCGCGGTCAAGCAGGCTACCGGCATCCCGGTTGCGGCAGTCGGGATGTTGGACGAGCCCTGGCAGATAGAACAGGTCGTGGCGACCGGTTTGGCTGACATTGCCCTTGTGGGACGTGAGTTCCTGCGCGACCCGTCCTTCGCGATCCGTGCAGCCCGGGAGCTCGGAGCCGTCGCCCCGGTACCTGGGCCGTACGAGCGCGCATACCGGCAGACTCACGGCCGACGCTGACCAGCGCTGACCGACGCTGACCGGCCCCACCCTGTGAAAGGAAACCGCATGACCACCCAGAACGCCATTCACTGGCCCGAGCGCTACCTGCCTGGGACGACCGACAACTACGTCTCGAATGAGATGATCGTCGCAGGAATCTCGGCTACACAGATCTGGAGGTATCTGACCGACACATCCACGTGGGAGGCCTACTACCAGAACGTAGCCGACATCACTTTCCCGGATGGCCCCGTCCTCGGCGATGCCTCTGTATTCTCCTTCAGCACATTCGGCTTCCCTCCCCTGTCCGCACGGATCGTCGAGTACGAGGCCCCTGCTGAAGGTATCGCGGGTCGGCTGTCGTGGACGGCGACGCAGAATGGTGGCCCGGACGAGTTCCTCGACGTGCTGCACGCGTGGCTGGTGGAGGACCTACCCGGGGGCCGTGTGCGTGTCCTGACGCAGGAGTCGCAGATTGGTCGACCCGCCGCAGATCTCGCTGCGCAGCGCCCGAATCCGATGCTCAACGGTCACCAGGCTTGGCTCGACGGCCTTGTCGCTGCTGCAGGAAACTGACAGAGGACGGTCCACCCGTGTGGCCACGCGGGGGTCATTGCGTCACACGTGGGGGAGTTCCGCGTGACCGTGGAACAGGGTGGTCGTGGCACCACCGACCAGGACGTTGCGTCCTGAATCGACCGGGGTGACGCTGATGCGTCCCGTGCGGCCCAGGACGGTGCCCTGGGCGGCGGTGTAGGCTTCGGCGATCTTCCCGCTGCGCAGCAGCCACTGTCCGACGGAGGCGTTGAGCGACCCGGTGACCGGGTCCTCCGCACCGGCGGCACCGGGCACGAAAGCGCGGATCTCCAGGCGGCACGCCGCACCGTCCGGGTAGAGGCCGAAGACGCCGACCTTCAGGTCGGGGTGGGTGCCGAAGTCCGGACGCAGGTCCAGGACGTCCTGCGCGTGCGGCAGTTGCACCGCCGCCCACCCGGGGCCGTTGTCGGCCCACTGGTGGTCGATGATCAGCGAGCGGTCGATCCGCAGCGCCTCGCTGATCCGGGTGAGGTGCTCCTCGTCCAGCGGCCCGGTGCGGGTCGTCGGCGGGGCGGTGAAGGACAGCGCGCCGGTGCCGGGATCGCGGTGGACCTCCACCAGGCCGGCGGCGCACTCCTGGATGATCAGGTCGCCCTGATGCGGCGTACCGCCGACCTCGAGCCAGGCGTGCGCGGTGCCGAGGGTGGGGTGTCCGGCGAAGGGCAGCTCTCCTTCGGGCGTGAAGATACGCACGCGGTAGTCGGCCTGCGGGGCCGGTGCGTCCTGCGCGGGATCCGGGGTGGACGGGGAGAGGACGAAGGTGGTCTCGGAGAGGTTCGTCCAGCAGGCGATTCGCTGCATCTGCTCGTCGTCGAGGTCGTCGGCGTCGAGGATCACGGCGACCGGGTTGCCGCGGTAGGGCTCGGCGGAGAAGACGTCGACCTGGGCGAAACGGTGCTGGTGTGCGGGGTCGTGAGGCATGCACGCATCGTACAGCGGAGGAGTTACAGGCTCAGTGTCCCCTGCGCGATGAGCACGATCGCGACGATCGCTGCCGCCGAGACCCCGGTGGCGATGACCCACTCGAAGGCGTTGAACACCCGGCCGCCGGCGCGGCGACGGGTCACCACGTAGGCGATCATGCCCGGCACGATCAGCACCATGCCCATGAGCACGTACTTCACGTCCGCGGCGTAGAACAGCCACAGCGAATAGACCAGCGCCAGCACACCGGTGAGCAGGTGGACGCGGTTAGTGCGGCGGTCGACCTTGGGGCCGGAGAGGTCGAACTTCGTGCCGGCATCCGGGTGCGACAGTCCGGCACCGCGGGTGCACAGGAACACCAGGTACAGCGCGGAGAAGAGGTAGGGGATCAGGTACAACGATGTCGCGAGCTGAACCATCGTGGTGTACGCGGACTCGTTGAGGTAGAACACCACGATGAACAGCTGGATGACCACCGCGGAGAACAGCTGGGCGACCACCGGGGCACCGCGGTGGTTGATGTAGCCGAGTTTGCGGGGCAGCAGACCGTCCTGCGCCATCAGGGTGATCGGCTCGGCGCACAGCATCTGCCAGGAGACGTAGGCGCCCAGCACCGAGATGCACAGTCCGATCGACACCAGCCCGGCACCCCACGGGCCGACGACGAGTTCGAGCACTTCGGCCATCGAGTTGTCGCCCATCGCGGCGAGTTCCTCGCGCGGGGCGACACCGTAGGACAGGAAACTGACCATCACCAGCAGCAGGAAGACGGTGAGGAATCCGAGCAGGGTCGCCAGCGAGACGTCCTTGCGACGGCGTGCGCGCCGTGAGTACGTTGACGCACCCTCCACACCGATGAACGCCCACACGGTGAACAACATCATGCCCTTGACCTGGTCGGACAGGCTGGACGCCTGGTCGGCGTTGTCACCGAAGGTCTCGGCGGAGCCCCAGAAGTCGGCGGTGAAGACCTCGGTGTGGAACCCGGCGAAGGCGACGATGCCGAGGAAGGCGAGGATCGGCAGCAGCTTCGCCGCGGTGGTGACCACGTTGAGCACCGCGGCCTGGTGCACGCCGCGGGACAGCGCCAGGAAGATCACCCAGTTCAACCCGGAGACGAAGAACGCCTGGACGAGTGACTGCCCGTCGGAGAACAGGGGGAGGAAGTGGCCGAGTGAGCCGAAGAAGAGGGTGGCGTAGCCGACCTGGGCGATGATGCTGCCCAGCCAGTAGCCCCAGCCGGAGGCGAAGCCGACGAAGTCGCCGAGCCCGCCGCGGACGTAGCTGTACACCCCGGAGTCGAGGTTGGGTTTGCGGTGCGCCAGTGCCTGGAAGACGAAGGCGATGCACAGCATGCCGATGCCGGTGATGACCCATCCGATGACCGCGGCGCCGGGTGAGGCGACGGCGGAGATGTTCTGGGGCAGGGCGAAGATGCCGGCACCCACACACGAGCCGACGATGAGCGAGACCAGCGTCGGCAGGCGGACGGTGTCCTTGCGGGCTGTGGACCCCCGTGTGTCGGGGTCGGCGGAGAGGCCGGTGTCGGCGGAGGTGTCAGTCACGGGGAGTCAGAGTATCCCGAGTGCCGTGGTGCTCACGAATGCGGTGCGAGGACTCCGGTGGTCGACGATGATCATGTGGGTTTTCCGCGGTCAGCGTCGGCTCCGTGGTCGCGACCTTCGCGAACGATGTTCTCGACGGCGTCGGTGGGAATGTCCTTCCTCATGTGGGCGGTGCGCTCGAAGATCTCCGCATTCTTGCTGAAATCGCGGTGGGGAAGGGGCATCGTTGGCTCCTGGTTAGTGGTCGCTGGTCAGCGCACGCAGGTGGCGCAGGATGGCGGCACCGTCCTGGCTGATCCCGTTGTGCTCCCACCGGTTGGTCACGTGGGGACGCAGGCCACGGATCGTGGCGGCGGTCTCCATGGATAGTTCGAAGGGGACGAAGATGTCGTCGAGGTACACCGCGGCGGCGGTGGGGACCTCGGTGCGCCGCAGCTGCTCGGCGTCGTACAGGGGCGTCCAGTCGTCCTTCGCGGCGAGCAGGTCGGCGACGGCCTTCCACGGGCGCAGCGCGGGGTCCTCGTCGAACTGCCAGGGGAAGAAGTGCTCCGCGGTGAGGTAGAGCGGCGAGTCGGTGTCACCGTCGGTGCGTCCTGCGTTCTCGGCGAAGCCGGGGACCTCCTCGCGGATGCGGTCGGCGGCCCAGTTCGTCGCGGTGTCGATGCCGTAGATCGTCTCGTGGACCACCGCGTACAGCGGTGCGTCCGGCACGGAGAGGTGACCGGCGAGTTCGGTGAGGAAGGGGGTGCGCAGCCGGCGGCGTCCCGCGATGCCCGGGCCGCCGGGCACCGGGCGGAACGGGTCCTCCAGCAGGTAGGCGAGCATGTCGAAGCCACCGGTGCGGCCAAGGTTCATGCCCACGGTGCGGAAACGGCGGGACGTCAGACGCTCCCCGGTGGGCAGCGTCTCCTCCGTGTCGTCCAGGTGCCGGCAGATCTCGGCGACACGGTCGGCGGCCCAGGGGAAGCGCTCGTAGAAACGCTCGTTACGCACGGCGGTCTTGGCGAAGGTCGCCCGGTAGATGTCGTCGACGCTGGTGTGTGGGGCACCGACGTAGCCAGGCAGACCGCCGGTGAAGAACGCCTCGCGGACGCCCTCGGGGCGGAAGGAGAGGTAGGTGGTGATGC
Source organism: Corynebacterium sp. AOP40-9SA-29 (assembly GCF_052377405.1). Taxonomy (NCBI): domain Bacteria; kingdom Bacillati; phylum Actinomycetota; class Actinomycetes; order Mycobacteriales; family Corynebacteriaceae; genus Corynebacterium; species Corynebacterium sp. AOP40-9SA-29. The sequence goes on along the minus strand of NZ_JBQSWR010000005.1, from coordinate 90,726 downwards.
AGAAACCGCCGAAGGACTGCCCGAGCAGCGACCACGGCTGCTCGCCGAGGGCGTGGCGTAGCAGTTCGGCGTCCTCCACGATGCTGTCGGCGCGCAGGTGGGTGAGGTATTCGGCCTGGTCGTGGGGTGTGGGGCCGAGGGCTTCGGGTGCGGCGACATCGACCGGGGTGGAGCGGCCGGTGCCGCGCTGGTCGAACAGGATCACCCGGTAGTTCTTGAGTGCCTCGCCGAGCCATCCGGACAGCGCACCGCCATCCCCGTTCGCGACAGGACGCGGCGAGCCGTGGCCGGGGCCGCCCTGCAGGAACAGCAGGGCGGGGCGGTCCTCGCCGCCGTCCGGCACGTACTCGCGGGCGTAGATGTCGATGGTGCGGGGGTCGGTACCGCCGTGGACGAGCGGTGCGGTGAGCACGTGCTCGCGCACGGTGTGCCCGTGACGCCGGGTGGAGGTCGTGTGCAGGTCGGTGCCGGAGGAAGCGGGGGAGTTCATGCCCTCAAGTTCTACCCGAGAGCACGGACATGGACGGAGGTGGTCATAGTCGATGCTCTGGCGCTGGGGCCGAGGCCGGGGAATAATGGCTGACACAGACACCTCACAAGGGAGGATGCGGAAGATGGCTACTGGATGGGACGCTGACGTGTCGCCTCGGGTACGACGTGCCCGGGCTCGGGCGATCGTGTCGCACAGCCGGGGTACAAACAGGGTGCTTCCGCGGCGGATCTACGAGGACGCCGAGGTTGATGTTCCCCCAGAGGCGACGGACGAACTACAGATCGTCCCCCGGAAGCGCCGCTGGTGGCAGCGTTGGTCCGCGTGATTCGACCGGTCAACTAGCCGGGAGACAATCGAGACCATCCAGGTCGTAGTCCACGACTACCGGTGAGTGGTCAGAGAGTCGAACCCCGCGGAAATCTCGGTCGACCTGCGTGGTGACTGCGGCGCGGGCCAGGCGCGGCGTCGCCAGGTGGTAGTCGAGCCGCCATCCCGCATCCTTCGCGAAGGACTGGCCGGCCCATGACCACCACGAGTACGGGCCGTCCTCGTCCGGGTGCAACCGGCGGACGACGTCCACCAGTGTGCGGGTCGAGAGCTGCTGGCCGAACCATTCGCGTTCCTCCGGGAGGAACCCGTCGTTCTTCTGGTTCCGTCGCCACGCCGCGAGGTCCTGCTTGGTGTGCGCGATGTTGAGGTCACCCATCAGCAGGAACTCCCTGCCATCGGCCACCGCAGCGCGCCGGGTGAGTGTGAGGTAGCGGGCGAATCCCGCCAGGAACCCCATCTTCCGGTCGTAGCGGGCACCGCCGTCCGGTGCCTCACGCATTCGCCCGGGGCGTTGCAGCTCCGCCGGGAGTCCGCCTTTGGGCAGGTAGAGGCATGCGATGGTGACCGGGGCCTCGGCGAGATCGACCTCGATGTAGCGGCCCTGGGTGGTGAAGGGCCGCAGTTTCCTCGCCAGCGGAACCCGGTCGTCTGCGGGGACGTCCCGGAGGTCGGCGGCCGTGCAGTGTGGGGCGCCGAGCAGTGCCGAACCGCTCCATGTGCGCACCGCCACCGGCGGGCGGCGGGTGAGTACGGCGACGCCGTTGCGTCCTGCGATGGAGCCGGTCTCCAGGGCGACGTGGTAGTCGCCGAAGGCGGCGTCCGGCAGCTTGTCGGCCTGGGCGCGGACCTCTTGCAGGGCGACGACGTCGCAGTCGCGTCCGGCGAGCCAGTCGCCGAAACCACGGCGGTGGGTGGCGCGGATGCCGTTGACGTTGGCGGTCGCGATGCGCAGCATTCCCTGAGGTTACCTCCCGTGGGGCGGGAGTTCTCCAGAGGCTGGAAGGTACCGGAAAGCACCGGAAAGCACCGGAAAGCACCGGAAAGCTAGGAGAGCCTCTTGGAGAGGTGGATGAGTGAATAGTCCCCGACAGGCGTGCGAGCTGTCTCGACGTACCCGCTGCGCTCGTACAGGCGGATGTTTGCCGTCGAGTGTTCCCCGGTGAAGAGCCGCATCTCCAGGGGGTGGGGGAACGCCGTCTCTGCCTCACCGAGCAGGAAGCTTCCGATCCCCTTTCCCTGCATGTCAGGAACCACGGTCAGGCGTCCCAACTCAACGGTGGAACCTATCCGACGTAGTCGCACAGCTCCGATCAAGCGCCCGTTGTCCCGGACGCCGAGTGCAGCGACGTCCGGGGCGGCCAGTTCGGTGCGTAGCTCGTCGAGGCTCTGGGTCAGAGGTGGCAGGTCGAGATCCTGGTGTGCCCGAGCCTCTGTGACGTAGGCGGCGCGCTGGAGGGTCATGACTTCCCCGACATCGGCATCGCCCAGCGCGGTGATCGCGTACGTGGTTGTCTTCGGCATACCGTGACTCCGTCCTTGGGGTGATCGTGATCCTACGGGACCGGGAGATGCTGTGCTCGGTGTGGAGTACAGGGGTGTGGAGGTATCGTCGGCCCGGTGTACAGCATCTCCGCGGCGGACCTCGACGACCCACGTGTCGTGCAATTCATCGGTGAACACCTGCTCGACCTGGCTCCCACAGCTCCTGTCGAGAGTCAGCATGCGTTGGGTCTGGCTGAACTGAAAGATCCGGGAGTGAAGGTGTGGGTCGCCGTCAGCGATGACCGTGGTCATGATGTGGTCGGCTCGGTGGCGCTCGCACCGGTGGGCATGGGCCACGAGGAGCTCAAGAGCATGCGGACGGATCCCGCCCGGCGCGGCGAGGGGATCGCCGCAGCGCTGCTCGGACATGCGCTCGCTGATGCAGGGCGGAGAGGCGTGGGGCGGGTGTCGTTGGAGACGGGGAGCGGGGACTTCTTCGCACCAGCCCGAAGGCTCTACCGCAGGTCGGGGTTCCTGGAGTGCGCCCCGTTCGGTGACTACGGCGAGGACGCGAACAGTGTCTTCATGACGGTCGAGGTCACCGGGAGTCACCTACCGCGCTCGGCTCAGAGCGGGTAGCCGGTGACCGGGCCGGCGGTGTTGGGCTGCCAGCCGAGTTCCGGGGCGACGTGCTCGGCGAAGGCGGAGAGGATCCGCAGGTTGGCGTCCACGCCCAGCTGGCTGGGGATGGTGAGCATCAGGGTGTCGGCCTCCATTACCGCGGCGTCGTTCTTCAGCGCCTCGACTAGCTTGTCGGGTTCGTCGGCGTAGGTGCGTCCGAAGGTGGCGGTGCTGTCGTCGATGTACCCCACGCCGCCGGAGTCGCCGGAACCGAACATGCGCCGGTCGGTCTCCGAGAGGATCGGGAAGATCGAACGGGACACCGAGGTCCGCGGCGTCCAGGTGTGGCCGGCCTCCTTCCACGCGCTGCGGAACAGTCGCAGCTGGTCGGCCTGCAGGTCGGCGAACTCCTCGCCGTTTGCCTCGGTGAGCAGCGTGGAGCTCATCAGGTTCACGCCCTGCTGTGCGGCCCACACCGCGGTGTCGCGTGAGCCTGCACCCCACCAGACGTGCCGGCGCAGCGTCGGGGAGTTCGGCATCACCGGGACCTGCACATTCGGCTGGTACATGCGCGGGTACTGCTCGTCGAGGGGGAGTGAGGTGGCGATGCCCTCGCCGTCCACGGCGGACATGAAGCGGTCGAACTTCTGCCGTGCCATGGCCGCCCCCTTGAGGTCGTCCGGCTCGGGGACGTAGCCGAACTCTGCATAGCCACGGTCGACGGGTTCGGGTGATCCCCGGGAGACGCCGAGGGCGACCCTGCCGTCGGCGAGGAGGTCGAGCTGGGCGGCTTCCTCGGCCAGGTGAAGCGGGTTTTCATAGCGCAGGTCGATCACTCCGGTACCGACCTCGATGCGGCTGGTGCGGGCGGCCGCGGCGGAGAGGATCGGCATCGGGGCGGCGTGCTGCGGGGCGAAGTGGTGCACCCGCCAGTACGCGCCGTTGACGCCGATCTCGTCGGCGCCGACGGCGATGTCCACGGCGTTGCGGATGTTCTCCTTCGCGCCGGGCATGCCGCGGCCCGGGGTGGACGCTCCGGACGCGGCGAGGTCGTAGTGGCCGAAGCTGAGGAAGCCGAATGCCTTCATGATGTCTCCTTGAGTAAGGAAGTAGTTGATACGTCAACTATATGCCTGTGCGCGCGACTGGCGCAAGGGTCGGTGCTTACCCTGCCAGACGCCGCGCGGCGACCTGCCCGGCGAGACGTCCGGCACGGTTCGCGCCGACCGTCGAGGCCGTCGACCCGTAGCCGGCCAGCAGCACCCGGTCGTCGCGCACGACCTCCACCTCGTTGGTCACGGTGATCCCACCGCCGGGTTCGCGCAGGTGCAGCGGGGCGAGATGGGTCAACGCCGGGCGGAAACCGGTGTTCCAGAAGATTACGTCCACCGCCTCCTCATGCCCGTCGGGGAAAGGACGCCAACTGTCCGGCTGGACCAATGAGGTCGCGTCGGCACCGTCTGCCCCACCAAAGGTCACCGAGTACTCGTTGATGCCGGTGAACATGCCGCGGGAGACCAGCGTCCCGTCCGCCACGCCCGCTAAGTACTCGGGCAAGGCCGGGATGCCGGTGTTTGCCACCACCGAGGCCGGACGCCGCCCGCGCTCGGTGTCATCGCGTACACGCCGCTCCACGTCCCGGCCCCAGGAGGCCTTGGAATTGTCGAAGGTGTAGTCCACGAAATTCGGCGGACGGCGCGTGGCCCAGACCGTGGACCGTGCAACACCCGACCCCGGCGCGAGTTCCAGCAGGAACTGCACCGCACTGAGTCCACCGCCAACGACCAGCACCTTCTCGCCGGCGAAGTCCTCCCGGCGGTGGTAGTCCGCGGTGTGCAGCTGCCGTCCGGCGAAACGCTCGATGCCGGGCACGTAGGGGATGTAGGGGTGTGTCCACGTGCCGGTGGCGTTGATGAGCAGGCGGGTGGTGATGCGGGTGCACCGCTCGTCCAGTACCACGGTCAAGGTCAGCGGGCCGGTCCTGTCGCCCTCGTCGCTCACACCAGCCTCGCCACCTTCGCCACCTTCGACCCGGATGACCCGCGCCGGGCGCCGCACCTTCAGTCCGAAGGCCTCCTCGTAGTTGCCGTAATAGTCGGCGACCAGGGAGGACGCCGGTACATTCTCGTCCGGTCGCGGCATCGCCATGCCCGGCAGATCAGCAATGCCGTGGGCCCGGCCCAACGTCAGCGAGTCCCACCGGTGACGCCACGCACCGCCGGGCCCGTCATTGCCGTCGAGCACGAGCATATCCTCACCAGCGATATAGCCCTTGCGGACCAGGGCGTGTGCGGCTGCGAGCCCGGCCTGCCCGGCACCGAGGACGACCACCTCGTAGCTCTCGGAGCCTTCGTGGCTCTCTGCCGGAGATCCCGCGTCCGCGTCCATCTACCGGACCTGCTCCAGCACAAGGTCATCGGCGAGATAGCTGCTGTGCGAGTCCCACTCGCCCTGCGTCCACAGGTAGCCGTCGGTCATGCGGCCCAGGATACGTCCGGCCCAGCCGTCCTGCTGCCCCTCCGCGCCACCGTTGACGGTGTCCGCCCCGAACCCCGGGGACGTCGGGTCCCGGCCGTGCACCCCGCCGTTCGCACCCGTCGCCGCCCCGATCAGGTCGCCCGGCGCACGCCAAGCATGGATCTCGGCGTGCCCGTCCAGAGCATCAACATGCAGGTCCGCGGCTGTGCCGACCCCGATGCCGGGGCTGCCGAGGAGGTGGATGGTGTCGGCGTCCAGCGGGGTGGACGGGTCGCGTGCCGCTGCGCCGAGCAGGGTGGTGCCGTAGCTATGCGCCACGACCTGTAGTTCGGCACCGTCGGCGGCCTGCTCACGCAGTGCCGACTGCGCCCCGCGCAAGGCGGGTGCACCGGCCGCAGCGTAGGACGGGTTCAGTCCGCGACTCAGATCGGCCGGTGCCTGGTAACCGTGCCAGGCGATAACGGCGTGCCCGGTGCCGCCGATGCGTCCGGCGTTTCCGGCGGAGCCCAGCAGCGCGCCATCGCCGGACGATCCGACGCCGCTGACCAGCGTGGTCACCTTCTGCGCGGTGTGCAGGTCGCCGACGACGACCACCGCCTGGCCATCAAGCTCCTGCACCGTGACACCGACGGCGTCCGGATCCAGACCGCGCAGTGCCAACTCCCGGCGCGCGGCACCGACCGCCTGGCGCAGGGAGTCCTCGGTGGCGGCGTCCAGCGGGACGTCCAGGCCGGAGGGCATGGTCACCGCCGCGGCGGCAGCCCGCGCGGCAGCCGGATCGACGAGTTCGGCCACCGTCGCGGCATCCAACCTGTCTCGGTCTACCGCGGTGACGGTTGGAGCCTCGCCCACCACGCCCACCACGCTCACCGCCTCGACGACGGAGGCGGTCGCGGCATCCAGGGCGTCGGCGAGCATCCGGCAGGCGTGCAGGACCATCGACCACGCCGCGGCCAGAGTGAGTAGCGGAGGCAAGGGCGCCGGCGGGGTGACTGTGCCATCCGCGGAGACCCGCATCCGGAAGGTTTGCGCCATCCCCAGCACGGGCGCGGCCTGGTTGCGTGCTGCGGTGAGCAGCGTGGCGTGGTGCCCCAGTACGAACCCCACCCAGTGCGCGGCGACGGAGGAGGAGAGCACCCGGTTGGCGCAACTGTCGATTCGGTGGCCCATCGCCTCGGCGGCACCACCGGACCACCCCGGCAGGCGGCCATGGTCGCGCACCGCTCCGCCGGACTCGCGCATCTTCCCGGACGCCCCGTCCCAGTGCTTAGCGGTGGTGGCGGCCTGCTCCACCGGGGCTTCGGCCAGTTCCCGGATATCCATCAGCGCACTCCTGCCGTACCGGACAGGCACGTCGCGGCGTCCTGCTCGGCGGTGCCGACCACCTCAGCGAAGGTGATCAGGTCGGTGGCGATGACGTCGAGCACCACCGATTCCCCGGTGACGGCGTCGGCGACCCGGTCGGTGCCCGCCGCCAGGGCGGCGAACGTCCTCCCGCCGGGCAGGCAGGACGCCGCGGGCAGCGAGTTGGCGACGCCGCGCGCGGCGGCGGCCACCGCCGAGGCCTGGGCGTCCAACGCCTGTGAGGTGGTTCTGACCTGGGACAGGTCGATGCCGAACACGGTCATGGTGCCTCCTGGGCTGGTGCGCTGATGCGGTAGTGCCTGCGGTCCCAGGAGAGTACGACGCGGCGATAGTCGCGGGGAAGCATGCTCCCCAGGGGCGGGAAAGCTGTGGACAACTTTCGTCAGGTTTCACTTTCGGCCCCGCAGGGCTGTGGATAAACCCTCGGCGAGGGGCGCCGGGGACCCGCTCAGCCGAGACGGCCCTCCAGGCGTTCCATATAGGCGCGGCTCGTGGCGTCCAACCCGGTGAACGTCACCGACGTGCCGCGGCGTTCGTACTGCTCACGCACACCCTGCAGGGCGGCCACCGTGGAGGAGTCCCATACCGTGGCCTCGGTGAAGTCCACCGTGACCTCTGCCGGGTCGCCGGTGTAGTCGAACTGGTACACCAGGTCATTCGACGAAGCGAAGAACAACTGGCCGGTCACCCGGTAGCGGACGGCACCGGTATCCCCGCCGTCCCCAACCCGTTCGACGCGCGTCAGGTGCGCCACGCGCCGGGCGAAGGCCACCATCGCGGTGAGCACACCCAGGATGACCCCGACGGCCAGGTTGTCCGTCAGCACCGTGGACACCACCGTGACCAGCAGCACCACCGTCTCGGAGACCGGCATCACCCGCAAAGTGCGCACGCTGTTCCAGTCGAAGGTGGTGAACGCCACCACCAGCATCACCGCCACCAACGCCGCCATCGGGATGCGCCCCACCACGTCCGACAAGGACACCGACAACACGATCAAAAACGCGCCGGCCAGGAAGGAACTCACCCGGGTGCGCGCCCCGGCCTGTTTCACGTTGATCATCGTCTGGCCGATCATCGCGCAGCCGCCCATGCCGCCGAAGAAACCGGTGACCACGTTCGCCACACCCTGGCCCAGTGACTCGCGGGTCTTGTCGGAGTGGGTGTCTGTGAGGTCGTCGACCAGCTTCGCCGTCAACAACGATTCCAGCAGCCCCACCAGCGCCAAGGCCACCGCGTACGGGGCGATGATCCCCAGCGTCCCCATCGACAACGGCACGTCCGGCACCCCGAAGCAGGGGAACGACGACGGCAGTTCGCCCTGGTCTCCCACCGTGGGCACATCCCAGCTGAAGACCACCACTGCCAGCGTGATCAGCAGGATCGACGCCAAGGGTGCGGGGAACTTCGAGGTCAACCGGGGAAAACCGATGATCACCAGCAGGCCCACGGCCGTGAGCGGGTAGACCAGCCACGGTACGTCGACGAGGTGCTGCAACTGTGCGGAGAAGATCAGGATCGCCAGCGCGTCCACGAAACCCACCATCACCGACCGCGGGATGAACCGCATCAACTTCGCCACCCCGAGCGCACCCATGATCATCTGCAGCACACCGCCGAGGATCACCGTGGCCAGTAGGTACTCCACCCCGTGGTCGCGGGCGACGGGGAAGACGACCAGGGCGATCGAACCCGCCGCGCCGGACACCATGCCCGGGCGTCCGCCCAGCACCGCGGTCACGCAGGCCATGGTGAAGGCCGCGTAGAGGCCCATCATCGGGTCCAGACCAGCCACGATGGCGAAACTCAACGACTCCGGGATCAGGGCAAACGCGGTCACTAACCCGCCGAGAACCTCGACGGTGAGCAGTTTCGGGCTGCGCAGCGCGCCCAGGACGCTGGCCGGGGAACGATCGGCGGGAGAGGAGCTCACCCGACAATCTTAGGTCGGTGACGTACCCTTGGCAGCATGCGCATCGCCGTCATCCAGATGAACTCCGTGCCGGACGTCGACAAGAACCTCGAGAAAATCAGATCCTATATCGCCGGGTCCGCCGAGAATGGCGCTGACCTGGTGGTCTTCCCTGAGGCCGCGATGTTCCCCTTCGACGCGGGACGCCTCGACATCATCGCCCAACCGCTGGACGGCCCGTTCGCCCGCGCCGTGGAGAAGGCCGCGAAGGACGCCGGGACGACCGCCGTGGTCGGCATGTTCACCCCCGCCGACACCGTCTACCGCCTGCCGTCCGGTGAACTGCAGACCGATCCCGTGGAGGGTTCCGGTGAGGCGAATAAGTTCCGCCGCGTCCACAACACCCTGCTCATCACCGGTCCCGAGGGTACCGAGCACTACCACAAGATCCACACCTTCGACGCCTTCGGCTACCGGGAGTCCGACACCGTCAAGCCCGGCACCCGCCGGGTCACCTACGACGTCAACGGTGTGACCATTGGCCTGGCGACCTGCTACGACATCCGCTTCCCCGGACACTTCTACGCCCTGGCCGAAGCCGGTGCGTCGGTGATGGTCGTGCCCACGGCGTGGACGGACGGGCCGGGCAAGCTCGACCAGTGGCGCACGCTCACCGCCGCCCGCGCGTTGGACACCACCAGTTACGTGGTCGCGGCCGGTCAGGCGCGTCCCGGTTCTCCGGACCGTTACGGGCAGAACGACGGGCCGACGGGCATCGGCCACTCCGTGATCGTCAGCCCGGGTGGGGCGCGGCTGGCGGAGACCGGCTACGTCGCCCAGATCCTCATGGTCGACATCGATCCGAACCACGTGGAGAAGGTCCGCAAGGGCCTGCCCGTGCTCAAGGGGCACCGGCAGGACCGCGAGATCGAGAAGGCCGGCACCGCCGGGGAGTAGCGGCGAGTAGCGGGCCGCACCCACCCACCCTCACGTGCGGCGCAGCAGCCACACGAAGTACGGCGCGCCGACGAGGGCGATCATCAGCCCGGCGGGGATCTGCGACGGCGCGATCACGGAACGTCCCAACCCGTCGGCGAGGCAGACCATCGCCGCGCCGAGCACCATCGCCACCGGGAGGACGCGCCCGTGGCGTCCTCCCACCAGGGAGCGGGCCAGGTGCGGGGCGACCAGACCCACGAAGCCGACCACACCCACGGCCACCACGCTCACCGCGGCGAGCACGGCGGCCAGGGTCAGCAGGCCCAGGCGGGTGCGTTCCACGGGCACGCCGAGGATGCGCGGGGTGTCCTCGTCGACGGACATCAGGTCGATTTGCCGGCGCATGGCCAGCAGCACCGGCAGCGTGAGCAGCAGCACCACGGCGACGGGCACCACGTCGGGGAACGTCCTGCCGTAGGTGGTGCCGGACAGCCAGGTGAAGATGCGTGGGGTGTCGTAGGGGTTGGCGCGCAGCAGCAGGAAAGTGGTCACCGAGGAGATCCCGTAGCCGCAGCCGATACCGATGAGCACGAACCGGTCGGGCAGCAGGCCACCGCGCCAGGACAGGGCGGCGACCAGGGCGAACGTTGCCAGTCCTGTGATGACGGCGAGGGCCACCAGCATGGTGCGTCCGCCGCCGGGCAGCACGGTGGTGGCGATGACCGCACCCAGGCCCGCGCCGGCGGTGATGCCGAGCAGACCGGGTTCGGCCAGCGGGTTGCGCACCGTGCCCTGCACCACGGTGCCCGCCACGCCGAGGGCGGCACCGGCCAGCACGGCGGCGGTCACGCGCGGGGCGCGGGTGTCCAGGGCACCACCGACGAGTCCGGGTGCGGCGTCGCGCAGCCACAGGGCGATGTCGCCGAGGCGCAGCCACAGGCTGCCGGCGAGCAGTCCGTAGACCACCGCGGCGACGAGTAGGACCACAGCGGCGATCAGGACGATGAGGAAGCGTCGTCGTGCCTGGGCGGGGGTGGACGTCCCGCCGCGGGCACCGGCGTTGGCGCGCGCGGCGCGCACCACACCCTGGTCACGCATACGCATCGCCAGCACCACGATCACCACCGCGCCGAGCAGGGCGGTGGGGATGCCGGTGGGGATGGACGCGGCCTGTTCGGCGCCGAGCACGGCGCGCAGCAGTGCGTCGGCGAGCAGGACGATCAGGGCGCCGACCAGCCCGGTCACCGGGATGAGCACGGCGTGGCGGCGCAGCCCGGGCACCTTCGTCGACAGCAGGCGCGCGAGCACGGGTGCGCCGAGCCCGATGAAGCCGAGCGGCCCGGCGATGGTCACGGACAGGGCGGTGAGCAGGACGGCGAGGACCACGGCGATGGTGCGCGTGGCGCGCACCGGCACACCGAGGGTGGTGGCGGTGTCGTCGTCGCCGAGGGAGAGGACGTCCAGACGGCGCGACAGCAGCACGGCGGCGAGCAGCACCACCACGATGACCGGGAGGGCGCGGGCGGAAGCGTCCACGCTGAGCTGCGACAGGGAGCCGGAACCCCAGGCGAACAGGCCGGTGGTGTTCTGCTTGAACAGGATCAACAGCATGCCGGTGACGGCGTCGAGCGCCATGGCGATCGCCGAGCCGGCGAGGATGAGTTTCGTGGTGCCGGTGGCCCCGCCGCGTCCGGAGCCGGCGCCGGTGAGGCTGAGCACCAGGGCCGCACTGGCCAGGCCACCACAGAAGGCGACCAGGCCGGACGCCCAGAACGGCACGGTGAGGCCGAACGCCGCCACCGCCGTCAGCGCCACGTAGGAGCCGGCGGTGACCGCGAGGGTGTCAGGGGAGGCGAGCTGGTTACGGGTCACCGACTGCAGCAGGATGCCGGCAACACCCAGGGCGAAGCCCACGGTGATCCCGGCGAGTAGGCGCGGCACCCGCGAACCGGACAACACACTGCTCACCGGCACACCGTTGACGCTCTGCGGGGCGTCCGGGTGCCCGATGGCGTAGAGCACCAGCTCACGCATGCCCAGTCCGGAGGTGCCCTGGGTGAGGTGCCACAGTCCGACGACGGTGATCGCCACGACGAGCGCGACGATCAGCGCCAGCGGCGCGACGAGCGGTGCAGCGGACGTTGCAGCGGACGGCGCTGCGTGCGTCCTGCCGCGGGTCACCTGCGGTGTCACTCTGCGTCGGAGGCAGCCTCGACGGCCTTGACGGCCTCGACGAAGGCGTCGATCAGCTGGATGCAGGAGCGGGGTCCGCCAGCGGCCCACAGGTCATTGGGGAACTCGTAGGTGCGGTCCTCTTCCACGGCGGAGAGGTTGTTCCAGATCGGGTTGGATGTCATGGCGGCGACGTAGTCGTCCGCGCCGCCCTGGGAGCCGGTGTAGAACAGGTTGGCGTCGCCGACGGCGGTGAGGCCCTCGATGTCGGTCTGGGCCAGGCCGTACGCCGGGTCGACGCCGCCGTCACCGTAGGACTCGTTGACGTCGTCGGTCCAGGCCGAGGTCATGCCGAGTTCCTCGCCGAGCTGCGTCATCAGCGCGCCGCTGGTGTAGGGGCGGATGGTGAGGTTGCCGCTCTCGACCCAGCCGTCGAAGTAGAGGAAGTCGGTCTGGTCGCGGTCATCGAGGGTGGCCACGGTGTCGGCCAGCTCCTCGCGGGCGGCGGCGAGGTGGTCGTCGAACTCCTGGTTGACCTCCTCGGCCCGCGCGGAACGCCCGGTGGCCTCACCGATCATGGACAGGGTGTTCTTCACGGTGCCGATCTGGTCCTCGGCGTCCGCGCCGGTGACCGCCAGGACGGGCACGTCGCGGTCCTCGAGCTGGGTGAGCACGGCGTCGTCCTCGCTGTATGCCTCGACGATGATGAGGTCGGGGTCGGCGCCGTAGATGGCGTCGAGGTCGGGCTCGCCGCGCTCACCGGCGTTGACGACATCGTCCGGCAGGGCCTCGGCACTGACGTAGGTGCCGTAGTCGTCGGGGGACGCCACGGCGACGGGGTCGACGCAGAGGCTGATCGCGTCCTCGATCTCCTGCCACTCCAGCACGGCGACGCGGCTGGCGGGCTGGTCGAGTTCCACGGTGCGGCCCAGGCCGTCGGTCATCGACACCGGGTCGGTGCTGGTCTCGACGTCGGCGTCGCAGCCCTCGGCATTCGAGGTCGGCGCCTCGGAGTCACCGTCGGACGAGCCGGTGTCGGTGGTGCCGCAGGCGGCGAGGGTGAGCGTCGCGGTGGCGACGGCGGCGGTCAGCGCGGTGAGCGTGCTGCGGCGTCGGTTTCTCGGGAGGTGCATGGTGGTCCTTTCAGGGGGTGGTGCGGACGCGTCCGCGGTCGGCGTGTCGTCCGATGGGGTCGATGCGCAGGCGCCCGGTGCGGGGGTCCACACCGACGTCGACGGGGATGTCGTAGGCGGCGGCGATGTTGTCGGCGGTCAGGACGTCCTGCGGTGGCCCGGTGGCCAGCACGCGGCCGCCGGCGAGCAGGACGAGCCGGTCGGCGACGCGCAGGGCGTGGTCGAGGTCGTGCAGGACGACGCCGATGGTGACGGGTGGGGCCCCGTCGGTGCCGTCTGCGAGGTCGCGGACGAGATCGAGGATCTCGGTCTGGAAGCGCAGGTCGAGGTGGTTGGTGGGCTCGTCGAGCAGGATCACACCGGTGTCCTGGGCGAGGCAGGCGGCCAGCCAGGCGCGCTGGACCTCGCCGCCGGAGAGTTCGCCGGCGCTGCGGTCGGCCTTGTCGGCCATGCCCGTGACCTGCAGGGCATGGTCGACGGCGGCGATGTCCTCGGCGCCGAGCCCGGCGAAGCGACGCCGGTGCGGGTGGCGTCCGAAGCTGACGACCTCGCGCACGCTCAGCCCGTCCGGCGTGGGACGCGACTGGGAGAACAGAGTGACGCGGGTGGCGAACTCGCGGGGGCTGAGCAGGTGGACATCGCGGGCGGTCTCACCATCGCCGAGCCGGACGCTGCCCTGATCAACCGGGTGCAGGCGCGCCAGGGAGCGCAGCAGCGTGGACTTGCCGGAACCGTTCGGGCCGACGAGCGCGGTGACCGTGCCGGGCTCGAGGGTGACCGAAACCCCATGGACCACCGTGGAGCGGCCGTAGCCGAGGGTGAGGTCGTCGCCTGCCAGGGTCCGGGCGTCGTGAAGGCCGTCTTCAGGGCCTGTCTCGGGGCCTGTCTCAGGGGCGGGGGACATGGGTGTGCTGGGGTCCTTCGGGAGGTGGGGTGCCGGTGGCTTCTTTAGCCTAACCTCAAGAAGCGTAGGGCAACGTAACCCGTGTCCGCAATCTCGTTTTTAGGACATGAGATCCTGGTTTTCGGACACGCCAGACGCGCTCGCGGGGAGGTGCGTGCCGGGCGTGGTGCCCATCGTGCGCCGAAAGGTGTCGATGAAGGTGCTGGTCTGCGCGTAGCCGAGCTGTATCGCCACGTCCTGCACCGGCGTCCCTTCGCCGAGCAGGGTGAGCGCGCGCTGGATGCGCAGCGTCATCCGCCAGCGTCCGAACGGCAGTCCGGTGGACTCGCGGAAGGCCCGGGTCACGGTGCGCTCGCTGGTGCCCAGACGCCTGGCCCACACGTCCAGCCCGGCGTGGTCGCCGGGGTTCTCCAGCAGGGCGCGCACTACCGGAGCGATGCGCGGATCGTCGGGAATTGGCAGGTCCAACGGGGTATCGGTGGGCTGCAGGACGTCGAAGACGACGGCCTCGGCGCGGCCGCGTGCGGCGTCGCTCAGCGTGTCCTGGCCGAGGTACGTCAGCAGCGACTCCAGCACGGGGTTCATCACCACCACCGTGACCTGTGCAGGTGCGGTGAAGTCGCCGGGCGTGCGGTCGGGCGCGAACAGTGTGCCGTAGAGGGTGACACCCGAGGTGACCTCGCCGGAATGCTCGGTGCCGGCGGGCAGCCAGATGCCGCGGCCCTCGGGGACGGCGAAGATGCGGTCGTGTGCGCGGGTGATCATCGCCCCGCGGCGCACCCACACCAGCTCGTGGGACTCATGGCTGTGCGCCGGCCAGCTCGTCGGCGGGTTCGTCGCCCCGGCGGTGACGATGGAGGACGTACCGGCGCTCACAGTGTGGCGCTCACGATTCGGCGATGATCTGCTCGGCGTCCACGCCGGACCGCGTGAGGACGCCGACCGCGTCGCGGACGCCCGCGGCGTCCTCCCCGGAGACCAGCACCAAGGTGCCGGGACGGTGGGTGAGCGGGTCGTCGGCCGCTGCCGCGGCCGCGTTGGGGTCGCCCTCGTCGACGACCAGCGGGGTGAACGTCAACCACGGGAAGCCCTGCGCCAGGCCGCGCAGATCGGTGAGTCCGTGCAGGTCGCGGGAGTGTTCCACGGACCAGTACAGGTGCACCGGCGGTGAGTCGTCCATCGCCGAGACGTCCAGCACGAGGGCGCGCAGCGCGGCGAGGCCGGTGCCGAGGGCGATCATCGTCACGGCGTCCGGGGCGTCCTGCCCTGCGGGCACGCCCAATCCGCCGGCCGGGTTGGCGACGACCCAGGTCTCGCCGACGTGCGCGGTGAACCCGGTGCAGTGGAACTCCAGGTAGCCGGCGTCGTTCGGCGGCAGCGCGGAGGCGAGCTGGTGCCAGACGTCCGGGTCGCACGGGGTGCGGACCTCCAGGCTCTGCCCCGGCCAACCGGTCTGCGGCGAGGAGGCCTGCAGGCGCACCACCGTGACCTGCGGGGTACGCGGCACGACCTCCAGGACCTCGGCGGTGATGCTGGTGGGCACGCCGGCCTCGTCGTCCTCCACCGCCCCGAGCGCGACGATGCGCACCGCGTTGTCCACGGCCTGCAGGAGCTCGGTCAGTCCGTCGGGGATGCCCAGCTCTTCGGCGCGACGGTAGGTCAGGTCCGCGCCCGGGTAGGGCACGTCGAATGCTTCGCACACTGCCCGCCCGGCGGCCTCCGCAGCGGCCCCGTAGTGGGCGGTCGTGACCCCGTACTTGCGCAGGTCACGGCCGAGCGTGGCGAGGTGGAAGGTGCATTCTTCGGTGAACTCCGCCCGCTCGCCGACGAGCCCGTCGGCGGCGTAGAGGGCCGCGCGACGCAGTATCGCCGGGTCCACGGCCGGTGGTGGGACGGGCGCACCTTCTGTGCCGTCTGCTCCTGCCGGGTGGGACGGTACGGCGGTGGGAGAGAGGGGCTCGGCGAGGCGGACGAAGTGGGCGCGAGTGCGTGCGACGATGCCGTCGGTACCGTCGAGGCGTCCGCGGGCGATGGCGACCGCACTGCTGAGATCGGTGGGGCCGGTGGCGGCGGTGGTGCCGGGGCTCTCCTCTGTCATACGGACCATTGTGGCACGCGGAACAATGGTGTCTGAAGCGAAAGCGAAAAGTGATGAGCGTCACACAAAGTATTGCTGGTTGAGTGGAACAGACTCAAGTCTAGGCGCGTTGGAATGACCGTAAGCGAAAGTTGACACGAACGCGCTAAAGTAGACACCGGCACGCACACGCAGAGAAGGAGACTGACGATGAGCGGATTCACTCCCACCACCCGTACCCAGGAGGCCATGCAGGCTGCACTGCAGTCCGCCAGCGCCAACGGTAACCCGGACATCCGTCCGGCGCACCTCCTCGTGGCGATCCTCGACCAGGAGGACTCCATCGCCCGCCCCGTCCTGCAGGCCGCCGGCGTCGACGCTGACGACGTCCTGCGCGACGCCCGCGACCTCGTCGCCGGCTACCCGCAGGCGTCCGGCTCCGGGATGGCCAACCCCAACTTCAACCGGGACGCCCTCAACTCCCTGACCGCCGCGCAGGAACTCGCCGAGGAACTCGGCGACACCTACGTCTCCACCGAGGTGCTGCTCGCCGGCATCGCCAAGGGCGACTCCGAGGCGGCCAAGGCCCTGCACAACCGCGGCGGCACGTTCGAGGCCATCCGTGGGTCCTTCGAGTCCGTCCGCGGCAACCGCAAGGTCACCACCGAGGAGCCCGAAGGTCAGTTCCAGGCGTTGGAGAAGTACTCCACCGACCTGACCGCCCGCGCCCGCGAAGGCAAGATCGACCCGGTCATCGGACGTGACCAGGAGATCCGCCGCGTGGTCCAGGTGCTGTCGCGGCGCACGAAGAACAACCCCGTGCTCATCGGCGAACCCGGTGTGGGCAAGACCGCCATTGTCGAAGGCCTCGCCCGGCGCATCGTCGCCGGCGACGTGCCCGAGTCCCTGCGCGGAAAGAAGCTGATCAGCCTCGACCTGGGCTCCATGGTCGCCGGCGCGAAGTACCGCGGCGAGTTCGAGGAACGCCTCAAGGCCGTCCTCGACGAGATCAAGGAGGCCGACGGCGAGGTCGTCACCTTCATCGACGAGCTGCACACCATCGTCGGCGCCGGTGCCACCGGCGAATCTGCGATGGACGCCGGCAATATGATCAAGCCGCTGCTCGCCCGCGGTGAACTGCGCCTCGTCGGCGCCACCACCCTCGACGAGTACCGCAAGTACATCGAGAAGGACGCCGCCCTGGAGCGTCGTTTCCAGCAGGTCTACGTCGGTGAGCCGACCGTGGAGGACACCGTCGGCATCCTGCGTGGGCTCAAGGAGCGCTACGAGGTCCACCACGGCGTGCGGATCCAGGACTCCGCGCTGGTCAGTGCCGCGTCCCTGTCGGACCGCTACATCACCAGCCGGTTCCTGCCGGACAAGGCCATCGACCTGGTCGACGAGGCCGCGTCGCGTCTACGTATGGAGATCGACTCGCGCCCCGAGGAGATCGACGACGCCGAGCGCATCGTCCGACGCCTCGAGATCGAGGAGATGGCCCTGAGCCAGGAGACCGACGACGCCTCCAAGGACCGCCTGGTCAAGCTGCGTGCCGAACTCGAGGACGAGCGCGAGAAGCTCAACGGGCTCATGGCCCGCTGGGAGAACGAGCGTGGCTCCATCGACCGACTGCGCGAGCTGAAGGAGGAACTCGACGGGCTGCGCACCGAGTCCGAGATCGCCGAGCGCGACGGTGACTACGCCCGCGTCGCCGAGCTGCGCTACGGACGCATCCCGGAGCTCGAGAAGCAGGTCGGCGAGGCGGAGTATGAGGCCGCCCAGGCCGAGGAGCAGCGCATGCTCACCGAAGAGGTCACCCCGGACACCATCGCCGACGTCGTCTCCGCGTGGACCGGTGTGCCCGCCGGCAAGATGCTGGAGGGTGAGACCGAGAAGCTGCTGGCCATGGAGAAGGTCATCGGTGGACGCGTCGTCGGGCAGGACGAGGCGGTCACCGCCGTCTCCGACGCGGTGCGTCGCTCCCGCGCTGGCGTCGCCGATCCGGACCGTCCTACCGGCTCTTTCCTGTTCCTCGGCCCGACCGGTGTCGGCAAGACGGAGCTGGCGAAGTCGCTGGCGGAGTTCCTCTTCGACGACGAGCACGCCATGGTGCGCATCGACATGTCCGAGTACGGCGAGAAGCACTCCGTGGCCCGTCTCGTCGGTGCGCCTCCCGGATACGTCGGCTACGACGCCGGCGGCCAGCTGACCGAGGCCGTGCGGCGCCGCCCCTACACGGTGGTGCTGTTCGACGAGGTCGAGAAGGCACACCCGGACGTCTTCGACGTGCTGCTGCAGGTCCTGGATGAAGGACGCCTGACCGACGGGCAGGGCAGGACGGTGGACTTCCGCAACACCATCCTTCTGCTGACCTCCAACCTCGGCGCCGGTGGCAGTGACGAGCAGGTGATGAATGCGGTGAAGGCGGCGTTCAAGCCGGAGTTCATCAACCGGCTCGACGACGTGGTCATCTTCGATGCCCTGTCGCAGGAGCAGCTGACCTCCATCGTGGACATCCAGGTCGCCCAGCTCGCCGAGCGGCTCGCCGCCCGACGGCTCGACCTGCAGGTCACCGAGGACGCCAAGGCGTGGCTCGCCGAGCGCGGCTACGAACCGGCCTACGGTGCCCGGCCGCTGCGTCGCCTGATCCAGAAGGCGATTGGCGACGCGCTGGCGAAGAAGCTGCTCGCCGGTGAGGTCCGCGACGGTGACACCGTGAAGGTGGACCTGCCGCGCGACGCCTCTGAGGTCGCCGACCCGACCGCCGATGCGCTCACCATCGAGGCTGTGGCGCACGAGGCGTAGTCCGCCCCGGACGAACCGACGGTTTCTGTCTAATCTGACTGACGAAGTTTCCACTTCGCCGGTCATTCCGGACAGAAACCGTCGTTGGTGTTTTTGGTGTGCGCTGGGACAGGCTCAGCGCACCGGCGGATCGAAGAAGGTCGCCGGGTCGATGTCCTCCAGCGCGATCCAGTCGGCATCGGCATCGGCATCGGCACCGCCACCGTTGCCGCCACCACTGCCGATGCCATCGGGGCAGCGCAGTTCCAGTGCGGTGAGCGGGCGTTCGTCGATGGTCGACACCACGGTGTACAGCGTCGCTAGAATGTGCGCGCACGGCTTTGACCGGGCACGGCACGTGCAGGACGCCGTCTCGTCCGGTGTAGCAGGGACGACGGAGACGCCGGCGTCGCTGAAGCGGCCGATCAGGTCGTCCGGCAAATCGCCGCTGGCGTCCGGACGCAGAGCGGCCAGGACGCTCCCCGCGGCGTCCTGCTCGGCGGCGCTCCAGCCGCAGGGGGCGAGCGTCACGGTGTGGGTGGAGGATCCATCGGCCACCGTCGCAGTTACAGCAGCAACACCAGCCGCGCCCGGCAGGACCAACTCCACCTTATGGTTCCGGGCGAGGCTGCGGGCCTTGGGCAGTTGGGCGCGCGGTGTCCCGTCGGTGCGTTCCACGGTGCGTAGCCAGGCGCGTCCCCACAGCGTCGCCCCGAACTCGGCCTCGGCCATCAGTACTCCTCCTTCAGGTCGACCACGTCGCGTAGTTCCTCGTCGGACATGCTGGTCAGTTCAGCGCTGTCGTCGCCGGTCACGGCGTTGGCCAGGCTCTTTTTTGCCCGGTGCATCTTCTGGATGTGCTCCTCGAACGTCCCGCCGACGACCATGGTGTGCACGCTCAGCCGGTTCTTCTGGCCGATGCGGTGGGCCCGCGCGGTGGCCTGTTCCTCCACCGCCGGGTTCCACCACCGGTCGTAGTGGATGACGTGTGAGGCGCGGGTCAGGTTCAGGCCGAATCCGGCGGCGCGCAGGCTGAGGATGAGTATGGGCGGGGCGTCGTCGTCCTCCTGGAAGCGTCGGACCATTTCGTCGCGGTCGGCGGCGGACATCCCGCCGTGGAGGAAGGGCAGGGCAGCGCAGCCGAGATGGTCGGCGAGTCCGTCGGACAGCAGTTCGCCCATCGCCCGGTACTGGGTGAACACCAGGGCGCGCTCGCCACCGGCGGTGATCTCGGCGAGCATCTCGGCGACCCGGTCGAACTTGCCCGAGCGTCCCGGCGCAGGCGTGCCCTCGGCATGAAGGTACTGGTCAGGATGGTTGCAGATCTGCTTCAGGGAGGTCAGCAGCGCGAGGATCTGCCCGCTGCGTCCTGCGCCGTGGTGGAAGCCGGTGCTGAAGGCGGCGGTGACCGCGTCGCGGTAGAGGCCGCGTTGCGCGGCGGTGAGGCCGCAGTACACGGTGGTGTCGAGGCGCGGCGGGAGTTCGAGCGCCACGCCGTCCTTCGTCCGACGCAGCATGTGCGGCGCGATCGTCGTGGACAGCCGCGCCGCCGCCGTGCGCGACTGCCGCCGCCGGATCGGGGTGGCGAAGCGGGTGCGGAAGCGTGCGCGCGTGCCCAGGACCTGCGGGACCGCGACGGAGAACAGCGACCACAGTTCGTCGAGGTCGTTCTCCACCGGCGTGCCGGTCATCAGTACGCGCGCCTCGGCGTCCAACGCCACGGCGGCGCGTGTGACCTGCGAGGACGGGTTCTTGAGCTGCTGGGCCTCGTCGAAGACGGTGATGCCCCACGTCCGGTCGCGCAACGCGGCGTCGGAGCGCACCAGCGGGTAGCTGGTGAGCACCACGGTGCCGGCGGCGAGGTCCTCGGGCAACTCGCGGGTGCTGCCGTGGTAGCGCAGCACCGGCAGTTGCGGCGCGAAGCGCTGCAGTTCGCGCGCCCAGTTGCCCAGCAGCGAGGTCGGGCAGACGACCAGGTGGGCGCGCGTCGGGCAGGACGTCGCGAGCAGGGCGATGACCTGCAGCGTCTTGCCGAGCCCCATGTCGTCGGCGAGCAGCGCGCCGCCGTCGTCGCGCACGCGGGCGCGCAACCAGGCCACGCCCTGCGCCTGGTACGGACGCAGGTCGGCGAGGACCTGCCCGTCGAGGCGTCCTGCGGTGTCCAGATCGTCGCGGAAGCGGGCGAGATGGGCGGCGGCGGACGGGATCGCCGCGGCGTCCTCGTCCGGGACGGCGTGCCCGGCGGGCGGCAGGACGCCGGCGACCTCGGTGAGCGCGGCGTCCGTGTCGCGTCCTGCGCGAGGACGCAGGACGTTGCGGGACGCCGTGCGCCACGCCCGCGCCGAGGCGTCCAGATGGCGCACGCGCGTGAGCGTGGACAGGCACCGCGCGGTAGTGAGCAGATCGGTGACGCACACCTCCACGTCCTCCACCTGCAGACTCTCGCCGTCCGGCACCACCAGACGCGCGGTCGTCGCACGCCCGGCGGGAAGCCCTGCGGCGTCCATCGTGGCGGCGAGGTCGTCGACGCCCCACCAGGCGACGCCGTGCTCGGCGGGAAGGTACGTGGCCTGGAGGCGTGAGGCAGAACTTGGCAGGACGATCATCCTTCGTGCAGGCGGGGGCGGGTGCCGGGCAAGGCTACGGGACGCGCCGCACGCTCCGCATATGGCGACGCGGCTGGGTACAACACTTTCGGGGGTGCGGATGGAGCCTTCCCCCGGCGTCCGCGGGCTGATAACTTTGAGTGACACATCTACGCTGGCCGAAGGGGGCTGCGATGGCGATCACGCAGGCAGACAGGGACGCTGCCGAGGAACGTATCCGCGCGAAGATCAGCGCCGATGGGTGGCCGGAACCCCGGACGGACGAGGAATTCCGGTACGCGGTCCTCGCGAATCTCGCGGCTTCGCAGGGTGCCCCGGCGCCCGGGCTGACAGAAGAGGACGCCATGCGGATCGCTGTGGAGGAGACCAAGGCATCACACGCGGTTCACCTGGGCTGACGGGGAGGGAACGACGATTTCTGTCTGCCGTGGGTGGCGAAGTGGCTGCTTCGTTGGTGATCTTGGACAGAAACCGTTGTTGGGGCGGTGAAGCGTGCAGGGGAGGATGGTCAGGCGTGTGGGGCGTCGTGCAAACGGTCGGACATCAGCAGCAGGTCGAACGGGCCGGCCCAGGAGTGAGGGAATAGGGTGATGCCGTCGACGAGCGGTGTCGGCACGGCGCCGGCCGCTGTCGGGTCCGCCGTTGTAGCCGCCGCCGCAGCCTCCGCCAGCGGAGCGTAGGGGCCCAGCGGGTAGCGGGCGCGTGGGTCGCCCGGGGTCCACAGCGCACCGGCGACGCGGTAGACGCCGAGATCGCCGCCGGCCAGGTGGGAGCCGAGGGAGCCGGCGAGCGTGGGGTCGAGGTGCTCGGTCTGCTCGAACAGCAGAATGCGCTCGCCCGGGTGCTCGTCAGCGAGACGGCGCAGGTTGTCGTACTGCACGCGGTCACGCGCGTCGAGGTCACGGTGGTCCCCGTCGAAGGAGTCGAGCCCGGTGAAGACGACACGGCGTGAGGACGCGACGCTGGCATTGTAGGCGCGTAGCCACCGCAGTAGTGCGGCGTTGTGCGCCAGCGGCGTGCGGTACCAGGACCACATGGCGGTGACCAGCTCGTCCGGCGGCGCGTCCGGAGCGTCCGGAGCGTCCTGCCCGTCGCCGGCGAGGTAGCGGTCCACGTCGCGGGCCTGTTCGGCGTTGGTTTCCGCAGCGATGAGGCGGAACGCCCCGGAAGTCACGCCGTGCACGATCACCGCGTTGCGGGCAGCGAGGTACTCCGCGCAGTTGTGCAGGCCCTCGGCCCAGCCGATGACGCGGGCGTCGGCGATGAGTGCGTCGACGGCGGCCACGCCGGCCGGGTGCGGGACGGGCAGCAGATCAGCGTCCGTCACAGCATCCGTCGCAGCGTCCGTCACAGGGGGGAGTCGCCCTCTGCGGCGGACTGCAGCAGCGGCAGGTAGTTGTCCAGCATCCACGGCAGGCTCAGCACCGAGATCGCGCTGGTGGCGTACACCATCGGCGGGTCGACGAGGGGCACGTAGCCGCCGCGCTCGACGGCCGGAATGCGGGCGAAGCCGGCGTCGGACTCGAGCTCTTCCTGGATCTCCTCGCTGAGGTACCAGGAGACCAGGACATCGGAGTCGATGGAGGACCAGTTCTCCTTGCTCACCGACACGGAGAAGGACTCCCCGGACGTGGGCACGCTCGGGGCGATGCTGAAACCGAGCTGTTCGAGCAGCGTCACCCGGGAGTCGGTGGCGAGGTAGGTGTTCAGGCCGTCGGCGCTGGTCCCCGAGGCGAAGGCGATGGTCTTCCCGTCGAACTCGGGGTGCTCATCCTTGGCGTCGGCGATGAGCTGGTTGGTGTCCTCGACGAGCTGCTCGGCCTCGTCGCTGCGTCCCAGCGCCTTGCCCACGGTGGTGGTCTGATCCTCCCAACTGGTCTGCCAGGCCTCACCGGGGTAGGCCACGGTGGGGGCGATGTCGCTGAGGCGTGAGTACTGGTCGTCGGTGACGCCGGAGTTCACGGCGAGGATCACGTCCGGCTCGAGGTTGAGGATCTCCTCGAAGGGCAGCTCGTCGGACGACGCGTCGAGCAGTTCCGGCTCGGCGCTGTCTGCGCTATCGCTGCCGTCGAGCGCCTCCTGGTCCCAGGGCAGCACGCCGGTGTCGTCGCCGGTATCGCCGCTCATGTCCTGCATGCCGACGGGGGTCACGCCGAGGGCGAGGGCAACGTCCTGGCTGCCCCACCCGATGGTGACGACACGCTCGGGCTCCTCCTCGATGGTGGCGGCGCCGAGGGCGGAGTCGATGGTGACGGGGAAGGCGTCGGCGTTCGCGGAACTCGAGGATCCTCCAGAACCCGCAGAGCCTGAATCGTCTGAATCATCGGAGCAGGCGACGAGCGAGACGGCGACCGCCGTGGCGCAGAGGGCCGCGGAGACGCGGCGCAGGGGGATGTAGCTGACGGTCATGGTGATCCTCATTGTTCGGGACGGTGAATAGTCAAGAGGATAGCCTACACTCGGCCGCGAACATGACATCTGTCATACCGATCCCGTGACATCCGCGCGCCAGCTCATGACAAACCCCTCTACCTGCACCGACCGGGCCGCGGCAGGATCATAGGTATGAGTACAGCACCCGTCATCAGCGTCACCGACCTGACCCGCACCTACCAGGCGAAGAAGTCCAAGAACGCCTACACCGCCGTCAAGGGGATCTCCTTCGACGTACGCCAAGGCGAGGTCTACGGCCTGCTCGGCACCAATGGTGCGGGCAAGACCTCCACTCTCGAGATCGTCGAGGGCCTCGCCGCCCCGTCGCAGGGCACCGTGCGCGTCCTGGGCATGGACCCGATCGCCGACCGCGTGCAGATCCGTCCGGAACTCGGCATCATGCTGCAGTCCGGCGGGCTGCCCAAGGAGCTCACCGTCGCCGAGACGATGCGCATGTGGGCGGGCACGTGTTCCACCCCGTTGCCGGTCGACGACGTGCTCGGCGAGGTGGATTTGAACCACCGCACCGATGTGCGCGTCGGTTCGCTGTCCGGCGGCGAGCAGCGTCGCCTCGACCTCGCCTGCGCGCTGCTCAACGACCCGGGCATCGTGATCCTCGACGAGCCGACCACGGGCCTGGACCCGGAGTCGCGCGCCCGCACCTGGGAGTTGCTCGCGGCGTTGAAGGACCGCGGCGTGACGATGATCCTGACCACCCACTACCTGGAGGAGGCGGAGCGTCTGGCCGACCGGATCGCCATCATGGACGCCGGCGTGATCGCCGTCGAGGGCCGGCTGGACGACCTCGCCGCCACCGAGGGCGCCGAGATCAGCTTCACCCTGCCGGACGCTGCGGGCGCCGGCGCCGCCGGCGGGAACCTCGCAGGACGCCAGCAGGACGTCTTCCCGTCCTTCCCCGGCGCGCAGGTCACCCGTGACGGGGTGCGGCTGCGTATCGAGACCTCCCGGCTGCAGGAGGACACCCACCGGCTGCTCGACTGGGCCGCCGCCAACGACGTCACCCTCGGCCACTTCTCTGCCCGCCCCGCCAGCCTCGAGCGCGTCTTCGCCAAGATCGCCGGACGCGACAGCACCGTCTGAAAGGACCCGTCATGACTACCACCGCACGTGAAACCACCCGTACCTCCGAGAACTCCACCAGCTCCACCGGCACCACCGCCTCCAGCGGTACTTCCCTCCGGCGCTTCGTCGCCCTGGCCCGCGCGGAGACCCTCCAGTTCCGCCGCAACAAGACCCTGCTCGTCAACGCCACGCTCATCCCCATCGGCTTCGGCCTGGCGATGTTCTTCATCCTCTCCGGCGACGATGCACAGTCGAAGGTCGAGGCCGCGGCCACGGCGCTGGAGTATTTCCTGCTCTTCGCCCTGATGTTCGTGCAGTTCTACACCGTGCTGTCCATGGTGACCACGCGCCGGGACGAGGGCGTGCTCAAACGTCTGCGCACCGGCGAGGCGCGCGACGCCGAGATCCTCGGCGCGTCCTCCTTCCCTGGGGCGGTGCTGACCATCGTGTTCACGGTGCTGATGTCGGTGCTGCTCATGGTCTTCGGCGCGCCGGGGCCGGTGAATGTGCTGCCGCTCATCGTCGCTGTGCTGCTCGGCCTGGCGGTCACCAGTGGTCTGGCCCTGGTGACCAGCGGGTTCACGAAGAATCCGGAGGCCGCGCAGATCACCTCGATGCCGGTGATGCTGCTGATGTTCGCCACGATGGGCAACTTCCGTCAGCTCTACCCGGAGGGTGTGGACGAGGTCCTCGCCCGCACCCCGTTTGCCCTGATCTTCGACCTGGCCCAGTACGGCTGGGCGGGCAGCACCACGGTGGGCCGGATGGACGGCGTCGCCGCGTTGAGTTCCGGCGAGGTCCTCGCAGAGACGTGGCCGATGATGCTGATCCTGCTGGCGTGGGCGGCGGTGTGCGTGTGGGCCGGTGCTCGTTACATCCGCTGGGACGTCCGGCGCTGACGTCCGGCACCACTGCTTTAATGGAGCCCATGAACCCGACCGTGCTGGAGTCCGTTACCCGCCCACGCAGGACGTGGCGCGGGCTCGGTGCCGGCGCGAAGCTCGCGGTATATACGCGCCTGTCCATGCAGCTGATGGTCGCCGCCTTCGGCGCCTTCGCCGTCCTGTTCCCGCTGGCCGTCGCAGGTCAGGGGTCCGCGCTCAACCTGTGGCAGCAGGCCCTGGTCGCGGGGTCGGGGCTGGCGCTGACCGTCGTGGCCCTGGTGGTCGTGGAGCGGCGCCCGGAGTTCAACACCCGGCCGCGGCGTCCTACCGGACGGCTCGTGGCCGTGACGGGCGCGGCCACCGCGGTCGTCTGGACGCTGGGCGTCCTGCTGTATGTGGCGGGGTCGTCCGCGACGGCGGTGACGGGGCTGGGCCTGGTGGTCATCGCCATCCTCGTCGCTCCGACGGCGGTGCTGCCGTGGCTGCCGTGGCGCTGGACGCTCATCCTGGTGTTCTCGGCGGCGACGTCGGTGCTCATGTGGGATGAGCTGGAATGGGTGCCGTTGTTCTTCGGGACGTTCCTGATGACCACTGTGGTGGCCTCGGCGTGGACGGTCAACATCGCCAAGCAGCTCGACCGTGCTCGCCTCACGGACGCTGCCCTGCAGGTCAGCGAGGAACGTCTGCGGTTCTCCCAGGAGCTGCACGACACCCTCGGTCAGCGTCTGGCGGCGATGTCGTTGAAGGCGGAGTTGGCGCGTGCGCTGGTCGCGCGCGGCGACGAGCGCGCCGACAGTGAGCTCGGACAGCTCCAGGAACTGGCTCGGACCTCCGTCATCGAGATGCATGAGGTGGTGGACGGTTACCGGGCGGTCAACCTGTCGACGGAGGTCGACGGCGCGCGGCAACTGCTGCACAGCGCCGGCGTCCACCTGGACGTCGACGGCGACCCCACGGCCCTGTCGGAGCCGATGCGCGAGCTGGCGGCGTGGCTGGTGCGCGAGGGGACGACGAACGTGGTGCGTCATTCTGCCGCGACGCGCGTGCGGCTGGCGTTCACATCCGGCGCCGACGAAGCGGTGACAATGAGCAATGACGGCGTGACCCGCGGCATTGAACGGCTGTCGGGCCTGGCGGGGATCCGGCGTCGCGCCGAGCCGCTCGGCGCGGAACTCGTCGCCGAACGCGACGGTACCGTCTTCCGCGTGACCCTTCGCTTACCAGGGCAGTAGAGATAAAGGAGCAACCATGAGCACAGAACCCGTCCGGGTGGCCGTCGTCGACGACGAGTCCCTGGTGGCCAGCTCGCTGTCGACCCTGCTGTCGCTGGAGGACGACCTCGACGTCGTCGCCACCCTCGGCTCCGGTGAGGAACTGCTCGACTGGTGCCGGACGCACCGCGCGCCGGACGTCGTCGTCACCGATCTGCAGATGGGCGGTATCGACGGGGTGGAGACCGCCGCCGGCCTCCCGGAGGACGTCGCCGTGCTGATCGTGACCAGCCACGGGCGTCCCCGCCAGCTCAAGCGGGCGCTGGCCGCCGGCGTTGCCGGCTTCGTGCCCAAGACGTCCTCCGCGGTGGAGTTCGCCACTGCGGTGCGCACCGTGCACGCCGGACGCCGCTACCTCGACCCGGAGCTCGCCGCCCAGGCGATCGGCGCGGGCGAGTCGCCGCTGACCGAGCGCGAGACGGAATTGCTGGAGGTCGCCGGGCAGGGCGGCTCCGTCGAGCAGATCGCCGAGACCGTGCACCTGGCGGCGGGTACCACGCGCAACTACCTGTCTTCGGCGATGTCGAAGACGGGGGCGGCCACCCGTTTCGAGGCCTGGCGCATCGCCCGCGAGCGCGGCTGGCTGTAGCGGCTGGCTGTGAGCCTGGCTGTGAGCTTCGTTATGCGAGGCGGCGGCGGCACGCTTTCCCTCGTAAACTGGTCGGCATGACCCTGAGCCAGTCCGACACCTCCGCAACAACGTCCGCCGAACCCTTCATCTCCGCCACCGACCTCTTTGAGGGCAGCAGCCGTGGCGAGCGGATGATCGTCCTCGACTCCGACTGGGAGTGGGGTGAGCACGCTGCCTGGAATCTGTACGTGACCAGGCACATCCCCGGTTCCTTCTTCTGTAACCCCGACACCATGCTGTCCGGCTCGCCGTCGGCGACCGCCGGGCGCAACCCGCTGCCCAGCCGGGCCGTCCTGCAGCACTTCGTCGACGACTGGGGCATTCAGCCCGGCGTCCCGGTGCGCATCTACGACCGCGGCGGGCTGATCTACGCCGCCCGCGCGTGGTGGGTCCTGCGGTGGGCGGGCGTCACCGACGTGCGCATCCTCGACGGTGGGACGCCGGCCTGGCTGGCCGCCGGTGGCGATATTGCCGCCGGTATCGGCTGCCTGCGCGGACGCGGCACCTTCGAGGTCCTCGCCGGCGGCGCGCCGACGATGCCGACGGCGTCGCTGGACGAGGTGCGGGAGATCTCCGCCGCGGCGTCCACCGGGGCGGCGGCCCCGTTGCTCATCGACACCCGCCCGGCGGACCGCTTTGAAGGACGCCGCGAGCGCCTGGACCGCCGCGCCGGCCACATCCCCGGCGCGATCGGCGTGCCCGTCGCCGAGCTGCTCGACGAGGGGCGCGTCCCGTCCCCCGAGGTGGTGCGCGAGCGTCTCGCCGAGCACGGCATCACCGGCGACGACGTCGCTGCGGAGACCGTGGTCTACTCCGGGTCCGGGGTGAGCTCGGCACTGCTCATCGCGCTGATGGAGCACGCCGGGCTGCCGGCGGCGCGCCACTTCGTGGGTGGATGGTCGCAGTGGTCCTCCGACCGGTCGCGTCCGGTGGCGTTGGGGTAGTCTCAGAACCGGAAGAACTTTTCTCGACGAAATAATGCGGTTCTGCCCCGACGCGTGTGCCACTCGTTCTATCCTTTGGCCACCGACGCCCAACACCGCAATGGACCGGGAGGCCACATGGAGGACGCAGGCAAGGCAGTGACCGACACGACCGGCTCTGCTGCAGAAGCTGCCACAGAAGCTGTCTCCGGCACGCTCGACGTGGTGACCCCCATGCCCGGCACCGTCGCGCCGCTCTCCGCCGTACCGGACCCCCTGTTCGCCGCGGGCACGGTGGGGCCCGGCATGGCGGTGGTCCCGGACCCAGGGGTGGAGTACGTGACCGTGTGCTCGCCGGTGGCAGGTGTGCTCACCCGGCTGATGCCGCATCTCTTCCTCGTCACCACCGACGACGGGCTGCCGGTCCTCGTGCACATCGGCATCGACACCGCGCAGCTCGACGGGCAGGGCTACTCCAACCACGTCGAGCAGGGCGCACGGGTGCAGGTCGGCCAGCGGATCACCACCTACGCGCCATTGTCCATCGGCCGGCTCGGCTTCGACCCGATCGTGGCGGTGGTGATGATGCAGCAGGACAGCGGTGTCGAGGAGGGGCTCATGCCCGGCGAACCCTCCGAGCCGGGGGATGTGCTGTTCCGGTTCTGAGCGTCGGACCCTTATGCTGGTGGCATGCTCCGCCGATTCACCACCGTGACGTGCGTCCTCCTCATGCTCCTGGGGGTCACCCGACTCGGTGACCGGGTGGACGCGCGGTGGGGGGAACTGCTTTTCTACGGCTACTTCGGGGTGCTGATCCTGCTGATGCTCGGCGGCATCGTCTTCACCGAGCGCGGCTACTTCGGCCCGGCCCGTCACCCGGTCAACCGCGTTTTCGTGGGGCTGAGCTGGGCAGGGACGATTGGCGCACTGGTGCTGATGCTGGAACTGGTGCTGGGCAACGCCATGCTGTTGTGGGTCAACGTGATCGCCAGCGCGAGCATGTTCACCGGCATTGTCGGTGCCTCGGTGGTGGCACTGTCCGCCCGGCCGTGGCGCGACCTGTTCTATTCGCGCCGGCCGTGATGCTCGCTTACAACCCGTGCTTGGCGGCGATGATCCCGCCCATCGTGTCGCGCGGCAGCAGCCGGGCGGCGGGGAACGCGAACCGCGCACTTGACCCGGTCGCGTAGAGCGGGCGGGGCCGCGCGTCCGACACGGCTCTGAGGATCTCCGCGGCGACGGGTTCGGCGGTGATGCCGGTGGCCTCGTTGTTATTGAGGTGGGTCAGCATCGTGGCGAACTCCTCGGCGTAGGGGCCGTGGTCGTCGACGTAGATCGTGCGGCGCTCGGAGAGCCCGGTGTTGATCGCACCGGGTTCCATCACACTCACACCGATGCCGAAGCGGGCGACCTCGCGGCGCGCAGAGAAGGCGAAAGCCTTGATCGCGGCCTTCGAGGCGCCGTAGCTGCCGCGGTAGGCCAGCGGGAAACTGCCGAGCATGGAGCCGACGAACACGATGCGTCCTCGTCGGGCGGCGCGCATTTGCGGCAGCAGGGCCTGGGTGAGTTCGACGTGCCCGATCACGTTGACCTGGAAGAGTCTCTCCAGAGCGTCGCGGGGGAGTTCCTCCAGCGGCCCGTTCTGGCTCTCCCCGGCGTTGTTGATCAGCACGGTGATTGGCCCGGCACCGATATTCGCGAGCGCATCCGGCACCCCGGCGATGGACGCGGGGTCGCCGAGGTCCAGGGCGATGAGTTCCACCCCGTCCGGCGTATTCGCCTGCGCGGCCGCCGAGCCGGGGTCACGGGAGGTGCCGATGACCCGGAAACTGCGCCTGGCCAGTTCTTTTGCCGTGGCGGCACCGATGCCGGACGTAGCGCCGGTGACCAGAGCCGTGTCGCCCTGACGGGGGACGGGCAGTTTCGGGGCGCGGAAGCGGGCGAGGACACCATGCGCGGAGGTTTTCTTCATGCAACCAGTGATACCCGTTCCGCGCGGCGTCCGTCAGGATACGTCGATGACGCATTCCCCCGGCGTGCC
The DNA here is from genome assembly GCF_052377405.1 of Corynebacterium sp. AOP40-9SA-29. Taxonomy (NCBI): domain Bacteria; kingdom Bacillati; phylum Actinomycetota; class Actinomycetes; order Mycobacteriales; family Corynebacteriaceae; genus Corynebacterium; species Corynebacterium sp. AOP40-9SA-29. The sequence goes on along the minus strand of NZ_JBQSWR010000005.1, from coordinate 60,164 downwards.
CGTGGTGCCGGACGCAGCGACTTCAATGCGGTCCAGGTCGCCGTTGAAGATCGTGGCTCCCGTCGAGTGCATCGTCGCGTTGTCGTGGAGTTCGAAGGTCGAGTCTGTGGTGGTGCCGTCATTCTCGACGTAGGTGATGTCCACCGTGTCGCCGGGTTTGCCGTGGTAGGTGACGTGCGGCGTGTTCTTCTCGTGGTCGATGTCGATGACGCCCGGATCACAGGCACCACCAGCGTCGGACGCTCCGAGCACCGGCGCGTCGCCGCCGCGCGGCGCGACGTCCTCGTTCGTGCCGGACGCTGCGGGCGTGCCGGGCGTTGCGGTCGTGCCGTTCGTGCCGGACGCCGTGGCGTCCTGCGTCGTAGCGTCCTGCGCTTGTTCGGAGTCGCGGGCGGAAGGGGTGCAGGCGCAGAGCGCCGCTGCGGCGGCGAGTGAGAGGGCGGCGAGCGTGGTCTTGTTCATCGGGCCTCGGAGAGTGGAGAGAGCGGGGGGAGGGCGGCGAGCTATAGGAACCGTAGGTGGCGTCCGATCGTGCGTCAATCGCTGCGCGGCACCGACCCCGCACCACGTACAGGATCCGCCCTTTCCGCGGCACGCGCGGCCCGAATCCGGCACGCGACGCGGGGTCACGCCGCCTTCCTCAAGAGGAGGTGGGCTCGATGTGGTCGTCTTTCCGACGTCGACCGGGCTTACCGGTGGTGAGGAGTCCTCTCCACTGATCGGTCGAGTGTCCGGAAGGTGTCTTCCCATGCCTGCCGGACGGTCCTGGCCGGATCGTTGGCCGTCATCCGTGTCCGGGTGCGCAGGGGACGTCAGTCGCTGCGCGGCGCCGACCCCGCGCCGCGTACAGGATCCGCCCTCTTCGTGGCACGCGCGGCCCGAATCTGGCACGCGGCGCGGGGTTGCCTCGCTCGCCCCGCACCGCCCCGCGCCGCCACGCACCGCCCGCACACCAACCTCCGCCCACCCGCGCCACACCCACACCCACACCCGCGATCCAACCGTTTCTGGTGTGCCACGCCACATCCGCGGTTATACTGACCGCGAACTGTCCACAACTGAATCCGCCGTTCGCAGCCACTGTGGGAGAGGCCGGCACCAGCACCGGCCGCCGTAGGAGCAACACCTCCCCGTCGACACTCTCAGGCACCAGCACCATTGTGGCGAGGCAGCTCTGGAAAGAGCCGGTCACCGTCGTCCGTGACCCGGCCGCCGAAGGAGAAAAAGCTCTCAGGCACCATCGACAGAGTGGGGAGGGAGTACACCCGTGTCCGCACCACAGCACACACAGGAAGAGACCCCCTGACACATGGCTACGCCCCACGACGCATTCCCGAACCGTCATATCGGCCCTGACGCGGCCGCGACCGCGGAGATCCTCAGCACGCTCGGCTACGGCAGCACAAAAGAGCTCGCCGCCGCGGCCCTGCCCGCCAGCATCGCCCAGCAGGGCCCCATCGGCCTGGCCCCGGCGCTCGACGAGACCGAGGCCCTGGCCACGCTGCGTGGTTTCGCCGCGAAGAACACGGTGAAGAAGCAGCTCATCGGCGCCGGCTACCACGACACGGTCACCCCGGCGGTGATCCGTCGCAACGTGGTGGAGAACCCGGGCTGGTACACCGCCTACACGCCGTACCAGCCGGAGATCTCGCAGGGCCGCCTGGAGGCGTTGCTGAACTTCCAGACGATGGTCAGCGACCTCACGGGCCTGCCGGTCGCCGGTGCGTCCCTGCTGGACGAGGCGACCGCCGTCGCCGAGGCCGTGCAGATGATGGCGCGGGTGAACACGAAGGCGGCGAAGAAGGACGGTGTCGTCCTGCTGGACGCCGCCCTGCACCCGTCGAGCATCAACATCACGCGTGCGCGTGCCGCGGCGGTGGACATCGCGGTGGAGATCGTGGACGTCACCGCCGAGCAGATCGCCGCACGGCAGGACGCGCTGATCGGTGTGGTCGTGTCGAATCCGGGCACCACCGGCGGGTTGCGCGACGACCTCGCCGAGGTCGTCGATGCCGCGCACGCGCAGGACGCCCTGGTCACCGTGGCCTGCGACCTGCTGGCGCAGGTGCTGGTCACTTCGCCGGGCGAGTCGGGTGCGGACATCGCGGTGGGTTCGGCGCAGCGTTTCGGTGTGCCGTTGTTCTTCGGCGGCCCGCACGCGGCGTTCCTGGCCTGCCGGGAGTCCATGCAGCGCAAGCTGCCGGGCCGCATCGTGGGTGTGTCGGTGGACGCCGAGGGCACCCCGGCCTACCGCCTGTCGCTGCAGACCCGTGAGCAGCACATCCGCCGCGACAAGGCGACGTCCAACATCTGCACCGCCCAGGCGCTGCTGGCCGTGGTGGCCAGCTTCTACGCCGTCTGGCACGGCCCGCAGGGCCTGCGGGAGATCGCCACGGCGGTGCACGGCCGGGCGACCGCGCTGGCCGTGGGCCTGTCTGAGGCGGGCTTCACCCTCGCCCACGACCGTTTCTTCGACACGGTCACCGTGCAGGTGCCGGACGCTGCGGCGACCGTCGCCGCCGCCTGTGAGGCGGGCTTCAACCTGCGCCACGTCGACGAGAAGCACGTCGGCATCTCCGTCGGCGAGTCCACGACGGACGCCGACGCCGCCGAGCTGCTCGCCGTCGTCGCCGGCGCGCGTGGCTCGGTGGCCACGGCGTCCTTCACCGCGCAGGACGGCCCGCTGGCCGACCTGCTGCGCACCGACGACATCCTCACCCACCCGGTGTTCCACTCGGTGTCCTCGGAGACGCAGATGATGCGCTACATGCGTCGTCTGGCCGGACGCGACCTGGCGCTGGACCGCACGATGATCCCGCTGGGCTCGTGCACCATGAAGCTCAACGCCGCGGTGTCGATGGAGCCGATCACCTGGCCGGAGTTCGCCGGCATCCACCCGATGGTGCCGGAGGACCAGGCCACCGGCTGGCTGGAGCTCATCGACGACCTGGAGGACCGGCTGGCGAAGATCACCGGCTACGCCGCGGTGTCGGTGCAGCCCAACGCCGGCTCGCAGGGTGAGCTCGCCGGCCTGCTGGCGATCCGTCGTTTCCACGTCGCCAACGGCGACGACCAGCGCACGCTGGTGCTCATCCCGGCGTCCGCCCACGGCACGAACGCCGCGTCCGCCGCCCTGGCCGGACTGAAGGTCGTCGGTGTGAAGAACGCCGACGACGGCTCGATCGACCTCGACGACCTCGACGCGAAGATCGCCAAGTACGGCGAGCAGATCGCCGGCATCATGATCACCTACCCCTCCACCCACGGGGTGTTCGAGGAGCACGTGCGCGACGTGTGCGCGAAGGTGCACGACGCCGGCGGCCAGGTCTACATCGACGGGGCAAACCTCAACGCCCTGGTCGGGCTGGCACAGCCCGGTGAGTTCGGCGGCGACGTCAGCCACCTGAACCTGCACAAGACCTTCACCATCCCGCACGGCGGCGGCGGCCCGGGCGTGGGCCCGGTGTGCGTGGGCGAGCACCTCGTGCCGTTCCTGCCGTCCGACCCGTGGGCCGACGTGACCGTGGAGCCCGGCGTGCAGGAGGGACGCCCGGTCTCCCAGGCGAACCAGGGTTCCGCCGGCGTGCTGCCGATCTCGTGGACCTACATCGCCATGATGGGCGACGAGGGTCTCACCGAGGCCTCGCGCATGGCGCTGGTCAACGCCAACTACATCTCCCGCCAGCTCGCCGACAGCTTCCCCACACTCTACACCGGGGAGAACGGCCTGGTCGCCCACGAGTGCATCCTGGATCTGCGTGAGCTGACCAAGCAGTCCGGCGTGACCGCCGCGGACGTGACCAAGCGCCTGATGGACTTCGGCTTCCACGCCCCCACGCTGGCCTTCCCGGTGGCGGGCACGCTGATGGTGGAGCCCACCGAGTCCGAGGACAAGGACGAGCTGGACCGCTTCATCACCGCGCTGCGCACCATCCGCGCCGAGATCGACGAGGTCATCGCCGGGGACGTCGCGGTTGAGGACTCCGTCCTGCGCCACGCGCCGTTCACCGCCACCTCGGTGGTGCGCGACGACTTCGCCGACGCCGTCTCGCACGGCCACTTCTCCCGCGAGAAGGCCGCCTTCCCGGTGGCGTCGCTGCGTCGCGACAAGTACTTCCCGACCGTGCGCCGCATCGACGACGCCTACGGCGACCGCAACCTGATGTGCTCCTGCCCGCCGCTGGAGGACTTCGATATCGAAGCTGCAGAAGCAGCTACCGAGAGCGAGAACTGATGACCAAGCACACCGCACTGCACCCGGTCCACGAGAAGCTCGGCGCGAAGTTCACCGACTTCGGCGGCTGGGACATGCCCCTGAAGTACGACAAGGAGCTCGAGGAGCACCGCGCGGTCCGTGAGGCCGTGGGCGTCTTCGACCTCTCGCACATGGGCGAGGTCCGGGTCACCGGGCCGGACGCCGCGGCCTTCCTCGACCACGCGCTGGTCTCGCGCCTGTCGGCCGTGAAGGTCGGCAAGGCGAAGTACTCGATGATCTGCACCGCAGACGGCGGCATCATCGACGACCTGATCACCTACGTGCTCGCCGACGAGGAGTACCTGGTGATCCCCAACGCCGGCAACGCCCCCGCCGTCGCCGAGGCCTTGCGCGAGCGTGCGGACGGCTTCGACGTCACGCTCACCGACCAGACCGACGACATCTCCCTGATCGCCGTACAGGGCCCGCAGGCCGCCGCGGTGATGCTGGAGATCGTCGAGGCTGTCACCGACGCGCCTGAGGCGTCCGGCGCAGGACAAACCGTGCAGGACGCCGTGGGCGGGCTGGGCTACTACGCCGCCTTCCAGGGCACCGTCGCCGGCGTGCCGGCGATCATCGCCCGCACCGGCTACACCGGTGAGGACGGTTTCGAGATCTTCGTGGAGAACGGGACCGACGGCGCACAGGCGACCGCCGTGTGGGACGCGGCGCTCGCCGCCGGTGCCCCGCACGGGGTGCGCCCCTGCGGCCTGGCGGCGCGCGACACGCTGCGCCTGGAGGCCGGCATGCCGCTCTACGGCAATGAGCTGAGCCTGCAGCTCACCCCGGTGGACGCCGGGCTGGGCATCCTCGCCGCGACGAAGTCCAAGGAGGAGTTCGTCGGACGCGACGCCATCGTGCGCGCCAAGGAGGAGGGCACGAAGCAGACGCTCATCGGCCTGGTCGGCGAGGGGCGCCGTGCCGCGCGCGGCGGCTACGAGATCCAGGACGCCGCTGCCGACGCTGAGGGCGTCCGGCTCGGCGAGGTCACGTCCGGCGCGCTGTCGCCGACGCTGGGCCACCCGGTGGCGATGGGCTACGTCGCCGCCGAGGCGGCCGCCGAGGGCGGCGTGGCATCCGTGGGCTCGACGGTGACCGTTGACATCCGCGGCAAGGCCCACCCCTATACCGTCGTTGCGCTGCCGTTCTACACGCGCCAGAAGTAATATCCACCCTGACTGCACCACCCCTGACTGCACTTTTTCTGCTGAGGAGAATCCCATGACTGCACTGCCCACCGACCGCCTGTACTCCGAGGAGCACGAGTGGGTGAACGCCACCTCCGTCGCCGCCGGTGACACCGTGCGCGTCGGCATCACCCACATCGCCGCCGAGGCGCTGGGCGAGATCGTCTTCGTCGAACTTCCCGAGGTCGGCACCGAGGTCGAGGCCGGCGAGCCCTACGGCGAGGTCGAGTCCACCAAGTCCGTGTCCGACATCTACGCCCCGGTCTCCGGCGAGATCACCGCCGTCAACGAGGGCCTCGAGGACAACGCCGGCGTGATCAACGACGACCCCTACGGTGCCGGCTGGCTCTACGAGGTCGCCGTCTCTGAGGCCCCCGCCGACGACGATCTGATGGATCACGAGGCATACGCCGCCGACAATCAGTAGGGGCCGGGGTAGTTTTGTGGCCCTTCCTCTCGAACATTCTCTCTGATATCATTTCTGCTAAGTGATATCAGAGAGAACGGGAGTTTGGTCATGGCTGCGATTACAGTCCGAGGTTTGTCGGACGAAACCCACCGTGGGATCAAAGCACAGGCCCGCGCCAACAATCGGAGCGCCGAGGCGGAGGTTCGAGCGATCCTGGACGGGGCTGTGAAACCTTCTGTCGGGATCGGTTCCGTGCTCGCCGCCATCGGTGCTGAGTTCGGCGGCGTTGATCTCGATGCCGATCCGGAGGCTGTCCGAAGCCAGTGGGGCCGGGAGCCGCTGGACTTTTCATGATCATCCTGGATACCAACGTGGTTTCGGAAGCGATGCGTCAGCGTCCGAACCGGCGAGTCGTCGATTGGCTGGACGCCCAGCCCACGGAAACCCTGTACCTAACGTCCGTCACTCTGGCGGAAATTCGATACGGGATCGCAGCTCTCCCGGACGGTGCTCGGAGAAACTCGATTCTGGAACAGTTCGAGGGACAGTTCGTGGCCCAATTTCGGGGACGGATCCTCCCGTTCGATGCCGAGGCGACCTCGGCATATTCCGCGCTTCGGGCACGGGCCCGCCGGAATGGGAAAGCGATCATGGAATTTGACGCGCTGATTGCTGCCGTGGCGATGTGCCGTGGGGACGTCGTTGCAACCAGGGACACGGCACCGTTCCAGGCTGCCGGAGTCGTCACCATCAACCCGTTCGAGTAGTCGGGGTCCGGGGGATGCCCCGTGCCGGTGGTTCCCGGCTACACCGCCACCTCGTTTATGCTTGGCATGATGTCTTTCGCCGTCCTCGTCCTTCTGCTCGGGCTCGCGCTGCTGGTTCTCGCCGCGGGCCTGTTCTGGCGTGCGTCGAAAGGCCCCTCCCAGACGCACACCCCAGCGCCTGGCCTTGAGCAGGAGTTGGACCCCGCGCCCGCCTCGACTGCTGATCCGGTGCCGGACAAATTGACCGAAGAGCAGCCGGACGAGCCGCAGGACGCCGCGCCAACGGTGCGGCAGGAACAGGAACGTGAGCCGGAAGTAGCCCCCGAACCGGAGGCTATCCCCGAGCCCGCCCCTGAGCAGGCAGCGGAGCCCATCCCGGAACCGACGCAGGACCCGGAAGAAGCAACCGAAGCCGCGCCCGCGGCCGACGCCGCAGCGTCCTCCAACGGGCTGTTCGCCGGGCGTCGTTCGCGGCGCCAGTGGGCGCAGTCCCACGGCTACGAATACGCCAAGGAGGACCGCTACTTGCCGGGGGAGTGGCCGGACAGCCTGATGACGCTGATCAGCGCCGACGCTGCCACCGGATCCGCGGCGACCGTGGCGCGCGACCTGGTCTCCGGATTCACCGGCGGCCACCAGTTCCACCTCGCCGAGGTCAATGGGATGACGGTGGTGGCGTTGCGTCGGGAGTTTTTCTCCCCGGTGCGCGTGCACCTGTCGGATACTGCCGGCATGCCGGCCGGGATGCGTCACTCCGAGCTGTGCGATCGTCCGCCGTACACCGGATACTCCACGGACAATCGTGCGCTGGACCGGATGCTGGACAGCCGGGTGGAGGCGGCATTGCACGCCCTGGCCGGCTCGGTGTCGGACATTGCATTCAGTTCCACGTGGGTGGCGTTGAAGATGGGGCGCAGGACCGACCCGCCGATCTGGGACCACGTGCTGGTGCAGGGTCGTGCGCTGGTGGACGCCTCGCGCGTCCTGCCGCCGCGCGTGACCTCGGTCGAGCTCGACCTGAGTGGGGCCGACCCCACGCGTCCTCGCGTGCGCGCGGCCGCGACCGCCGTCGCCGAGGAGCCGGAGGCGCAGGACGCGGCGGGTGCGGCGTCCGATGCGTCCGATGCGTCCGGTACGTCCGGCGAGCGCCAGGCACCGGCGCACCGCGGGCACCTGCGGGCGGTGCCGGACGCGGCGCGTCGGGCGTCGTCCCCCAACAGCGAGGTAGACGCCGACGCCGAGACGGCGAACGATTCGGACGCCGACACCGGACGTCCGCGGATGGAACGCTCGACCACCCCGGTGGACTTCCCGACCCGCTCGGAAGGCCAGACGATGGGGGACACCTCAACCTTCCCCGAATACCCAGCTGACCGCGCCGATCAGGACAGGCCTGCTCAGGATGGCGCCGCGCAGGATGATGACCCGATCCCCGCGGTCGGGGAGGACCCGGACCATAGCCGCACGGTGTCCGGCGGCGGGCCGCGGGTGATCCGCACCGCCGAGCAGCGTTCCACCATCTTCGGCGACGATACCTCCGCCGAGGTAGACATCCTCGGGGCGGCAGGAGCGGCCTCGCGCGGGCGTCACCGTGCGCCGTCGGCCCGCCACGCCCGACACATCGGCGAGTCGGGTGAGTACCCGGAGGTTGACGCGGAGGTCGTCGACCCCGAGGACACCTGAACCCCGTAAGATCACACCGGACATACCCGCACACCAAGTTAGGACGCCTCCATGAGCACGCCCACCGTCAACGCCGACAAGTTGCAGCGACTCGCCGAGCTGGTCACCGAACTCTCCGTCGTCCGCGGCCGGGTCACGCTGTCCTCCGGCAAGGAGGCCGACTACTACGTTGACCTGCGCCGCGCCACGCTGCACCGCGAGTCCTCGAAGCTCATCGGTGAACTGCTGCGCGAGCTCACCGCCGACTGGGACTACGTCGCCGTTGGTGGGCTGACGTTGGGTGCCGACCCGGTGGCCACCGCCGTGATGCACGCCGGCGACGCGGTCGACTCCTTCGTGGTGCGCAAGGAGACCAAGAAGCACGGCATGCAGCGCCGTATCGAGGGCCCGGATATCGAGGGCAAGCGCGTGCTGGTCGTGGAGGACACGACGACCACCGGCAACTCGCCGCTGACCGCCGTCGCCGCGGTGCGTGAGGCGGGCGCGACCGTGGCCGGTGTGGCCACCGTTGTCGACCGTGCCACCGGCGCGAAGGATGTCATCGAGGCCGAGGGTGTGGAGTACCGCAGCCTGCTCGGCCTGGAAGACCTGGGCCTGGCCTGATGTCGCGCGCCCGGAAGTCACCGTGGCGTGCGGCGTACCTCGCCGCTGGTGCGGCCTCTGTGGTCGCCGCCGCGGCAGGACGCAGCGGTGACCGGGCGACCAGGCTGGTCAAGCCCGCGCTGATGCCGTTGCTCGCCGCGCACGCCTGCACGCGTGCAGGACGCGCCGGACGTTCCGGGGGTGCTGGACGTGCCGGACGCCTGCCGGTGGTGCTCGCCGGGTTGGCCGGCGGGCTGCTGGGCGACGTGGTGCTCATGGGCGAGGCCGGGCGCAGCGAGGACGCCGCCACCAGGGCGCGCAACCTGAACTTGGGTTCGGCGGCGTTCAGCGTGAACCAGGTGGCCTACATCGCCGAGCTGTGGCGGAGCGGGCACCGTCCGCGTCGTTCGACGGTGGCATTGCGCCTGCCGGTGCTGGCCTCCGGGATCGTCACCGCGGCCAGCGGTGCGCCGGCCGCGTTGCCCGCGGCCGCGGGCTACGGTTCGGCGTTGGCGGCGACGTCCGTGTTGGCGTCCGACCCGCAGGCCGGGGACGCTGACGGGCGTGCGGACCTCTCCGGGGTGGGCCTCGGCGGGAATCTTTTCGTCCTGTCGGACGGGCTGATTCTGGCGCGTCTGGCGTTCCTGCGTGGCGAGTCGCCGCTGGTGCAGCGACTGGACGGTGTGGTCGACGGCCTGGTCATGGCGACTTACGTGGCCGCGCAGCTGCTGATCGTCGAGGAACTGACAGGACGAGAGCGATGACCGGCCCCACGGAGTGGTTCGAGCATCCCGTCGGCGTTGGCCCCTGGGAGCAGGAGTACCCGGGCGTGCCGGTGCCGGAGGACGCACACTTCGACCCGGAGCTGCTGGCGAACGGGGACCGTCGCAACGTTGTCGACGGGTACCGGTACTGGCGGCAGGAGTCGATCATCGCCGACATCGACTCGCGGCGTCACCGGCTGCATATCGCGATCGAGAACTTCGAGAACGACTCCAACATCGGCACCGTGGTACGCACTGCCAACGCTTTTGCCGTGGACACGGTGCACATCGTGGGCCGGCGGCGGTGGAACCGGCGCGGCGCGATGGTCACCGACCGTTACCAGCACCTGATGCACCACCCGGACACCGACTCGGTGACCGCCTTTGCCCGCGAGCATGACCTGACGGTCGTGGCGGTGGACAACACCCCGGGCTCGGTGCCCCTGGAGACAGCGAGGCTGCCCGAGCGGTGCCTGCTGCTATTCGGACAGGAAGGCCCGGGCGTGACCGCCCAGGCGCAGGACGCCGCGGCGTTGACGGTGTCGATCGCCCAGTTCGGTTCGACCCGCTCGATCAACGCCGGGGTGGCCGCCGGTATCGCCATGCACACCTGGGTTCGTCAGCACGCGGACCTGGGAAATGCGTGGTGAAGCCCGCCTGAAGGTCCGTGAGAACCATTGGCAGGGCAGGAGATAAAAGGTATGGTTACATAGTTTCTGTACTGCATATGTAAATGATTGTTAGGAACCTCAGTGCCTCTCTCCACACTGACCTCCGCACCGACTTCTACGCTGACTTCTGTACCGGCCGTGCTGCCCTCCGGGCACCGGGGGTGTAGCCGATGAGCGATCGGGAAGTCATCCTGCGCAAGCTTTCGACCAACATCGGCATCCTCGTGCTGATCGTTGCGGTCGTCGGCGTCCCGCTACTGTCGCTGCGCGCCGTAGTGACAGCGGCCGGCGGCCTCCCCTCCGACCAGCCACGGGTCCTCACCGTGCTGAAGGAGGACGTGTCCGACGGCATCACCGAGGACGACATGGACGACATCGCGGACATGGACGGCATCGACACCGTGTCCATCGGCGACGCCGCTGGAATCTACGCCGAGACGGCCGGCGAGGAACAGGCCGACGGCTGGAACGGCGTGATCTACGAGTACCGTCCTGCCGTTAAGCCCGATGGTGTCACCGACGGTTTCTCGTTGGACGGTGACGAAGTCCTGGCACCGGATAACGTCGACGGGCACGACTTCACCATCGACCTCGGCCGCGACATCACGGTCGCCTCCACAGTCAGGACAGGCGTGGAGACGGGGACGTTGCAGAGCACGTCGGTGCAGGTGGCCGGGACCTACGGCGACACGCCGCCCGGGGTGCCGACGCGGGCCTTCTTCGGTTCCCACGAGAAGATGGTCTCGTTGTTGGCCGCAGGCGAGGGCGTAAGCGAGCAGGAGTTCAAGGATGAGGTCGGGTTCCGCACGGCCTCTGTGACTGTTGCCGCTGACGGTGCCGACGGTGCCGTTACTGGCGATGACGTTGATGCGGTCATTTCCGGGTTGGAGGACCGCGGGTACCAGGCGAGCGTCGATGTGCGACGTTCCGATGGCATCTTCGGGGTTGTGATGAATTCTCCGATGCTGATCGGTGTCGTCCTGTTGGCGTTCATCCTGGCCGCAGTCGTGGTTGGACGCGGCGCGGCGCGACACTCCGCCACTCGGGCGGGCGTCGTTGCTGCGAGTGCCCGTGGAGCGGGATTGGGAGGAATCGCCGGCGTGGCGATTGGTGGCGCGGTGGTCGCGCCGCTGGTGGGGGTTGCCAACATCGTCCCCACCGTCCTGGTGACGGCCGTGGGGATGTTGGCCGTCCTGCTCGCGCTTGCGGTGGCGGTGTCCTGGACGGTGGTATTTGTGGCAGGGCGGCGGTACGGGGAACTGGGGTCCGCGGCGCAGTGAGTCCCAGGGTACGGTTATCGGGACGTTTTATTTCACTGAGTTAAGGATGTCCCGGTTCCCATGATCCGCCGTTTCGCCACGCCCCTGTCCATCGCCGTCCTCCCGTTGGCGGCCTCATTCGCTCTGGTGTCGTGTAGTTCCGACGACGCCGAGGCGTCCGAAGAGACCACCGCCGCCGTCGAGGTTCCCGACGCCGGCCAGCCGGCCTCCGGCGCCCCGTCCGACCTGATCATCGACGACACCGTCACGCCCGAGGGCTACGAGTACGACCTCGTCGCCGGTGGCGACTTGCCCTCGTTGGGGGACATGCTCAGTCAGCTTGCCGAGGAACCGGAGTTTGCCGACGTTGAAGGGTTTGACGCTAGTCAGGGGTTCGGAGACATCATGAATGCGAACCCGTTCCAGTGCACCGGCCTGGCGGTGGACGGCGTGACCGTCATGGACTGGATGTTCCGTTCCGCAGAGACAACCGCCACCGCCGGCTACACCCTGCTGGACAATGATGTAGACGGCATTCACATCATGGTCACCACCGACGAGGTGGACCCGCAGACCTTCCCGGCGGACGTCTCCGAGTGTGCGGAGTTCACTCGCGAGATGACCGACGAAACCGACAACACCCTGCAGCACTACACCGCTGAGCCGGTGGACGTCACCGTCGAGGGGGCGGATGTCTTGGGCGCGGCCCGGGTGACGATGACCGGTGCCGAGGTCAACGGCGAGCCCATCGAGGGCGAGGGCATCGGTGAGTCCCTGATCACCGTGACCGCCACGGTCAACGGTGTCAGCTATATGATCGCCGCGTCCGACGCGACGGGTACGGAGCTGGTCAGCAGCCTGGCGTCCGCACAGGCGCAGCGCATCGCCGCCGCCAACGTGTGACCCGGGATCTTTCGGTGAGGGGACACTGTTTGCGCAGTTCATAGGGGGCATTGTGGGGGGTCTCGTTCCTGGGGTAGGTCGACTGGATGAGCGCTGCGTAGGGAGCAGTTGCGTACCACTCGATACACTATGTACTGTACCGGGTGGAACACAAAGGGCGATTGCCTGAACCGTTCCACGCTGCGGCATCCGCCCCCGCGTGCGTCACCACAGAACGGGAACACCGTGCCGAAGGCAACCACGCCACAGGTAACGAGGTCACAGATCCGCGCCACGGTGCGGTCCTACCTCGACGGCATCAACAACGGCGGGGGACGGGACGTCCTCGCGCTCTTCGCCGAGACGGCGACGGTCGAGGACCCGGTGGGTTCCGACGTCGTCGCGGCGTCCCGCTGGTACGCCGAACCGCTCGACCCGGCAGTCCGCGTCCGGCAGGTCGCTCCGGTTTCTGTGTCATCGGACGCGCGTGCGGCTGCCGTGGCCTTCGAACTCCGGATGCCGTGGGACTCACGGCAGGTGAGCGTCGACGTGGTCGACGTCATGGAGTTCGACGAGCACGGAAAGATCACCTCACTGCGGGCCTACTGGTCACCGCAGGACATCCCGTCCGAAAACAGCCAGGAGCACACCATGTCCACCACAGTCCCTACATCCGATTCCTCGAACGTTCCAGACTTGCCCCAGACCGCGCTCGGTACTTGGTCGTGGGGTGCCGGCAGTGTTGGCGGCGATGAAGTCTTCGGCAACCACCTCGACGAGGAGCAGCTCAAGGAGGTCGTCGCCGCGGCCTTCGCCAAGGGGTTCACGCTCTTCGACACCGCCGCCGTCTACGGCGAGGGAAGCTCCGAGCGCATTCTCGGCACACTTCTGGCACCGTATGACCGCGACAGCTACCAACTGTCGACGAAGTTCACCCCGCAGCTCGCCGGTCCGGAGAGCAACGCCGTGGAGGCGATGCTCCAGGGCAGCCTGGAGCGGCTGCGCACCGACCACGTCGATATCTACTGGATCCACAACCCCGCCGACGTGGAAAAATGGACCCGGCAACTCGCGCCGCTGGTGAAGGACGGCCGGGTGCGCAGCGTCGGGGTGTCCAATCACAACCTGGAGGAGATCACCCGCGCCCGGGAGATCCTCGCCGCTGAGGGGGTGGAACTCGCCGCGGTGCAGAACCACTACAGCCTGATCTACCGCGCCTCGGAGGACGCCGGCCTTCTGGAATATTGCCAGCGCAACGGCATCACCTTCTACTCCTATATGGTCCTCGAACAGGGCGCGCTGACCGGGAGGTACGGCGCGGACAACCCGTTGCCGGAAGGCAGCTACCGGGCTGCGACCTACAACGAGATCCTCCCGAAACTTGGAGAGCTCACCGATGCCCTCGTGGCGGTCGGTAAGGAGCGCGGGGAGGACGCGTCGCGCGGGGCCCGCGACTACTCGGCGGCCGAGGTCGCCACGGCGTGGGCGCTCGGCAAGGGGACGGTGCCGATCATCGGCGCGACCAAGGCGAGGTACCTCGACTCGCAGGAACGTGCGGCGGAACTCTCACTCACTGGCGATGACGTTGAACGGCTCGAAAGGCTTGGCAAGGCGGCCAGCGTAGACACCCGTGGTTCCTGGGAGAACCCGATGGCGTAAGTACGTCCATCGCACCCCGCAACAATATTCGTCCGGCAGGATGCCGGCCGGCAAAAAAAAAGGAGTTTGACATGGTTGATATCAACGGAGCAGTTGTTCTGGTGACCGGGGCGAACGGAGGGCTGGGCTCGGAATTCGTGACGCAGGCGCTCGCACGCGGAGCGTCGAAAGTGTACGCAACCGCTCGACATCCCCGGGAATGGGACGATGAGCGTATCGTCCCGCTGACGTTGGACGTCAATGATATTGATTCGATCACGTGGGTGGCTGAACGTGCCTCCGATGTGACGGTGCTCGTGAACAATGCCGGTGTGTCTCCCCAGACGCCCAACCTCATGGAAACCGGGATATCGGAGTTGAACCGGGTGATGGCGACGAACTTCTTCGGTCCCGTCCTGGTGACGCAGGTGTTCTCGCCGGTTCTCGAAAAAGCGGAGTCCGCTGCCGTCGTCAATGTTCTTTCGGCGGCGAGTTGGAACTCGGTGGGTGGCATCTACAGTGCGTCCAAGGCGGCGTTCTGGTCGGCGAGCAACTCCTCCCGGGTGGAGCTTGGGAAGCTCGGAATCCACGTCCTGGGGGTTCATGCGGGGTTTATCGACACTCCGCTGTCGGCGAACATTCCCCTGCCGAAAATCTCCGCCTCCGGTGTTGTTGATGACACCTGGTATGCCCTGGAGCGTGGTGACTATGAAGTGCTGGTCGATGAAACGTCACGCAAGGCCCGTAGGGAACTGTCCGGGGACATCTTCGAGCAGTACCCGGAACTGACTGACCTGCACAGCGAACCGGAGAAGTGATCCTCTCCTCCGACAGGAGGAGGGCATCATGCCTGCCACTCTTTCTCCGCGTGCCTTGGTGCGTTGGACTCGGATGGCGGCGCAGAAAGGTCTCTTCCAAAAGTGTCGGCCGGCTGACGAGATTTGGCGGCTGAAACGTAAGGAACGGATTGATCCCGCAGACACGGATATGCCCCAGAGGGCAACCGCTGGAGCTTCCGGGAGACCTTCCTCCAGCTTCGACAATCGTTGTTCCTGGGAGGATACGGTGGCCCAAAAATAACTGCCGCACCTGCGGCTGCATAAATCTCATACATCCTTGATTACAGGAGTTAGAATGACACTGAAAAAACTGACAACACGTGCACCCCGATGCGTACTGGCAACAACATTCCTGGGGTCCCTCATGATTTCTGGAATTGCATTCTCCGCACCAGCCTATGCGGGCGGAAGCACTAACATCTCTTGTGTATCAACGTGCCGTGCAGACACCCACTTCCGATACGATTTCATGAGTGACGTTCGTAACTTCACGGTCTCCCTAGAGCAGGGCGAGGAAATGAGCTTCAGGGTCACTGCTTCGACCTACGGTGGTCATGCGTCGCGCCAATACCATGTGACCCTCGCCAACAATAGTGGTCACGGAATTGCAGACCGGACATGGGACATGCCCATGCGCGATCTTGTTGAGGGGTACAAGATTACCGAAGTCGTTATCACGGCAATAACGCAAGATCATCCCCATCCCGGTGGAAACCACTAAAAGCGAGGAGCTTCACATGCTTGATTTTTTGGCTCCAAGGAAAAAGACGCTGATCTTGTTGAGTGCGTTCGCGATCGCTTCAGTATTGGGCGCGCCGGCGGCTCAGGGTGCCGGGCCCGGGCAGCCCACGGTGGAATGTTCTCCGTCGCAGTCGAAGACCTGTGATGTGACGAGGAACCTCGGGTTCAACGAGTCGGTGATCGGCTTTGACTACAAAGCAAGTCCTGGCTACCTCGCCCGCGTGACGGTTTACGGGTCGGAACCGTTCTCCGGGAAGATTCACAACAAAATCGGAAGCGACGAGTACAAGAACTCTGGTGGAAGTTCGGTGACCATCCACTACGGCCTGACAGACAATCAAGTCGACAACGGGTGGAAAATCACCAAAGTCGAACTCACGCAGCGGCACCTTTAGTGAATGTTCGTTCGCTGCAGTCCATCATCATTAAATAAAGGAAAGGGCGTTGTCGTCATGCGTGAATCCATTCGAAATTGGGGCAGGGGGGTCGCGTGCGCGTTAGGTATGACAGTCGTCTCCTTGGCGGCCTTGCCCGTCGCCCAGGCGGCCGGGCCGGGCCAGCCTATGGTGGAGTGTTCGCCATCGCAGGCAAAGACCTGTGAAGTGACGAGGAACCTGGGGTTCAACGAGTCGGTGATCGGCTTTGACTACAAGGCGAGTCCTGGCTACGTCGCCCACGTAACGGTCTACGGCTCGGAACCGTTCGCCGGAAAGATCTACAACGAGATCGACTTGGTCAAGTACGACAACAAAAAGGGGTCCAAGGTCGAGACCCGACACTATTCCTTGAGTTCGGGGCAGATCGACAACGGCTGGAAGATCACGAGGATCAAGCTGGAGCAGATCAAGTCCGTGTAAGGGAGGCGGTCCTCGCTACACGAACACCGACTCCGGTTCGGGACGCTGTTCATCACGGGCGGCACGGGCCCGGTCGGCGATGGAGGTGTGGTTGAACAGCAGGTTGAGGCCGAAGGCCGCCAACGCGGCCAGGACCACACCGTCGGAAAGAAGGGTCTGCGCCCACTCCGGGAAGTTCGACCAGATGTCGGAGGAGAACTTCGACAAGAGCCCCAAAGCCACCGCCAGGGCGATGATCGTGGAGTTCACGGTGTCGGTGAGATCGACCTTGCGCAGGGTGTTCACTCCCACCGCGGCGATCGAGGTGAACAGGATCAGGGAGATCCCGCCGACCACCGGGTCCGGCAGTGCGGCGATGACCGCACCGGTCACCGGGGTCAGCCCCAGCACCAGCAGGGCCACCCCGGCCGTCGCCGTCACGTAACGCGAGTGCACCCGCGTGGTGCGCACCGCGCCGACGTTCTGGGTGAAGACGGTGTCGAAGAACCCGTTGAACACACCGCCGAGGACGCCGGACGCCGCGTCGCCCACGAGCGTGCGCGCCACGTCCGAGCGCGACGTCTTCTTCCCCGTGATCTCGGACAGCGCACTCACGCTGGCGATCGTCTCGGCGAAGAGGAACATCATGACCACCGACATCGACAGCACACCGACCAACGGGAACTCCGGGGCGCCGAAGTGGAACGGCTTGACCATGGCGAACAGCGGTTCGTCGCCGACACCGGAGAAGTCCAGCAGCCCGGCGGGCCAGCAGACCAGCACGCCGACGATCGTCGCGATGATCAGCGACGCCTTCGCCACCACACCGCGGGCCAGGCAGGACAACCCCACCGCGATGAGCACCACGAGGGCGGCGATGCCGATGGACGCCGGGCTGGCGTAGTCCGGGTTTTCCTGGCCGTCGACCATCGGACGACCGACCACGAGGCCGGCGGAGACTCCGATGAGCGAAACCCCGAGGACCAGCAGTACGGTGCCGGTGACCAGTGGCGGGAAGTACTTCAGTAGTTTGCTGAACGGCCAGGCGAGCACCAGGCCCACCACACCGCCGGCGAGCATGCAGCCCCAGATCGCGGGCAGCCCGTAGGTCTGCCCGATGGAGATCATCGACGCCACCTGGACGAAGGCCGCGCCGCCGATGATCGGCATCCGCCCGCCGGCCACGCGTCCCACGCCGAGGGACTGGATCAGCGTGATCACGCCGGCGACCAGTAGGTCGGCGTTGACCAGCATCGCCACGGTCTCCCGGTCGAGGCCCAACGCCGCGCCGAGTGCGAGCGGGACGGACACGCACCCGACGTACATGATCAGGACGTGCTGGATGCCGAAGGTGAGGTTGTGGCGCCAACCGAAGTTGGTGTCCACGGCAGACCCGTCGGTGGAGAAGCCGACGTCCTGCCCCTGCTGCGTGGTGGTGGCGGGGTCGTGGGCGCGCGGCGACGGCGTCCGGTCGGTCCGGTCGGTCCGGTCGGTCCGGTCGGTGTGGTTGAAGGTGGCGGTCATGGGTGAGGGTGCTCCTGAGCGAGGTGGTGCTTGAGCGGTTGTTGGGGGAGGGGCGAGCCAGGGGCCGGACCGGGGGACGACCCCGGTGCCGGACTACTTCGCGGACTCGGCCTTGCTGAAGTTCGCGCGGATGCGCATGTCCAGGTACTCCCCGGCGGTCATCTGCTCGTACTTGCGGTCGGGCCCCTCGATCACGGCGTCGCGGTCGGCCTGGGCGAAGTACGGCATGGAGTAGCGCTCGGGGATGTCCACGCCCACGTCCGCGGCCTTGACCCGGTGGAAGTTGGACTTCAACCGGTCGTCGCTCCAGCGCATCAGCATGTCACCGATGTTGCAGGTCAGGATGTCCGTGAAGGCGGGCACGGGCGTCCAGCTCTGTACGTCCTGCCCGGCGTCCGCACCTGGCATGACCTGCAGGCCGGACTCGCCGTCGGTCTGGAACAACAGGGTGAGGCAGTTGAAGTCGGTGTGTGCGCCGGCGCGCCACACCGGGGCGCCGTTCTCGTCGGCGACGTTGTCCTCCGCGGCCACTGCCATGTAGTGGATCATGCGCAGCGTGCACTGGTGCAGGTCGGAGGCGGGGTTGTGGACCTTGGTGAAGTAGTCGCGTTCGAAGCCGAGCTTCACGGCGAAGAACTCGAGGATGCGCATCGCCACGTCGTGGCAGCGGCTCTCGAAGTCCAGGGTGTTGGCGCGGAAGTCCGGCAGTGCCTCCTCGTCGAGCCACAGGCCGTCCATCAGCGGGCGGGTGACCTGGTAGCTCTCCTTCTCGTCCGGGGTGCCGGTGGACGGGCGGATCTGGGACTTGTGCTCGAAGCCGACGTTCTTGCCCTTCGGCTTGGCCACGGTCTCTAGGGTCTCCTTCGGCAGCGCGAACAGGCGGCGCGATTCGGCGAAGGCGGCCTGGATCTCGTCCTTGGCGATGCCGAAGTTCTTCAGCTGGAAGAAGCCGATGGTGGTGGCGGCGTCCCAAAGTTCCTCCGCCTTGGCATCCCACTGCTCGTCGCTGAGGTCCCAGTTGTTGACGTCGATGACGGGGACGGCCCGGTCGGTGGTCTCGGTGCCGACGCCGCCCATCCTCGCTTCGAGGTCGAGCTCGGCGTTGCTGTAGTTGTCGGTCGTGGTGGGCGTGGTGGTCTGAACCATGATGGTCCTTTCACGTCACGCGGTTTCCCCTACGGTCGTACGCTCCGTCATCCCGACGCCGTGCGATGAAGACCCGGCTGAGCCGCTGTTGGTCTTGGTACAGGACTCAATCTATGAGGCCGGCATTTCGAGGTTGTGCCGCTTCTGTGACGACTGTGTTGCCGACGTGGCGTCCCGGTAAACGGCTAGAATCGACCGCACTCGGCAGCCGTCGAGCATGCAGGCCACACCCCTTGGAGGACCACGTGAAGCTGCCGAAGCCTTTTGCCCGCCGCGGGAAAAAGAAGAAGGACGCGCAGGACTCGCAGGACGCACCGGACGTCACCGGCCCCGTCGCCGACGAGGAGCTGTCGGAGGAGTCACGTGAGGCGTTGAAGGGCATCGCCGACCTGGACGAGCCGGACGGCAAGATGGCGCGCCAGTTCTTCCGCGCCGTGGACAAGGCCTCCGAAGTGCAGTCCCCGGTGGTCGAGAAGTACGTGGGCCACATCCAGCGCCGGCACCGCCGCAAGTCGGTGGCCCGGCAGCAGCGCGTGATCGACCGGCATTTCCGCACCCTGGCCACCGGCACGGGTGCAGGTACCGGTGCGCTGGCGTTCTTCCCCGGGATCGGCACGGTGCTCAGCATGGGTGCCGCCGGTGGGGAAGCGCTTGGTGTGGTGGAGGTCTTCGCGCTCTACACGCTGGCCAGCGCGCGGCTGCGCGGTGTGGACATCAGCCACCAGGAGGCGCGACGCCGGCTGATCCTATTCAGCATCGCCGGTGCCGCCGGCAACGACGCGGTGTCCGCAGCGTCCGGCCAGAAGGGTGTGACGGGACTCCGGAAGCTGGGCAGTGCCAGCGAGGCGCAGAAGCGCAACATCAACTCACGTCTGGGACGCATCGCGTTCCGGCAGCTGCGCCGACGGATGACGGGTGCCGCATTCGCGAAGATGCTGCCTCTGGGCATCGGCGCGGTGCTGGGCGCGCGGTCCAACCGCAAGCTCGCGCACATGATGATCCGTCACACCCACGCGGTGCTCAGCGAGGAGGGCAAGGCCCGCTGAGGTGGTCTACCCGAGAAGGTCGACAACTTTTCGCACCTCATAAGCCGCTAACTATCGGGAAAGACCAGGTCAGATATTCAGCAGTGTCCTATGGGGTGCGATATCTGACAGCGCGTCGTCACGTGTTCCAGGGACGACTGCACCGAGATTCCCACTCCTGGCCGATATTCCGCCGCGCCGCGGGTTAGGGTTCTGGGATGACGGGCCGCGGACGGACCGCGCCCATGCGACCTCAGTACTCCCCGAAAAAGGACACCCCTCAATGCGCCGATCTACCCGTGCCTCCTCCTGTGCCTCTCATGCCACCCGAGCCCTCGCCGCTTGCCTGCTGCTGTCCGCCAGTATCAGCTCCGGCACCGCCGCGGCGACAGATGCCGCGACGGATGCGCCGTCCGACGCAGCGTCCGACATCAAGAACATAGTCACCTACGGTGACTCCTACGCCGCCAACCCGCACCAGATCGTGGGCACGGCGAACCAGTACGAGGAGCTCCAACCGCTGCTCGCCGACTACCCGCGTACCGGGCAGCTGGAGTCCGGCAAGGAGTGCCTCCAGGCGCCTGATAACTGGCCGCGACTGCTAGAAAACGGCGGTGACCTCAACGTCAGCGACTGGTCCTGCACCGCCCAGACGTCGCACACGATGCTCGACCGCATCGACGCCAGCATCGACGCCGGCGACCTCACCGCAGATACCGACTCCGTCGTCTTCCCCGTCGGCCTCAACGATTTCGGCCCGTGGGGTCAGAAGGACGGCCTGGACGTCACCGACTTCGACGCCGTGCAGGACGCCTATGCGTCCGATATGCGCGAGGCCGCGCGCCGGGTGCGCGCCGTCGCGCCGGACGCCGAGCTCGTCATCGGCGGCATGCCGCAGCTCACCGCCGGTGATACTTTCTGCTTCGTCAACGTGGTGCCGAACCGTCCGGCCGGTGTGCCGGTGGAGTACCTGACGCGCGTGCAGGACGCCGCGCAGTCGATGCAGCGCGATAGTGCCGCCGAGATCGGTGCCGAGTTCGTGGACCTGCGGGCGCACAGCCAAGGCCACGACTCCTGCGCCCCCGATCAGCAGCGCTATATCGCCGGGCTCATCGACACCACCACCCCGGACTACAAGATGATCGTGCACCCCTCGCAGCTCGGCCAGGAGTTCATCGCAGGGCAGGTATCTGCTGCGCTGTAGGGTAATCGGTGTAGCCGACGGCGGGGTCAGCCCCCTCGTCGGCGTAGAACGTCGAAGAGTCCGGGGTGTTCCACTCCAGGCCCTCGGCGATGCGTTCGGCCAGGTCAGGGGTGGCGATGTAGTCGCGACCGAAGGCGATGGCGTCGGCGCTCCCGCTGGCCACGATGCGTTCGGCGTCGGCGAGGCTCATCTCCTCGTTGGCGATCACCGGCCCGCCGAAGTTGTTCTTGATCAAGGTGAGCCGGCTGTCCTCGGCCTCGATCTCACGGATGAACAGGAACGCCACGTCGCGGCGTCCGAGCTCGGTGGCGACGTATCCGAAGACCGTCGCCGGGTCGCTGTCGCCCATGTCGTGCTCCTCGCCGCGCGGGCGCAGGTGTACGCCCACTCGGTCGGCACCCCACACGTCGATCGCGGCGTCCACGATCTCGAGCAGGAAGCGGGCGCGGTTCTCCACCGATCCGCCGTAACGGTCCTCGCGGTGGTTGGTGCTGTCCTGCAGGAACTGGTCGATGAGGTAGCCGTTGGCGGCGTGGATCTCCACGCCGTCGAACCCGGCCTCCTTCGCGTTCTGCGCCCCACGGCGGAAGTCCTCGACGATGCCGGGGATCTCCTCGGTCTCCAGCGCCCGCGGGGTGGTGTACGGACGTTTCGGACGCAGCCCGCGCACGCGCCCTGCCGCCTGCACCGCGCTCGGGGCGACGGGGGTGTCGCCGCCGAGCAGCTCCGGGTCGGAGATCCGTCCGACGTGCCAGAGCTGCAGGAAGATCCGTCCACCGGCGTCGTGGACGGCGTCGGTGGTCTGCGTCCAGCCCTGCACCTGCTCCTCGTTCCAGATGCCCGGGGTGCCGAGGTAACCCACGCCTTGCGGTGAGACGGAGGTGGCCTCGCTGATGATCAGCCCGGCCCCGGAGCGCTGACGGTAATACTCTGCCATCAGCGCGGTCGGCACGCGCGACTCCCCGGAACGACGCCGGGTCAGCGGCGACATGATCACCCTATTGGGCAGCTCTAGGGCTCCGAGGTGCAGTGGTTCAGACAGGTTGGACACGGTGATCTTCTTTCCTTGCTTTCTTGCTTCTTGCTTTTTCCTTCAACCATGGTCCTCGTCCCGGGCGGTGTTAGCCAGAGCCTCCCTGATGGTGCGACTGGTGAAGGTACCACTGGCAGGGTCATGCTGGCGCGCCGTCGAGGGTGCCTGGGGAGGGGATGCGACACCTAGACTCGGGCGCATGAACCATGCAGATGCCGCACCCATGTCGGGCAACTCCGGCGGTACGTCCGGCAGCCATTCCGGTAGCCTCGGCGAGTTCCTAAAGTCTTGCCGGGACGCTATCACCCCGGCGACGGCGGGCATCGAGGACCGCAGCCGGCGGCGCAGGGTTCCCGGTTTGCGGCGCGAGGAGGTCGCCCAGCTGGCCGGGGTGTCCGTGGCCTACTACGTCCGGCTCGAGCAGGGACAGGCACACAACGCCTCGGACGAGGTGCTCCTCGCCTTGGCCCGGGCGCTACAGCTCTCCGATACCGAGACCGAGCACCTGCTTGACCTGGCGCGTCCTTCCCCGGTGAAGCCGGTCACCCGGTCGCGTGCGGAGCAGCCGCATCCGCGGGCGCTGGCGATGCTCGACGCGCTCGGCGACCAGCCGGCGGTGCTGCTCGGAAGGCGTAACGATGCCCTGGGGTGGACGCCCGCCGGCCACGCACTACTGGCGCCGCACCTGCCGTTCGATACGTCGGACGCCAGGACGCGTCCGTCCCTGCCGCGGTTGCTCTTCCTCGACGAGACGGTGCGGGGCATGTACCGCGACTGGGAGGTGGAGGCACGCACCTACGTGTCCTACCTGCGCTTCGTCAGTGGCAAGTACCCGGACGACGCCCGCCTGGCCGAGCTCGTCGGCGAGCTCTGCATGAAGGACGCCGACTTCGCTGCCCTGTGGGCCACCGGCAAGGTCGGGACCTGCACAGCAGGGCGCAAACGTTTCCTGCACCCGCTGGTCGGGGAGATCACGGTGGACTTCCAGATCTGGCTACAGGCCGACAGCCCCGACCACCGCCTGGAGGTGTACATGCCGGCGGACGAGCCCTCGGCGGATGCGATGACCATCCTTCAGGGCATCGCTCACGAGAACCGGTCGGCGAGTGCTCCGGGAGATCCGGCGCTCGGCGCCTGATCCTGAAACCCCACGCGGATGTTGGTCCAGGGAGTCAGGACCAACATCCGCGTGGGGTTTCAGGACGGTGTCGGGTGCCTACCGGTCGGAGGGGCCGAAACCCATCGCCAGGCTGGGATCCGGGGACCATCCGATGGTCTCGGCGACGATCAATGCGCAGGCGGTCGCCGTGACCTGAGGTTCGGGAATGACCGCAACCTCGTGGCCGGTGGCGCGGGCCTTCGCCCGAACCCAGCCGGGGGAGCGGGACCACCCTCCCGCAGCGTACGAGGCGGGTTCAGTGGTGAGCTGCTCAGCGACACGCTCATGCCCGTGGCGTCCCATGCGAGCCAGCGTGCCCAGCACCGCCGAGGCCCGTGACAATGCCGAGGCCGGGGCGTGATCGGAGAAGTTCGGGCTTTGTCCACCGCGTCCACCGGCGTGGAAGACGGTGTCGTCGAAGATGAAGTCGTCCGGTTCAACGTCGCCGGCGATGAGTTGGGTCAGGTACGACCCCACGTCTGCGTCGTCGTCGGTGGCCCACTCCACGTTGCGCGCCAACTCCTGCACGCTCAATACGGTGGTGCCGGAGGTGCAGATGCCAGGGGCTACGTCCAGGTCCTCACTCCTGGCGACGTCCGGGTGCGGCGATTGCGCCACCACGACCTCGGCAGTGCCCATGGAGTCCAGGACGGCACCCGGGTGCATCGCATGGATACCCCACCCGCCAATCGGGTGGTCGTGGCCTCCGGCGACGACAAGGGCGTCCTCTGCCAGCACACCAGCGTCGGCGAGCCGGTGTGAACGCAGGGGGCCGATCTTCTCCCCGGTGGACACGACCGGGGGAAGGAGCGCAGGTTCCCCGAGAGAGAGCAGGACGCGCTCGTCCACCCAGGTGCGGGTGTGGCCGTCCCAGGCGGCGGTGCGGGCGGCCAGTGTATCGCTGAGGAAGAGCGAGCCGGACCAGCGCACGGC
Organism: Corynebacterium sp. AOP40-9SA-29; assembly: GCF_052377405.1. Taxonomy (NCBI): domain Bacteria; kingdom Bacillati; phylum Actinomycetota; class Actinomycetes; order Mycobacteriales; family Corynebacteriaceae; genus Corynebacterium; species Corynebacterium sp. AOP40-9SA-29. Next base: position 35,627 of record NZ_JBQSWR010000005.1, on the reverse strand, counting down.
CGGGAAGTCAGTGAGCGAGACCCACGATGCGGCGCGTTGCGCCCCAGGCTGTCGTCTGGCCCAGAGCCAGCCGAGCATCGTGCGGGCGGGGTCGTCCTCGGTGCACAGCCCCGGGTGGGGGACGAGGTCGTCCTCGATCTCGGTGAACAGTGTGCGGCGTTGCGGGTCGAACCAGGCCAGTGCGGTGCTCAGCGGTGTCAGGTCGGCATCGACGAGTATGCCGTCCTCCCCGACGCCGGCCACGCTCACGCCGTGGACGAGGAAGCGTCCGCCGCAGATCTCGATGATCATCTCCTCGATCTCGTCGAAGAGCATGGCGGCATCGACGCCGTGGTCGGTGGTGCCGCGGGGCGTCCTGCGGCGGACGCGGGACAGGACGGCACCGTCCGGGCCGAGGGCGACGACCTTGGTGTTCGTGCTGCCGATGTCCACGCCGCACACGACCGGCTGTAGATCACTTCGCTCGCTCATATACTGGCTCGCTTCCCGCCGGGGGCGTGTGGTTAGTCCGCGAAGCTGACGCTGCGGGTAAGGGTGGAGATCTCGTTCAGCGCGGTCAGGGCTTCCTCGCGTTCACGCTGCCAGATGCTCCGGCCGACGATCACACCGCGGGCACCGGCGCGGACGGTCTGCGCGATGGCGTCGACGGTGTCGTTGACGGAACCAGCCTTGGGGCCGCCGGCGATGACGAGCGGAACCTTGAGCTCGTCGACCAGACGGGCGGTGCGTTCCTCACCGGGGAAGGCGATCTTGATGATGTGGGCACCGAGGTCGTAGGCGATACGGGCCACGCGCTCCTCCTCCGCGATGACTTCCTCGGTGCGGGGAGCGCCGATCAGGACGGGCTCCAGCACCAGGGGGATGTCCCAGGTGTCGCAGGCGGAGACGACTTCGCCGACCCGGTGGCACATGGCAGCCTGCTCGACGCGCGACATGTTCCAGGGGAACAGCATCTTCACGGCGTCGACGCCCAGGCGTGCGGCCTCCTCGATGGTCGTGATCAGCTGGTGTGATCCCTTGCCGTCGAGCTCCCGGTAGTCGTAGTAGGTGTCGATGGTGAGGACACGGGAGAGGTGGGGGTGCTCGGCGAAGAACCGTTCGGTCTGCTTGACCTGGCCGGGAGTCATCATGAAGCCGGTGATGTCGGAGTCGGCCCAGTCGGTGAACGGGGCGGAGGGGGTCTCCAGGCCTTCGATGCGGTCGAAGATCAGGCCGTGGTCGACGGGCAGGATGACGGCTGCGCGATCGCTGGGGAGCGTGCGCCGCATGCGGTATTCCATGGTCATGAGAACTCCTTCGAGGATGGGGGTTACTGTACGTACTGTACGTACAAGATTCAGTATATGGTGTGTATCACAGAGTTGACAAGGGGCTTAGTACAATTGGTCTGTACAGTGCGAACATCACGAGTGCGAGACGACAGGAAGGCGGGACAGCCATGAGTACCGGCGGGCAGATCGACAGACAGTCCGAAGTGCCGTACTACCAGCAGCTTTCGGTGATCCTGCAGGCCCGAATCTCGGACGGTGTACTGGCCCAGGGTGACCGACTGCCCAGTGAGAACGATCTGTGCACCGAATTCGGGCTCTCGCGGGCTACGGTGCGTCAATCCCTGAGACACCTGCAGTCGCAGGGGCTCGTGCGGCGGGTCCCCAAGCGTGGTGTCTTCGTCAGCTCCGAACCAGTGGACGCTGGCTGGATGATCCAGGGAGAAGAAGGGTTCCTCGAGAGTGCCCTGGGCCACCGCCATCAGTCGGTGGATACCCGTGTCATCCGCTATGGGGGCGTCGAGCTGCCGGAGGAGGCCGCACGAGACCTGCGGCTGCCCGACACCCCGCAGCACGGCTTCGAACTTGTCCGTGTCCGTTCGCTCGGCGACCGGGCCGCGCTCTACAGCATCAACTACAACCCGCCGGCCCTGGTTGACGTGCTCGCCGAGGCGACGGGCGTACTGGAAGGCAGAGAATCCCTGACAGCCCTGCTGACGGGTGCGGGGTACGAGCTCGGAGGGGCCCACCGGACGATCCGCTCGGTCCGTGCGCCGTCCGACATCGCCCAAGAACTCGGTATCGATGTCGATGAGCCGGTGACCTACATCAGGTCCGTGTCCTGGACGCCACAGGGAACGTACTACGACGTCTACGACACATGGGTCCGCAGCGACGTGGTGCCGCTGGAGATCGACGTCCGCGCCGTCGGGGCGCCTGGCCCGGTGGCCTGACTCCCGACGACGACGGTCACCCCAGGACCCAGGCGGTGTCCACCGGGCGGGCGTCGGACGCTGCGCTGCCGGGCGCGCCGTCGGACGCACTGCCGGACGCTGCGGCGGCGCAGCGCATGATGATCGCGGCGGCCGCCGCGCCGGGGTCGAGGACACCGCGCGCGACCTCCCCGACGTAGGACGCTCGGCCCCGACGAGCAGTGATGTCGCGGGTGCCCAGGGCCCCCTGTTGCGCGGCATCCGCCGTGGCGTCGAGCACGGCACCGGTGTCGATGACGCCCGGACCGTCCTGGCCTCCCTGGAGCTGGGCACGCAGCGCGTCGGCGGCGGGGATGAGCGCGTCGACCATGGTCTTGTCGCCCTGTTCCGCCTTCCCGTACCGCTGGATGGTGGCGACGCCGGCGGTGAGGCCGGTGCACAATTCGGTGAGCGTCGGCTCCGGTGACTGTGTGCACTGCGCGAGGTCACGGAAGAACATGCCGAACAGCGGCCCGCTCGTCCCACCGGTGCCGAGGAAACCTCGGCTGACTGCGGTCAGCCATCCGGTGTAGGTGGTCGGTCCGGACGTCTCGGCCTCCTTCGCGGCGCGGGTGAAGGCCGACGTCAGGTTGGTGCCGAAGTCACCGTCGCCGCTCTGGCGGTCGAGATCGCCCAGGGTGTCGGCGGCCCCGTCCCCGGAGGTCCCCAGGATGGTGGAGAGCATCGTCGTCACCCAGCGTTCCCCGAACGCGTCGGGCAAGGTGTTGGGTGGGGTGTTGTCGTTATTCGTCATGGTGGTCCTTCCTCACCAGGTCAGCGCTGCGGTGCGCACGGGGGCGTCCCACAGGGAGACGAGGTCGTCGTCGGCGGGGGTCAGTGTCACGGAGAATCCGTGCATGTCCAGCGAGGAGCAGTACGTCCCGGCGTGGGAACGCACCACCGTGATGCCGCGGTCGCGCAGCAGGTGGTGGAGTCCCCGCGCCGCGATGTTCAGCTCCAGTGGGTACATGCCGCCGAGGCCGTTGACCAGTGCAATGACCTTGTCGCCACGGCGCAGCTGCATCGCCTCGATGATGGGGTCGACCAGCTCGGCGGTCAGTTCGTCGGCGCTGGCGAATGCTGTGCGGGCGATGCCGCGCTCACCGTGGATGCCCACGCCGAGTTCGACCTCGTCGTCGGCCAGGTCGAAGGCGGGGCGGGACTGGCCGGGGTGCGTCCCGGCCGAGAGCGCGAGGCTCATGGAGCGAGAGTTCCGGGCGACGCGTCGAGCCAGGTCGGCGACCGCCGGGAGGCTGCCGCCGTTCTCGGCGAAGGCACCGGCGAGTTTCTCGACGACCACGGTCGCCGCCGTGCCGCGGGCACCCGGGCCGGTGTCCCGGTCGCCGCCGGTCGCCACGTCGTCGTCGACGAGGACCATCTCGGTCTCCACGTCATGGTCGCCGGCAAGTTCGCCGGCGATGGTGAAGTTCAGGACGTCGCCGGTGTAGTTCTTGACGATCTGCAGGACGCCCCGGCCGTTGTCCGCGGCGATGGTGCCTTCGTGGACCTGCAGAGCCGTGGGGCTGGCGAACACGGCACCGGCGACGGCGACGTCGAGCATGCCCCGTCCTACGAGGCCGGCGTGCATCGGCTCGTGCCCGGAGCCGCCGCCGGAGACGAGTCCGACCTTGTTGGAGGCCCGGGTGGCACGGGTGACCAGGCCGTGCTCGGGGAGGTAGTCGATCAGGCCAGTGTTGGTGAGGGCGAGGCCCTCCAACGCCTGGTCGACGACGTCAGCGGGGTCATTGATGTACTGCCTGCTCATCGGTTTCCTTTGTGATCGTTCGTTGCTGGGTCCGTCGGTTGCGTCGGTTCCGTGGTGTCGACCTCATCGACGTCGAGGTCGTTCAGGCTCATGCCCTTCTCCACGATCTCCTGCGATTCCGGCGGCAGTTTCAGCCACCTGACCAGGACCGCCGCAATGACGTACATCGCGGCGAAGATGATGGTCACACCGGCCGGGCCGAGCAGACCGAGGAAGAGAGTAACGATCAGTGGGCCGATGAAGGTCGCCGCACCGGCGCCGAGGTTGAGCACGGCGATGGAATTGCCCTTGCTCTCCGGGGCGATGAGCGACATGATCACCGAGATCGGAGTGAACCCGGCCAGCGTGGCACCGAACAGTGCAGCACAGGCAACGGCGACCCCGTATGAGTTGGTCATCTGTGGCGCGAAGTAGAGCAGTAGGCTGCTGACGGCGCACCCGAGGCAGCCGAAGGTGCGGAGCGTCCGGTGCCATCCGATCTTGTCGCTGATGATGCCGAAGAACAGGTTGGCGAAGATATTCGCCGCACCGATGATGAAGACCAGTCTCAACCATCCGGCGGTGCCGAACCCGAGGTCGTCGGCGAAGATCGTCGGCAGGAACACCAGGAAGCCGAACTGTGGCGCGGTGTTGACGATCCGGATGATGCAGCCGATGCCCACCGGAGGGCGCTGGAAGGCGATCGCCACGCTGCGCACGAGGCTCTCCCTGGTGCTGACGGAGGACGCAGCCTGGCGTCCGCCGCCCGGTGCGCGTCGAAGTCCGGCGAGGGAGACGACGGCACCGAGGATGACGAGTCCCAGGGAGATCCACAGTGTGGAGTACTGGCCGACGACCGGCTCGGTGCCGCTGGCCACCAGTGAGCCCAGCGTCGGCAGTCCGCCGGTGAAGGCGAAGTAGAACCAGCCGACCGCGGAGCCCAACCGGCGGGCGGGGCTGGCGGCCAGTACCCACACCAGGAAACCGTAGGCGAACAGTGGGTAGCCGAGTCCGCGGATGCCGTAGGTGAGCAGGATCAGCCAGGACGACTGCGCGGTGAGGGCGACGCTGAGGAACAGGATCTCGAAGACGACCCAGATGACGAATCCGAGCCACATGACCCGTCTGGGGCCCCAGGTCTCTGAGAGCGCTCCCGACAGCCAGGAGCCGAGGGTGACCATCAGTCCATAGACGCTGACGATCGCTGCGGCGCGGGACGCGGAACCGGCCCCGTTGTCGGCGAGGAACGGCGCGATGAAGCCGGACTCGACGCCGTCGCCGATCATGAACAGCAGCAGTCCCACGAAGCCGAGGAAGAGCGCCGGTGGGATGCCTATGCGTTCGACGAGGGACCCGAATCTGGTGGTTGAGGTGGTGGAGGACATGGTGTCAGTCGCCTCATTCCTGCTTCTCGTTGTGCGGGTTCTCGACCGTCGTGGTGATGTGCACCTTGAGCGCCGAGTCGCTGTGCGCGGCCTCGATGGCCGCACCGAATTCCTCCAACGGGAAGGTGTGGGTGACCAGGCTCTCGAGGGAGTCCGCCAGCTCCGGCATCAGGTCGACTGCCTCGGCGAAGGAGTTCGCCAGGGACTGTGAACCGATGAAGCTGAGTTCGCGGTCGAAGAGGTCGTAGGGGCGCAGGTCGATCGTGCGCTCCGAGCTGACCACGCCCATCTGGAGCAGGGTGCCCCGCTTGTCCAGGGAGTCGATGGCAGCGGATACCGCTGCCGGGTGGCCGCTGGCCTCGATGGCTACGTCGATGCTGCGGGGAGTGATTTCCTCCTCGGGGACCACGGCGCGCTCTGCGCCGAGTCCGAGGGCGGCATCGCGACGGACCGGGCTGGGCTCGATGACCGTGATGGAGGATGCGCCGCGTGCCTTGGCGACGACGACGGCGAGCAACCCGATCGACCCTGCCCCGAAGATGGCGACGCGGCGTCCTTCCAGGGACGGTGCACGCGACAACCCGTGCAGGACGCAGGCCAGTGGCTCAATCAGGGCGCCGGCGGCCCAGGTCATGTTGTCGGGAATGGGGTAGACGACCTTCTCGGGTACGGACACGGCCTCGGCACAGGCACCGTCGGCGGCCACGCCGATGGGAACCAGGTGCTCGCAGAGGTTGGGCGCACCGGTGAGGCAGTCGTCGCATTCTCCGCAAGCGACGTTCGGGTTCACGGCGACATGTTGGCCGACCGCGCAACGGGTGACGTCGGTTCCCACCGCGGTCACGGTGCCGGAAAACTCATGGCCGGGAACCACGGGGAAACGCCCCGTCGGGTAGTCGCCGATCACGAGGTGCAGGTCTGTCCCGCACACTCCGACTGCTGCCGGGGCGACGACTACGTCGTGGGGTCCCGGTGTGGGGGACGGAAGGTCGGCGAGTTGATGATCACCGTGTCCGTCAAGCACTACTGCACGCATTTCTGACCTCGATGTTTCCGCGCTTTCCTTGTGTGCTCGACTCTCGGGCACGGTTGCAGCGCTGTGATGCACCTTACAATCAGCGGTACGGTCTGTCTAGACTGTACGTACAAGAATTTCTAGCAATTGTGCTGGTCCGCGGGATTTACGTATGTGGATATGTCTGTTCTGCTCCCGTGGGTAGCCGGTTGTCGACACCGTTTTTCGAGGAAGAGGAGGAGATTATGGAAAATCAGACAATGCAGGGACGTGGTGGGGTCGGACGTCTGGGCGCGGTCCTGTTCGACCTCGATGGCACGCTCATCGACACCGAACCGCTCTACGCGGACGCAGGTGGCGAGCTAGTCGAAAAATGGGGAGGACTGTGGACTCGTGGGCGCCGGGAGCGCGCCGTGGGCATGCCCCTGAGCGACTTCGTGGTCATGCTGCAACAGGCGGGCGTCGATGAGTCGCCCGAGGTGATCACGGACCTCGTCCTCTCCCGGGTGGACGCGATGCTCGGGGAGAAGGACGTCTGGAGGGAAGGGGCTCGTGAGCTCGTGGAATCGGTGCTGGCATCCGGGGTGCCGACGGCGCTGGTGACGATGTCGTACCGGGCCACGGTCGAGCGGGTGCTCGTCTCGCAGGGGATGCCGACCTTCGGGGTGAGTGTCACCGGGGACGAGGTCTCCCGGAGTAAGCCCGATCCTGAGGCTTATCTGGTGGCGTCGCAGAAGTTGGGGGTGCCTCCGGCGGAGTGTGTGGTCCTGGAGGATTCGGTGCAGGGGATTACGGCTGCCCACAACGCCGGGATGGTGTGCATCGCGGTTCCCGACAATGGGGTCGTGCAGACGGATCTCTACGACGAGGTGTGGCCGGAACTGAGCTCGCAACAGGGTGCGAAGGGAGTCGACGACGTCGCCGCCGCCTTTGCACGGGCTTCGCGGGGCCGGTAGCGCGGTTGGCGAGCCCACATCCCAATCACGAAACCCCACGCGGATGTTGGTCCAGGGAGTCCGGACCAACATCTGCGCGGGGTTTCAGGACGGGGTGCTGAGGATCACCAGAACTTCTCGACCCATGCGGAGTAGCTGGCACCGCCGGGCAGGAAGACCTGGCCGACGGAGTAGATGTCGGTCGTGTCGATCCCGCGGACGAACGTTCCCGGTCGGGTGTCGCAGTTGCCCTGCGTGTATCCGCCGAAGACCGGCCCCATCTCCACGTCACGGTTGATGGTGCACGACACGGCGCCACCTCGTTCGATGGTGCTGATCGGGGCGGCGCTCGCGGCCGGGGCGGCGAGACCGGCGACCAGGCCGGCACCTGCTGCGGCGACAGCGGCGCGGGTGGCCCAGCGACGGGCGTTGGACGAGTTGGTACGGGTCATGAGACATCCTCCTGTGTCGGAATAAGCGTTGATAGAGGTGCGGATGCCGGGGAACGTCATACCGCCGACATCATCGCAGAAGATATAATCACATAAACACTTATATCCTTCAAGGATTCATCTGACACTGCTGTTGGGGTGGCGTGTCAGCCCCTGCTAGCCCCTGTCAGTCCCGGTCATCGTGCTCCCGGCCCCGATCCCGCGACTCCAGTTCCTGCATCCGCTCAGCGGCCCGGCGCAGTCGGTCCTTTCGGGTCTCCTGGTCGGCCTCCTTGATCTCCTCGAAGAGCTCCTCGTCCTCGTCGGAGTACTTCAACAGCATGCGTGGTATCGACAGCGTCACGATCAGTGAGGGCCACACGATCCACGCGTTGCTGACGTCGAACACGAACTGCAGCAGCAGGAAGGTCACCAGGGTCACGCCCAGGATCGCCCCGTCGATGCTCTGCACCAGGTTCCCGCGCTTACGCAGACTCTCGACCTCGGCGGCCTCCGGGTCGCGCGCGGCGAGACCCGTATCGGCGGCAGAATCCAGCGCCGCGTCCTGCCCCGGTACCGCGATAGCGGTGCCCTCGGAGTCGAAGGGCAGACCACCCGGCAGATCGTCGAATAGGCCACGCAGCTCCCCGAGGGTGCGGGCGGCGGCCACTGCACCGGAACGTTCGTTGAACTCGGAATCGTCCAACCGGCCATCGGCGAAGTGCGCCCCGAGTGCGCTCATCGCGTGGATCCGGTCGTTGTCGCTGAGGCGGAGCCGGTCCGCGGACCTGCCGGCATCGTCCATACCTTCGGCACTGTTCATTTGGTCAGGCTACCAATACGTGCAAAGCCCTAAGGTGTGCAGGCACAATGTGAGTTATGCAGGAACGTTGGGACCACCGAGCCGATCTCGCCGAGCAAGCCATCACTGAGCGCCACGGCGGGCGTCTTTGGGGCGTGCCGCGAACCAACCTTGCCGTCGTCGCCTGGCCGCCGACCACGCGCGACAAGCTCTTCTACCGCTGGCACTACTGGTGGCAGGCCCACTACATCGACTGCCAGGTGGACGCTGCGATGCGCCGCAATACTCGGCTGCGTCTCAGTTTCATCCGCCGCACCATCCGCGGCATGCGCATCCGCAACTTCGGCCGGCTCACCCGCAATATCTACTACGACGACAAGGCGTGGCTCGCTCTCGCGCTGGAACGTGTGGAGAACCTCGAGCGCTACGGAAAGGTCCGCTACCGCAGTGCGCTGGAAGCCGACATCTTCGACGGCGTCGACAGTCTCACCGGCGTGATGCCGTGGCGTGAAGGGGAGACGTTCTACAACGTGCCCACCAACGGCCCCGTCGCGATCCTCGCTGCGCGGACCGGACGCATCGAGCTCGCCGAGCAGCTCATCGACTGGGTCCACGCCAACCTGATCAACACCGACGGTCTGGTGATGGACGGTATCAAGATGAAGCTCTCCGGCCCGGAGAACGTCACCGAGATCCACGCCTACTGCCAGGGCGTGATGATCGGGGCGAACCTGGAGCTCGCCCGCGCGCAACGCCGGGCCGCGGGCATTGCCATGGACGCCGTCGATCCGATCGGCACCCAGGCGATCACCCGCGTGCACCGTCTGGTCGAGGCCGTCTCCCAACACATGACCACCCCGAACTGGTCGTTGGACTGGAAGGCCCGCGGCGGTGACAACGGACTGTTCAAGGGCATCCTCGCGCGCTACCTCGCCCTGGTGGCCACGTCGCTGCCCGGCGACGACCGCTCCAGCGCGGCGACGCGTCGGCTCGCCCGCCGGATCGTCCTGCGCTCGGCGGAGTCGGTATGGCGCTACCGGTTGGAGATCGACGGACTGCCGGTGTTCCCCGCATCCTGGGGTGGGGACGCGGTGCTGCCGCAGGCCGGCGGATTGATGGGCGCGGCCCTGTCGGGCTCCGCGGCGGCGGCGGAAATCCCGGAACGTGACCTGTCGGTCCAGCTCTCGGGGTGGATGCTCATGGAAGCGGCGGCCACCGTCACCCACGACGGCCACTGACGCGGAGTGTTCCGGGCGGCGCGGATGGGGGTCGCGGAACATCCGGCAACTGACAGAATCGTCCGGGCACGGCATACTTGAGGAGAGAACGCCGACCCGCTCGTCGAATCCCCACGGAGGAACACTCATGCCCATCGCAACACCCGCCGTCTACCGCGACATGCTGGACAAGGCCAAGGAGGGCGGCTTCGCCTACCCGGCCATCAACTGCACCTCGTCGGAGACCATCAACGCCGCCCTGAAGGGCTTCGCCGACGCTGAGTCGGACGGCATCATCCAGTTCTCCACGGGTGGCGCGGAGTTCGGTTCCGGCCTCGGTGTGAAGAACATGGTCCACGGTGCCGAGGCACTGGCCCACTTCGCCCACCACGCCGCCAAGCACTACGGCATCAACGTCGCGCTGCACACCGACCACTGCCAGAAGGAGAAGCTCGACACCTACGTGCGCCCGCTGGTGGAGATCTCCCGCAAGCGCGTCGAGGCCGGCGAGAACCCGCTGTTCCAGTCGCACATGTGGGACGGCTCGGCCGTGCCGATCGACGAGAACCTTGAGATCGCCAAGGAGCTGCTGCCCAAGTGCGCCGCGGCGAACATCATCCTCGAGATCGAGATCGGCGTTGTCGGCGGCGAGGAGGACGGTGTCGAGGCCAAGGCCGGCGACAACCTGTACACCACCGCCGAGGACTTCGAGAAGACCGTGGACGCCATCGGCGCCGGTGACCAGGGTCAGCGTTACCTGCTGGCCGCCACCTTCGGCAACGTGCACGGCGTGTACAAGCCGGGCAACGTGAAGCTGCGTCCGGAGGTCCTGGACATGGGCCAGAAGACCGCGGCGAAGAAGCTGGGCCTGTCCGAGGACGCACAGCCCTTCGACTTCGTCTTCCACGGCGGCTCCGGCTCCGAGAAGGAGAAGATCGAGGAGGCCCTGCGCTACGGCGTGGTGAAGATGAACGTCGACACCGACACCCAGTACGCCTTCACCCGCCCGATCGCCGGCCACATGCTCGCCAACTACGACGGCGTGCTGAAGATCGACGGCGAGGTCGGCAACAAGAAGGTCTACGACCCCCGCTCCTTCATGAAGAAGGCCGAGGCCGCCATGACCGAGCGCATCATCGAGGCCTGCAACGACCTGCACTCCGTCGGCACCACGGTGTCCAAGTAATGCCGGAGCAGATCCGTAAGGGACGCGACCTCTTCGGTGCCGAGCACCCGGAGGTCCGTCTGCCCGCCGAGCTCGCCACCGCCGTGACCGGCTCGGAGTCGCTCGAGGAGCTCGAGACTCTCGCCGTGGCGAACCCGAAGGACTCGGGCGTGTGGGCCGCATTGGCCGCCTACCACCTGTCCCAGGGTGCCGACGGCGGCGCCGGTACGGAGCGGGTCACCGCCTACGCCTGCGCCCGTACCGGCTACCACCGCGGGTTGGACGCTCTGCGCACCAACGGGTGGCGCGGCACCGGCCCGGTGCCGTGGTCGCACGGTCCGAACCGTGGCGTGCTGCGCGCGATCATGATGCTCGCGACCGCCGCCCGCGCGATCGGCGAGGAGGACGAGTACATCCGTTGCCTCAACCTCGTCAACGACTGCGACCCGGGCGCCGCGGACGCCATGTCCGCCAGCTCCACTGGGGACGCCGGGAACGCAGGGGAGTAGTCACCGCTGCGTCCCGTCCCACGCGTCGTCTCCGTCGCTGCCGTCGTCGCCCTCGTCGGCACCTTTCTCGGGTGCCTGACGTGGGCGTCGACGCCGTTGTGGCGCATCACCGCAGCTCTTCCTGACCGTCTGGCGTGGTTCGTTCCGGCCGCGCAGGCGGTCTTCATGCTGGGCGTGGCCGGTGCGGTGCTGTGCGCGCTCGTGGTGTGCTGGCTGGGGTGGCGTCGGCGTTCGCCCTGGCCACCGGTGGTCGCCGTCGCTCTCACCGTCGCCGTGGTGGTGCCGGTCGGTGTGGTGACCACGCAGGCTGGCTCCGGGAGTTCCGGTGGGGCGGAGGCATCGGCGGACACAGGGGACACGGGAAATACCCTGCGCGTGATGGCGCTGAACACCTTCTTCAACGGCGCGGACAACGCCTCGATCGTGACGCAGGCCCGTCGCCTGGACCCAGATGTCCTGATCCTGTCGGAGACCGCGCCGGATGAGGTCGCCGCCGTGGAACGCGGCACGGGGTTCGTCGCGACCGCGCCGGTGCGCGACACCGGCGGTGCGTCCGGCACGGCCGTCCTCATCCGGCAGGACGCCGCGACGTCGGACGCTTCCGTCACTGATGTCATCGCCGACCGGGGGCTGACCGGTCACCAGACTCCGTCCGTGCGACTCGCCGGACCGTCCGGCACCGAGGTGGTCGGCGTGCACACTCGGCCGCCGGCCTACAGCGACCTCATCGGTGGCTGGTCGCGCGACCTGGAGACGCTGCGCGAGGAGTTCGCTGGCTCGGAGTCACCGGTGGTGCTGGCGGGCGACTTCAACGCCACCGTCGCCCACCCGGAGTTCCGCGACCTCCTCGACGCCGCGGGGCTGACGGACTGCGGTGGCGGGCTCACCGCCCCGACATGGCCCGACCGGTTCCCGCTGGTGCGCATCGACCATATTCTCGTCCGGGACGGCACCTGTACCGACGGCGGAACCGTGCGGGTCGACGGCACCGACCACCGTGGTGTGTGGGCGGACGTGACGTTCGCAGCGTCCTGACCTGTCCTGACCTGCTACCGCGGGGCGGCGAAGAGCCGGGCGACCCAGGCGTCGCGGGCCTTCAGCGCGTCCCGGCTGACCGCGGCGTCCGGCACGATCATCGCCGAGCCGTGGAAGGCTCCGGCCCAGACATGCAGTTCGGCCTGCACGCCGGCGGCCCACAGTGCGGAGGCGTAGGCCACGTTCTCGTCGCGGAAGACCTCGGCGGTCCCGCAGTCGATGAACGCCGGCGGCAGCCCGGCCAGACCGTCCGGCTGCCCCGCCGCCCGCGCCGGGGCGCAGTGGGCGGGAACGTCGGCGCCCCCACGTGCCTCGCCGAGCAAGCAGGACCAGCCGAAGTTGTTGTCGCCGCGGTCCCAGACGCCCGTCCCATCGATCTGACGCGCCGAGGTGCTGGAGTCGCGGTCGTCGAGCATCGGGCTCATGAGGATCTGGCCGAGCAGGTCAGGGCCCCGTCGGTCGCGGGCGAGCAGGGCGGTGCCGGCCGCCAGCCCGCCGCCGGCGCTGGTGCCGCCGACGAGGACGCGGTCGGGGTCCACGTCCAGTTCCGCGGCATTGGCGTGCATCCACACGAGCCCGGCGTAGGCGTCCTCCACCGGGGTCGGCGCCGGGTGCTCGGGGGCGAGGCGGTAGTCGGGGGTGAGCAGTACCGCGTCGTGTTCCAGGACCCAGGGGGCCATGAACTCCACGGCGTCCAGGCGACGTCCGCTGACCATGCCGCCGCCGTGGAGGAAGTAGATTCCGGGACCGGCCGCACGCCCACTGCGTCCTGCGCGGCTGATCACCGTGGCGGGAAGCTCCGCGCCGTCGTGGCCGGGCACGGTGATTTCGCGGGTAACAAGGCCCCGTCCGTGGAGGTGGTCGAGGGTCTGCGCGGTGCGGTCCCGCGAGCGCATGGCGGGCAGGTCCTCGACGCGCAGCTGCGGCGGGGTCATCTGGCGGATCACCTCCAGGGTGGGGAGGAGTTCCGGGTCGAAGGGCGGGTGCGCAGGACGCGATGCAGGACGCGATGTGGTCATGGTGTTCACTTTGCCACCGGGTGCGGCGGGGCGCGGTGTCAGCCTCCGGTGAGCCCGCCGAAGAGCAGTGACACCATCATCGCCACGATCACGGTGTTGAAGATGAACGCCAGCAGGACGTGGCTGCGCAGTTTGCGCCACATCGCCTGCGAGGTGGCCTGCGCTGGGGCACCGACGGCCATGGTCGACACCATCACCGAGAAGGTCAGGTAGTCGGCGAAGCGGGGTTCCTCAGGGAAGTCGAACTGCACGTGGGGCGTCTCGTCCGGCTCCTGCAGGACGCTGACCTGCATATAGTCCAGGGCGAAGGAGTAGATCATCAGTGCCCACGAGCTGGCGACCGTGGCGAGGCCCAGGAGGAGGACCACGGGGTCCTCCCGCGCGCCGGGGGACAGGGCGATGGCCACGGTGACGACCACTGCCATCGTCGCCGCGGCCGCCGTCCAGTCCGTCGGACCGGTGAGCCCGGAGACTTTTCCGGTCCAGCTGCGCCGGGCGCGGGAGTCCCGGGCGGCGACGTCGTGGACGGCTGCCATGTCGGCGTGCGCGTAGACGCGATGCGTCCACCAGAGGTAGTAGGCAGTGAAAGATAGCCAGTAGACCAGGAAGAATACGATCGGCGGGGAAATCTTCCAGCCGGACGTCGCGGTGCCGGTGGTCAGCAGGGCGATGCCGACGCCCGCCGCCGCGGTGAGCAGGGCGAGGGCGGTGCTGACGTTGGCGCGGAAGAGGTCGCTGCGGATCCGGTGCCCGGTGCGTGAGGTTTTCTCGGCGGCCATGCGCGCCAGTGTAGACAGGCGCGGGCACGGGGTAGGGCAGACCGCCGTTGTGTCAACTGGGGGTTGACATGAACCGTCAATAGGGGGTTGACAGACTTGGGAAGCGAACTACGGTAGCTGTTGAACGAAGTACGCCCAGGAGCTCGGGAAGGGATGGTGGCGATGACCACGTTCACGGTGACCGCAGAGCGCGGAACAGGCCCGGTCTGGGTGCTTGAATGCCCCGAGGTCGGGGCGGTCTCCCAGACCCGCCGGCTCGGAAACGCCGCCGATGAGATGCGCGAGGCCATTTCCTACCTGTCAGGGTTGGACCCTTCGGAGGTCGACATCGTCGTCGAGCCCGTTCTTCCCGGCGAGGTAAGCGAATTGAAGGCTCGCGCGGACTCCCTGCGACAGCAGGCGGATGAAGCCAACGAGCATGCGGCGCGGGCGAATCGGGCCGTGGTCTCCCGGCTGAAGCAGGACGGCTACTCGCTGCGCGACATCGGGATCATCCTGGGGGTATCGCACCAGCGGGTCGCGGCCCTCGCCGCCTGACCCGCGCGTGGCGTCAGTGCGCCGCCTGCGTGCCCTTCGGGGTGACCAGGAAGACAGCGGTACCGACCACGACCATGATCACCCCGCCGATCAATCCGGCGACCTGCAGGGAGTCGGTGAAGGCCTCGGCCGCACTCGTGGCTAGTGAGGGCAACTGTGCCTCCTCGGCGATGTGCATCGCCGCGCCCAGCGACTCCCCGGCCGGGTCGACCAGGGCGGACGGCAGGCCGAGCCCGGCTGCCAGGGAGGTCAGGTGGTCGCGGAACACCAGCGCCGAGACACTGCCCAACACCGTGATGCCCAGGACCGCGCCCAGTTCGTAGGACGCTTCCTCCAGCGCCCCGGCGTTGCCCGCCTTCTCCTCGGGCGAACCGCCCATGATCATGGCCGAGGCGATGGCCAGTGACCCGACCCCGGCACCGACGAAGAGCATTGCCACCAGGATCGTGGCGTAGGTGACCTCGCCGGGGGCCACGCCGACGTAGAGAAGTCCGACTCCGGCGAGCACCAGTCCGCCGGCGAGCACGGCGCGCGAGCCGAGACGTCGGCTCAGCGGGGGAGCGGCGATGGACGACAGTGCCGCGGCCACGGCGACGGGGATGAGTTTCACGCCGGTCTGGATCGGTGAGTCGCCGTCGACCAACTGCATCCACTGGGCGAGCAGCAGCAGGGCAGCGATCATTGCGAAGGTAGAGCCCAGTGCGGCGATGATGCCGGCGGTGAAGGCCCTGTTGCGGAACAGGCGCAGTTCCAGCAGCGGGGAGTCGCTGCGCAGGCAGCGCACGGTGAACCAGGCGAGGATCGCGATGGCGGCGGCGAAGGCGGCCAGCGCGCCGGGCACGGCGAAGGACGCCTCCTTGCCGAACTCCTTGACCGACCACACCAGCAGCACCATGCCGACCATGGACTGCACGGCGGCGAAGACGTCCCAGCGTCCTGGGTTGGACACGGTGGATTCGGGCAGCAGGAAGTAGCCGGCCACGATGGCGATGCCCATCAGCGGGACGTTGACCAGGAAGGCAGCGTGCCAGCTGAAGTGTTCGAGCAGGACGCCGCCGACCAGCGGTCCGAAGGCGGCACCGAGGCCGGAGACCGCGGCCCAGATGCTCAGGGCGGTGGCGCGTTCCTTGAGGTCGGTGAAGATCACCCGGATCATCGACAGGGTCTGCGGCATGATCATCGCGCCGCCGACGCCGAGGAAGGCGCGGATCGCGATGATCTGCGCGGCACTGTCGGCGACGACGACGAGCAGGGAGGCGATGATGAAGAAGCTGTAGCCGAGCATCAGCATCTTCTTGCGCCCCCAGCGGTCGGCCACCGCCGACCAGGAGACCAGCAGTCCAGCCAGCACGAGGGAGTAGACGTCCACGATCCAGAGCTGCTGGGTGGAGGTGGGCTGCAGTTCGGCGGCCATCTCCGGCAGGGCGATGTTGAGGATGGTCATGTCCATGGTGATCACCAGCAGGCTGGCGGTGAGCACGGCGGTGGCCGCCCAGCGGGCGGAGCGCGACATGCCGTCCGAGGGGTGGGACGGTGCCTGCGGGTGGGACGGGGCCGGCGGGGAGGACGGTGCGGTCATGGGGTGGGCTCCTGTGTATCGGGCATGGCGAGCAGAGCGTTGAGTACGGCGGTGATGGACGCAGCGTCCGTTGCCCCGTCGCTTGCTCCGTCGGCCGCCCCGTCGTGCAGCGCGGCGTGCACGGTCAGCCCGTCGACGTAGGCGACGGCGGCCGCGGCGCGCGCCCGTCCGAAGCGTCCTGCGAGAAGCTCGGTGAGCTGGTCGGACCACTGCAGGGCGAGGGTGCGCAGCGAAGGGTCGGTCATCGCGGTGCTGGTCATGGCGACGCTGGCGTGGACCTGGCGGGTGTCGGCAAGGAAGTCGTGCAGGATGCCGGCGCAGCGGGCGATGGTCTCGTGCACGTCCCCGGGGCCGTCGAGACTCTCGGCGACCTCGGCCAGTGCCTCGTCGTTTTCGTCGGCGAGGGCTTGCAGCGCCTCGTCGCGCAGGTCGTCGATGGAGGCGAAGTACTGGGTGGTGGAGCCCACGGCGACGTGCGCGCGGGCGGCGACGGCGCGGTGGGTCAGGCAGGACGCCCCGGCCTCGCAGATGAGTTCGGCGGCGGCGTCGAGGATCGCCGCGCGGCGTCCGGCGGGGTCGCGTTTGCCTGGTGTGGGCACGGGGAAGAGCCTTTCTATTGATGTACAGATGTACATGTACATGTGTACATCATGTGGGGGTGCGCCGCCAGCGACGCGTGCCACAATGGACCCCATGACGGACAGTCGGAAGCAACGCGAGAGGCGGGCGCGCGAACGCCCCCGAGCCCGGGCGCGCGCCGGGGTGAAGGCCGCGGCGGAGTCGCTGCGCCGCTTCGCCGTCGTCGAACGCGTCAACCGCATGCGCGGCAGTTCCGTCTTCGCCCTGCAGTGCGCCGTCTCCGCCGGGCTCGCCTTCTTCATCGCCCACAACATCATCGGCCACGCCCAACCCTTCTTCGCACCCATCGCCGCGGTCATCAGCCTCGGCGCCTACGGCGGCAAACGCGCCCGCCGCGGCCTGGAGATCGTGCTCGGCGTGTCCGTCGGCATCGGCATCGGTGACCTGGTGATATCCCAGATCGGGGAGGGTGCCTGGCAGATCACCGTGGCCGTCTTCGTGGCCATGTTGCTCGCCGTCTTCGTGGACAAGGGCGTGCTCGTGGCGAATCAGGCCGCCAGTTCCGCGGTACTTGTTGCCACGCTCATTCCGCCAGGCGACCAGGCCGGCTGGGAGCGCATGGTCGACGCCCTGATCGGCGGGCTCGTGGGCCTGATCGTCGTCGCCGTGATCCCCAACAGTCCGCTGCGCACCGCCCGCCGCGAGGTCGCCCACCTGATCAGCAAGGCCGCCCTGGTGATCGACGACGTGGCCCAGGGCATCGAGGAACGCGATGTGAACCTCATCGAAGAGGCCCTGGTCACCGCCCGCAGCACCCAGGCCGGGGTCAACGAACTGATGACCTCCGTCGGCGGCGGCGACGAGGTGGTCAACATCTCGCCGTTGTACTGGTCGGCGCGAAGATATACCCGCTCGATGAACCGCATCCTCACCCCGGTGGACAACGTGATGCGCAATTCGCGTGTGCTTGCCCGACGCGCCGAGATCATGGTCGGCGACGGTGTGGTGCCGGACCCGGAGCTGGCACGCCTGCTCCGCGACCTCTCCGACGCACTCGGCCACCTCGGCACCGTCTACGCCTCCGGCGGCACCCGCGGCACCCGTCAGGAGATGGTCGAGATCCCCGAGATCACCCGTCAGCTGCAGGTCCTGGCCGGACGCGCCGACCTGAGCGTCGCCAAGGGTTCCAGCCTGTCCGGCACGGTGGTGCTCGCCCAGTGCCGATCGATCATCGTGGACTCCCTGCAGATCTGCGGCATGTCCCGGGAGTCGGCGATGTCCGTGCTGCGCCCCACCGTGGACGACCCGCGCTTCCCGCCGGAGGTGTGGGGCGAGGGCCCCGAGGGCGCGCCGGAGAGCTGAGTGCGCTGGTGCCGGACGGCGCACCGCGATCCTCGGATACAGTGTGGGTATGGCAACAACCGCGCTGTCCGAGATCACCGTCAAAAGGTGGGCCGACCTCGACACCACCGAGGTCTACGCGATCGCCCGCCTGCGCTCCGAAGTCTTCCTGCGCGAGCAGAAGGTCGAGGACGAGGAACTCGACTGGCGTGACCTGGACGACGGCACCCTGCACATCTTCATCAGCAACGGCCGCGAGGTCGTGTCCTACCTGCGCACCCTCGCCGTGCCCGCGCTGTGGGACGTGCCCGGCACCGCCGTGGTGCGCCGGGTGCTCGGAAGGGTGGCGACCGACCCGCGCTTCCGCGGCCGTGGCCTGTCCGGCCAACTGGTCGCCCGGGCAGTGGAACTGCACTCCGGCGAACCGATCGTGCTGCACGCCCAGACCTACATCACCGGGCTCTACGCCAAGCACGGCTTCGAGGTCTACGGCGAGGAGTACGACGAGGGCGGCATTCCGCACCTGTCGATGGTGCGTACCGCCTAAGCGCGCAAAAATCGTTGTTCACCGGCGATTTATTTTCTCCTCGCGCCGATAAAGCTGCAGGCTCCCGAAAGAAACTATGGGAGATCGCCCAGTGTTGCTAACGTGGCGACGGCATGATGACCGTGACCGTCACCACAATAGTATTTCGGTAGGAGAAGTAAATTGAGCGACCATCACGAACCGGAAAACGGGGAACACGTTCCTCCGTCGACACCGCCGGGGGAGGGAAAACGACTACAGCACTCTGCAGGTGATGTGCGCCGCGCGCTCAAGAGCGCCGCCGTGAATCCGATTGATCCGCCGCATCCGGGCCTTATTCCGGGTATCGGCGTGGAGCAGACCACCGCGACCTTCCCTACGAACCGGGCGGTCCTTGTGGGGGCTATGGCCGCGACCGTGGCGATTGTCATCTGGGCATTCGCTGCGCCGGATAATCTGAGCATGGTTGGCTCGTCGGCGCTGTCGTGGGTCACGGAGAACTTCGGCTGGCTGTTCGGGGGGCTGGCTATAGCAATCGCGGTGTTCATGCTGGTTATCGGATATTCTCGCACGGGTGGAATTCGGTTGGGGGCCGATGACGAGGAGCCTGAGTTCTCCCGTTTCGCCTGGATCTCCATGCTCTTCGCGGCCGGGCTGGGGATCGGCCTGTTGTTCTACGGTCCCGTGGAGCCACTTACCTACTTCAACTCGCCCTCGCCGAGCCAGTCAGTCGAAGGCGGCAGTGGAGATGCGGTACTGCCGGCTTTGGCACAGACCGTGCTGCACTGGGGTCCGATGGCGTGGGTCTTCTATGCCCTCGTTGGAGGTGCCATCGCCTATAACTCCTATCGGCGTGGGCGTGCTCCGCTGATCTCCGCGCTATTTGAACCCGTATTCCCCGGCGCCACGCACCGCGTGCTCGGCCGGTTTATCGACTTCTTTGCGATTATTGTCACACTGTTCGGTACGGCGGTATCTCTCGGTATCGGTGCCATGCAGATTCAGAGTGGTTTCACCCTCGTGACCGGGTTGAGTGCCGAGGGTAACGGATTCTTGATCGGGACGATTGCTGTCCTTACTGCGCTTTTTATTGCTTCGGCCGTGTCTGGTGTGAAGCGGGGTATTCGGATGCTGTCCAATACCAATATGATTCTGACTGGCCTGTTGGCCGTCTTTGTTCTGATCGTCGGACCAACGGTCTTTATTTTGAACCTCATGCCGACCACGGTGGTGGAGTTCTTCCAGCAGCTCGGGGCCATGCTGACGCTGAACGCAAATGACGGTCCCGAAGCCGTCGATTTCCTCGGCGCGTGGACAACCTACTACTGGGCCTGGTGGGTGTCGTGGACTCCCTTTGTCGGCATGTTTATCGCCAAGATCTCTCGTGGGCGTACGCTTCGCGAGTTTGTCACCGTCATCGTGGTGGTCCCGTCCACTATCGTCATTGCGTGGTTCGTGATCTTCGGTGCGACCACGATCAACATGGTGATGCAGGGTATCGATGTCCAGGTTGGCGGCACCAGCGAAGAAGTGCTCTTCCGGGTGCTTGAGAACCTGCCGCTGACCATCGTGACATCAATTGTGGCGATGATTGCGGTGGTGATCTTCTTCGTTACTGCGGCTGATTCGGCCTCGATTGTCATGGCCTCGATGTCGCAGGGCGGTCGCCCCGAGCCTTCCCGGTGGGTAACGATTACCTGGGGTTTGCTGCTCGGGCTCATCGCAGTGGCTCTGCTGCTGGCGGGCGGGGAAGACGCTTTGTCTGGACTTCAGGCCCTGATGGTGGTCACTGCACTGCCCTTCGCGGTGATCGTCATCGGCGTCATGGTGTCGTGGGCCAAGGATCTGCGCACTGATCCGTACATTATTCGCCACCGCTATGCGCGGGCGGCGATTGCCCAGGGCGTCCGGCGCGGTATTGACGAATACGGCGACGACTTCGTGTTCGGTGCCGATGAGGTTCCGCCGGAGGAGGGGGCCGGGGCAGGGTTCGACAGTGAGGATCCCGGGCTCGTCGACTGGTACACCGATGCCGCCACTGAGGAGACAACGACGGTGAGCGCCGCCGACATTGAAAGGACTCTGGAGCCTGGGCGCATTCAGTCTCGTGGTGAGGTCGTCCGCGAGCGGGCAGCCTCCGGCGAGGCGTCGCTCACCGTGGGCGAGAAGGTTGCGGAGGATGAGGCTCCGGACGATCGCAACTCCGACGGTAAGTCTTGAGCCCCCAGGCGGCGTCCGGAAAATCAGCGCCGGACGAACTGGCCGTCGCGTAGGTGCCGGTAGAACGTCACTTTCGACGTGGTCCGCGGGTGCACCACCCCGTCGCGCACCACCGTGAGTTCCACGCCCCCGGCCTGCAGCGCGCGCCCGGACAGTACCGCGTCCGGGTCGACGCCGCCGAGGTCCGCAGGACGGCGGAAGAGGCGACGCCGCGGCGTGATCGCCGCCGCCGCGTCGTCCCACACCGACGGAGTGAGTAGGCGCGTAGCGGCGAGCCCGGGGGCATCCACCGTGGGCACCAGGCGGGCACCGAATGCGCCCGCCCGGCCGTCCCACCGTCGTGAGCCGGTGTTGGCGAACAGGGTCTGCGAGTCCACGATGATCTCGCCGACCATCTCCTCACCGGCGTGGAAGATCTCCGCCGAACCGAGGGTGACGATGCCGGAGTCATCGCGCACGATCGCGGTGGGACGCACCGACGCGGTCATCGCGAAGTTCAACGCCGCCACCGTGGGGCCGTTGTCACCCTGAACGTCCCCTCGTGCGTCCCCTGTGCCCAGCTGCCAGTTCTGCGCCACGACCGACGTGCCCACCGGCACGAACCCGACCGCGATCCACATCGCGTCGATGCGCATCAGCCGGGTGACCACCGCGGCGAGCGCCGCGTCCGACCCGACCACCACGACGCGCACCGGACGGTCCGGACGCTGCGGGGCGAACTGCGGTGCCCCCTGGTGGGGGACGTCCGGCGCGGCGGCGATCTCGTCGAGCCCCGGCGTGTCGTCCACCGGCAGGTGCGCCGCGGCGAGGTCGTCGAGCAGGCGCAGGTCGCGGCGTCCCGGCACGTCGGGCAGGGTGACGGCGTCGGCGACCACCGCGCCGACGAGATCGGCGGCGCGGGGTCCGCACGCGAGCACAACGGTCGTCATGGTGACCAAGGGTACGTGACCGGCTACACTGTTCAGTTGGTCAACACAAGATAAACCGGAACGGAAAGCGACGGCAGGTCTCATGACAGCAATCATCGTGGTCGGAGCGCAGTGGGGCGACGAAGGTAAAGGCAAAGCCACCGACATTCTCGGCGGCCGAGTCGATTACGTGGTCAAGCCCAACGGCGGTAACAACGCCGGCCACACCGTCGTCGTCGGTGGGGAGAAGTACGAGCTCAAGCTCCTGCCCGCCGGGGTGCTCAGCGAGAACGCCGTGCCCGTGATCGGCAACGGCTGCGTGGTGAACCTCGAGGCCCTGTTCGAAGAGATCGACGGACTCGTCGCCCGCGGTGCCGACGCCTCCCGCCTGCGCGTCAGCGCCAACGCCCAGCTCGTCGCGCCCTACCACCAGGTGCTGGACAAGGTCTCCGAGCGCTTCCTCGGTAAGCGCGCCATCGGCACCACCGGCCGTGGCATCGGGCCGTCCTACGCGGACAAGGTTTCGCGCATCGGCATCCGCGCCCAGGACCTGCTCGACGAGTCCATCCTGCGGCAGAAGGTCGAAGGTGCGCTGAACCAGAAGAACCAGATGCTGGTGAAGCTGTACAACCGCAAGGCCATCGACGCCGACGAGATCGTGGACTACTTCCTCAGCTACGCCGAGCGCCTCACCCCGATGCTCATCGACGCCGAGCTGGAGCTCAACCAGGCGCTCGACGCGGGCAAGTCCGTGCTCATGGAGGGCGGCCAGGCCACGATGCTCGACGTGGACCACGGCACCTACCCCTTCGTCACCTCGTCGAACCCCACCGCCGGCGGCGCGTGCGTGGGCTCGGGCATCGGCCCGACGCGCATCACCAGCTCCCTGGGCATCATCAAGGCCTACACGACCCGCGTGGGTGCCGGCCCGTTCCCCACCGAGCTCTTCGACAAGTGGGGCGAGTACCTGCAGACCACCGGCGGCGAGATCGGCGTGAACACCGGACGTAAGCGTCGCTGCGGTTGGTACGACTCCGTCATCGCCCGCTACGCCTCCCGGGTCAACGGCTTCACCGACCTGTTCGTCACCAAGCTCGACGTGCTCACCGGCATCGGTGAGATCCCGATCTGCGTGGCCTACGACGTCGACGGCGTGCGCCACGACGAGATGCCGATGAGCCAGACCGACGTGCACCACGCCACGCCGATCTACGAGACCATGCCCGCCTGGGACGAGGACATCTCCGGCGCCCGCACCTTCGCCGACCTGCCCACCAAGGCGCAGGACTACCTCAACCGCCTCGAGGAGCTCTCCGGCTGCCGGATCTCCTACGTGGGTGTCGGCCCGGGTCGCGACGAGACCATCGTGATCAACGACGTCCTGGACTGATGAGTCAAGTGTGGCCGTCGCTCCCGGAGCGTTTCGCCGACGGCGACGGGCGCGAGATGCGTCTCGTGACCGCGCAGGACGCCGCGGCGATCGAGGCCGCGTTGCCGGAAGGCCAGCGTGCGGAGACCTTCCACTTCTTCACCGTGAGCCCTTTCCCGCTGGCCGAGTTCATCGGTGACCCCGCCAAGCGCACTTATGCGTTGTGGTCCGGTGAGCAGGCTGCTGACCGGCCGCTGGCCTGCACCACCGTGTACAACACCGACGAGGACGCCGGCACCGTGATGCTCGGCTACACCTGGGTCATGCCGGATGCCCGGGGACGCGGCGGCGCGGCGAACCGCGACCTGAAGTCTGCGATGTACCGCGTCCTGGGCGACGCCGGGGTGCGCGAGGTGTGGTTCC
Source organism: Corynebacterium sp. AOP40-9SA-29 (assembly GCF_052377405.1). NCBI lineage: Bacteria > Bacillati > Actinomycetota > Actinomycetes > Mycobacteriales > Corynebacteriaceae > Corynebacterium > Corynebacterium sp. AOP40-9SA-29. The sequence goes on along the minus strand of NZ_JBQSWR010000005.1, from coordinate 11,870 downwards.
GTGCCGACGTGGAGAACCTGCGTTCCTGCCGCTCGATGGAGAAGAACGGCGCCGAGCGGATGCACGAGGAGGACGCCCCGCGCGTGTATGCCGACCGGACGTCGCGTTCGGTGTTCTACCGCCGGCGCCTGTCCTCGTAGTGGCTGCTCAGGCGGATGGTCCGGGTGACCTGCATGACGGGGTCGGGGAGGTCCTCGCGCTTATCGAGGACGGTGAGGTCACCGGCTACGGGGAGATCGCCACGGCGCTCGGCCTGCCTCGAGGTGCTCGGGCGGTGGCCCGTGTGCTGGCCGGAGGGGATTTCGGCTGGAACCTGGCCGCCCCGGTGATCCCGGTGGGCACGGTGCGCGGTGGACGTGGCCGGGCTAAGCACTTCGTGGTCCCGGAGATGGGGGAGGGCACTGACTCCCGTTCGGCCGCCCTCGCCCGACGCGCGGTGTCCTTCACCTACGACGGCGACAACCTGCTCATCCCCACCAGCCAGTGCCTCGACGCCGAGGAGATCGCCGAACGCCTCGACGGATCTCACTCGCCCTGATTCCGTCTTGACTCCGCCCTGACTGGCCTTGGCCCGGCGATGTCACCTGTGTCATGCCCCAGGTCGAAAAATCGCCGTTTCGCGACCTGGGGCATGACACAGATGACATGGGGCCTAGCTCGGAGGGGAGAAGTCCTCGGGGATGTCATCGAATCCGTAGCGCCAACCATCGGGAATGCGCATGATGACCGTATTGCTGCCCGTGTAGGTCTCGCGCTGCAACTTTTCCAACACCTTCTTGCCTCGCGATGCAGCCACGAGTGTTGGGTGGAAGTCCTCCCATTGCGAGATGAAGTCGCTCCAGCCTTGGAGTAGGACCCATACGTGGTCGGCGCTGTCACCGGGGTCGGCTGTCGTTGGCGAGACAGGAATGATTGTCACTTCCTGACGCATGTGGAAGGCGAGATCCGTGGAACTGTTGAATGCTTTGAGGTGCAGCAAGGCGGGGTCACTGAAGGCGGCGATGCAGAATCCTCCGAACCCCTCCTTGTCCGAGTACACGAAGTAGAGCGTCTGACGGTCATTCTCCGAGTCGGTCATGTTCGCCATTGTCCTTGAAAGTGGTTGGGGCCGGTGGTGGCTCAGGCCCACGGGTCGATGAGGATCTTGCCGCGCCCGAAGCCACCGCCACTGCCACCACCGCCAACTCCACTACCGAGCACCTCCGGCAACCCGTCCAGCCCGGTCTCCATGGCGACGGGGGTCTGCAGCAGGCCGCGTCGCTGCAGGTCGAAGACCGGGGCGAATAGCTCGGGGAGGAGGTGGCGCGGGTGGGAGTGCACGGTGTCGCGCAGGCGGAGCATCTCCACGCGGGTGCCACGTCGTCCGTCGAAGCAGTCCATGGGCAGCGGTTCACCGGAGAGTAACCCGTAGAGCACCAGGGAGCCGCCGGGGGCCAGGGCGTTGACCAGGTCGGTGCCGAGTGGGCCGCCGATGCAGTCAAGGATCACGTCCGGCCCGTCCGGCCCGCCGGACGCCCCGAACACCGACCGCAGTTGCGCGCGCCAGTCAGGATTGGCGGTGCTGACCAGGCCAGACCACCGGTCGGGATCGGCGACGGTACTGCCCGGTGTGCCGCGCACCAGTCCGACCGGACGCAGCGACGTCCACTCGGTGAGCAGTTCGGCCAGGTGCCCGGCGATGGCGGAGGTCGCGGCGGTGATCAGTACGGAGGAGGCTTCCTCACAGTGCTGGGTCACCAGCATGGAGGCGGTCAGCGGGTTGATGTAGGAGAAGCAGGCGGTGCGGTCGGGCAGGTCGTCCGGCACGGGTACGCACCAGGTGTATTCCACATTGCGGAGTTGCTGCCAGCAGCCGGGCCCGCCCAGCGGAAGGACGCGGCGTCCTACGAGGTCTTGCAGGTGAGAAGGTACGTCGCGGCCGAGGGCTTCGACCACGCCGACGCCCTCGAAGCCGGGCACCATCGGGAAGGTGGTGCGTGAGGCGTACGCCCCGGAGACGGTCACGGCGTCCGACGGGTTGACGGTGCTGGCGGTCATCCGGATGGATAGTTCGGTGGGCCCGGGCGGGCCGGGGGAGTCGACGGTGTGCACGGAGACGACGTCGCCGAGGGGGCCGGGTCGGTCGGCGACTGCTGCTCTCATGGGGTGGCAGTCTAGTCGCCGGCCACGGGGGTGGTTCACCACCCCAACGTTCACGGCGGTGATGGGCGTCACCATAGAATGGGGCGGCATGACCCTCGGCTTCCTCCTTTTTCGTCCTTGTGCAGGTGACAGGTACCGTCCCGACGAGGATCTCGTCGCGGAAGCGCACAGGATTCACGAGGACCTCGGCGACGATATGAGCGCCACCACCCGCCCGGAGGCGTTCCGCCGCGGTGGTGGGGACCCGCACCCGGGGCGTCCTGCGCCGCGGTCGGTGGCCGCGTTCGCGGCGTGGGTGAACGAGCGCAGCGATGTGGGCGGCACCGTCGGTGCGGACGGGTCGTTCACGGTGCTGGAGTATCCGGTGGTGCCGGCCAATGATGTGCTGCATGTGGTCACGCCGTTCTCCGAGGCGGGCACCACGGGCCCGATGCTCCAGGACAAGGCCTGTGAACTGGGATTGTGCATGGTCGACGATATGGAGCAGATCTGGGTGAACCCGACCGGGGTGGACCGTGGGCTGCGGATGCGGTCGTCGGTGGGCACGGTGACCTTGCATGTGGACGCCGACAGCGTGCACGCCACGCTCGCCGCGGATGCGGACCGGCGGGAGCGTTCCGACGACGGCATCCCGTACGTGGTCGTGGAGTCGGGGTTGGCCGGCGGGAAGTCGCCGTTGGAGGCGTCCGCGGTAGGGCACGTGACGTTCGTGCAGGCCGCGCGCCTGGGTAACGGCTGGGTGGTGGAATACCGGACGCGGCGCTCGCATTTCCGTCGGCACGCCGGGGATCTGGCGTCGGCGGTGCAGGACGTCGCGGCCTTCGCCGACGGCGATGCGTCCTTCCTGAATCTCGGGTGGGACGACGCCACGGCGGAGACGGTGCAGCGGTGAGTGCGCAGGACGCCCCGACGCGGGTCGTCGCCGATGTGGACACCGGTATCGACGATGCGTTGGCGCTGGTGTGGTTGGCTTCGCTGCACCGGTCGGGTGCCATTGATCTGCAGGTCACGACGTCGGCGGGCAATACCAGTGCGGCGTTGGCGGCACGGAACTCGCTCGAGGTGCTGCGGGTCGCCGGGGCGTCGGACGTCCCGGTCGTGGCGGGCGCGCAGGCGCCGCGGGTGCTGCCGCTGACGACTACGCCGGAGACGCACGGGCCCGAGGGGCTGGGGTACTGGACACCCCGGACGCAGGTGCTGAACGTGCCGGACGCGTCGGACGCTGCGGCGGCGGTAGAGGCGTGGCGGCGTGCCGCCCCGGACCACCTGCTGGTGGCGGGGCCGGCGACGAACCTGGCCTATGCGGTGGAACATGCCCCGGAGGTGCTGCGTGGCACGCAGGTGACGCTGATGTGCGGGGCGTTCACCTACCCGGGTAATACGACTCCCACGGCGGAGTGGAACACGTGGGTCGACCCGCACGCGTTGTCCTTCGCGCTGGATAACTGGCCGGAGGGGGCATTGCCGCCGGTGATCTGCCCGTTGAATGTGACCGAGCGGGTGCTGCTGACCCCGGAGCGTCTGGAGGCGATGCTTGCTGGGCTGTCAGGTGAGCTACCGGATCTGCTGCGCGACGCACTGCGGTTCTACTTCGAGTTCCACGAGTCGGTGGGTGTGGGTTACCTCGCGCAGATCCACGATCTGGCCGCAGCGATGGTGATGCTGGGGGAGGTCGAGGCGGACTTCCGGGCGGCGACGGTCGCCGTGGAGGCGGAGTCAAAGCTGATGCGCGGCACGACCGTCGCCGACTGGGTGGACGGCAACGCGGCGGGCAGGGCTGGCGCGGCTGGCCCTGCCGTGGGACCGTACTGGGGGCGTCCGGCGAATGCCCGCATCCTCACCGAACTGGACCCGGACGAGGTCTTCTCCCGGTTTGCTGCGGCGCTCGCGGTCACAGGTACCAGGAGATAACGAGGTCGCCGAAGAACCCGAAGAGCACGCCCCAGGCGATGATCGCGACGCCCTGGAAGAGGTAGACGGCCCGCTTGTTGGCGCCCAAGGCCACCAGCGTGGGGCCGGTGATCTGGCTGGCCAGGATGATCGGCCCCAGCAGGGAGACGCCGGGAACACCGATTTTCTCCACGTAGCGGGCGATCTTCTGTTGGCGGTTGCTCGGTGGTTTGTTGTCGCCCCCACCGTCGCCTCTGCCGCCCCGCCTCGAGGTGGCGGCACGGCGGGCACGGGCGGCCAGGGCGATCAGGGCGAAGGTGGAGAGCACGTTGCCCAGCACTGCGGTGGCGACGACGGCGGCCGAGGGTTCGATTCCCAGGGCCACGCCGAGGAAACTGCCCAGGTAGGACTCGATGAAGGGCACGGCACCGGCGAGCAGGATCACGAGGAACTGCTGCCAGGGCTCCACCGAGGCGGCGTATTCTGCGAGGCGTTGGAACAGGTCTGCGATGGCGTCGAAACTCATGTCTTCGATTCTGCTGGCGGTGACTTTCTCCAGGTAGGGCCACCTGTCAGGGATGCACCTGACGGATGTCATCACCACGGCGTGTACCGGTGGGCGGATAACGCTGCGGGAGGTGTCCTCGGACGGTAGTTTGATTCCCAAAGCGCAACAGTGTGATCGGGGCCACCGTATGGCCCTGGGACTGCTGAGAGACCACATAGACGAGGAGAGCCACCGTGCCAGTCGCGAGTCCCTACACCCGCATCGATGTCCCTGACATCAGCGTCTACGACCAGATTTTCGGGACCCTGACACCCGAGGACAATGAGCGTCCCGCCGTCACCGACTCGGTGACCGGGGTGTCGGTCACCTACGGGGAGCTGCGCCAGCAGGTCGACCTGTTCGCCGGCGCGCTGGCCGCGCGCGGTATCGGGGTGGGCGACGTCGTCGCGCTGCACTGCCCGAACACCCACGCCTTCGTCGTCGCCTTCCACGGCATCATGCGCGCCGGGGCCACGGTGACCACCGTCGGTTCGCTGAATACCGCGGAGGACGTCGCGAAGCAGGTCACCATCTCCGGGGCGTCGCTGCTGTTCACCGTCGAGATGCTCGGCCCCAACGGCGCCGATGGCGCCCGCAAGGCCGGGCTGTCGGACGAGGCGATCGTCGATCTCACCGACGGGACGCAGGGCCTGGCGGCGATGCTGCAGCAGGGCCACCCCGCCCCGGAGGTCACGATCGACCCGGCGTCCCACGTGGCCGTCCTGCCGTTCTCCTCGGGCACCACCGGCGTGCCCAAGGGCGTGCGGCTGAGCCACACGAACCTGGTGGCGAATATCCTGCAGACGCTGCCGCAGCTCACCGAGAACGGGCAGGACCGCGACTCCTCGGTCATGGCCGTCCTGCCGTTCTTCCACATCTACGGGATGAACACGGTGCTCAACACCACGCTGGCCAACCGGGCGCACCTGGTCACCATGCCGTCCTTCGACCTGAAGGCGTTCCTGGAGCTGCACCAGGCCCACGGCATCGACTTCTCTTTCGTGGCCCCGCCGATCGCGGTGGTGTTGGCCAAGCACCCGCTGGTCGATGAGTACAACCTGGACAAGCTGAACACCCTGCTCTCCGGGGCAGCGGCCCTGGACCACGCGCTTGCCGCCGCGGTGCAGGATCGTCTTGGTGTCACGGTGGTGCAGGGTTACGGCATGACCGAGACCTCCCCGGTGACCCACACAGGCATCCGCGGCACCACCCCGCTGGAGTCCATCGGCCTGCCGGTGGCGAACACCGAGTGCAAGGTCGTGGACCTCACCGACGAGGAACTCGGCGAGATCCTCCCGCCGGGCAACGAAGGCGAGAAGTCCGACTCCGGTGAGATGTGGGTCCGTGGACCGCAGATCATGCTCGGCTACCTCGACAACGAGGAGGCCACACAGAACACCCTCGTCGGTGACGGCTGGCTGCGCACCGGTGATGTGGTGGAGTACGACCACGAGGGCAATGTGTACGTGGTCGACCGGGCCAAGGAGCTGATCAAGTACAAGGGCTACCAGGTCGCCCCGGCGGAGCTGGAGGCGTTGCTGATGACGCACGAGGACGTGGCGGACGCCGCGGTCGTCGGCTTCATCCGCGAGGAGGACGGCGAGGAACTGCCGCGCGCCTTCGTCGTGGCCCAGGTGCACGACGGGGAGCCGGTCACGGTGGACAAGGACGCCCTGATCGCCTGGGTCGCCGAGCAGGTCGCCCCGTACAAGAAGATCCGGATGGTCGAGGTCATCGATGAGATCCCGAAATCCGGCACGGGCAAGATCCTGCGCAAGAACCTGCGCGGCGTGCCGGTCAGCGGATAGCGGGTCCGTCCCGCATCGCGGCGTCATATACGGTGGGGAAAACTCAGCGAACCACTGTTCAACCGGCAGTGGCGCAGATGCCGACGGAGGACGTCCCCGCCGGGGAACAGGAGCGAACCATGGCACTGATCTACCTCGTGCGTCACGGTCAGGCCGGCGCGGGGATGTCCGGTTACGGCGGTGCCGGTGACGAACGCTCGGTGGAGAGCCGGTACGACGGGCTGACTGACCTGGGACGACGCCAGGCGGCGACGGTGGGCGAGTCCCTGGCCCGACGGCTGGACGGTGGCCCGCGCTTGCCGGTGATCTGCGGCCCGCTGCACCGCCAGCACGACACCGCTGCGGCTATCGCCCGTGCGCTGGATGGCGCTGAATCTGCTGCCGAACCTGTCACGGACACGGCGTGGAAGGAACTCGATTCCGATGCCGTCGTCGTGCCGTGGCTGCGTCGTAATCCGGAGACCGCCGCGCGGTTGAAGGCGGCAACGGGGCACACGCATCACGGCGGGGACGGCACACACGACGCTGGTCCGGTGATGCGCGAGGTGCTCGCCGGCGCGATCGGCGAGTGGGTCGGCGGGGAGAGCTTCCGGCAGTTCCGGGCCACGGTGCTCAGCGGGCTCACCCGCGCCGCGGCGTCCGCACGTCAGGACGGTGGCGCGGTGGTCGCCACGTCCGCCGGAGTGATCGCCACCTGTACCGCGGCGGTGTCCGGCCTGTCGCGTCAGTTCGTCCCGCCGCTGATGGGGCGGGTGTACAACGCCTCGGTGACGGTGATCAAGGTCGCCGATGAACCGCGCGACCCGCAGGCCGGGTACGTGGGGGCGGAGTTGGTCTCGTTCAATGAGTACGCGCACCTGGACCGCGCCGACGCCACCGGTGCCCGCCCCGAACTCACGCTGCTGTAGTGGATGCCACTCCGCTGGCCGAGCAGCTGAGCACACGGATCGTCGAGGACCTGCGGCGCAGCGGTGCGGTGGAGGGAACCCGCCTGGTAGAACGCACGCTGGCCGGGCAGTTGGGGGTGTCGCGCACGCCGGTGCGTGCGGCGTTGTCGCTGCTTGTGGAGGCCGGTACCGTGCGACGCGACGGGCGCGGTTACGTCCTGGCGCAGCTGCCGCCCGCCGGACAGGACGCCGGGCCTGAAGAGTCCGCCTACCTCGCGATCGCCGGCGACCGGCTCGACGGAGAACTGGGGGAGCAGGTCACCGAGAACGCGCTGATGCGACGCTACGGCCTGGGCGCCGGGCAGCTGCAGCAGGTGCTGCGACGCATTGCCTCGGAAGGATGGGCCGAACCCGCGCCGGGGTACGGGTGGCGCTTTCGTGAGGTGCTGACCTCGTCGGATGCCTACCAACAGAGCCATCGTTTCCGGCGGATCGTGGAACCCGCGGCGTTGCTGGAGCCCGGCTACCTGGTGGACGTCGCCGACCTCACGGCCCGCCGCGCCGAGCAGGTCGCCCTGGCCGACGGGCGTGCGGCGCAGGTGAGCGTGCCGGAACTATTCGACCTGAACTCCCGTTTCCACGAGGTGCTCGTCGCTGGCTCGCACAATCCCTTCCTCGTGGACTCGGTGGCGCGGGTCAACCGGCTGCGCCGTCTGCAGGAATACCGCAGGACGCTGCGTCCGGCGCGCGCGCAGGTGCGCTGCGCCGAGCACGTCGCGATCGCCGACCTGGTGCTGGAAGGACGCCTCGCCGAGGCGTCCGACCTGCTGGGAGAGCATCTCGGCGGGGTGGCGGAGGAGAAGGGGAAGTAGGGACAGCTACCGGTCGCTGGACCGGTCGCCCAGCTGCGCGATGACGGCGGCGGCGAACTCCGCGGTGCCCAGCGTGCCGCCGAGGTCGCCGGTGCGGGTGGCGGGGTCATCGAGGACGGCGTCGACGGCGGCGGTGAGTTCGGCGGCCGCGGCGCACAACGCCGGTTGGTGCTTCTTGTTCCCGTACCAGTCGAGCAGCATCGCCGCCGACAGGATCAGGGAGGTGGGGTTGGCGATGCCGCGGTCCTGGATGTCGGGCGCGGAGCCGTGCTGCGCCTGGGCGACGGCGATGTCCGCGCCCACGTTCAACGAGCCGGCGAGGCCGAGGCTGCCGGAGAGTTCCGAGGCCTCGTCGGAGAGGATATCGCCGAACATATTGGTGGTGACCAGTACGTCGAACTCCTGCGGGCGGCGGATGAGGTGCGCGGCCGCGGCATCAACGATCAGTTCCTCGAGTTCCACGTCCGGGTAGTCGGCGGCGACCGCGCGGACCTCGCGCAGGAACAGGCCATCGGTGAGTTTCAGGACGTTGGCCTTGTGTACCGCGGTGACCTTGCGCTTCCGGGTGCGGGCCAGGTCGAAGGCGGCGCGGGCGACCTGACGGCTGGCGTGGGCGGTGATCTTGCGCAGGCTGAAGGCGGAGTCCTCGTCGGGCATGAACTCGCCGCCGCCGGCGGCCATATTGCGGTCGGCGTAGAAGCCCTCGGTGTTCTCCCGCACGATCACCAGGTCCATCGGGTCGCGCAGCACGGACAGCTGCGACAGGCCGGGGCGAGTGCGGCAGGGGCGCAGGTTGGAGTACAGGTCGAAGGTGGTGCGCAGGGCCCCGGAGGGGTTGATGCCGCCCTCGGAGGCCGGCGGGTAGTCGTAGTGGGACACCGGGCCGAGGATCACGCCGTCGACCTGCAGGACGCGCTCGAGGACGCGGGGCGGCAGGGTCGTGCCCTCGGCGGCGAGGGGGGCCAGGCCGATGGTGTCCTGCTCAACCTGGAGGCCCAGGTCGCGGGTGGTGTCGAGGTGGTGCAGGACGTCGAGGGTGGCGGTGGTGATCTCCGGGCCGATGCCGTCGCCCGGGAGTGTCAGGATTCTCATGTTTGGTACTTTACGCGAGTGAAAAACCAAACGGCGCGGCGGTGGGTCCCGTTCCCCGCCGTCACTACTGTGAGGGCACTGCCTTCCCGTCCAGCACCTTCCGTACCTGCACTGCCAGGGCGAGGCCGTTCTGCGGGCCGTCGAAACGTGAACCGTTGACGTACACGACCGGTTCGGAGCCCACGTCGGCGTCCTCCAGGTCGAGGTTGTCGTCGTCGACCCGGCTCACGTCGACCTGGCGGGAGATCCTCTCCTCGAACTCCTCCACGTCCAGACCGATGGTCGTGGCGGACTCCCGCACGGCGTCGTTGTCGATCTCGCCACGGACCTTGGTCAGTTCGTCGTGCATGTCCCAGAAATGCCCCTGCGCCCCCGCCGCCTCGAGCGCGAGCGCCGCGGTCAGCGACGCGTCCGACGTCGTGTGGTGGCGCAGCACGAGCTGGAGCTCGTCACCGTACTTACGGCGCACGTCGAGCAGCGCGTCGGCGGTGTCGTGCCGGTAGGTGAGGTTCATCGCGGCGTAGACGACGATGCTCGCCGGGGCGTCCTTCGGGCCACGCACGTGGTCGCCCTCCGGCGAGACCGCCCTGGTGAGCGAGGTGCCGGCGGGCACCGGCAGCGGCCGGGTGCGGTCGCCGAGGCGGAACACCACCCAGGCGAGGAGCAGTGCGATGGCGGACGCCAGCAGCACGCCCACGCGCGCCTGGTCGGCGTGCGTCTCGTCGGGGATCGCCAGTCCCACGACCAGCAGCGAGATGGTGAAGCCCATGCCCGAGAGCACACCGGCCCCGGCGATGCGGGGCAGGTCGAGCCCGGGCAGCCTGGCCGACGGGATGAACCGCAGGACGAGGAAGGACGCCACGGTGATGCCGACGGCCTTGCCGACGACGAGGCCGAGCACCACGCCCCAGGTCAGCTTCGAGGTGAAAGCGTCGCCCAGAGCGTCCGGACTCAGTGCCACGCCCGCATTGGCCAGCGCGAACAGCGGTACCACCAGGAAGTTCACGTACGGCGGCAGGACGTCCGACAACCGCTGGTTCAGTGGCACGGTGTAGGCGACCACCGAGCGGACGTTGCGGGCGATGTCGGGCTGCGGCGCCTGCCGGAACAGGTGGAACGCCGTGGACGCCATCGCCATGTCCGCCCGGCGCGGGGGGTAGACCGGGAGCAGCAGGGCGATCAGCACACCGGCCAATGTGGCGTGCACGCCGGCGGTGAAGAAGCACGCCCACGTGTACACGCCGAGCACGGCGTAGGGCAGGACCCGCCAGATGTGCGCGCGCTGCAGGAACCAGATGCCGACCAGGCCCAGGACACCCAGCAGCAACGCCCCCACGTTCAGCTCGTCGGTGTAGAACACGGCGATGACCGACAGCGCGCCGATGTCGTCCACCACGGCCAGGGCCAGCAGGAAGATCCGCAGGCGCGGCGCATTGCGCGGCCCGATCAGGGCGAGCATGCCGAGGGCGAAGGCGGTGTCGGTGGAGATCACCGACCCCCAGGCCGACGAGTAGTCCTCGCCGTGGGTGACGGCCAGGAAGATCAGGGCCGGCACGATCAGCCCGCCGACCGCGGCGACGACGGGGAGGATCGCCCGCTCCCGCGTGCGCAGTTCGCCGAGGGTGAGTTCACGGCGGACGTCGAGTCCGACCATGAGGAAGAAGAAGGCCATGAGACCCTCGTCGACCCAGTCACTGAACTCGAGGTTGAAAGAGAAGTTCCCGACGGTGAACCCCACCTCCGTGCCCCACACGGTGTCGTAGCTGGTGCCGACGTTGGCCCAGACCAACGCGGCGACGGTCGCGGCGACGAGGGCGAAGGCCGCGTAGGTCTCGTTGTTGAGTGCGCGGCGGACGCGGACCTTTCGGCGCAGGTTCCGGGGATACTCGGGCACGGTAGTCGTCTCCTTCTCCGTGGGATGATCGTGATCGGCCGCGCGGCAGGCGGGCGGGGAGAATTCTACGCCGCGCGGCGCTCCCGTGATCGGGTCTGCCATGCCGGTCAGGAGCCGGGGTTTTTCGGCATTAGTGCGCTGAATTTCGCTGGGACGGGCCGATCGGGGAAACTCGTCGGGTTGCACGGGGTTGTGAGCTGACCTATCATAGTACGTCTGTGACGTGCACCACTCAAGACTACTGAAAAAACCACACCGACCACGAAGCGACGTGACCCAGTGAATGAATTTATTTCCTCACGGTGGACCGACATTTTGTTCCGCTCCTACCAGCACGCGAGTCTGGTTGTGCAGGCGCTCATCCTCGCTACCGTAATTGCGCTGGTCATCGCCGTAGTCGTGACGAACTACCGAGGTCTGACCCCGATCGCGAATGCACTGTCCGCGATCGGGTTAACAATTCCCTCGTTGGCGCTGCTCGGCCTGGTGATTCCGCTAGTGGGAATCGGCACATTACCCTCAGTTTTCATCGTGGTTTTCTTCGCCACGCTGCCGATTCTGCGAAATGCAATTGTGGGATTGCAAAGTGTTCCCGCAGAACTCATCGAGGCCGCACGCGGGCAGGGGATGAATTCTCCCGCCATTTTCTTGCGGGTGCGGCTCCCTCTCGCCTGGCCGGTGATCCTCACCGGGGTGCGGGTCTCCGCGCAGATGTCGATGGGTGTCGCCGCGATTGCC
>NZ_JBQSWR010000004.1:0-327069 GCF_052377405.1 Corynebacterium sp. AOP40-9SA-29 | reverse complement strand
GACGTATGACCTACGTCATCGCACAACCCTGCGTGGACGTGATGGACCGGGCATGTGTCGAGGAGTGCCCGGTCGACTGCATCTACGAGGGAAAACGCACGTTGTACATCCACCCGGACGAGTGCATCGACTGCGGAGCGTGTGAGCCGGTCTGCCCGGTCGAGGCCATCTTCTATGAGGACGACCTGCCGGACGAGTGGGAGGACTACATCGACTACAACGCCGCGTTCTTCGATGAGATCGGCTCCCCCGGCGGGGCGGACAGCATCGGCCCCACCGGTACCGACCACCCGTCGATCACCGCGATGCCACCGCAGAACCAGGAGTAGCGGTCAGTCGCCACTGACCGCCGTCTGCTGGTAGAGAACGAGCCTCGGCTCTCCATCGACGCGGCGATACACGCTGGACATCAAGGCAATGAACGGCTCGGCAAGATCTGACCGTGTAGCTGTCGCGCGGTACGTCAGTGCCGCCGCGTCCTCTCCGACGGGTATGAGCTGGACATCCTCGATCTTGTACGTGTCCCAAGAGGGCGCACCGTCGAGCGAGTCGACGACCTGTTCACGAGACATCGTCAGCCCATTGACCAGAACGAACACGGCGTCATCCGTCAACAGCCGTCCGTAGAAGGTTCCGCCACGGGACTCGCAAAGCGACGTCCAACCTGCGTGTTCAACCTCGAGGAGTTCTTCAGTTTCGAAACTCTTCATCGACCCACGCTAACACAGCCCTGTGACGAGCTCGCCGAGCATGAACACACCGAAAATGACGAGGAATGCTCCGGCACCCCTCGTCAGCACGGGGACGAAACGGCCCAGGCGGTTCAGCGCCGCCGGCGACGCGAACAGCACGGCGACCAGGACGTCCCACACCAGGACCAGGCCGACCATCCACACTCCATAGAGGACCAGCGACATCGCTGCCGCCCCGGACACCGCCGTCGCGAGACTCACATAGAAGAGGGCGTTCTTCGGGTTCAGCAGACCCGAGGCCAGACCGAGGCCGAAGTTCCTCGCCCATGGCGCCCGCCCCGGCGGCGCGTCACGTACTTTCTCCGCAGGACCGTGGGGTGCCATCTGGGGACTCGACCGCAGGAACGCCACCCCGAGATAGACGAGGAACAACCCTCCGGCGAGTTGAACCACCCCGAGGACCACCGGGTTCTCGATCACCGAGAGCCCGGAGAACGCCGCGGCGACGATGATCCCGTTGGCCGTCGCGATCCCCAGGCAGGCGGCCCCGGCGCGCCGCCATCCTTCGGTGACGCTGAGCCGCAGGATGAGAAAGAAGTCCACCCCGGGAATCAACAGGGCGAGGAAATGCGCGACGGCGACGACGAAGAACTGGTCCATGCCCCCAGTCTCTGGGGCCCGCGGTACCGGAGTCTTGTACGTTCGTGCACTCAGTGGCGGTATGTGCCGGGTGTGGCGGCGACATGCGCTCGAAAGACCCGATGGAAATGGCTCTGGTCGGTGAATCCGAGGGCGACCGCGGTGTCGGCGATCGTCATGCCGGTGCGCAGCAGCCGCCGGGCCTCCAGGATGCGAGCATTCTGACGCCATGCCAACGGACTGAGCCCCGTCACCTGTTTCACCGACCGGATGAGCTGGTAGCGGCCCATACCGACCTCACGCGCCAGGGCGTCGATCGACGGTGTCGTCTCGTCATGTCGCAGATGCTCCAGGACGGGCTGCAGCCGCACAGACAGATCCCTGTTCGCCCCGCCCCTCCCCCTCAAGTTCTGTGCCGGCCCCTCGTCCGAGCTCTCCCCGGCATGTGCGAGCAGCTGCGCGAGACGGCGACACCCGTCCTCCAGTTCGCCAACGGGGGCATCGGCGACGATGGCGTCATTTACCATCTCGATCTGCCGGTAGAGAGTGGCGCTCCGCAGGACTCGAACCCCTCCGGTGTCGAATCCTCCGGGGGCCAGGCCGTCCATCCAGCCGGTGTCCAGGTGCGTCATCTGGTAGCGCCACCTGCCCCGGTCGGGGTTGCATGAGTGGACGTGCCCGGCCGGGATCACCACGATGTCCCCCGGCGTCAGTTCCACCGGCCCGACGAGCGGGCCGGCGAATACGGAAGTTCCCTCATCGATGAGCCCGATCGACAGCACGTCGTGAGTGTGCGGACGGTAGCAGGAGTTCTCGCGGCAGGACCGCCTGACCTCCAGCGACGGTACGGCCGTGCTGCGGTGGAACTCCGGTGCCGTCGCCGTCACCGGGTCGCCACCACGTCCCGGCAGACCTCCAGGTGACCGAGGTGCTGCGCGAGCTCGTGGAGGATGTGCTCGAGGACCCAACCGGGCGTCGCCTCGGTGTAGTTCCGGCGCGCCGTCCCTTGTGCCTGCCGGTTGCGAATCCCTTCGGTGAGGGCAATGCGTGCCCAGCCGGGCAGGCTCGCCCTGGTCTCGGCGATCAGCGCGTGTGCCTCGGCCACGGTCCCCGTCGCCTGGAACTCGGCTTCGCGGTCGCGGAAGATCTCCTCTCCTCCGATGAAGGCACCACCCCAGAAGCGCGCCATGCCGTGGACGTGGGTGGCCAGCGCGAAGGCCGAGTTGACCGTCCCCGGTACCGGGGTGGCATTCACGGTGGTGTCGTCGAGGGTGTCCAACGCGATGTCGTACTTGTCGAGGACCTCGGTGGCCACCGAGACGAAGTCGTCGTACCGTGCGTCAGCATCGTTGATCATGTCCACGAGTCAACCACGTCGATGCGCCCGGTGTGTCGGCCGGGGAGTCTCACGCCTCCACGAGCTTTTCTTTCAGCGCAAGCACGGCGGAGACTTCGAGCCCCAACCCGTCAACGAGGTAGCTGTCCACGTCTCCGTAGAACTCCTTCATCGCATCCAACCCGGACCGCAGAAAGCCCTCCTGCACGCCGAGCAGTACCCCGTAGGCCTCCGCCGCCTCATCGCCTTGGCTCATCCGAATCTGCTCAGTGGTGGCGGCAATCCGCTCGCTCGAGTAGTCGTTCGTCGCCAGATAGTTGTCGATAACGTCGCGTTCGCTCACGCCCGCGGCAAGTTGCAGGACGGCACTCGTCCACCCCGCCCGATCCTTGCCGGCGGTGCAGTGGAAGACAACAGGCCCGTCGGATTCGATGACGGCGGTGATGACCTGTGCGAACTGGGCCCTCATGCCCTCGTCGGTGACGAAGTTGCGGTTGAGGTCGCCAAGCATCGTCGCTGCGTCCTCGGGAGAGTCGACGGAGAAGTCCTCGGTAGGATTCGCTGCGGTGGTCCCTCCCCCAACGATGTCGATGTGAACGTAGTCTGCCCCGGCGGGAACACGGTCAGGGTGCTCCTCAATCTCACTGTCGGTGCGCAGGTCGATCACGGTGGAGATCCCGAGATCCTCCACGGTGTCGAGGTCCTCGTCAGTGATGTCCAGGGCATTCGATCGGTAGACCGACTCAGATTTCAGGTGACCGCCCGTCGCGGCGTAGGCCCGGTCGACGCCGGCCAGATCCCGGAAGTTGTCAGCCGAGGACAACCGTGGCGTGTCGAGGGCGACAGCCTGTACCTGCTCCGAATACTCCGCTGCGTCGGGCACGCTTTCGGCAGCATCCGCCAGGCAACCCACGAGCAACAACGACGTGGCAAGGAATCCGGCCGCCGCGGGGACGACGAGCAGACGACGCCCGGGGTGGGTCGGAAGCGGGCGGGAGGGACGTGAGTTCATGGGGCCTTCAGTCGGTCGCGGAGAGTTGTCGGTGGTCACCGCCGATGATGTCGTGCTTGAATGGCCACAAGGTGGACGGACGATAGCGCCCACACATCCTGACCGTGAACGTTTGTCCGCAGGCATGTAGCAGGTATGGAGGCCGACCCATGACCAACGATCATCTCGATCAACTCGAATTACTCCACCTCGACGAGGCCGACCGCGTCCTGTGCGTCGTCGCGCACCCGGACGACCTGGAGTACGGCGTCTCCGCCGCCGTCGCCGAGTGGACGGACGCCGGTGCGTCGGTGTCCTACCTGCTGCTGACCTCCGGCGAGGCGGGCATCGACTCGATGTCCCCGGATGAGACCGGACCAGCGCGCGCCGCCGAGCAGCGCAATGCCTGCGCCCAGGTCGGGGTGGACGACCTGCGCATCCTCGACTTCCCCGACGGAGTGCTGGAGTACTCGCTGGCGCTGCGCCGTGCGGTGGCCGCGGTGATCCGCGAGGTCCGGCCCACCACGCTGGTCACGCTGGGGTGGGCCGAGGAGATGCCGTGGGGGTTGAACCAGGCGGACCACCGGGTGGCCGGGCTCGTGGTCCTGGACGCCGCGCGCGATGCGGGCAACCGCTGGGTCTTCCCCGACATCACCGGTAGCGACGGTGAGGTCCTCGAGCGCTGGCAGGCCGACCACCTTCTCGTCTTCGGGGCGTCGAGACCGACGCATGCCGTGGCGGTCTCCCCCAACTCGGTCGAGCGCAGCATCGCTTCACTGGAACAGCACAAGGTCTACCTCGCCGCCCTGGACGACCACCCCGCTCCTCGCGACCTCATCGGCGGCGTCACCTCAGACGCCGGCGCCAGGGCTGGCGTGGATCACGCCGTGGCTTTCGGACGGTACGGGTTGTAGGTCCGCCCGGTTGTGCCGAGGAGCGGCAGCGTCATTTCCTGCGCCGGATGGCGATGAGTCCGCTGAGTGCGAACGCGACGATCGCGCCTCCGAGTGCCGCGGCGACGAGCCCCACGGACAGCGGGAAAGCGAACTCCCATCCGAGGAAGCCCATGTCGACCTGGTCGGTGTTCTGGCCGATCAGGATGATCAGGGCGATCGCGACGACGACGATGACCGCCGTCGTGACGACCAGTCCGACGGATGACCGTCGTTCCTTCACGTTGCCAGGCGCGGTGTTGTCCTCGTTCATGATGAAGGCCCTTCGGTAGTTGGAGTGCGTACTCCAAAAGCATAGGCGAAAGGCGCCCATTCCGCTCGCCTAGTTAGCAACATGGTGTGGCGGCGCTCGGAGGTTCAGACCCCGAGGCCACAGCCGCGCCTCGTAGGTGACGTTCCCATAGCTTCCTACGTGTAGGAAGGCCAGCAACTACCGCCGACGCGCCAGCGACGGCAGGTCGATCCCGCGCAGCCGGGCGAACTCCGCGGTCTCCCCGGTGACCAGGACGTCTGTCGAGCTCAGCGAGGGCACGTCCGGTGCCCCGAGCAGCGTCATCAGGGTACGTACCTGGTCGGTCCACGCGCCCAGCTCCTCGACCAGAGCGTCCGGCCCGTCGGTGAGCAGCACGTGCAGGAAGTGCCCGCTGACGCCCACGGCGCGCGCGCCGAGCGCCAGGGCGCGCACCACGTCCAGCGGGGTGCGCACACCGCCGGACGCCAGGACGTCCACCGCCGGTGCGCCGCCGGGGCCGTGCACCGTGTCCAGCAGGCACTCCGGGGTGCTCTGCCCCCACCCCGACAGGTAGGTGTATTCCTGGCGCGAGCGCCGGTGGTTCTCGATGTCGATGAAGTTCGTGCCGCCACGTCCGCTGACGTCCACGGTGGTGACGCCACGGGCTACCAGCTCCGCCACGCTGTCGGCGCTGAGCCCGAAGCCGACCTCCTTGACCACCACGGGCACGTCCACCGCCTCCACGATCTCAGCGATCCGGTCGAGCCAGTGCCGGAAGTCCCGGTCACCCTCGGGCATCACCAGCTCTTGGGCGGGGTTGACGTGGACCTGCAGGGCGTTGGCATCGAGCAGTTCCACCGCCCGGCGCGCCTGCTCCACCGTGGCCTCCGGGCTCACGTTGGCGAAGAGGAAGGACTGCGGCGCGCTCTCGCGCACGATGCGGAACGTCGGCTCCAGCGCCGGGTCGCGCAGGGCCGCGCTGACCGAACCGCTGGCCATCGCCACCCCGGCGGAGGACGCCGCGCGCGCGAGGTCGGCGTTGATGCGTCCGGTCTTCTCGCTGCCGCCGGTCATCGCGTTGATGTAGAAGGGCACTTCCCACCGGGCCCCGGCGACGGTGGTGGAGGTGTCCACCTCGTCGCGGGCCAGACCGTTGAAGGTGTGGTGCATGAACCGCACGTCGTGGAATCCACCGGCGGCACGGTTCTTCGTATTCAGTTCCTCGGCCAGCTGGACGTGGTCGTCCTTGCGGTTGCTGCTCATGCGCTCGTTCCCGTCATTCCGTGATCCCGTCGGGCTGGTGTTCGTGCAGGTTGAGTAGCCGGATGTCCGACCGCTCCCAGGCGGCAAGTAATCCGTCCACATCCGAGGCGCCGCTCTGGCTGTCGATGAGCACGATACCGCAGTCGCCGCCACCGGCACCGGAGGTCTTCGCCGCCCCGCCGCAGGCTTCGGCGATCTCGATCAGCCGGCGCAACGTGGGGGTCTCGATGGTGGTGCCGGTGTGCTCGCCGAGCTCGCGCAAGAGCTCCCGGTTGCGGCGGATCCCGGCACGGATGCCGTCGGCGTCGTCGTTGTTCAGCGCCTCGACCAGCGCTGTCACACAACGCCTGCTCTCGGCGAGGAAGCGCGGGTAGTCCAGCTGCACTCCTCCCCTGTCAGCTCCCCCACCCTGCTTGTGGGATTGCACGTCGCCGACCAGCCGGGAGGTCGACGCCGGCGACCCGGTCCAGCCGACCAGCAGGCGCAGCCGGTCCGGCGGACACACACGCTTCACGGACAGTCCCGGCCAGTCCATGGTGACCAGGTCGATCAGGGGACGCACATCGCGTTCCTCGCGTGCCCACTCGCGATCGAAAGAGGTATAGGCGATCCAGCCACCGAACATGCTGGCGGCCACGTCGCCGCCAGAGCCGGAGGACTGCACCGAGATGCTGGCCAGCAGGGCGAGTTTCAGCTGGGCCATCCGGGTGAGGTCCAGGCGGTAGTACTCGCACAGGGCCCGGACGGTGGCCACGGTGACCGCGGCGGACGAGCCGAGGCCGAACTTGCGGCCGGAGTCGTCGTCGAGCTCGCTGGTGATGTCCATGTCGAAGACTTCCAGCGGGGTGCCCATCGCCACGGCCGCCTCCTCGACGATGCCCGCGGCGGCGAGCACGAAGTCGAAGGGCGCCTGGTCGGGTTCCACGATCATGCCCCGCTCCCCGCGGTGCCACTCCAGGCGGCTCTGGGTCGACAGGTCGGAGGTGATGTGACCGGTGCCGGAGCCCGGGGTGACCCGCACGGTCACGTAGCGGTCCACGGCCACGAGGATCGCGGGGAAACCGGTCTCGACCACGGCGTATTCACCGGCGATGTAGAGCTTTCCGGGGGCCCGGACCTCGACCGCGCGTGGTGCCGTCACGACTGCGCCTCCTCAGCATCGACCTGGATTCCCGGCCCGGCGTGAGTGACCACGGTGCTCAGCCCCGGCACCTGCCCAGCCAGTGCCTCGCGCAGGTGGGCGTCCAGTTCCTGGGCCTTGTCGGCGCTGGTGAGGACCTTGACGTTGGGGCCGGCGTCCATCGTCGCCCAAGCGGGCAGCCCGGCTGCGCGGGCGTCCTGCACCGCCTGCAGTGCGGCGCGGCTGCCGGGTCCGAGGTAGTCGACCGGCGGGACGGCCCCGCGCATCGTGGCGTGCATGCCCAGCGCATTGGCCTCGGCGGCCGCCCCGAGGCGGGCCAGGTCGCCGGCGGCGATGGCGTCCAGCGCCTCCGCCAGGTGCCCGGCGTGCGCCTCGACCCAACCGGCGTAATCCGGGGAGGTCTCCACGGTGCGGCGCATCGCCTCGCGACTCGAGACCGCCTTCGGCCCGTCGTCGATGACGAGCACCACGATCGCCAGGTCAGCGGCCATCTCCCCACCCGGTACGGGGGCCGCGTAGGACGTCACGTCGTCGTGGCCGGCATTCCACATCGCCAGTCCGCCGAAGACCGAACGCGACGCCGAACCGGACCCGCGCCGCGCCAGCCGCGACAGGTCCCGCTCGTCGAGCTGCAGCCCGGCGGCGGTGGATGCCGCCCCGGCCAGCGCGGCGAAACCGGACGCCGAGCTCGCCAGCCCGGCGGCGGTGGGCACGGTGTTCACCGAGGTCACCACCGCGGCGTCCGATACACCGGAGCGCTCGCGCACCAGGTCGAGGAAGGCGGTGATGCGTTCCATCGCCCGCCCGGTGACCGGCGCCCCGTCCAGTGTCGCGGTGTCCTGAGTTGCCGCGCCGAACTCCACGGTCGTGGTCGTATACAACTCGTCGAGGGTCAGCGACAGGCTCGGCGTGCGCGGGATGATCAACTCCTCGTCCGCCTTGCCCCAGTACTTGATCAGCGCGATATTGGCGTGCGCCGTTGCTGTAGCTCTTATTGGGGCCGTCATGCTTCCTCCTGCAGGTGTGGTGCGTGGATCCAGGTGTCGGACGCCCCGGCGTCGGTGAGAGCCCCGGCGATCGCCGCGGCGTCGCCGGCGGTGCGGGCCAGCGCGATGACGCAGCCGCCGCGTCCTCCGCCGGTCAGTTTCGCCCCGACCGCGCCGGCGGCGCGTGCCGCGGCCGTCAGCGCGTCCAACCGGTCGTCACTCACGCCGAGGTCGGCGAGCAGATGTTGGGCGGCGTCCATCCGGACACCGAGCGCGTCGACGTCGCCGGCGCGCAGATCGGCGACCGCACCGTCGGCAATCTCGCCCAGCTCGTCGAGCAGCGGCCCGACGCCCTGCGGATCGGCGTCGTACCTGCGCCGCAGGTCACCGACGGTCTCCCGCGTCCGGCCGGGTACACCCGAGTCCGCGATGACGATCCAGGCCGCCAGGTCCATCTCGAAGGTCGAACCGACGCCGTCGCGGAAGTACACCGGCCCGGGCGCGGCAGTGGTCAGCGCGTCCAGGCCGGACGGACGCCCGTGCGCGATGCGCTCGGCCTCCTGCGTCAGCTCGAAGAGCTCGCGGGGGGACGCCGCGACGTTGGCGGCGTCCAGCACCGCGCGCACCACCGCGCCCGCGGCGGCGGCCGAGGACCCCAGCCCGCGCTCCGGCGGGAAGTCCGCCCGCGTGCTGACGTGCAGACCCGTAGTGGGGCGTCCGGCGAAGGCGCACGCGACCTCCAGCGCCTTGACCACCGACGCCAGACGCTCCGGGGCGCCGTCCGCCGGACCGTCGTAGTCCAGGCAGGTCAGCCGCGACGGCTCCCCCACCTCCGCAAGCGGCTCGACCGTGGCGCTCATGTGCAGGCTGTGCAGGGGCACGGCCACCGCCGGATGCCCGTAGACCACGGAATGCTCGCCGAGGAGGATGACCTTCGCCACCGTCCGGCCGTGTCCGGTATGGGCTCCGGTAGGGGTTTCAGGTGAAGACTGCACAGCTTCCTTTCGCGTCACAGCAGGTTCTGCACGATCCAGGGGGATGCGTACAGGGTCATGAACTGCACGCCGTAGCCTACGCCCAACTTGTTGAGCGTCCCGCAGGTGACCCCGACCAGCAGGACACCGAAGATGTTCGCCACCCCGGCGTCCAGGTAGGCCAGCAGCAGGATGAAACCGATGAACAGTCCCAGCACCGCCTCGTGCGGGATGTAGCGCATCACCACGTAGGTGATCCGGTAGGAGTAGCGCACCGCGATGACATACGTCAGCCCCAGGGCCAGGACCGCGCCGAGTACCACGGCCACGATGAACGTCGGCGTGTTCAGCATGTGGTGCAGGTTGTTGTCCAGCGTGAGTGCCGGCGGGGCGTTGAACAGGGCCTGCGCCGGGCCGATCGCCACCGGCGACAACGGGATACCGATCGCCAACAGCGGGATGATCGTGCCGGAGAGGTAGCTGGCGTGCGCCACCCCGTTCATGCCGGCCACCGCCCGGTTCGCCCGGGTGGTGCGATTCCCGGAGCGTCCGGCCGCGCCCTCACCGAGCAGGAACGTGAGTCCGACGGGGCTGAGGAAGAACAACGGGGTGGAGACCAGCGACCACAGGCCGGTGCGAGCGGTCTCGTCGCGGGTGAGGATCCTATTGGGTTTCAGCGACTGGCCGCGCAGGCTCTTGCGCGAAATGTCCACCTGTGTGGCGGGCCGGCCCGGCAGGTTCTCCCGGTGGCTGCGGTTGAGCAGGCCCAGCACCGAGACCAGCAGGGGGCCAATGGTGATACCCAGGAAGAAGGACACCGAGATGTTGCCGTCCTCCGGGATAACGCCCTGGTCCCGGTAGAGCGAGAGAAGCCCCTGGAACAGCAGGGACATCGGGATGATCGAGATCAACGACAACAGCCGGTTCGCGCCGAGCAGGGCGAGCAGCACCGCGCCGCCGACGAAGAGCAGGTTGCCGTACTCGCGCAGGGTGTCGGCGTAGGGGGCGATGGCGGTGGCGATGGCCAGGCTGACCGGGATGGCGATGATCGTGCCGATCGCACTGCCGGCGGCCATCTTCTTGATCGTCTCCGCCGCCCTGCCCTGGGACTTGAGGTAGAGCGAGTGCTCCATCATCGGTGCCGAGAGCACCCCTCCGGGCAGGCCGACCAGGGCGGTGGGTATGGCGTTGGTGAGGTTGAGCGTGACGATTGCGGCGATGAAGAAGGTCAGCAGCACCGCCGGGTCCACCCCGGCCAACGCCAGGGCGAGGGTGACCGGCACGAGCACACTGGTCTCGTCGGTGCCGGGGATGAAACCGATGAAGGTGTAGAGCAGGATCGCCGCGATGGCGGCGAGCAGCATGGGGAGCATCAGGGTTGCGTCCATCAGGTCGGGTCACCTGCCGGGGTGGTCGCGGTTGCTCCGGTTTCTGCGTCTGCGCCGTCGGTCGCGTCGGTCGCGTCGGTGATGCGCACGGCGCGTTTCGGCGTGAACAGCGCCACGCAGATCGCGAAGCCGACGACGGCGCCGCCGAGACCCCAGAAGAACTCGCTGGACGACAGCAGCGTGGCGACCAGCAGCGCGAGGGCGGTGGTGACCCCGCAGATGACCAGTGACCAGGTCAGATCGCGGGTGGAGACGAGGTCGTTCCACACCTCGATGTAGTCGTCCCGCTCCCCGGGGTCGGCATCAGTGTTAGGCATGCCTACAAACCTTACGTTGTGGGCGCTGCGTGGCGCATTAGTGCCCGGAGGGTGTGAGTCCGAGGGTGCGCTAGTTTCGGAGCCGAGCACTCGTGGCCGTCTTCACACAGGGGCCCCAGATGACAGAGACCACGGAGACCTACGACTACGTGGTCGTCGGCGCCGGCTCAGCGGAATGAGTGGTGGCGAACCAGCCCAGCGCGGACGGATCCCGGTCCGTCCTGCTCCTGGAGGCGGGTGGGAAGGACAAGGGGCCGGGGCCGCGTGGCAAGGTCCTCGGTGGGAGCTCGTCGATCAACACGTTGATGTGAGTCGTCGGCTTCGCCGGGGACTACGACCGGTGGGCTGAGCTCGCCGGGCCGGAGTGGTCCGGCTCAGAGATCTCGCGCACCCTGGACCGTGTGGACGTCTCGGTCGAGCACCAGCGCGACCCGACGAGTACCGCCCGGATGGGCACCGACGAGAGTTCGATGGTGGATCCTCATCTGCGGGTCCGTGGTGTGCAGGGTCTCCGCGTCGCCGACTCCTCGGTGATGCCGGAGATCATCCACGGCCACACCCACGCCCCGTCCATCGCGATTGGGATAAGGCTGCGGAGTTCATCTTGGCGGAGGGGTGAGGGATCTTCTCGATCTACTCGAGGAGGGGAACTGGCGCGCTTCTTGAGACCTGTGTGAGCCAGCTGCCAAAAACTGTCCGAGCGGAGGCCCCGCGGTGACCGTTTCTGGCACCTGAATCACGCCAACACGACCATTTTCCGACGCTCTACGCTACCGTTTACCGAACGGTCTGCCGTTCTTCACGCCGCCCGCGTCATCGGAATCCGTTCGTGGAGAGGAGAGCCCGGACACCCCGCGCATCGGGTCACTATCCAGTCGTCTCCTGTAGCTCAGATCTTTAGTGGGCACCGTAGAAACTGATCGAAGTTGCAGTTTCCACAGGACTAGCCTGTGCTAAACAGCCGAGCTGGCCAGCGACGGCGCTTCGGCTGCTCGACGCCAGCCTTGCGCGCTTCACGGACTTCATCCAGGTCCGGAAACTTCTCTCGAATGACCCGACGCGTCTCCTCCAGAGACTCACGTTTGATCTCTTCAAACTGGGCGTCGCTGATGTAGAACCCGCTCATAGGTCTTCATCCTCCTTCAATGCTGACACCGAGTCTACGGCAGTGGAAGGGGTTCTGATGTCCGAAAGGCTCTCGACGAGGGCGTCGACTGTTTCGGCTAGTCTGCGGTCATCCTCACTGGACAAAGATGATTGGGTGATCACAGGAAGGAGCCGGAGCCCCGTCACTTCTCCGATCCGGTCCTCACTGATGATCCGGTCCAACGTCCACTGAAGTCTGCTCCACCATGCTGTCCGACCGTCAGCTGCCTGCTTTTGCTTTACGGTGACCACCGCAACGATGATTGCTGCGATGCCCACCAGTACTTGCACCAGCTGAATCCAGGTGGCTGTATCCACTGTGCCTCACTTCCTTGCCAGCGCGGATATCAAGGCGATAGCCGTCCGAGCAGAGAGACTCCATCGATGGCGACAAGGTTCCGCTCATACCCGATTCCCTGACGGAAACGCCGTCCGGATTCTCGTAACCAGCGGCACCGCGACCAGTGCGAAAGAGCCCGTCAACACGAAGATCGCGATCATCGGGGTGTGCAGTTCAGCGCCACCTCCAGACCCACCGATCACCGCAGTACCGATACCTGCGGCCAAGGCGGTGCCGAGCGTCTGCGCCATCTGGATGGTGCCGCTCATCTGTCCCGAGGCATCCTCGCTGGTCTCACTGAACGTCTCGGCAGTACTGGCGTTGTAAGCCAGCTTCATCCCGAATCCGCCGATCATCCAGCCGACGATGGCGACACCGACCGGCAGGGTCTCCCCTGCCCACCCCCGGTCTTCAGCGGACGATCGGCGTCAACGCCGCTATCGCGCTGGTTGCGGCGATCCTGCTCGGCGCGTTCCTGCACCTGCCGAAGGACGCTGAGGCCGCGGGTGCGACGCCGGAGGCGTCTCCCGTCGACGACGGTGCGAGAGTCCACGCCATCTGACGAGGACGCTAACTGACGCCTCTTGTCCTGGCCAGCGTGGCGATTGTAATCGCCACGCTGGCCAGAATTCTGTGTTGTGGCGGTTGTAATCGCCACGACCACACTCTGTTGTCAGGAAAAATAGGTCAGTTCCACCCACGGGACATGAAATCATCGTCGAGCACGTCCCTCACCAGTTCGTTGGCCCGATGAAGGTCTTCTCTTGTCAACACTCTTGAAGCAGCAGACTCGATAAAACCCCGGTACACCTGGGGAAGGTTCGCGGGCAGCGCATCCACCCTGAACCATCGCACGTCCTTATGCTCCGAACTCGGCGTGGGTGTTTCTGCAGTATTCAGTCGGGTTGCGAGGCAGACCAGAGTCACCTGGTGCCCTGGGAACGGGGAGAAAAGCTCGGCACCGACGAGTACGGGATCATCAGCAAGAACGATCCCCAATTCCTCCAGTACCTCCCGAGCCGCAGTATCCGCCAGGGTCACGTCCTGCTTATCCGGCCACCCGCCAGGCAACTCCCACTCACCTCTTCCATTGAATCCGAGCAGAACCTTCCGGCCTGCGTATCCAGCGACTAGGACTACCACTTTCACCGAACTCGGAACCGCGTAGAATCCTGTTCCCTCCTCGATCGTGAATCCACTCCTCCCTGACTCGTGTCGCTCAGCGTGACTCCACGCTCGAAGCCTCGCCCGTTTGCCCACCTACGATGCGATGGACGAAGTTGTTCGCCCACACCACCGCTTCCTCGACATCCGAGAGAACGTCGAGGCCTTCAGCGGCTTCGGCGTACAGGGAACCCCACTGGGCACCAGTCATAATAGTGGGTGGCCAGACCTGCTGACGGCGATAGTCGAAGAGACGCGAACACGTCATTGCCAACTGGGCGAGATCGAGTTCTTCCCCCTTGTCGAGGAGCTGGAGGTCGACGAGATCGTGCGCCCGCTCGCTTCCTGCGCTCGAAACGGCGTGAAGCTTCTGCGCAACCTGATGGTCAGAGCGCATGACAGCCACGGGCTTCGGTGCTTCGAGTCCGACCTCAGTGAAGAGCTGAACCAAATCCGGTGCGAGTTGGTACTCTGGCTCGTCAGCGTCACCGATTTCATTGTGCCCCAGTTCGAACTTCACAGTGCACCATGGCCGTCCCCTGTAGTCGATCTTCACCTCGAAGGGCTGCATGACATACGCCCTAGGCACCGCTGGAGGACGAGGTGGCGGTTTCTCGACCAGCCTTCCGGTAAACCCCGACCACCCGACAGAAAGAGCGTCCTCGAAGTCGCTGCGGAATCTCGCGATCGGCTGGACTCTCGCGGCATCGAGATCTTGAGTGAACCGGGTACCTCGCCCGTAGCGCAACGCCATCGCGCTGCCCCCCCTTGATCGCTCCGTCGGGCAGCATCTGACCAACGACCACCAGTGCCATCCCGACACGACGCCGCAGTACCAGCCCATCGCTGCCCTCCATATTGCGAATGCGCTGTTCGAGAGAGCGCACGCTTGTCGGCATGGCGGTGTAATTCACGACCGAACCTCCTTCTTCACCTGCTGCCACTCGGTCGTGGTCAACAACCCTTCGCCCCGTGCTTGCTTGGCCGCGTCCAGAAGGCGCTCGGTCCCGATGCGACCTCGGCATTCGAGGATGGCATCAACAACAGGTTGAGCCCGCAGCCCTTCATAGAATGTCGTGCGCTGCTCATCCCTCACCCATGTCACCTCGACGAACGGTGGCAGTTGAGGACGGACACGGCGGCGGACCGCTACTTCGACCCGCCGCGGGTTAACGTCTGCGAGACCGAACAACGCGAGCGTGGATTCACCATGCAGATAGGCACCCTCACCGACCCGCAGGAGTGCTTCAGCGAACTGGTCGTAGGCCGTCGGCGGAATATCCGGCACACGGTAGAGGCCGTACGCGATGTTTTCCAGACCACCGCGTGCGGCAAGCTTGGGCAGTTCCACTGCAGGCACCCCGGCTTCAGCAGCCTCACGAGTCGTGACATACCCATAATGATCACGTGCGATCTCACGCACGATCTCCCGGTACTTCACGTCAGCAGCCATGTCACGACTATACCGAAAACGGTAGTGTTGTGACAGGGTCGCCCGTCAACGAAAAACACAGGTTAGCGGTGAGACCTGGTCTTAATTGATGCGACGCCAAGCCCACCACAGCGCTCGGCCGACACCCCCGTGGCAGACTGTCGCCTATGACGGACGAGCAGAACGACAAGCCCCAAAAGTCAGCGTTCAAGGACTACCTGTCACCGGAGCTCGTCACGGGCATCGGGGCCGCATTTGCCGCGGCATCCCCCACCTTCGACCGCGCGGCCTTCGAGAAAATCGCGCTCACCGGCCTGGATGACCTGGAGCTCAAGGCGCGGAGCGCGCAGATCGCCGCCGCGCTCGCGACGACGCTGCCGGCGTCCGACGCCGCGGACGTCGTCCGCCGCGTCCTGCGCGCCAGCGACGACGGCACGGCGACGGCATTGCCGGAGTGGGCGGGCATGCCGGTGAACGACTACGTCGCCATGGCGATGCTGGAGCAGCCGGATGTCGCCCTGCCCCTGCTGGCCGACCTCACCTCGCACCACACCGCGGAGTTCGCGATCCGCCCGTTCATCCTGAATCACTACGAGACCACCATGGCTCACCTGCGCTCCTGGGTCGACAGCCCGGACGAACACGTGCGCCGGCTGGTCTCGGAGGGGACGCGCCCGCGTCTGCCCTGGGCGGGACGTCTCCCCCAGTTCATCGCCGATCCGTCCGACGCCCTGGAGCTGCTGGAAGGCCTGGTCAACGACGATTCCCTCTACGTCCGGCGCTCGGTGGCCAACCACCTCAACGACATCGCCAAGGATCATCCGGAGACCGCACTGGAGACCGCTCGACGGTGGGCGGAGGCCTCCACCCAGGGCGACTTCGTGGTGCGGCACAGCCTGCGCACACTGATCAAAGCCGGCGACCCGCGCGCCCTGGCAATCCTCGGCTTCGATCCGGACGCCCCGGTCGAACTCTTGGAACTGTCGTGTTCCCCGTCGACGCTCGCCATCGGCGAGGCGACGACGTTGTCCTTCACCCTGCGGGCGGACGCTGCAGGCGCCCCGGACACTTCGGACGCTGCGCCGGCGCCGACGCGCGCGGCCGTGGACTATGTGGTGCACTACCAGGGGGCGCGCGGGCCGAAGGCGGGCAAGGTGTTCAAGTTGGCGGTGCGTGACCTCCCGCCGGGTGAGCCCGTGCAGTTCAGCCGTCGGCACGCCTTCGCCCACGTGTCGATCCGCACGATCCACCCTGGTCCGCACCGTATCGAGGTGCAGGTCAACGGGCGGGTCCTCGGCGGAACGACCGTTCACGTCCACCCCTAGCGAGAAACCGAACAATTACAAGGAGCCGTACATGCGATTCATCAACGCCAGCGAGTTCACCGCCGAGCGCCCGTGGGGCGCCCTCGACCTCGGGGAGTTCGACACCGCGACCGCCAGGCTGCATTGGACCAACGAACCGTATAAGTGGCACGTCAACGACGGCCCGGAGATCTTCGTCGTCCTCGACGGTGCGGTGGACATGCACTACACCGTGGACGGCGAGGAGCGTGTCGAGCACCTCACCCCGGGTTCGCTGTGCTGCGTCGAGGTCGGCGACGCCCACGTCGCCCACCCCGCCCCGGAGGCCCGGATCCTCGTCGTCGAGCGCGAAGGTAGTGAGTAACCTCCTATTTCACCAGTGGTGTTGTGTAGAACACTTTCCATCGGGTAAGTTTTAGTCGTAAAGCGAACGAGCGTTCGCACAGTGAACACTCGCTCGTGACCGACGTTGAGACCCGAGGACCATGCATGAGTGGACAGATCCCAACACGACCAAAACTAGGAACCGCCCGCAGGGCAGGACGAGCCGTCGCCGCGCTCACCATGGTCGGTGCCCTCGCACTGACCTCCTGCGGCACCGACGATGAGTCCGAGGGCTCTTCGTCCGGCGGCTCACCCCTGAACCTGGTCGTCCCCTTCGACCCAGGTGGCTCCGCCGACGGCACCGCCCGCCAGCTCGCCGTCTACGCCCAACAGACGTGCGGACGCGACGTGATCATCCGCAACGAGTCCGGCGGCTCCGGCACGGTCGGCTTCCAGTCCGTCGCCTCCTCCGCCGCCGACGGCAACACCATCGGCGTGGCGTCGATCGAGCTCTCGATCCTCCCGCACCTCGGTGTGTCTGAAATCGGGCCGGACGATGTCCGCGGCATCATGCAGTACAGCGAGCAGCCCATCGCCTACGGCGTGCCGCCGGACTCCGACATCGAGGACATCGAGGAACTGCTGACCACCGACGAGGACGTCACGATGGCCAGCTCGGGCACCGGCTCGATCTACCACATGGGCTTCGCCGGGCTCGCCCAGGAGGCCGAGCAACCCAATATCCGCAACGTCCCCTACGGCGGTGCGGCCGGCGCACTCCAGGCGGTGATGGGCGGTGAGACCCGTGCCGTCTCCGTCGGCGCAGCCGAGATCGCCCCATTCATCGAGGGCGGGCAGCTACGCGCCCTGGCCATCGCCGGCGACCAGCGACTCGACGACTTCCTCCCGGGTGTGCCCACCCTCAAGGAGGTCGGCATGGACTGGACGAGCTACGCCATCCTCGGCCTGTTCGCCCCGGCCGGCACCCCGGACGAGGATGTCGAGGAACTCAACCGGTGCTTCAACGAGGCACGCCAGAGTGAGGGTTTCTCGAACTACATGGACAACCTCGGGTTCACCCAGGAGTACAAGGACGCCGCCGGCTTCGACAACTTCCTCTCCGAGGAATACGACCGCTACGAGACAGTCGTCTCCGACGCAGGACTGGGAGGGGAATGATGACTGACACCCAAGCTCAACCCCAAGCACAACCGCAGGGCTCCATACTGGGTGACCGCATCATCGCGGTGATCGCCCTAATAATCGGCGTCGCCCTGCTCATCCTGGCAGCCGGCTTCCCCGAACCGGGACAGCCAGAAGATCCAGGCACCGCCGCGCTCCCCCGACTCATCGGCTTCGCTCTCGCCGGGCTCGGTGTGCTCCTGCTGTTCAACTCGGAGAAGAACACCTTCCTGCCCGAGAAGGGTGCCCGGCTGCGCACGGTGCTCATCGTGGCCGCCGGCATCGCCTACACCTACGCGATGACACCGCTGGGCTTCATGCTCTCCACCCTGGTCTTCATGGTCGTCGGCCTGCTGATCATGGGTATCCGTAGCCCGCTGCGACTGGTCCTGGTACCGGTCGGGGTCTCCGTCATCGTCTACTACCTGTTCACCGCCGCCCTGGGTGTCTACCTGCCCGACGGCATCATCGAGGGGATCATGCCATGAGTAACTGGATAGAAGGTTTCGGCGCCATCGCCGATGTGCAGGTCCTGTTCATGCTCTTCCTGGGTGTGCTCATCGGCGTGGTCGTCGGTGCACTGCCCGGTATCTCGGCGACGGTCGGAGTGGCGCTGCTGCTCCCCTTCACCTTCGCCTTCGAACCGCTGGCCGGCATGATGCTGCTTCTCGGCATCTACGGCGGAGCCGTCTACGCCGGCTCCATTCCCGCCATTCTGATTAGGACGCCGGGGACGCCGGCTTCCGCCGCGTCCGTCGCCGACGGGCACGCCATGACCGTGGCGGGCAAGGGCGTGCAGGCGCTGAAGATCTCCGTGCTGGCGTCCTGCGTCGGCGGTTTCGTTGGTGTGCTGCTGCTCGCGTTCTTCGCCCCGGTGATCGCGAACTTCGCCCTGGGCTTTGGTTCCTCGGCGAACTTCATGCTCGCCTTGTTCGCGCTGACGATCATTGCCTCGATCTCCGAGGGACGCATGGTCAAGGGCCTCATCGCTGGCTTCCTTGGCTTGGCCATCGCCATGATCGGCCTGGACACCATCCAGGGCTACCCGCGCCTGACCTTCGGCAACGCCGACCTGATCTCCGGGATCTCCTTCATCCCGCTGATGATTGGCCTGTTCGCCGTCTCCGAGGCTTTCCTGCAGGTCGAGCGGGTCACGAAGCTGAACCTGAAGATGAAGCCGGAGAAGTTCCGCGCCACTCCGTCCTGGTTCCGCAAACTGGCACCGTCGAGCCTCCTGGGCTCCGCGATCGGCTTCATCATCGGCATCATCCCCGGTGTCGGCGGCGACATCAGCTCCTTCGTGGCCTACAACGAGTCCAAGCGTGCGGCGAAGGACAAGTCGCAGTACGGCAAGGGTGACCCGCGAGGCATCGCCGCCGCGGAGTCCTCGAAGAACGCCGGCACCGCCGGTGCGATGGTGCCCACCCTGACCCTGGGCATCCCCGGCGACGTGACCTCCGCCGTCCTCATCGGCGCGCTGACCGTGCACGGTCTGCAGCCCGGCCCGACCCTGTTCACCGGCAGCCCGGACCTGATCTACGGCCTGTTCATCGGCTTCGCACTGGTGTACCTGGTGCTGCTGATCCTGGGCTGGTTCGGCACGAGTTTCTGGGTGAAGCTCATCGAGTCCGTGCCGCCGCGCCTGCTGTGGCCGTCGGTGATCGTGCTCGCTGTCGTCGGCTCCTACGCCATGCGCTCCAGCGTCTTCGACGTGCTGGTGATGTTCCTCGCCGCGATCCTCGGCTACATCATGGTCAAGGGCGGCTACCCGCTGGCCCCGCTGATCATCGGTGTGATCCTCGGACCCATCGCCGAGAGCGGCTTCCGCCGTGCGATGATCATCAACAACGGCAGCTTCTCCTGGATGCTCGAGCCCATCCCGCTGGTTCTCGGTATTCTGACCATCGCCTCCATCGCCTTCGCCATCTGGCAGGCCGTGCGCCGCCCCAAGCTCATCGAGCAGGCCGGGCTGGCAAGCGAGACCGCAGAGACTGCCGAGGAGGACGCGACCACCGAGGACGACACGACCTCGACAACCTCGACGACCGCTGCCACCGCCACAACCTCACCCACCGATTCCCAGGAAGGCCCCCGATGAGCAAGAAGATCGTCCTGACCGGCGTGGACGCCAGCCAAACCGCGCTCAACGCGGCATTGCGCGCCGCAGAACTCGCCGAGGGCACCGGGGCTGAACTCCACGTGTTCTCCGCCTTCAGCACCAGCACTGCCGACACCCTGCAGTCTCTCAAGTCCCGAGACCTCGGCCTGTCGACCTCAGTCGCTTACCAGCGACTGAGCGAAGGGCAGGCCCGAGCCGCCGGACAGGTCGCCGAGGCGGTTGCCGACGTGCTGCGCGAGGCGCACCCCGGGCTCACCGTCGAAGCGTCCGCCCAGGAGGGGACGCCGGCGGCGGTGCTCGTGCGCCAGGCCGAACTGCTCGGCGCCGAGACGATCGTGGTCGGCAACAAGCACGTGCAGGGCTTTTCTCGGGTACTGGGAAGTGTGGCCCGCAAGGTCGCCGCCGAGGCCCCGTGCGACCTTTACATCGTGCACACCACGCACTGAGGCTCGTACCGGGACACGCACTGTTCCGACGCAGACTACACTGACGAAAGTATCCGTCCTTCCCTCGAAAGGTGCACCATGACCAAGACGATCGTGACCGGTGTCGACTCCAGCCAGACGGCCCTCGCCGCCGCCGATAAGGCCGCGGAGCTGGCCGCCGGCACCGGTGCGGAGCTGCACGTGCTCTCCGCGTTCAGCATCAGCGGCACGGTCACCCTGGAGGCCGCCCGGGCGAACAACCCGAGCGCCGGGACGCAGGCCGCCTACCGTCGGCTCACGGAGAGTTACTCCCACGCCGCGCAGGAGGTCGCTGACTCCGTGTCGGACGTCCTGCGCGAGAAGTACCCCTCCCTCACCGTGCACGCCGCCGCGGTGGAGGGCACCCCGGCCGATGCCCTGCTGAAGAAGGCCGAGGAACTCGACGCGGACACCATCGTGGTGGGCAATAAGCACGTCCAGGGCTTCTCCCGGATCCTGGGCAGTATCGCGCGCAAGGTCTCCGCAGAGTCGCCCTGCGACCTCTACATCGTCAACACCACGCAGCAGTAGTACGGCAACCCCCGGTAGCGTGCCGGATCCGTCCCTTTCTTGGCGCGCGAGGACCCTATCCGGCACGCGACGCGGGGTGCTCACCTCAACCAGCAGCGCCCCGCAGCATTCGGCACCGTCGGAGGCCACCGACCCCCGGTAGCGTGCCGGATTCGTCCCTTTCACGGCACGCAGAGACCGGATCCGGCACGCGACGCGGGGTGCTCCCCTCAACCGGCAGGAACCGGCAGGAACCGGAAGCACCAGCCCCGCCGCCAGCACCACCTCGACTACCCCACCAACCCCACCTTCGGCTTGGCCCAGGAGCGCCCGCGGGTGTCCTTGAGGATGTCGTACTCCACGTCCACGTGCGGTTCGATCGCGCTGTACTTGTCGTTCGGCGCGCCGATGACCAGCTGGAAGCCGAGGCCCCGCCAGGCACCGATGGCACGTTCGGTGAAGTGGGCGTCCGCCTTGATCAGCGCCTCGTCGAGGAACACCGGTGCGTAGCGGGGACGCGCCGCGTCGGCGTCGCCGAGCTGGTAGCGCAGTGCCGCACCGACGATGAAGGCGATGAGTTCCTGGGACTCGCCGCCGGACTTCTCGCCGATGTGGTCGTAGAGGGCTGCGTGTTCCTTGGTCACGGCGTGGATCTTCTCGGCACTGACGCGCACGTGGTTGCGCACGTCCACCAGGTCGGCGAAGTCGGGCGCGGTGCGTCGGATGCGGTTGATGAGTCGCGCCATGCGCTCGTAGGCCTGCTCACGTTCGCCGTCGTTGCCTGCCTCGGCGATGAGGGTGCGCACGTCGCGCAGGTCCTTGCGGAATCGGCGGCGTACCTCGGACTGGTTCTCCCGCGGGGAGATCTGCAGCCGGTGGTCATCGTCGTAAAACGGCAGGTCCTCCATGATCCGGTTGATCGGTTCGATGCGCTCGCGGATCTCGCGCAGCGAGCGTCCCAGCGTGGAGTCCAGGTTGGTCAGGTCGTTGCCGGAGAGTGTGAGCAGGCTGTCGCGCCATTCGGCCTCGAGTTCGTGCAGGCCGCTGGTCTCCAGGTCGACCAGGATGCGTTCGAAGTCCTTTAGGGACGTATCGGGATCAGCGCGCAGCGTGGGGTTGGGCCAGGCGTCAAGGAAGGTTTCCATCGTCCGACGCAGCGCCTCGCGTTGCTCGGCGACGGTGTTCTGCGCGGCGGTGCGGTCGTCCTCCAGGCGCCTGGATGCGGTGTCCAGCGCGGCGTCGAACCTGGCCAGACGCTTCGCGGTGGCCGCAGAGCCGGAACCGTCGCCTGCGGTCTCCGGCGGGTCGAAGCGTTCGTTGAGGTAGGACGCCTGGGCGTCGTCGAGTTCCCGGCCGGCGCTCTCCGCCTCGTCGAGTGCCTCCTGGGCGGCGTCGACCTCGTCGACGGTGTCGGCCCACTGCGCGGCCAGGCGTTCCTGATCGCCCTTGGCGCGTCCGGTGGACTCCTGCAGGCGGGTGACGGTGACCTTCAGCTCGGCGATCTGCCGCTGTAGGTCGGCGATCTCGGGGTTGCCGTCGGTGATCTCGTCGATGATGCCGGACCAGCGGGCACGTTCGGCCTCCACGCTGGCGACGTCGATCTCCTCCCAGGTCAGGTCGGTGACGCGGGCGTAGGCGGCGTGCCGGGCGTCGAGGGCATCGAGGTCGGTGCCGGCGGCGCGTTCGGCGTCCTCCGCCTCGCGGACCTGTGCGCGCAGCGCACCGATGGTCTCCTCGAGTTCGCCGAGGCGCCGGTGGCTGGAGAAGCCCAGCACGTTGCGTCCGCCGTGCCCGCCGTGGGCACCGCGGTCGCCCTGGGAGACCTGCCCGGTGATGGTGAGTGCCGGCTGACGTGCGGAGAGTTCGTCGGCGGAGTCAGCGCAGTAGAAGCCAAACTGGCGTTCCAGGCGGTCCTGCAGCCAGCCGGTGAAGGCGGTCTCGCGGTAGTCCAGGCGGCCGGGCAGGCGCTGCGGGTCCAGGCCGTCGCGCTGCTCGAAGCCGGTGTGCACGCCCTCGTAACGCAGCCGCACGTCGGTGCGCACGGTCTCCACCGCCCGGCGGAAGCGGGGCAGGTCGTCGGCGTCGATGAGCATCGTGGTGGCGAAACCGCCGAGGGCCAGGTTGAATGCCTCGCGCCAGGGCTCGTATTCGGTGGCCACGTCCACCAGTTCGCCGACGAAGGGTAGGTCGTCGATGCTCAGGTCGGCGGCGTCGGCCAGCAGCCGGCGGGCGACGTGCAGGCGCTCGGGGATGTTGTCGCGACGCTGCTGCGTCCAGCGGTGCTCGGTCTCGACCTCGGCGAGCCGCCGGCGCAGGTCCTTGAGCTGCACGCGCGACTCCGCGTAGGCGTCGCGGGAGGACGTCTTGGCGTCGCGGTCGGCGAGCGCGGCGCGCGCCCGCTCGGCCAGCGCGGCGAAGTCGTCGCCGGTGGCCACGTCGAGGTCCAGGCAGGCGGTGTTCTCCTCGAAGCGTTCCCGGTTCTGCCGCACCGCGGTCAGCCGCCGGTCGACCTGGGTGAGTTCGCGTTCGGCGGTGTCCAGGCGGTCGCCGCCGGAGTGTCGCAGGACGTCCACCAGGCCGTCGCGCTCGGCCTCGGCCGCCTCGGCGGACGCCACCTGCGCACGCACCTCGGCGTCCGCGGCCTGCTTGCGCGTGCGCACCTCGGTCTCCGCGGCGTGCAGCAGGTCGAGGCGACGGGAGGTGCGCCACAACGACGCCAGGGAGGACGCGTCGGCGAAGCGTCCGAGCTCGTCGAGCAGGCGCAGCCGCTCGGCGGACTCCTCGATCCTCGCCCGGATGCCGCGGACGGGTTGCAGCACCCGGACCTGCTTCTGGGCGGTGACCATCCGGGTGCGGGTGCTCTCCAACTCGTCGAAGTGGGCGACTACGGCGTCGGCGGTGGCCATCGTCTCCGGCTCCTCGAGCACCATGCGCTTGTACAGCTCGTCGACGGTGGTGATCTGCTGACCGGCCTGGATCCGGGCGAGCAGGCTCATCGCCTTGGCCCCCGCACCCGCCGCACCGATGCCCAGCACCGAGTGCACGCGCGCCAGGAACTCCCGGTCGGTGGCCATGGTCTCCAGACCCACGGCCCGCACCGCGGCGTCCGACAGCCGACGCTCGGCCGCCTGCTCCAGCACGGCCGGGTCGAACTCGCCCTCGGCCACGCCGCGCACCTTCACCGTGTCGTCCAGCACGCGGGCGGACGCCGGGATGTACCAGGCGCGGACCGCGGTGAACCGGGAGCCGTCGTGGTCGGTCCAGGTCATCGACACCGCCGTCCACGTGTCGCAGCCGTCACCGCGCAGCACGGTGACCTGCGTGCCGTCGTCGGTGCGCGACTCGTCGATCTTGCCGCGCCCGTAGGACAAGATGTTGCGCTGGTCCTCGCCGCGCGGCCGGCCGGTCACTCCCCCGTTGGACGCACCGTTGAACGGGGTGGTGTGCGGCATCATCAGCGCGATGTAGGCGTCCATCAGCGTGGACTTGCCGGAGCCGGACCCGCCGCACAGCAGCGTGGCCTCCGGGGAGAACTTCACCCGGTGGGCGCCGTCGTAGCCACCCCAGTTGACCAGGTGCAGCTCATCGGCCAACCACTGCTGCCCGCGGGACTCCGCCGGCACCAGACCGAACAACGTGTCGAGCATCGTCACAGTTCTGTACCTCCGTCTTCCTGAACCTGTTTCTTCAGCCACTCGTCGAGCTCACGCAGCCGGTCGGCGCTGAGCACGATCTCCACCAGCGGGCTGATGCGGTAGCGGCCCTCGGTCTCCTCGTCGATCACGCCCTCCTGGCGCAACCGTCCGAGGGCGTTGCGGATGAGTTTCTGACGCCGCGCGACGTCCCCGTTGGCCTGCGTGAAGTAGGTCATCACGGTCTGCTCGACCTCTTCGACGTCCACCCGGGCGGCGAGTTCGCCGGCGGTGGACTCGCGCTGGTAGACGGTGCGCAGGTACACCAGCACCAGTGTTTCTGCGCGGGTGTAGGCCTCGTCGCGCAGCAGGATCGGCACGTCCAGCTCATCGGAGCGGACCTGCTGCTTGTAGGCCACCCCACGATCGGAGTCGACGACCAGTCGCACGAACAGGTCGTGCAGCCGCGACTCGATGACCTGCTGGTTGTCCATCAGCACCTTCCAGTCCTCCCGGTTACGGTCGGCCTGCAGGAACCGACGCTGCAGCAGACGCACCAGCACCCGG
Source organism: Corynebacterium sp. AOP40-9SA-29 (assembly GCF_052377405.1). Lineage (NCBI taxonomy): Bacteria > Bacillati > Actinomycetota > Actinomycetes > Mycobacteriales > Corynebacteriaceae > Corynebacterium > Corynebacterium sp. AOP40-9SA-29. Next base: position 301,973 of record NZ_JBQSWR010000004.1, on the reverse strand, counting down.
CGCACCTCCGGGTCCAGCACACCGCGGTCGCCGGCGAAGCACTCGTCCGGGTCCTGCTCCATCGGCACGGTGTCGATGAACGGCTCGTTCTCGGTCATTGCTCAGCTCCTCGGTCGGTGTCGGCTGCGGTGTCGGCTGCTGTGTTTGCGGTGACGGCGCCGAAGGCGAAGCGCCGGACGGTGCCGTCGGGGCGCACGGTCTCCACCACGGAGACGTCCTCGCCGTCCTGCATGCCGTTGCGGTGCGCGATCTCCAGCAGTCCCAGCAGGTCGACGGGACGTCGGGCGTCCTGCGGGACCGCGGCGAAGGCGTCGGCGAGGTCGAAGCTGTCGCCGTCCAACCCGGCGACGTACTCCTCCAGCTCGCGGTAGTAGGGCCCGCCCCAGGCGCGCGTATCGGCGTGGAGGAACTCCACGTCCGACTCGTCCGACCGCAGCGGCTCGGGGCCTCCGGGCACCTCCAGGTCGTTGAGCGTCTGACGCAGATGCCCCAGGTGCGCGGTCGGGAAACTGCGCAGCGGCTCGACCTCGTCATGACGGCGCGCCTGCGCCCCGGTCTGCTGCATCCACGTCTGCAGCCCCGACATCACGCTGCGCAGCAGGTCATCGACCTCCCGGTCACGCACCGGGTCATGGGTGCGCACCTGCGCGGTGATCACATGCGACGCCCGACGCTGCGCCGTGAGCACCTCCTGCACGCCCTGCTCCACGCGCCGCGCGATCGCCAGCAACTCCCGACGCTGCTCCGCCCCCATGTGCCGGGAGAACGGCAAGGCCATCAGCATGCTGAGCTGGTCGGTGAGGTGGTCGATGTGCTCCGGGTCGCCGATGAGGTTCAACGCCCCGGAGAACGCCCGACCCTCCGGGGTGGCCTCCATGACGTGCTGGCCACGGTGCAGGTACTCGCGCAGGACCTCGCCGGTGGGCCGGACGTCCTGACGCAGGTCCGCGACCACGTCGCGCTGCATCGCGTTGATCGACTCCGCCACCCGGGCGAAGTCCGCCGGCAGTTCGCGGGACAGGTGGGCGACGTTCTCTGCCTCCTCGAGCAGCTGGTCGTCGTCGACGGGGTCAATCTCGCCGCGTTCGAGCCGTGCGATCTCCTCGTCGATCGAGGCACGTTCGGCCTGCAGCGTGGCGATACGTTCCTGCGGGTCGGTCTCCGCGGCGTGGGCGAGCTGGTCGACGGCGTCCAGCAGGGTGCGCACACGCGAGCGCGACACCCGCGCACGCCCCAGGCCGCTGCGTCCGACGATCTCCAAGGCACCCACGGCCTGCGCGGAGAGCCGGTAGACCTCCACACCGTCCTCGATTTGCGGGACGAGCCAGCCGACGCGCACCCAGTAGCGGCAGATCTCCCGGCCGGTGCCGGACGGGAGGCCGCGGGAGCCCCGGTCAGCCCGGTCGGCTCGGTCGTCCTCGTCGTAGCCGGCGGCGCGCAGCTCGTCGACGACGTCCCCGACCTCCACGTGGGCGTCCGAGATCGCCACGGTAGGACGGTCCGGGGTGAAGATCAGCGACAACGCCGCGACGACAAACGGCGCGTACCTGCCGTGCAGCAGGTCAAGCGTCGGATTCCTGAAGGCCGCCGCCGTCCGCTGATAGGCCGCCTCTGCACGCATGATTACCATCGGGGAAGAGTGTAGCCCCCGGCTCGCGGGCTACAGAGTCGTCGGGGTCAGGGGTGGGTGGGGCTTCTGGTGAGGGCGGGCGGGCCGCTGATCCTCTTGCCACAATGTCACCTGAGTCATGCCCCAGGGCGGATTCCGCCCTGAAAACACCCCAGGGCATGACTCAGGTGACATCCGCCCGTTTGTCCCCAGGTTGGCCGCCAATGGTCTCGTCGTTGACGGCGTGATCACCGACGGTTACAGATACACCACGCTAGAGGACGCGACTGAATCGACTCTTGAGGCGGAATGCCATGCTTCAGAGCCGAATCATGAACTCTCATGCGACCGAGTTGCGCAGAGCCTCGCGGATGACGTCGGAGCGGGTTTTCCCTTCCCGCCCTGCCCGATCATCAACTTCGGCGATTTCCTCGGCGGTGAGACGAAGTGCGACCACCTGTGAAGGTTCTGCACCGCGGCCAGGGCGTCCACGACCACGCTTCTTGAGCGCCCTGACCATTCCCGCGGACAATTGTGTCCAGCTCAACACCCGACATAACACCCTGGTGAGTTAAGTGGTGAGTAGGTGGGAAGTTGAGTGGGAAGTAGCCCCGCCACAAGATGCACGGACTAGCCGCCTCCCAGCCCCGGCCCCAGTCCCCTCAGCCACCTCGTCGCAGCCTGCAAACCCAGAGGTCAGTCGCACCAACCTCCCGAGTTGCCGCCTCAACGGACTACGAAAGGCAGCGCCCGACGTCCCACTGCCCCGGGCCAACGACCGAAGCTTCCCACCCGACATAACACCCTGGTGAGTTAAGTGGGAAGTTCAGTGGTGAGTAGGTGGGAAGTTAAGTGGGAAGTTCCCGCGCCACGAAGTCCACGGCCAGCTACCTCCCGCCCCGACAGACACCACTGCACGACCTGCCCCACCACGGCTAACCTCGGCCCCATGGCCACAGTCATCCTGGTCCGCCACGGACGCAGCACCGCGAACACCGACGGCATCCTCGCCGGACGCACCCCCGGCGTCCACCTCGACGACACCGGGCACCACCAGGCCCAACGCGCCGCCGCCCGCCTCGCCGAGGTTCCCCTGGCCGCCGTCGTCGCCAGCCCGCTGGAGCGCTGCCAACAGACCGCGAAAACTATCATCGACCAGCAGACAACGACGCCCGAGTTCATCACCGAGCAAGGCATCGTCGAGTGCGACTACGGCGACTGGCAGGGCCGCACGCTCGCCGACCTGGGCAAGGAGGAGCTGTGGAAGACGGTCATTGAGCAACCGTCCGCCGCGCAGTTCCCCGGCGGGGAGTCCCTGGCGACTATGCAGGAGCGTTCCGTCGCTGCGGTCCGTCGACACGATGCCGCGATCGAGTCCGACCACGGCCCAGGCGCGGTGTGGGCGGCGGTGAGCCACGGCGACATCATCAAGTCGATCATCGCCGACGCCTACGGCATGCCTTTCGACCACTTCCAGCGCGTACACGCCGACCCGGCGTCGGTGACGATCATCCACTACACCGCGGCGATGCCGCACGTCCTGTGTGTGAACACCACCAACGGTGACCTGTCCTGGCTCGCGGCACTGGCCACGGCCGCCAGCAACACCGGCGACACCGAAGCACAGGTCGGCGGCGGCGCCGGCCACGAGCCAAACCCAGAACCCGGCCACTCTCACTGATCTCCGCGACCTATTTACTGCGCTACTGCGACCAAGGCTCCTACAATGGGCCCCATGCCCACCACCACACACGGATTCGACTGGCCGGACCGCTTCGTTGTCGGCACTGTGGGGATGCCCGGTGACCGGACGTTCTACCTGCAGGCCCAGGACAAGGGCACCACGGTCAGCGTCGCCTTGGAGAAGCAGCAGTCCGCCGCCCTGGCGGAGGGGATCGCCGAGTTGCTCGGCAAGCTCCGCAGCCAGGACGGCAACCCTTTCAACGTCCCGGATGTCACCGACGAGTTGCTCGTCGACGATGATCCGCTGGACATGCCCGTCGACGAGGAGTTCCGGGTCGGGGTGCTCAGCCTGGGCTGGGACCCGAAGACCTCGCAGGTGGTAATCGAGGCCGCTCCCCCGCCCGAGTTGGACGCCGAGGAGCTCGAGGAGCTGCAGGCCTCGGTGGACGCCGATGAGCCGGTCGAGCTCGAAGTCGAGCCGGACGAACTGCTGTCGGTGCGCATCCCGGTGGGTGCGGCGAAGGCGTTCGTGGACCGGACGTTGGCGATCGTGAACTCGGGGCGCCCATTGTGCCCGCGCTGCGGGGAGCCGATGGATCCCGAGGGCCACGAGTGCGGCATCCCCGACGGGATGTGACGTGAACACCGACGTCACCGGCACTATCCCGCAGGGCGAGCTCGAGCTAGAAGGACGCATCGTCGCCGCGTCGAACGCCACCTTCCGCGGCACCATCGGCGGGACGCTGGTGGTGTACAAGCCACTGATCGGCGAGAAGCCGCTGTGGGATTTCCCGGACCGTACGCTGGCGCGCCGCGAGGTGGCGTCCTACGTCCTGTCGGACGCCTTGGGTTTCGACGTGGTGCCGCGCACGTGGTTACGCGACGGCCCGTTCGGCGAGGGCATGGTGCAGTTGTGGTGCGAGCCGGTCACCGACACCTCGCCGGTCGAACTGGTGGCCACGCAGGACGCCCCGCGGCTGCTCGCCGACGGCTGGCGTCTCGTCCTCGACGGCGTCGACGAAGACGACGAACCGGTGTCGCTGCTGCACGAGGACTCCCCCGCGTTGCGGCGCATGGCGCTCTTCGACGTCCTGGTCAACAACGCCGACCGCAAAATCGGCCACATCCTGCCCGCCGCCGGCGGGCATCTGTTCGGTGTGGACCATGGCCTGACCTTCCACACGGAGGACAAACTGCGCACGGTGCTGTGGGGCTGGGTCGGTGAGGACCTGCAGGACGCCGAACTCGCCGCGGTGCGCGCGGTGCGCGACGGCCTCACCGGCGAATTGGCCGACCACCTCGGCGAGTTGCTCAGCGTCGCGGAGGTCGCCGCCCTGTCGGACCGGTGCGACCGGCTGCTCACCTCGGGCCGGTTCCCCGCACCCAGCGGCCACATGCCGGCGGTGCCGTGGCCGGTGTTCTGACTACTTCTTTCCCACGAGGCGTTCCACGGCGGGCCGGTTGACCTTCTCGGTGAAGTTCTGAATCAGCGGCCCGTTGAAGAACGCGGTCATCACGGTGCCGAAGCCGACCTGGCCCTTGAACAGGATCGCCAGGACCACGACCAGCACGTCCTGCGGGACGCGGACCCAGGTGTAGGACAGTTTTGTGCGCTCCACGATCATCGGCGCGATCGCATCATAGGGCGCGGTGCCGACCCCGGCGCTCATATAGGCGCTGGCGCCGAAGGCGAAGACCCCGATGCCGATGAGGAAGAACACCGTCATCACCAGCATCGACGGGTCCTCGGGCTTCAGCGGCGTGAGCAGCCAGGTGAACAGGTCGATGAAGAACCCGGTCAGCACCATATTGATCACGGTGCCTGGCCCGATGAACCGCCGCCCCCAGATGAGCACGGGGATGAACAGCACGAGGTTGCTGAGGAGCTGGTAGGCCCCCAGCGTCCACCCGAGCGACTCGGCGATACCGATGTTCATCGCGGTGTACGGGTCGACGCCGACCCCACCCGTCTGGAGGATGGCCGCGCCGAGCCCGATAATCATCACGCCAAGCAGGGCGTATCCACTGCGTAACAGGGTTTCCCGGGTGTCCCGGTGTTCGGTCGTCGCCATGCCGCCACGCTACTCCGCCGCGGGGATGCCTACACTCTGAGTCATGATCGCCGAACAGTTCACCGAGCCGGTCGCTTTCCACGCCGAGGGCCCCGTGTGGTGGCCGCAGGACGGTTCCTCCGTCGCCGGCACGCTGCGCTACGTCGACATGACCGCAGGTCGCGTCCTCACCGCCGGGCAGGACGGATCGGTCACCGCCGCCGCAATCGGCGACCCCGTCGCCGCCTTCCTGCGTCCCCGCCGCGGCGGCGGCGCGGTCGTCGCCACCTCACGGGGGATCGCAGTGGCGCAGGACGCCGTCCTGTCCGACCTGGCCCCGGCGGTGGACGTCCTGACGTCCTCGTCGGCGCGTCTCAACGACGGCGGCTGCGCGCCGGACGGGACGCTGTACGCCGGGTCGATGCGCTACGACCAGGCGTCCGGCGGCGGTGTGCTGGTGGCGGTGGGTGCCGACCACACGGTGACGACGGTGCTGGACGCGGTGACGGTCTCCAATGGCATCGACTGGAGCCCGGACGGCTCGCTGGCCTACTACAACGACACCCCCACCCGCTCAACGCAAGTGTTCTCGTGGGACGCCAACCAGGGTCTGCACGATGGGAGGACACTGTTCACCCTCGACGACAATGACCCGGCCGGCGGGCCCGATGGCCTGTGCGTGGATGCCGAAGGCAATGTGTGGACGGCAATCTACGGCGGATCACGCGTGGAGTGTCGCGACCCGTCCGGACGCCTTATCGGGCAGATCGACCTGCCGGTCACGAATATCACCGCCTGTACGTTCGGCGGTGCGGATCTGGACCGCTTGTTCATTACCACCACCAGGGAGAACGTCCCCGAGGGCACCCAACCCACTGCCGGGGCGGTCTACGTGGCCACCCCTGGCGTCCAGGGCCAACCCGTCCGGCCGTTCGCCGGATAGTCGACTTCAGGAGGAACCATGAAAGCCATCACAGTGGAACCCGGCAGGGCCGGTTCTCTCACCGTCGAGGAGTTCGACGCCCCCACCCCGGGTCCCGGTGAGCTCCTCGTCCGTGGACTCGCCCTCGGCGTGTGCGGGACCGACCACGACCTGAACTCCGGCGGTTACGGCTGGGCGCCGCAGGGCCACAAACGACTGATCATCGGGCATGAGTCGCTGGGAGAGGTCATCTCTGCACCCGAAGGCTCCGATTTCGCCGAGGGTGATCTGGTGGTCGGCGTGGTGCGTCGTCCGGACCCGGAGCCCTGCGGTGCGTGTGCCCGCGGCGAGTTCGACATGTGCCGCAACGGCAAGTACCGCGAGCGCGGCATCAAGGAGATCGACGGTTTCGGCAGCGAGCGCTGGGTCGTGGACAAGGACTTCGTGGTCAAGGTCGACCGCGCGCTGGGTAAGAGCGGTGCCCTGCTGGAGCCGACCTCCGTCGTGGCCAAGGCCTGGGACCAGGTCGACCGCGTCGGCGGGCGCGCATGGAACGATCCGACGTCCGTGGTGATCACGGGTGCCGGGCCAGTCGGCCTGCTGGCAGCCCTGATCGGCCAACAGCGTGGCCTGGACGTCCACGTCGTAGACCGCGTGGAGGACGGCATCAAGCCAAAACTGGTCGCTGAACTGGGCGCGACGTACCACTCCGGCGAGTTCCGGGAGATCCTGGACACCGTGGACCCGGACATCGTCATCGAGACCACCGGTGCCGGCCCGCTCGTCGGTGCCGCCCTGACCCACGCGCACCCCTACCCGGTCGTCTGCCTGCTCGGCATCCAGGAGGGTGACCCGATGGAGGTGGACATCGCCGCCGCGGGCAAGCGCATGGTGCTCAACAACACCGCCGTGGTGGGTTCGGTCAACGCCAACGTGGATCACTGGCGTGCCGCGGCGAAGGCCCTCGGCGAGGCCGACCGCGAGTGGTTGTCATCGCTGATCACCCGCGTGGTGCCTTTGTCACGCTTCGAAGAGGCCTTCGAGCGCCGGTCCGACGACATCAAGGTGCTCATCGACCTGCAGGCCTGACCGGGTCGCGTCTATGCGGTATCAGCAGGCTGACGGCACCGGCGAGCAGCAATGCTCCGCCAGCGGGGAGGAGAGCCCATCCCGCAAGATCCGCGGCGACGGTCCCGCCGCTGAGCAGACTGCTACCCGCCGCTGCTCCGACGGCAGAACCGAGGTACATTGCCGCCATCTGGAAGGCGATGACCGGCATGGCCTGGGAAGGTCGATCGGCGGTCAATGCCTGCTGCAGTGTGGGCACCGTCGCCCACCCCGCCGCACCCCAGAGCACCGCGGCGATGATCCACACGATGGGGTTCCCACTGGTCCAGGCCAGGCTGAAGCCGAGTGCGAGGATCACCGGCAGGGCGATCAGGAACGGTCGCGGACCGAAGCGGTCGAGCGGTTTTCCGATCAGGGCCGTCGCGCAGACACCACCGATACCCCAGGCCCACACCAGTGCGAATCCCCAGTCGTCCAGGCCCCGGGATTCCGCCATCGGCAGGAGATAGGTGTACAGCCCCAGGCTCGCGATACCGAGAAGAAATGCGGCGACAACGCCGAGGCTGGTCTTCGCCGAGTGCAGCACGCTGAAGATTGGACCACCACCGCTGTCCAATACCGGGAGGTGACGGGCGCGCACAGCGAGCGCCGTCATACTGCACACTCCGAACGCGACGACCAGGGCCATGGTCCACCGCCAACCTGCGGTATCGCCGATCAGCATGCCGAGGGGTACACCAGCGACCGTCCCGGCGGACAGCCCGAAGGTCACCATCGACATCGCGCGGCCCCGTTCGGCGTCGTCCACCATGGCCGCCGCCGTCGCCGTGGCGACAGCGGTGAGAATTCCGGCACCCGCGCCGGCGATGACCCGTGAGACGAGGAATACTTCCACGCCGGGAGCCAGTGTGGTGATGAGATTGCCGAGGTTGAACACCCCCAGCGCGATCAATAACGCACGGGCAGTGCTTCCACGAGTCAGCCGTCCGGACAACAGCGGGCCCGCTACCGCGTACGCGGCAGTGAACGCCGTGACACCGAGTCCGATCATCGCTGCGGTGGTGGACAGGGAATCGGCGATCTGCGGCAAAACGCCGGCGAGGACGTAGGCGTCGATACCCAGGGCGACCGCGGCGGCGGTCAACGGCCATACTTTGCGAATCAAGGGTCCACCTCGTCGTATCCGCCGAGCACGGTGTCGATAAGCCCAGGGAAGCGGGATTCAAGGTCATCCCTTCGCAACTCGATCATGCACTTGCGTCCCTCCGCACGGACGAAGACCACGCCCGATTCACGCAACAGCCTGGTGTGGTGCGTCAAGGTGGAGCGAGGAAGGTCAGGCCCAAGCTCAATACTGTCAACCTCGCCACCATCGGCGAGCATGCGAACCATATTCAGCCGCAGGGGTTCACTGAGCGCGAAAAGTACGCGGTGGATGGCGATGTCGTCGGTGTCGGGGTGCTCGTAGGTCCGGGATGGGGACATGCTCTTCTCCTCATTCGTTCGACTATTTCCGCACGATGATAGTGCGACAATTCTCGCACGGTCAAGAGGAAGCCGCGCTTTCTCGGTTCGTTAGGGTGGCCCCATGAAGTCTTTCGAAGAGCTTGTTGGCGAAGCCGAAGCAGCCGACGTTGACGGTTGGGGTTTTGCCTGGCTCGACGGCCGGGCCACCGAGCAGCGCCCTCCCTGGGGGTACGCCGGCCTGCTGTCCGCGCAGCTGGGAACCCTGGCGCAGAGCGCCGACACCGCAGCCCTGGACATCGACACCGGCGGCGGCGAGGTGGTCGACGAAGCCCCCGTCCTGCCACCCCGCATGTCGGTGACGGAGTCCTGGCCGCCGAACGCGGACCGCGCCCGCGAGCGGCTCGGTCCCCGGGGAGTACAGGTCGTCGAGACGCACGGGGCGGGGCCGCTCCCCTTCCCCGACCAGACCTTCGACCTGGTCAGTTCCCGGCACCCGGTGTCCCCGGACTGGGCCGAGATCCACCGGGTGCTCAAGCCCGGCGGACGCTACCTCGCGCAACACGTGGGGCCAGCGTCCGGCTTCGAACTCATCGAGTTCTTCCTCGGTCCGCGTCCCGTGGAACGCGCGGCGCGCGACCCGCACGGGCCGGACGGCGAGGTCGCCGCCGCCGAGGCGTCCGGCCTGAGCGTCCGACGCCTGGAGACGGCCCGCTGCCAGATGCAGTTCTTCGACGTCGGTGCCATGGTGTGGCTGCTGCGCAAGTGCGTGTGGTGGGTCCCGGACTTCTCGGTGGAGCGCTACGCCGATGCCTTGCGAGAGTTGGACGCCGGCATGCGCGCGGGCCGTCCGTTCATCGCCCACTCCAGCCGGCACCTCATCGAGGCGTCCCGCCTCTCGTGAGTCATACCGTGAGCCGTCCCGTGAATCATCCCATGGTCTGACGACCAGCCCCTCCGGACGAGGCATCATGGTGTCAACACATCCCCACCACCTCTGGAGGAAAACAATGCAGTACACACTCGCCGCGGCCACCAACTCCGACGGAAGCCTGTCCAACGGCTGGGCCATCGCCCTCCTGGTCGTCCTCGGCGTCATCGCTCTGGCTTTGCTGGCCTTCATCGTCGCCGCGCTCATCAGCGTGGTCACCAGCGATGTGCTCGCCGGCGGCGGCAAAGCAGTCTGGTTCCTGCTGATCCTCGCCTTCCCGCTGCTCGGCGCGGCCCTGTGGTTCCTGTGGGGACGCAACGGGAGTTTCACCCAGAACGACGTCGCCGCGAAGCGACCCCAGAACGTCGCTCCCTGACTTAACTCGGCTCCCCGTCACTGCACAGTTCATGTGTCAATCTGTTCACAACGCCGTAGAAACGCCGTAGAATCGGTGCCATGAAGAAGCAGATGTTGACCCTCGCGCCGGAGGCCGTACAAGGCGTGCCCCGTGGTGAGTCTGTGTGGGAAAAAGCACTCATTGACTTCGTCCGGGGCGCTTCAGCCGAGGGAAAGACGGTCGTGGTCAGCACCGAAGTCACCACGCTGACCCCTGATGAGGTTGCACGGGGACTCAACCTCTCCCGATCCACGGTCTCGCGGCGCATCGCCGACGGCACCATCCGGTCGGTCAAGGTCGGGAACCGACACCATGTGCCTTACCCCGAGTACCGAAGGCTCTGGGACGAGTCGATGACGGAAGCCGTCTCTGCGTCGATGGACGACATCGAGGCCGAGCTTTTCGATGGCGAATAGCTCACCAGCGATCACCATGAATCGTCCCGCGGACTGACGACCGACCTCCCCTGTCGCGGCCCGGGCCAGGTAGCCTGCGGTCATGTTGCCCTGGGACCACAATTCCTTCTATCACCGGCTCCTGATGAAGCACCTGCCGACAGGCTGCGGACAGGTGCTTGATGTCGGTTGTGGTTCCGGGGCATTCGCTGCGCGGTTGGCAGAACGTGCCGACCGCGTCGACGCAATCGATCGCTCACCGACAATGATCGACCGCGCGCAACGACGGGTCCCCGACAATGTGACGTGCAATCTCGCCGATGTACTGGAGTCTCCTCCCCTACCGGACTCGTACGACGCGATCTTCTCTATCAGCACGCTGCACCACATGAATCTGACGGATGCGCTGCCGGTACTTGCCGACGCCCTGCGGCCCGGAGGGACACTCGCTGCTATCGCTCTGCCGAAGACCGACCTCCGGAGGGAGTGGCCGATTGAGCTCGCCGCAACGGTCACCCACCACGCTCTGGGTGGATTCTTCTACGCCAGGAAGTTGCTGGGGTATCAGAATACGTACCCGACCGGTCCGGCAGAAGACTCAATGCCCATGGTCTTGGCCCCTCCATTGACAACCCGTGACGTCCGCAGCACCGCAGGTGCCTTGCTACCGGGGTGCCGAGTGCGCCGACTACTGTTCTGGCGCTACCTACTCACCTGGCAGAAACCCCTCTGAGTTTTCGGAGCGACGCCAACTGGCGCTCCCCGGCGACCACGCGGATCAGTGACCAAGGTTTCCAAGCGCAACCACCGCAATGGTGATCCCTCCTGCAATTCCAGCGGCGCTCGGGGCACTGTCGCTTCGGCGGTTGCCCGTGACTACGACCGTTCAGGGCAATGCACACGGTCTTCAGCGAGGACAGCGTAGATGACCGTATCGGTCCACTCCCCCTTGCTCCACCAGTCCTGGCGATGATGCGCCTCCTTGCTCATCCCCACCGCCGCAGCAAGTCTGGCCGACGCCACATTGCGCGCATCCATCTGCGCCACCACACGGTGCGCCCGGTACGTCACGAAGACGAAGTCGAGGACCGTGCCAACTGCCTCACGTGCCAGTCCCCGTCCCCCGTAGGACGGATCGAGTACCCAACCGATCTCCGCGATGCGATGCTTCCGGTCGGTCCACCAGACCAGCACATCCCCGACCGCGCGCTCGTCGCATTCAATGACGAGGGCGAGGGCACCACGGTCGCCGTCCAGGTCACCCTTCACCAGCCGTTCCTCTACGTGCCGGCAGGCATCAGCCGCGGTCCACGGCTCATCCAGAAGAAAACGGGCGATGTCTTCCCTCGAATAGATGGCATGAAGCGCCGCCGCGTCCTCCCGGTCATGCAGGCGTAGGCAGAGGCGGTCAGTGGTCAGATTCCATGCAGGTTTCCCATCAATGGCCATACCCAAAAACTAACATAGTTCGCTTAGCATCCTCCGCGCCCGGCCTATAGCCTGGGACACGTGAATTACTGGGAGCACCGCAAGCCCGTCCAACGCACGCGGACCATCACGGAGCAGGACATCGCCCGCGCCGCCGCCATGCTCCTCGACGCCGGCGGGCTACGCGCACTGACGGTCCGGGCGGTCGCGAAAGAACTCGACGTCGCCGCACCGAGTCTCTACTCACGCATTGAATCAGCGGACGATCTCTTCGATCTCGCGCTGGACGAGACACTCGGGAGCGACCCTGAGATATCCGCAGCACTACAGGACGTTTCCATACAGCCACTGATGCTCGTCTACTACCGCCACCTGGTGCGACACAGGTGGGCCTGTCAGGTCATCGGCATGCGAGCTCCCCGCGGCCCGAATTATCTCCGACTGTCAGAACGGATGTGTGTCCTGCTCGATGACGTCGGATCTACCGACCCCCTCGGGTCTGCTTACATGCTCTCGAACTTCGTCGTCGGCAGCGCCAACGCTGCCCCCATGGTGGACAACGAGCGCACGGCCGCCGTTGATCCCGGGATCGCGCCGACGTACTCCCAACTCCATGCCCAACACTCCGTCAGCGCTGACGCAATTGTCGCTGCCGGACTCGCAGCACTCTCAGCGCAAGCAGCAGACCAAGGGCGGTCACGATGATCACGGCAGCTAATCCTGTGACGGCCCACGGCAGCCCGACGACATCCGCGAGATATCCGATGATGACCACTGGCAGCGAATTCGCCAGAAAAAGCAGTGAAAAATACAGCGCAGTCAACATGCGCCGGCGCTCCGGGGGAATGATGAGGTTGACGATCGCGAGCGTGGAGACGAAGACGAGACCTAGTCCCACGCCACAGAAGACCGCTCCCAGTCCCAGGATGATGACACTGGAGGACGGGAAAGCAGCGACGACCAGGACGGAACCGACCATCAGACAACACAGCCCGATGGCCAGATTCTTGTGGTCATCGATCCGCGAGGCGCACTGTTCGGCAGCACAGGCAAGAATGAACAATGCGGAGGTCACCGTACCGGCCAGTGCCAAGTTCTCCACATGGAGAAGCTCGAGAGCGTAACTTGGCCCGACTGCAAGAAACATTGCACCGAGAGCCCACGCAGCCATCACTGCGAGACAACACACGACATAGAGCGCCGGCGACCAGAGAGCAGGTACATGCTCCGGTGGGCTTTGCGCCCCGTCGACGCCATACCGTTTTCGCCTCTGAGATGTGAGAATAACCAGCAGCACACAGGCGACACCCCCGTGCACCAGGAAGACGAGCCGCGTCGGAGCGCCGACATACTCCGCAAGCACCCCGGACCCGAGTGCCCCTGATGCCAGCCCTCCGGCGACTGCGGTTGCCGTGGCCACCGATGCTCGGCGACTGTTGTTCGTCGGCTGGAACTCCAAGGCGAGAACATTGGCGGACGCGTTGACGAGCCCCACGGACACCCCCTGCACCGCTCGAGCGACGACAAGGATCCAGAGCGTTGAGGCGCAGACGAAAACAAGGCTCGCGATCAAACTCAGGGTCAGACCTACCCCCAGAACCGCCCATCCCCTGCCTTTGTCCGCCAGTACGGCCCCCAGAAGTAGCGCCGGTATCAGCGTCAGCGCATATACACCGAAAACTACCCCCTGGGAGCCGATAGAGAACCCGATCTGCTCACGCCACACGTCGTAGAGAGGTGACGGGATCGCTGCCGCAGCAAGACAAACCACGACGACAGCAAGTGTCACCGCGTAGGTGACCGAGACAGTCGGTCGTGCAAATCCTCCAGCCATAACCTTCTCCGTCCACAAGAAGCATTCGCCGCTTTGCCATTTGACTTTACAGGTGTAAATTGACGCCCGTCAATACTCACCTACACCCCCTGGAAGCCGCGTTAGACTGAAGCACTATGACGGCCTCACCCTCCGACCCCGGACACCGACGGAAGCGTTCTCCTCGCGGACACGGGGACACCCTGCGCACGGATCTCATCCAGGCCGCCTTTGAGTTGCTCAGCAATGAGAGCCCACTGACCCTCCGCAGCGTCGCGCGTCAGGCAGGGGTGAGCCCGACAGCCCCCTACGGACAGTTCAAAGACCTGGACGAGATCCTGATCGAACTGAAGAAGTTCTGTTACTCGCAACTCTTCGACGCCATGCAGCGTTCTGTGCGTGACATCACGGACCCGACGCAGAAGATTGTCGAGCTGAGCCTCACCTACGCCCGGTACGGCCTGGACAACCCCGGACCGTACAAGATCATGTTCGCAACCCCGATCACGAGCAGTTCGACCGCCGACGCGACCGGAGTCATAGGCGAACGCGCCCTCAAACTCCTTGAACAGTGCCTTGCCGACGTACGGCAGATCAGCGCCGACAACCCGGAGATAGCTGAAGACAGCGTTCTTCTCTGGAGCGCACTCCACGGAGTCACGCACCTACGCCTCATGAAAGCGGCACCCACCCGCCTGCCGTTGGCTGATGAGGTCCACGAGATAGTCAGGCGGTTCCTCGCCCTACCCCATTAAACTATCTATGTTAGCTTTGATGACATGCTCGACAGCTCGCTCCTCCCCCTCGAGGGCACCCGCACCCGCCTCCGACCGCTCGCCGACAAAGATGCGCAGGCATTCGCCGAGGGCACCCAGGACGCCTACGTACGCCAGTACGGCCACCTGCCGGAATCTACTTACACTCCAGATTCCGTCCGAGCCATAGTCCGCGACGAGGTCGTCCCGGGCCTGTCCCGCGGCAGCCTTGCCGTCCTGACTATCGCCGACGTCTCCACCGACGACTTCTGTGGAAGTCTTGTGCTCTTCGACGTCACCGATGACCATGCCGAGGTGGGATTCTGGCTCCATCCGGCACACCGGGGAACGGGTCGGACAACCGAGGCCCTGGATCTGGCCGTGTCATTCGTTCGCCGCAGCGGTCTTTCACAGCTGACAGCGCGAACCGTGCCGGTGAATACTGCCTCCCGGCACGTCTTGACTCGGGCGGGGTTCGTACCCGTCGGACGAACAGCAGAAAGCGCCCCGTCCGGACACACCACGACGTTGCTGCACTACGTCTATGACATAACCCGGATCGACGTCGCACGGCCCCCTGACGGCGACGGGGCCGACCCCCGGATTCGTCCGGTCAAGGTGGTGATCAGCGGTGCACCGACCACCACGCCGAGGGCGTAGGAGGTGACGATGTATCCCGATTGGGCCTCGCTGATGCCGAATCCGCCGAGCGCGAGGGCAAGCAGGGCGACCGGCCGTCGCCAGCGCCCCATCTCCGTCTATCGCGGGACAGGTTTGCGCTGCGCATACTGTGCCGGAGACCGACGGGTGAGACGGGACGGCAAATGCGACTTGGCCCCCATAGTGGAAGCTCTTTCACGCGACGTGAATGGTCATACACAAAAAGAACAACCCCGCGCGTAGGTCATTCCCCTCCCCAGTGCCAAGAATGGTCCGTAACGAACTCATTCCATTGTCAACCTGCCTTCCTGGTGAATTCAAGCCTCCGTCCGGGAAAACAGGCCCTCGCAGCGTGATGTTCTGCCCGCAACCTGTCAGGTGACGTCCGACTGAGACGGCACCGTACCGGACTCCCGGGGAATCATCATGGCCGTCGCTGCTGCAGCTACGAGCGCCAACGCACCGACAAGAACTGCCGAGACGGCTGGCTCGGTGAAACCGGTCGGAGTGAGTTCGCCTCCCGCTCCGGTGAAGACGGCGGTGAGCACAGCGATTCCCAGCGCGATGCCGAGTTCGCGGGCTGTCGAGTTAGTCCCCGATGCCGTCGCCTGGTCTTCCGCCACTACCCCGTGAAGCGTGGCTGTCGCCAACGGCGCAAACACCAGGCCCATTCCCACACCGGCTGCGATAAATGCTGGAACGAGAACGCGGTATTCCACTGAAGGGTCGAGAAGAACAGCAATCCAGGACAGTCCGATCGCCATCAGCAGCAGTCCGGTGATCAGCACCGGCCGCGTCCCGGTGCGTGGTGTGATGAAGCCGGTCAGTGGTGCCACCACCAACGGTGCCAGCGTCCAGGGCATGGTCATGACTCCGGCATGGAGCGGACTGGCTCCCTGAACGAGCTGGAGAAACTGGATCAGAAGGAATATGGAACCGAAGATCCCGAAGGAGAAGACCACGCCGATCACATTCGCCGCGGCAAAGCTCCTGTTCCGAAAGAGCCGCAGCGGTAACAGTGGGGCTTCCACCCTGGCCTCCCAGGCAATGAACGCGACAAGCAGAGATACGCCTGCTACCAACGACCCGAGAATCTCACCACTGGTCCAACCGGCATCATTACCGCGGACGATGCCGAAGGTAAGCGTGAAGATACCACCAGCCGCCAGCATGACGCCGAGGACATCGAGCCGCTCGAGGCGGCCGTGCGACTCCGGAAGCGCATAGCGAATAAGCGGCAGACAGATCAATCCCACAGGTACGTTGAGCCAGAAGATCGCCTGCCAACTCAGCCCTTCCACGACGGCTCCCCCGATGATCGGCCCCAGTGCCACTCCGAGACCGGAGACGCCACCCCAGATGCCGATCGCCGCGGGGCGCAAGCGCGGAGGAACAGAGGTACTCAGCAGTGTCAGCGAGAGGGGCATGACCGCTGCTCCCCCTGCTCCCTGCAATGCACGAGCGGCGATGAGCATGCCGACATCATCGCTGAATCCGCACCAGAGGGAGGCCAGCGTGAACACAAACAGCCCGCCCATGAACACCCGTCGGCGCCCGAACCGGTCGGCCAGGGCGGAAGCCATCAGGATCAACGAGGCAAAACTCAGGGTGTACGCGTTCACGGTCCACGTCAGTGCTTCCAGCGAGGCACCGAGATCCTCGCGGATCACCGGTAGAGCGTTAGTTACCACGAGGTTGTCGAGTGCGGCCATGAACATCGGCAACGACACGGCGAGCACCACCAGCCATGTGGGCCGCATCCTCACGTCCTGGGATTGAACCGAGATGTCAGCCATCACGCCTCCTTAGTTGTAATCAATTGATTACAACTAATCTAAGTAATCAAGTGATAGCCTGTCAACGTGAACAATGGCGCAACCGGACGGATCCCTGCGGCCGAGCGCCGCGAACTGATGCTCGACGCGGCAAGCCTCGTCTTCGGCGAACGCGGATATGCCGGCGCGACCACCGATGTCATCGCCGATACCGCCGGCGTAAGCCAGGCGTACGTGGTACGCACCTTCGGCTCCAAAGAGAATCTTTTCGCCGAGACGGCGTCGCGGGCGATCGACCGCATCGCCACAGTCTTCCGTGAGGTGGGCAGCCTCCCCCCTACCTCCGGTAGCGACATGCAGGCAGTCCTCGGACGAGCCTATGTCGACCTCGTTGCAGACCGAGGAATCCTCCTGACCACAATGCACCTGTTTACCCTGGGCCACCATCCCCGTTTCGGCCCGTTGGCCAGGGAAGGAATGCTGGGGATTTACCGAGTCCTGCGCGATGACGTGGGCCTCTCGGACACGCAGTGCGAAGCATTCCTCGCCAAGGGGATGCTGATCAACACGGTCCTCGGACTCGGCCTTCCCGAAGTCGCCGGTGACAACCCCGACGCACAGAATCTCATGACCTGCATCTTTGAAGACAACACCAGCGAAGTACTTACCCTGGCCGCCGAGCAGGAGCCGGTGGGCTCGGCCCGACGCAACACCCGACGGGTCCAGCCTTAGGAGTCAGATCCGCTCCAAGAACGTCCAGATCGTGCCATTATCGAAGGCCGCACGTCGCCACGTGGGCCAGGTGTGCCCGCCGAAAATGTCATAGCGGAACTCGAAGTTATCCAGCCCCCGGCGAACAGTCTCGGCCTGGAGCTGCCCGGTCATCACGAACGACCCGGTCTCCACGGGACCGCCAAGGAACATTGCGGCCGAAGGGTTCTCACTCCGCAGCTCCTCGGGGTGCACGATGCCGGTGGACACGTTGACCAGCACCGGCATGGTGAGATTGTCCAGATTCAGTGTGGGATTGTTCGCCGCACGGCTGGCCTCGGATGTCCAGGGAGCCCGCCCCCGGTCACTGAGCTGAGAGGAAGTGATGTCGATGGCGAAGCGTCCTCCCGGCGACTGCGGATCATAGATTCCGCTGAGCGCATAGACGGAGTTGTACTGCTCGGGATGCTTCGAGGCGATGTTCATCGTGGCGTAGGCGCCAGCGCTCAGGCCGACCACGCCGGTGGTCCCCCGCCCGCCGTCTGGCACGTCGAAAGAGTTCTCAAGGTAGTCCGGCAGTTCGTCGACGAGGAAGGTCTCGAACTGGGCGTCGTCGGCGTCGCCGGGCGCGACCTCGTCCCAGTTCTGCGACCAGGTCCACGGATCAGTGACCGGAAAGACGAGGGTCTTGTCCTCCCCTGCCAGGTAGTCGAGCGCGCCTGCCTTCTCCACCCAGCCGTTGACCTCGCCGGAGTCCGCACCGTCGAGGAACAGGGCGACCTTGGGGTTGTGCTCGGTGTGGGCGGGGCGCACGATCACGGAGAACTCGCGGCCCATCGACGGGGACGGCACCTGGCATTCGAGCGCGCCGGTGGCGTCCTGCGGTAGCGCCGTCTCGTCGCTGGCACTGCCGAGACTTCCGGAACCGCTGGTGGAGGACGCCTCGGCGTCCTGCGGGACGTACGCCTCGCAGCCGGACGGCGCAGGACGTTCCGCTGCGTCCGCCACCGCCGGTGGCAGGACCGCTGGCGCCAAGACGGCGACGGCGAGAGCGCTGGCGGTGAGCACGGCGGCGAGTTTGGTGGATCGTGTGGGGAGGAGAGATGAGGGGTGTGCGGGACTTCCCGCGAAGGGCAACGTCATGAAAAAGCAGGTTACCGGGACAAACGTATCTGCGGGGCGAAAGAGCCGAAGTCCACCCCGCGCCAGCGTCGGCCCCGAATTGCATCGACGGATTCCCGAGTTGGCGTAGTACACAGCCATTGCAAACGACATAAAGCCCGCTCGACCCTCGCCGCCTGGACGATCCCGTACATTTGACACGGAAACCACAATCAGAGGAGACAGGCACACCAATGGGCTTTTTCGGACCTTCACCAGAGACTTTCGCCGTCGATATCGGCAACCCCGGGTCAGCCGACCAGCTGACTCGGTACCTGACCGACATCGCCGGTCCCATCTACAGGCCCGGAGATCTTACCGAGGCTGCCGCCTGGCGACAGGTCGCGGCGTTGGAGCGGATCGCTGCCGGCATCGAGACGATCGTCGAGAACATAACGGCACCGCAGGCACCTCCAGTCCCCACCCCTCCCCCTATGCCAAGTAAGAAAGACCAGCAGGCACCTCCAGCCCCTAACCCTCCCCCTATGCCAAGTAAGACAGACCAACAGGCACCTCCAGCCCCTACCCCTCCCCCTATCTCAGATCAGACAGACCAGTACGACGACCCCACGATGCGCATCCAGCGGTAGCATCTGGCTACCCCAGAGGAGACCGCGACAGGCGATGCCGCTCCTTGAGGCAGGCTGAGTTGGTGAGGAGACTAGTCATCTCCCATACCTCCTGCAGGTTCATGTCCCATGCCACCCGCGACCTATTCATGCATCCCACTTGAACCTTACGGGTCACACCCCCACCCACACCTCCACACCGGTGCTAGCATGGCCTCGAACACGAACTCCGGCGGGACGGCCCGTCGGCACACCGCTCGAGCAGGGACGTCCCCGCGGAAGATTCCGGGTACATCATCATGACCAGTGCATCCGCCCTGCGCGAGACCCTCACAACGTCTGTCGTCGCGCGTCTTATCCTCGGCTGGGGGACTTTCCTGGCCACCCTCCTCGCCGGCCCGGTCCTCGACGGCGATCTCTCCACCCCGGTACTCACCGCCATCCTTCTCGGCCTCGTCGGCGTGATCGTCGTCTGCGCCTTCGGCGTGGTCGCGCAGGCCGAACACCTCGCCCACCGCCTCGGCGACCCTTACGGCACCCTGGTGCTGACCCTGTCGATCGTGGTCATCGAGGTCATCCTGATCTCCGCGGTGATGCTCGGCCCCGGCGAGCACACCACCATCGCCCGCGACTCGGTGATGGCGGTGTCGATGATCATCCTCAACCTCGTCATCGGCGTCGCGCTGCTCGTCGGCGGCACACGCCACGGCGACCTCACCCCCAACCGGACCGGCACCTCGTCCTACCTCGCGCTGCTCGTGGTGCTGACCACGATGGCCTTCGTGATGCCGGGCCTGATCGGGTCGGACGGCTCGTACACCACCGGCCAGGCGGTGACGATCGCGCTGCTCACCGTGGTGCTCTACGGCTACTTCCTGTACCGCCAGACCGGCGCGCAGGCCGCCGACTTCCGTGAGGTCACCGCCGAAACAACCGCGCAGACAACCACGCAGGACGCCCCGGCGCCGCGCGCCGACGGTGCGGCCAGCGCCAGCGCCGGGCACCGCCCGGAGATCATCGCCCGCTCGATCATCCTGCTGCTCACCGTCCTGCCCATCGTGCTGCTCTCCCACGACATGGCCACGCTGCTGGACGAGGGCCTGGCCCGCGCCGGCGCACCCGTGGCCCTGTCCGGTGTGCTCATCGCCATGATCGTCTTCCTGCCGGAGACGATCACCGCGGTGCGCGCCGCCCACACCGGGGAGATCCAGCGGGTCAGCAACCTGTGCCACGGCGCCCTGGTGTCCACGGTGGGGCTCACGATCCCGGCGGTGCTGATCATCGGCATGGCCACCGGCCAGCATGTCGAGCTCTTCGAGTCCCCCACGAACCTGGTGTTGCTGGCGGTCACGCTGCTGCTGTCAGTGGCGAGCTTCACCGGCCGCCTGGTCACGGCGATCCACGGGGCGGCGCACCTGATGCTCTTCCTGGTTTTCGCCCTGTCCGTGTTCTCGTGAGGGGTCGCGCACCCCGGTCAGCACCGCGGCGGCGAGCAACGGTAGGGCGATAAGCGGCAGCAGCGCAACCTCCAGGCCCACGGTGTCGGCGGCCGCCCCGATCACCGGCGACGCCACCCCGCCGACCGAGACCGCCAGGCCGAGCGTCACCCCACTGGCGGTGCCGGGGTGCCGCGGCAGATAGTCCTGCCCGAGTGTGACGTGCAGGGAGAACGGCACGTAGAGCACCACGGACGTCAGCGCGATGAAGATCCACGCGACGGGCCCCGGGATCAGCAGCATGCCCGCGCCCACGGGCGTGGCCACCAGGTAGGACGCCCGCAGCACCGTGGTGCGCGGCCACCGCCGGGCGAGGTGGCCGCCGAGCGCGGTGCCGACCGCGCCGCCAAGGTAGAACACGAACAGCGAGGCAGAGGCCAGAGCGTCCCCCACGCCCCGGTACTCGTGCATGAACAGCACGATGAAGGAGCCGATGCCCACGAAGACGACCGAGCGGCACATGATCGCCGCGGTGGTGCGCAGGAAACTCCCCCAGTCCTCCCGCGGTGCAGCCGCGCCGGACGCACCGGACGTACCGGGCGCGCCGCCCGGTGCGTCCTGCGCGGCGTGCACGCGCCCGGCCCACACGGCCGCGACAATCCCGGTCACTGCGGGCACGGCGAGCAGTGGGCTGGCGCGAAGGCCCAGCACACCGACCGTGGCGGCCACGGCCAACGGCGCCACGGCGAAACCGAGGTTGCCGCCGAGGGAGAACCAGGACATCACCACGTGGTCGTTGCCACTGATCTGGCGGGCGCGTCCCGCCGCGGCCGGGTGGTAGGCGGCCACCCCGATGCCGGACACCGCGGCGACCAGCACGGTCACCCACAATGCCTCCGAGACCGCGACCGCGGCGATGCCGGCCCCGGCGATGGCGATGCTCACCGGGATCAGCCACCGCATGCGCCACCGGTCGCCGAGCACACCGAACAACGGCTGGACCACCGACGATGCCAGGGAGGACGCCAGCACCACCCCGGCCGCCGCGGCGTAGCCGTAACCCCGCTCCAGCACGAGGAAGGGAACGAGGGCGGCGACCGCGCCTTGGTAGAAGTCGACCGCGGCGTGGGAGTAGGACAGCAGGCGGACGCTGCGTCTGGCGGCGGTACTGGCGGCGGTACTGGCGGCGTGCGAGGTCATGGGGTCCACCATCGCAGACCCCGCACCCGGCGCGCTTTCACTAGACTGACTATCAATGTCAGGAATCCGCCACGTCGCCACCGCGCCCACCGAGACCCGTCGCCTCGGCCCGGGCTCCGATGTGACCCCGCACTCTCACGACACCCACCAGATCGTGTACGCCAGTTCCGGGGTGCTGGAGGTCCTCGTCCCGGAGGGCACGTGGTTCACCCCGTCGGTGCGGGCCGTGTTCGTCCCGTCCGGCACGATCCACAGCTGGACGGTGCACGGCAGCGCCACGGTGCACCTGGTCGGGGTGCCACAGTTCCCCGGCACCCCGCCGCTACCTTTCCTGGTGCCGGCGACCCCGTTGTTCCGCGAACTCACCGTGGCCTGCGCCGACGCCGGCGCACCGGTCACTGCAGCGCAACACCGCCTCCTCGGCGTGCTCACCGACCAATTGGTCGCCACGGACGCCCCGCCGACGATGCTGCCCACGGTGCACGACCCACGCCTGCGCGATGTACAGCGCGTCGTCGAGGAGGACCTGTCCGCCAGCCTCCCGCTGGCGGCGCTGGGACGCCGGGTGGGGGCGAGTGAACGCACCCTGTCGCGGTTGTTCCGGGCGGAGTGCGGGATGGGGTTCACCACGTGGCGTCATCAGGTGCGGCTGCACCGCGCCACATTATTACTGGCCGACGGGGCCGCGGTGACGCAGGTCGCCGCCGCGTGCGGCTACTCCTCCCCCAGTGCGTTCATCACCGCATTCCGTTCCTCGTTCGGGCGGACACCGGGGTCGTTGTACCGATAGCCTATGATGTTGTCACCAACTGAACACAGATCAACAGACACGGGGTGTCCCTGCACGCAGGGGCTGAGATCACACCCGCTGAACCTGAACTCATTCACATGAGCGGAGGAATGTCCCATGCCGGAAGTCCCGGCGGTGGCGCTCGACCATGTCGACGTCGCCTACCCGAATTCACCCGCCGTCCTCACGGACGTGCACCTCACCGTCCCCGCCGGGGAGCATATCGCCGTCATCGGCCGCTCCGGCTGCGGGAAATCCACCCTGCTGCATCTCGTCGCCGGCCTTCTCGAACCCGCCCGCGGCACCGTGCGCGTGCGCGACGGCTCCGGTGCGGACGCCCGGCTGGGCCACTGTGCGCTGATGCCGCAGGGCGACAGCCTGCTGCCGTGGTTCAGCGTGCGCGACAACGTCGCCGTCCCGCTGCGCAACCGGGGCGTGGGACGCCGTGCCGCACGCAAACGTGCCACCGAGACCCTGGCGTGGTGCGGGCTGGAGCACCATGCCCGGCACCGTCCCGACCAGCTCAGCGGCGGGATGCGCCAGCGTGCCGCCCTGGCCCGCGCGCTGCTGGCGGACAAGCCGGTGCTGCTGGCCGATGAGCCGCTCGGCGCCCTGGACGCGATCACCCGCGCCGAGATCCAGGACTGGCTGCACGGGGTGCTCAGCACCACCGACACCACCATGGTCATGGTCACCCACGACGTGGACGAGGCCCTGCTGCTCTCCCACCGCGTGGTTCTCGTGGCCGACGGGAGCGTGGAGCCTGCCGGACGCAGCCGCGAGGGCTGGTTCGACCGACGGCGCGGACGCGCCCGGGAGGACGTCCTGGCCGACCCGGGGTTCGCCGCCGCCCGCTCGGCGCTGCTGCGCGAACTCGCCGGGGGTGCATGATGGTCCGCAGATTCACCACCACCGTGCTGCCGCCGGTGGTCACGATCGTCCTCGTGGCACTGGCGTGGCTCTGGGCCACCGCCGGTGACCGGGTGGAGGACTACGTTCTGCCGTCACCGGGGGCGGTATTCACCGCCCTGCAGGTCAACTGGGCCGATCGGTTGGCCTCCGCGACATGGCTGACGGTGTCGGAAACGTTGCTCGGTATCGGTGCCGGCGTGGCCGTGGCCCTGCTGGTCACCGTCGCCGCCGGGTACCTGCCGGTCATCGGCCGGGCATTCACCCCACTGCTCATCGCCTCGCAGGCGATCCCCACGATCGTGCTCGGCCCGATCCTCACCATCGCCCTGGGCTACGGCATGCTGCCGAAGGTGATCGTGGTGGCGTTGGTCTGCTTCTTCCCCGTCGCCATGAACCTGCTCGCCGGCATCCGCGGGGTGGATGACCGGCTGGTGGACACGATGCGCAGCATGCACGGCACCCGCGCCTCGGTGTTCTGGCGGCTACGCTTCCCCGCTGCCCTGCCCGCCGGTTTCGCCGGGCTGCGCGTCGCGGTGACCTATGCGCCGGTCGCCGCGGTGTTCTCCGAGTACACCGGCTCCTCCGACGGCATCGGCTACCTGCTGATGCAGGCCATCCCCCGGCTGCAGACCGACTACGTGTTCGCCCTGGTCGTGGTCCTCACCCTCATGTCCGCCCTCCTCCTGCTCACCGCCACCCTGCTGGAACGACTCTGCTGCCCCTGGGCACCGAAAGGCTCACGATGACCCCCTCCACCATGATGAAGCTGCTCTCCCGTCCCACCGCCGTACTCGTCACCGCCGCCACGGTTCTCTCCCTCGCCGCCTGCGCCTCCGACGAGGACTCCTCCACCTCCGCGGACCAGACCCGTGTGTTGCTGGACTGGAACCCCAACCCCGACCACCTGGCGCTCTACACCGCCGAGCACACCGGTGCCTACGAGGATCAGGACCTGGACGTGGAGTTCCTGTTGCCCGGCAATACCGCCGATGCCGCGAAGGACGTCTCCTTGGGACGCTCCGATCTGGCCATCAGCTACGAGACCGAGACCATCCTCGCCCGCGCCGAGGGCCTGGACGTGATCAACGTCGGCGCCCTGATCCCCACCCCGTTGAACTCGCTGATCACCAAGAAGTCCTCCGGCATCACCACCCCGGCGGACCTGGAGGGTAAGACGGTGGCGACCTCCGGCTCGCCCTCGCAGACCGCCTCGCTGGACTTCATCGCCGAGAAAGCCGGCTTCGATGGCTCCACGATCACCACCCCGAATGTGCAGCAGAACCTGAACCAGGCCCTGCTCAGCGACCAGGTCGACGCCATCTTCGGCGCCTACCCCAACATCGAGGGTGTGGAACTGGCCGAACGCACCGACATCACCACGCTCAGCGCCACGGAGATGGGCATCCCCTCCTCCGCGGAGCTGGTGATCATCGCCAACCCCACGCGCCTGGCGCAGGACGCCGACTACGCCGACCGCATCCGGCGGTTCCTCGCCGGCACCGCCGCCGGTCACGACGCCGCCCTGCAGGACCCCGACCTGGCGGTCGAAGCAATGACCCCGGTGACCCAGGGTGCCTATGACCCGGACCTGCTGGCCAAGATGGTCGACGCCACCGTGGACATCCTGCGCGAGGGCAACAATGACGGCGACACCACCTTCGGTGTGCAGGACCCGCAGGCCTGGGCGGACTACGCCGACTGGCTGCGCGACAACGGTCTGCTGGACACCCTGGTGGACGGTGGGGCGGCCACCACGGACGACTACCTGCCGGAGTAGCTCCGGTATGCCTCATCCGCCCTATCTTTGACCTGCTGCATCCGCTGCCGCAGTTCCTGGTTGTCGGCGGCCACGTCCCCGCTGGCGGTGAAGGGTTCACCGACGACCACGTGCACCGTCACCCGGCGTCCGCCGAGGCGGGGGCGTTGCCCCTTGGTCCAGAGTTTCTGCGTGCCCGAGCAGCCCACCGGCACGATCATGGCACCGGACTGCGCTGCCAGACGCACCGCGCCGGTCTTCAGCTCGCCGATCTCCGCCTCGTGGCGGATGGTGCCCTGCGGGAAGACCGCCACAACCTCACCACGGGCCAGGGCGTCCGACGCCTCCGTGAGTGATCCCCCGCCCTTGCCCGGCGTGCGGTCCACCGGGATGCCGCCGAGTTCGAGGAACAGTGCGGAGACCCACCGGTTGGCGAAGGCCTCCTTCTTCAGCAGGGCGTGGGGTTTGCGGTCACCGCGCACCACCAAGGGGCCGTGCACCGGGATCATGTCGTAGTAGGCCCGGTGGTTGGGGGTCAGGACCACCCCGCCGGTCAGCGGGATATTGGCCGCGCCCTCGATGCGTACCCGGATGTTCTGCGCCCAGAACAGCCCGATCAGTAGGCTCTTGGCGAGGTCATAGGGCCTCCGGGGGCGGTGACGAGGTACCGGGGGCGTCCCATCGACGGTGGTGATGAGGGAGCGCGCCACGCGGGACATTTCTTTCGACATGGTAAGCACCCTATCGAATGCGGTGTTATACGTTCGTCACCGCGCCCACCGAGGCGGACTGCACCAGCTTGGCGAACTTGCCCAGCACCCCGTGCAGCCTCGGGTTCGGCGGCGGCGTCCACCCCTCGGCCCGTCGGGCCAGGGTCTCCTCGTCGACGAGCAGGTCGATGCTGCGCGAGGGGATATTCACCCGGATCGGGTCACCGTCCTCGACAAAGGCGATCGGTCCACCGTCGACGGCCTCCGGGGCGACGTGGCCGATGACCAGGCCCGTCGAACCGCCGGAGAAGCGCCCGTCGGTGATCAGCAGCACGTCCTTGCCGATGCCGGCACCCTTGATCGCGCCGGTGATCGCCAGCATCTCGCGCATGCCGGGGCCACCCTTGGGCCCCTCGTAGCGGATGACGACCACGTCGCCCTTCTTCAGTTCGCCGTTGAGCACGGCGTCCATCGCCGGCTTCTCCTGGTTGAACACTCGGGCGGTGCCCTCGAAGACCTCGGCATCGAAGCCGGCGGTCTTGACCACCGCGCCCTCCGGGGCCAGGGAGCCGCGCAGGATGCTCAGCCCACCGGTGGCGTGCAGCGGCTCGTCCAGGCTGCGCAGGATCTTGCCGTCGGGGTCCGGCGGGTTGATCTCGGCGAGGTTCTCCGCCACGGTGCGGCCGGTCACGGTCAGGCAGCTGCCGTCGATGAGCCCGGCGTCCAGCAGGGCGCGCATGACCACGGGGATGCCGCCGACCTTGAAGACGTCGTTCATCACGTAGCGTCCGAACGGCTTGAGGTCTCCGAAGTGCGGCACGCGGTCGCCGACGTCGTTGAAGTCCTGCAGCTTCAGATCCACCTCCGCCTCATGGGCGATGGCCATCAGGTGCAGCACCGCGTTGGTGGACCCGCCGAGTGCCATGACCACGGCCACGGCGTTGAGCAGGGACTCGCGGGTGATGATGTCGCGGGTGGTGATCCCCTTTTCCAGCAGCCCCACCACGGCCTTGCCGGACTGGCGGGCGTACTCGGTGCGGTTGCGGTGGATCGCCGGCGGGGCGGCGGAGCCCGGCAGGCTCATGCCCATCGCCTCGGCAGCCGAGGCCATGGTGTTGGCGGTGTACATGCCGCCGCAGGCACCCTCGCCGGGGCACACGGCGCGTTCGATGATTCCCACGTCCTCCTCGGACATCTTGCCCGCCCGGCAGGCACCGACGGCCTCGAAGGCGTCGATGAGGGTGACTTCCTTCTCCGTGCCGTCGCTCAGGCGCGCCTGCCCAGGCATCGTCGAGCCGTTGTAGAGGAACACCGAGGACAGGTCCAGGCGGGCCGCCGCCATGAGCATGCCGGGGATGGACTTGTCGCAACCGGCCATCACGATGGAGCCGTCGAGGCGTTCGGCGGACATGACTGTCTCCACCGAGTCGGTGATAACCTCGCGGGACACCAGGGAGTAGTGCATGCCCTCGTGCCCCATCGAGATGCCGTCGGACACCGAGATCGTGCCGAACTCCAGGGGGTAGCCGCCGGCGGCGTGCACGCCTTCCTTGGCGAAGCCGGCGAGCTTCTTGAGGGTGAGGTTGCAGGGGGTGATCTCATTCCAGGAGCTGGCAACGCCGATCTGCGGCTTGTCCCAGTCGTCGTCTCCCATACCCACCGCGCGGAGCATGCCTCGCGCGGCGGTCTTCTCTAGGCCGTCGGTCACGTCACGGGAACGGGGCTTGATGTCGTGCTTCGCAGTGTGTTCCATACGACAATTCTAGTGGATCCGGCGGCAACTGCTACCGCTGCGACGCGGTGATCGACAGCAGTCCGGACGACACCTCAACCGTGAGCTCGGTGAGCTCGTCGAGGACCTCGGAGACGCCGTCCTGCCGCTCCAGTTCCTCACGCGGGTGGGACGTGGCGACCGCGACCACCCGTGCCCCGGCCGCGTGGCCGGCGGCGAGTCCCGCCGGAGCGTCCTCGACGACCAGGCAGTCCTGTGGTTCGACTCCCAGCTTCGCGGCGGCGCTGAGGTAGCCCTCGGGGTCGGGTTTGCCCTCGGTCACGTCGTCGGCGGCCACGAGGATCCGTGGCACGGGCAGGCCCGCCGCCGTCAGTCGAGCCCGCATCAGCGCCTGCGACCCGGAGGTCACCGCCGCCCACGCATGGTCCGGCAGGGTGGCGAGCAGGTCCGCCGCCCCGGGCAGTGCCACCACGCCGTCAACGTCCCCGGCCTCCCGTCGTTCCAGGTCCGCTGCCTCCGCAGCAACCTGGTCGGCCGGGAGGAAGTCGGCGATCGTGTCGGCGGAGCGACGCCCGTGACAGACGGCGAGCACCGCCTCGGCGTCGATGCCGTGGTCGACGGCCCACCTCCGCCAGGCCCGCTCGACCGCGGGAGTGGAGTCGACGAGGGTGCCGTCGATGTCGAAAAGAATGGCGGCGACGGTGAACATGCACCCCACCGTACCGGCGCCGATCACACGTAGCCCCGGTAGTTGCTCGGTGCCACGCCGTGCTCGCGGGCGAAGACGTGGCTGAAGGAACTGGTGCTGGAGTAGCCGAGGTGCGTCGCGATGCTGCGCACCGGCACTCCGGCGAAGAGCAGTTGGCGGGCGATGCCCATCCTCGCCGAGGTCCGCCACCGGCGAAATCCCCCGTCCAGCGCCTCCTCCAGCTCGTCGCGCGTGCAGCCCAGGTGCTCCGCCCACTGCCCCACCGACCGGTCTGAGGACGGTTCACGGTGGAACTCCTCGAGCAGCCGCGTCATCAGCCGGGAACCCTGCCGGTCCTCCTCGGAGCCACGGGCGAGATAACCGTAGAACAATCCATCCACCAGCGCTGTGGTGGTCGGCGCGATCGGGTCGTACTCGCGTGCGGACGCTGCGAGCAGCGCGGCGGCGTCCTGCGGGTGGACGCGGACCGGCCCGCCGGCCCGCGGCGTCCTGCCGACGCGTGCGCCGACCGGCAGTACGAGGCTGCCGGCGTCCATGCGCACCACGTTCGGGATCCCGGCGGGAAGCCAGGCCAATGCCCCCTCGGCCAACTCCACGGTGCGTTCACCGGCAGAGACCTGCGCGCTGCCGCGGTGCACCCAGACCAGCACGTGCATCCGGTTGGTGCGCGGCCACGTCGAGCGCGCCGCGCCGGTGTGCGCCGGGGCCTGCGATGGTGCGGCGGTCGTGCGCATCAGCCGCGACAGCGCCGAGGCCGAGGACAGGCCCACCCAGTGTGCGGCGGACTCCAGTGTGGCCCCGGGTTCGCGTAGGTACGCCTCGGCGGTGGCGACCCGGGCCCGCGCCCGCCACTGCCCCACGCTGAGCGTGGTCTCCGCACGAAACCGGCGGTTCAGCGTGGCTGCCGACAGGTGCACGGCAGCAGCCAGGTCGGCGACGTCGACCGGTGTACTCAGGTCATCCAGCAGGATGCGCGCGGCCTCGCGCGCGCCGGTTGAGGTGGGCATCGCCGCCGGTGCCGCACGACGGTCCTCCTGCAGGTAGCCCAGGCTCGAGGCGAACTGGTCGACGAGCCGACCGTGCCAGGCGGCGTCCACCGCCCCGGTGGTCGCCCCACCCTGCACGGCGAAGGGCAGGTCATCGTCACCGCGGCAGCGCATGCCGAGCACCACGGCGTCCGGCGCGCGGTCGACGCGCAGGCGCTGACCTGCATTGACCCACACGCCGCGTCCCTCGCCGAGCCGGAGGCTGGCGCTCGTCCCTTTGCCGACGATCACGTGCGCGGAGCCGGTGAGCGTCCAGAAGAAGACGGGGAACCTGAGTTCAACAGGATGCGTCATACGGTCAATCCGGGCCATGCGTCCGACCGTACACTCGTCCCCCGTAAAGAAGGTCAGGCTTAGCTACAAGGAGGACAAGAAGTGAGAACAGCAGGAACGCGGGGCATGTCGGTGCTCGTGGCGTGCGCATGCGTGGTCGGGTTGGCGGCGTGCTCGTCGTCTTCGGACGACGAGAGCAGCACCAGCGCAAGCGCCAGCGCCGAGAACAGCACCAGCACCGAGACCGTGGAGCACGCCTACGGCAGCACCGAGGTACCGGTGAACCCGGAGCACGCCATCAGCTTCAGCCAGGCGTGGTCGGATGCCTTCGCCGCGCTGGGCCACCCGGTGGCAACCGAGGTCATCAGCTCCGTCTTCACCGACGGCGTGCCCTGGAGCACCGAAGCCGCCGGTGAGACGATCACGAACACCGGTGGCGGCGGCAACGCCATCGAGTCCTTCGGTCTGGAGGAGATCGCCGCGACGAACCCGGATGTGATCCTCGCCGGCTACGTTCCCGACCAGGCGACCTACGACGCCCTGTCGGAGATCGCCCCCACGGTGGCCACCGTCGGCACCGGCAAGGTCGACGACTGGCGTGAGGTCACCACCGCCGCCGGACGCATCCTCGACGAGCAGGACCAGGCCGAGGAGGTCGTCGCGGACGTCGACGAGCGCATGGCACAGGTCACCGAGGACTACCCGGCGGTCGACGGGGCGAGCTTCGCCTACGCCGCCTACAGCGACGGCTCGTTCAGCGTGCTGTCCTCGGAGGACGACGCGGCCAATAAGTTCTTCACCGACCTGGGCATGGACCTCACCGCCGACGAGATCGAGGGCGAGGCAAGCGCCCGCGGCATCACGGTGTCCGCCGAGAACATCAGCCTGCTCGACATGGACCTGCTGGCCGTGTGGGTGCGCGGCACGACGCCGGACGCTCTGCCCGACGGGCTCGCCGGCTGGTCGTCGCTGCCGTCCGTGGAGGCCGGCACGGCCGCCGAGCTGCAGTCCGCCGCCGCCACCGCCCTCGGCGCGCCGACGGCGCTGGCCATCCCGTGGCTGCTCGACGAACTCGACACCTACTTCAGCAACCTCTGACACCCCCGGAAAGGAGCCGCATGAATAACAGCACTACCACAAGCACCGACAAAGAGGTCGTGACCTCGGTCCTCAGCAGTGAGGAGCACACCAAGGGCCTGAGCGAACTGGCCATCGAGGTCACCTCCGTGACCCAGCGCCACCCGTGGCTGGTGCGCGTCACCGGCCACGTCGCCGGGATCACCGACCACGCCGCCTGGGAGCCCACCAACCTGGCGGTACGCCTGGCGATCCCCGATCCCGGTGACGCGATCGGCGAGATGACCGGCCAGCCCGACACGTGCCGGCGGGTCTACACCGTCGCCGCCTTCGACCGCGACACCGCGACCCTGGATGTGGACGTGGTGGTGCACGGCGAGGACTCGCCGATGATGTGCTGGCTGCGCGACCTGACCCCCGGCGACCTCGTGCCCTTCGCCGGGCCGCGTCCGCACCCCGCGCCGACGCGCACCTCCCCCGAGCAGCGCATCCACCTGCTGGCGGACGGTTCGGCGTACCCCGCCGCCAGCGCGATCGCCCGCGCGGTGGCCGTGGACACCGTGACCCTGGCTGTGCCGGACGGCGACCCGACGGCCTACGCCGCCGACTTCCCCGGCGCGGACGTCCGACTCACCGACGGCACCGCGGGCACTCCCCTGGCCGACCTCGTCGGCGAACTCCCCTCGGACGACACCACGGTCTTCTGGGCCGCCGGCGAGCGTGAGGACATCCGCGGCGTGCGCCACCACTGCCTGAAGGTCCTGGAGCTGCCGAAGGCCCAGGTCCAGGTCTTCGGCTACTGGCGACGCGGCAAGTCCGGCACGCAGGCCGACCTGGCGCGCCTGCGCGCCGCGGCGTCCTACCAGGAGCAGGGACGCACCTTCGGCGACGCCGACGATTTCGATATCGAGATCTAGCGGGTATCTGCCGACCCTGCCGTCGTACTACGAACGTGGTACGCCAGAATCCCACGTCTGCGGGATTCGCCCCGGCCCCGCCGGGGAAAGAATGGTCATATGACCAGTCGACCTCATCCGGAGCACCGCATCCCGCGGTGGGCCGGGGACGTGGCACTCATGATTCTCGTCATGATCCCCTCCGCGTTCCCCAGCCCGCGTCCGCCGATGGCGGGCCCCGGTGGGGCGGCCATCCCCGAGCTGCTTCCCACGCTCGCCCCCGTAATCCTCTCCCTCATCGCCGCGCTGCAGATCCCGCTGCGCCGCAGTGTGCCGGTGGCCGTGTTCACCGCCGCCCTGTGCATCTACCTCAGCGCCCTGGTCGCCGACATCCAGACTCTCGGCCCCGGCATCGCCGCGATCATCGCCGCCTACAGTGTCGCCAACCAGACACGGCGTCCGGTGTCCTTCACCCTCTGCGGTGTCGGTTCCGTCCTCGTCGCCGTGATCAGCCTGTTCACCACCGAGCAGATCACCCTGGACCCGCAGGTCTTCCAGATCGCCGCGGGCATCGCCATCGCTGGCGCGCTCGGCGACAGTGCCCGCTCCCGCCGCGAGTTCACCCGCGCGGCCACCGAACGCGCCGAACGTGCCGAACAGACCCGTGAGGCCGAGGCGCGCCGCCGCGTCGCCGAGGAACGCCTGCGCATCGCCCAGGATCTGCACGACACCGTCGCCCACCAGATCTCGGTGATCAGCCTCAACGCCGGCGTGGCGTCCAGTTCCCTGGACACCCGCCCGGACAAGGCCCGCGAATCCCTCGGCACCATCCGCGCGGCCTCCCGGGAGGTGCTCGGCGACATCGGCGTCCTGCTGAACTACCTGCGGGAGGACGCCGCGACGCGGCACCCGCAGCCCGGCCTGCGCGACCTCGACGCCCTCGTCGACTCCATGACCGCCTCCGGGATGCAGGTCAACCTGCACGCCGACGGCGATCCGGACCGCGTCGGCACCACCGTCGGCCAGGTGACCTACCGGGTGGTGCAGGAGGGTCTGACCAACGCCCACAAACACGGCTCCGGACGCGCCGCCGACGCGAGCGTCTCGGTGCTGGACGACTCGGTGCTGGTCACCGTCACCAACCCGACGTCGCGGGCCGACCCGAACCAGCCGAATGCGCCCAGCGGCCAGTTGGGCCTGACCGGGCTCCGCGAGCGGGTCACCGCCGCCGGCGGCACCGTCACGCTCAGAAAGGACAACGACATCTTCACCCTCGTCACCGAACTCCCCTTAAAAGACACCTGAGGAAAGGACCAACCATGACGAAACCGAACAAGATCAGCCACCAGCTGCGCGCGCCGGGCAAACTGCACTCCTTCAACCGCTACGAGTTGAAGTACCTCGTGCCCGCCGAGCAGATCCCGGCGATCCGCCAGGAACTCACCGACCGCATGGAACGCGACCCGCACGCCGGGCCCCGCGGCTACGGGGTGTGGAGCGTCTACTACGACACCGACAACCTGCGCTTCTACTACGAGAAGATCGAGGGCCTGAAGTTCCGCCGCAAACTGCGGATCCGCCGCTACGGCGAGACCGGTGGGGCCGACGAACCGCTCACCGCCGACTCGATGGTCTCCGTGGAGATCAAGCAGCGGGTCAACCGCGTCACCCAGAAACGCCGGGTGATGCTGCCCTACAACCTGGCCCTGGACCTGTGCGACCGCCGCCAGCGCGTGGAGTACCCCGGCGCCGACCAGAGCTTCATCGACGAGGTCCTGGACCTGGTCATCCGCCTGGACCTGCGTCCCATGGCGATGACCGGCTACCGCCGGGAACCGTACGTGGGCTCGGATGCCGACCTCGGTCTGCGGGTCACCCTGGACCACCGGGTGCGTGGCCGTGACCGCGACTTCGACCTGCGTGCCGAGACCGACAGCCGCTACATCATCCGCCCGGACCTGGCGGTGATGGAGGTCAAGGTCAATGAACGCGCACCCTACTGGGTGACCGACATGGCCGCCCGCCACGACCTGCAGGTCCAGCGGATCTCGAAGTACTGCCAGAGCGTCGAGGCCCACGGCATGGCACCACGCTCGCTGTTCCACGCCCCGGACGACGACCACGTCGACCCCGCGGCGCTGGGCGCCGAGGCGGCAGGGCCGTCCGAACCGTCCGGCACGGCGGGGCCGTCCGAACCGTCCGACACGGCGGAGTACACGCCCCGCCACAGTCACGTCCACTAATCCCCCCTTCCCCAACCAACTTTTCGTCACCAGGAGAAAGACTTCCCCATGAACCTCGATTTCGGTCTCACCGACCTCTCCGGAACGTTCAGCGTCGCTGACGTCCTGCTCTCCCTGACCCTCGCCTTCGTCTGCAGCCTCGTGGTCGCCTGGGTCTACCGCAACACCCACAAGAACATCAGCTACAGCCAGGGCTACGTGCAGACCCTGATCATCCTGGGCATGCTGATCTCCCTGATCATGCTCGTCGTCGGCTCGAACGTGGCCCGGGCATTCGCCCTGGTGGGCGCCCTGTCCGTGGTCCGCTTCCGTAACGCCATCAAGGAAACCCGCGACGTGGGCTTCATCTTCCTGGTGATGGGCATCGGCATGGCCTGCGGTACCCGCTTCTACACGCTGGCGATCCTGGCCACCGTCGTGATCTGCGCGGTGATCCTGGTGATGCACCGGTTCAACTGGTTCGCCCTGGACGTCCAGCGTCAGGTCGTGAAGCTGCAGGTCCCCGCCGATGGTGACGACTACAGCCCGGTCATCGACGACATCCTGATCCGCAACACCACCGAGTACGAGCTGATCAGCACCGAGAGCGTGCGCGGCGGGTCGTTGGTGGAGTACAGCTACACCGCGAAGCTGAAGAAGGACGTCAAGGCCGCCGACCTCATCAATGAGCTCCGGGTGGTCAACGCCGGCCAGAAGGCCACCGTCCTGACCGGGTACGACCAGACGGATATGTGACATGACGGACTCCACCAACGCCAAGCGCACGCCGCTACGGCACCGGTTGCCGGTGCGGCTGCGCCACCACTGGAAACTGCTCGTCACCGCCATCGCGGTGTGCGTGGCCGTGGCCCTGGTCTTCGGTGCCAGCATGGTGCGCCCGTACATCACCTCGGACCTGGTGTCCGAGACGGTGATCACGCAGAACATCGAGGGCGACACGGAACTCTTCGACGATGGCGGCGAGCACACCATCGACATCACCTTCAACCAGACCGAGTACGACGAGATGATCTCCACCTTCCAGAACGAGGGTGAGAAGGAGTACATCCGTGCCGACATCACCATCGACGGAACGCTGATCGAGAACGTCGGACTGCGGCTCAAGGGCAACTCCACGCTGTCGTCGCTGAGCGGCGGTATGGGTGGCGGCATGGGCGGCGAGATGGGCGGCGGCCCCGGCGAGAACGAGGACGACACCGCTGCTGACGACGCTGCTGCTGACCCGGACGCTACTGGCGACGACACCGCTACCGACGCTGACACCGAGGCAGACGACGCCGAGCAGGACGGTATGGGCGGCGGAGGTGGAGGTGGAAGCATGATCCAGCTCTCCGAGGACTCCCCCGAGGACCTCCCGTGGCTGATCAGCTTCGACGAGTACGAGGAGGGTCGCGCCTACGAGGGCATGACCGAGATCGCCTTGCGTCCAGCCACCAGCGGTTCGGATGTGGCCTTGAACGAGGCACTCGCCCTGGAGATGACCGCCGAGGCCGGCCAGACAACGCAGGACTACAGCTTCACCTCGGTGTCGGTCAACGGCGGCGACTCGGTGGCGCGCATCGTGCTCGACACCCCGGACGCCCCGTGGGCGGACGACTTGGGCAACGGCGTGCTCTACAAGGCGCGTGCCGACGGTTCCCTGGACTACCTGGGCGAGGACCCGACGGAGTACGAGGACTCCTTCAAGCAGATCAACAGCGAGGGCGGGTACGACCTGCAACCCGTGATTAACCTGGTGAAGTTCCTCAACGACTCCACCGACGAGGAGTTCGCCGAGCAGCTCGACGACTACATCGACGCGGAGTCCTACGCGGAGTACCTGGCCATGCAGGAGATCCTGTCGAATAACGACGCGATGGACGGCCCGGGCAATAACTACTACCTCTGGTACGACGCCGACGAGGAGCAGTTCACGATCCTGTCCTGGGACCTGAACATGTCGCTGTCCGGCGGCATGGGCGGTGGCGGCGGCATGGGTGGCGGCATGGGTGCCGACACCACCCAGGACGGCACCACGCAGGACGGCACCACGCAGGACGGCACCACGCAGGACGACGCGACGGGCGATGCCGCCGACGGCACCGCAGATGACGACGCCGCTGCGTCCGGCGACATGCCGCAGATGCCCGACGGCGCCGAGATGGGAGAGATGGGCGAGATGCCTGAGGGCGGCATGCAGGGCATGCCGCAGGACGGTGAGATGCCGCAGATGCCTGACGGCACCGACATGGGCGACATGGGCGAGATGCCCGAAGGCGGCATGGGCGGCCCCGGCGGCGGTGACGAGGACGGCGAAGGCGGCGGTGGTCCCGGCGGCGGAAGCGACAGCAGCATCCTCAAGGAGCGTTTCCTCGACAACGAGGAGTTCCGTGCGATGTACGACAGCGCCTACGCCGACCTGTACGACCAGCTGATCGCCAGCGGCTACGCGCTCGACACCCTCGACGAACTCACGGAGCGGGCGGTCGCTGCCGGCGACACCGGTGCAGAGTCTCTCTCCGAGTCGATCCGCTCGAGCCTGGAGTCCCTCAGCGAGGAGGCCCCGGAGCCCAGTTCCGGCATGGGCGGCGGTATGGGTGGTGGCATGGGCGGCGGACGTCCCGACGACACCGATACCGACACTGGCACCCAGGCAGATCAGACCGATCAGACCGACGCCTGAGTCACCCTCGGCAGAGAAAGAGTCCCGGTCACCATCCCCCATGGGGACGGTGACCGGGACTCTTTTTTGCTGCGGATTGCGGCCGCGTCAGTAGTGTGCGGGCGGGTCACTTCCGGGGAAGGACTCCTCCTCCCACTGGTCCACCCTGTTCTCGGCGGCCTCGTGGCTCTCCTTGCCGGAACCGGGACGCTCGGACTCGTCGTCCGCGATCTTCTTCTTGGCCAGGTCCTCGTCGTCGCGCTTCTTGTCGTCGCTCATCGTGACCTCCATGTACCTTCTCGGAAAATGTCGGGATCCTTTACGTGCCCCAGGTTACGCTCCCCGCCCACTACCCCGCAGTGACGATGTCTCGGACACCTCCGCGGTGGCGGCGAGGCTACCCAGCAGCTTCAGACGCTCCTCGGTGGGGCTGCCGGGTTCGGCGGTGTAGCCGAACATGAACCAGTCCGGGTTGGCGGGCAGGTCCATCGCCTCATAGGTCAGTTCCAGGTCGCCGACGTCGGGATGGTTGATGCGTTTCACCCCGGCGCGGTGGTGGCGCACGTCGTGGGCGGCCCAGCGCTGCCGGAAGGCGTCGCTGCGGGTCACCAGTTCGCCGATCAGGTCGGTCAGCCCCTTGTCGTGGGGGTTCTGGCCGGCGTAGGTGCGCATCGTGGCGACGATGGCGTCCGCCCCGGCGTCCCACTCGGGGAAGAAGGTGCGCGCCGCCGGGCTGAGGAACATGAACCGTGCGGTGTTGCCGCGCCCGTCGGCGTCCTGCAGCACCGGCGCGTACAGCGCCCGGCCCAGGGCGTTGGCGGTGACCAGGTCCATGCGCCGGTCGCGCACCCAGACCGGGGCACCGGTGACGGCGTCGACGAAACGTTGCAGCCCCGGGGTCACCG
The DNA here is from genome assembly GCF_052377405.1 of Corynebacterium sp. AOP40-9SA-29. Classification (NCBI taxonomy): domain Bacteria; kingdom Bacillati; phylum Actinomycetota; class Actinomycetes; order Mycobacteriales; family Corynebacteriaceae; genus Corynebacterium; species Corynebacterium sp. AOP40-9SA-29. Next base: position 264,255 of record NZ_JBQSWR010000004.1, on the reverse strand, counting down.
TGCGTACCTGCCGTCCCCGCTTGCCCTGCCGCCGCGCCGGGTAGGGATCGGCGGCGCGGGCGAGGTCGTGGAGGTGGTCGTTCTCGGCGTCGTCGAGGCGAAGGGCCCGCGCCACGCTGTCGAGGATCTCCGGGGACACCCCGCGCAGGTCCCCGCGTTCCATCTTCGCGTAGTAGTCCACGCTGATGCCGCCGAGCATGGCGACCTCCTCGCGACGCAGCCCGGGCACGCGGCGGCGTCCACCGCCGATGATCCCGACCTGCTCGGGGGTCACCTTGTCACGCCTGCTGCGCAGGAAGTCGCCGACCTCATTTCGCTGATCCATGCCCCTCACGCTAATCGTCGCCGCGCGCCCGTGGGGTGTACGGCGAATACACGGATCAGTCGTCACTTCCTGCGGGCGTCCGCGCGCGGTGCACTGGATGCCATGAAAACAAGCACGACAACAAGCACGACCTCCCCGCCCCGCCACACCACCATGATCATGGTGCTGGTGTTGGCGAGCTACTTCATGATCCTGCTCGACAATTCGATCATCTTCACCGGCCTGCCGCAGATCCAGGCGTCCTTCGGCCTGTCGGACGCCGCGGCGGCGTGGACGCAGAACGCCTACACGCTGGTCTTCGGCGGGCTGATCCTGCTCGGCGCGCGCCTCGGCGACGTCCTGGGACGTCGGCGGGTGTTCATCGCCGGGCTGGCCGTGTTCGGCGTCGCCTCACTGCTGGTCGGCGCGGCGCAGGACGCCACGTGGTTGATCGCCGCGCGGGCGGTGCAGGGCGCCGGCGCGGCGGTCGTCGCACCGTCCTCCCTGTCGTTGATCACCGCGCTCTTCCCCGCCGGCCCGCAGCGCACGCGGGCCACCGCGGCCTACGGCACCACCGCCGGACTGGGCGCGAGCCTGGGCCTCGTCGTCGGCGGGGCATTGGCCTCGGCGGTGTCCTGGCGCGCTGGTTTCCTGGTCAACGTACCTATTGCGGTGGTGATGATCGTGCTCGCCGCACGCTACCTGCCCGGCTTCCGGACGGTCCGGGCGCGTTTCGACCTGATCGGCGCGCTGACGTCCACGGTGGGCATGGGTGCGGTGGTCTACGGCATCATCAACGCCGGGGAGGACGGGTGGACGCAGCCGCGTGCACTCGGCCCGCTGCTCGGCGGACTGGTCGTGCTCGTGCTCTTCGTCGTCGCCGAGCGGGTCGCACCGCAGCCGATCCTGCCGTTGCGCCTATTCGCCAGCCGGCAACGCTCCGGGGCGGCGGTGGCGCGGCTGTTGTTCGCCGGCACGATGATCGCCTACTTCTTCTTCACCACGCAGCTCTTCCAGGGCGTCTACGGATGGTCGCCGTTGCAGGCGGGGCTGGGGTTCCTGCCGATGACGGCGGTGCAGTTCGCCGTTTCCCTGGCGGTCCCCCGGCTGACCGGCCGGTTCGGCGGCGCTCCCCTGCTGCTCCTCGGGCTGCTCACGGTCACCGCAGGCATGGCCTGGATGACCGGACTGGACGCCTCGACCAGCTACCTGGCCGGCGTTGTCGGCCCGATGCTGCTGCTCGGCGCGGGCCAGGGCCTCACCTTCGGCCCACTGACCTCCGCCGGGGTCGCCGGCGCGCTGCCGCAGGATGCGGGGGCGGCGTCCGGCCTGGTCAACGCCGCCCACCAGCTCGGCTCCACCCTCGGGGTGGCGGTACTCACCGCCGCGGCGGCCGGCGCGGACACCGTCCTCGGACGCGTCGTGGACGCCTACCGGGGCGGGACGCTCATGCTCGTCGTCGCCGTGCTCGCCGCCGCTGTCGCCGTCCTGCCGCTCGCGCGTAAGCGCTACTTGCCGGCGTAGACCGGGAAGGCGCTGGACTCGCCGTAGTCGCGCTCGTCGAGGCCGCGCAGGGTGTCCATGTCGGCCTCGCTGATCGCGAAATCGAGCTCGGCGTTGGAGCGCATGTGCTCCGGATTCGCCGTCTTCGGCAGGGAGACCGTGCCCAGCTGCAGGGTGTAGCGGATGCACAGCTGCGGCACGCTCACCCCGTAACGCTCGGCGATCTGGCCCACGTTGTCGTTGTCCAGGATCTCCCCGTGGGCGATCGGCGAGTACGCCTCGACCACGATGTCCTTGGACGCGCAGTAGTCCAGCAGCCCGGCCGGGGTGTTGCCGGCGTGCACCAGCAGCTGGTTGACCTGCGGGGTCACGGTGCAGGAGCCGAGGATGTTGTCGAGGTCGGCCTCCCGGAAGTTCGACACCCCGATCGCCCGCAGCTTGCCGGCCTTGTACGCATCTTCCAGGGCGCGCCACGCCTCACGGTTGCCCTCGGCGTAGTCGCCGCCGCGGAAGTCGTCCCACGGCTGCGGGGAGTGGATCAGCATCAGGTCGATGTAATCCAGGCCCATGGTCTCCAGCGAGCCGTCGATCGCGGCGACGGCCTCGTCGTAGTCCTTGACCTCCGCGGCGAGTTTCGTGGAGACGAACAGGTCCCCACGTGCCACGTCGCTGCTGCGCACGCCCTCACCCACGCCGCGTTCATTGCCGTAGGCCTGGGCGGTGTCGATGTTGCGGTAGCCGGCGTCCACGGCGTCGCGCACGGCCTGGGCGGCCTTGTCGTCGTCGATGAACCAGGTGCCCAGCCCCAGCGCGGGGATGGTGACGTCGTTGTTCAGGGTCAGTGTCTCGGTGTAGCTCACGATCAGCTCCTTCTAGCTCAGGTTCTCGTAGTGCTCGTCGGTGACCGGCTCCAGCCACTCATTGGAGGTGTCCTCGCCGGGCACCTCGACGGCCAGGTGGGTGAACCAGGAGTCCGCCTTCGCGCCGTGCCAGTGCTTCTGGCCGGCGGGGATGCTCACCACCGTGCCGGGCGTCATGCTCACCGGGGCCTCGCCCTCGGCCTGGTACCAGCCGCTGCCGTCGGTGCACAGCAGGATCTGCCCGCCGCCGGACGAGGCGTGGTGGATGTGCCAGTTATTGCGGCAGCCCGGCTCGAAAGTCACGTTGCCGATGGTCACTCCCTCGGTGGTGAGCATGGTCAGGAAACTCTGCCCCACGAAGTACTCGGCGAAGGCCGTGTTGGGCTCGCCGATCGGGAAGGTCGGTGTGTAGTCACTCATAGTTGTGCTCCTTTAAAAGGTCAGGACGATTTTTCCGTCGGCGTCGCCGCTGCGCAGGCGCGCGGCAAGGTCTTTCGCGTCGGACGCCGCGAGCGTGGAGTCGATCACCGGGCGGATCTCCCCGCGCGCGACCGCGGGGATCACCTCCGGCAGCAGCCCGGCGATGGTGCGCGCCATCTCGTCGTCGCGGGTGAAACCGAAGGATACGCCGTGCACCGTGAGGTGCCGGTAGGACAGCGCGTCCAGGTCAATGGTGGACGCCGCCCCGGCGAGCCGGCCGATGTTCACCACGTGCCCGTCCACCGCGGTGGCGGGCAGGCAGTCGGCGAAGGTCTGCCCGGCGACATGATCGAGCACCACGTCCACCCCGCGCCCGTCGGTCGCGGCGAGCACCGCCTCGGCGAGGTCCTCCTCACCGGTGACGACGACCACGTCCGCGCCCAGCGCGGTGAGCCGCTCGCGCGCGGCCGCCGAGCGCGTCGTCGCGATCACGCAGGACGCCCCGAGCGCCTTCGCCATCTGCACGCCGATCATGCCGATACCGCTGGTGGCACCGGTGACCAGGACGCTGCGTCCGGCACGAAACTGCGCCACCGTGAGCGCGCCGTGCTCGGTGAGCAGGCCCGTCGGCAGCGCGCAGCCGACCTCGGGAGCCAGCCCCTCGGGCCGCGGCAGGACGAACCGGTGGTCGGCGACGACGTACTCGGCGAAGGATGCCGGTACCGAACCCATCACCGCATCGCCGACCTGCCACGTCCCGGCGTCCTCCCCGACGGCGACGATCTCACCGGCGTACTCGAAACCGGCGGTGAACTCACTGTCCGCCGCATCGAGCATCGGCAGGTCCGCGTTATTCGATGCGGACGCGTAGTTTCGGACCAGGACCTCCCCGGCCGCGGGCGTCGGGGTCTCGACCTCGTCGAGGACCCACACCGGACCACGTCCGGCGACAAGTGCACGCATATGCCATCTCCTTCGCTTCTCTGGGCTACCGCTCCATACTTCTCCCCCTTTCGCGCCCCCGCAGCGGAGGAAAACATCCTGGGACAAATCCCTCCCCCGCTGACATACTGGTGCGATGAGCGGCGACACCCGGATGAACGAACTCGGCACCTTCCTGCGCACCCGGCGCAGCGGACTGACCCCACGGCAGGCCGGTGTCACGCAAACCCCGGGCCCGCGCCGGGTGCCCGGGCTGCGCCGCGAGGAGGTCGCCTCCCTGGCCAACATCAGCACCGACTACTATACCCGCGTCGAGCAGGGCCGCATCCGGGTGTCCGCACCCGTACTCACCGTCCTGGCCGATGTGCTGCAGCTCGACGAGGACCAACGCTCCTACCTGGTCAGTCTGTCCGGCAAGGACCTGGTGCGCACCCCGCGCAGGGTGGGACAGACCGTACTGCCCCAATTGCGCCGCGTGCTCGACGACCTGAGCACCACCCCGGCGATAGTCATGGGCCGGCGCATGGACATTCTGGCCTGGAACCCCTTGGCCGCGGCGATGATGCTCGACTTCGGCGAGGTCCCCGCCGCCCGGCGTAATTACGTACGACTACTGTTCACGGATCCCAGGATGCGGGCGTTGTACAAGGACTGGGAGACCGTGGCACGTACCGCGGTGGCGCAACTGCGCATGGAGGCGGCGCGCTACCCGGACGACGCCCGGCTAACCGCCCTGGTCGGCGAGCTCTCCGTGGGCGACGCCCAGTTCGCCTCCTGGTGGGCCGCACGCACCGTGGCCAGCCTGACCACCGGCACCAAGACCCTGGTGCACCCGGAGGTCGGCGAACTCGAGCTCGACTGGGACACCCTGGTTAAAGCCGATGACCCGGAGCAGCAGATCGTGGTGTGGACCGCCGGTGAGGACACCGCGACCTATGCGGCGCTGCGCCGCCTCGCCGGCCATGCCTGAGCGTCCGAACCCTGGCGAGGGGTCCTCGGGGCAGATAGGCTCATGGCCGTCTCACTAATTCTCCACGATTCTCCACACATTCCTCACGAAAGAGAGAAGCATGCTCTACGACGTCCCCAAGCCCACCGAGGCCCTGCTGATCACCGGTGGCATGATCGCCCGCAAGCCCGACAACCCCTACCGGGTCGTCATCGGCGGCGGTGCCTGGTCGGTGCCGGTGCTGCACCGGGTCCAGCGCTTCCACATCGGCGCGAACACCGTGAACATCGCGGTGCGCGCCCAGTCGAAGCAGAACGTGGACGTGGACGTCGAGGCTTCCGTGGTGTTCTCCGTGACCGCCGAGAAGAACAGCGTCATCGAGGCCGCGAACCGTTTCCTGGGCGTCGACACCGGCCAGATCGTGTCCACCGCGCAGGACATCTTCTCCGGTGAGACCCGCGCGATGATCGGGCAGCTCACCGTGGAGGAGATGATCTCCGACCGCACCGCCCTTGCCAGCCAGGTGCTCTCCAACGCCGAGCCGCGGATGCTGCGCTTCGGCTGGCAGATCGACAGCTTCCAAATCAACTCCATCAGCGATCCGAACGGCTACATCCAGGCCCTGTCTGCCCCCGAGCTCGCCCGCGTGCAGCGTGAGCGTGCCGTGGCCGAGGCCCAGCGCGACGCGGAGATCGCCGAGGAGCAGCAGAAGTCCGAGCGTCGCAAGTCCGACTTCCAGCGCGAGACGGACACCAAGGTCGCCGAGAACACCAAGGAGATCGCCGCAGCGAAGGCCGAGGCGGACGCCGCGGGCCCCCGCGCCGAGGCCGAGGCCCAGGAGCAGGTCATCGCCGCACAGGCTGCCCTGGCTCAGCGTCGGGCAGTCACCGACCGTGAGGTCGCCGAGGAGCAGGCCCGTCTGGCGCAGTCGCAGGCGTCGCTGCGTGAGCAGGAGCTGATCACCGAGGTCATCAAGCCGGCCGAGGCGGAGGCCGAGCGCACCCGCATCAATGCCGAGGCGAAGGCCACCGCCCTGCGCACGGAGGCCGAGGCCGTGGCGTCCAACAACGGGGTGATCCTGGACAAGCAGGTCGTCGACCAGCTGCCGGAGATCTTCACCGCCATGGCCGAGGGCCTGACCGGTGCGAACCTGACGATGGTCGGCGAGGGTCAGGACCTGACGAAGCTGCTCGGGCAGTTCGCCGCGGTGATCCCGAACCTGCGCGAGACCGCCGCCGGCGCGCGCGGCGGCGACGTCGCCACGGTCGACTAACCCCCTACCCCAACGCGAGGACGCCGTTGACCACCAGGGTCACGGCACCGGCGAACGCGAGCACGGTGGCGATCTTCCTGGTGCCCTCACTGGAGATACGGTCGTAGAGCCGGTCACCGAACCAGGCACCGATGAAGATCGCCGCAATGGTGACCGCCCACAACCACCAGGGCAGACCGCCGACGTCGAGTCCGCCGAGGATCACGATCTTCAACAGGAACGACAGGGTGTTGGCGACCATGATCACCGGGTGCAGCGTGGCCACGAAGTCGCGGTAGTCCCAGCCGGTCAGGCGGGCGTAGACGGTGAACGCCGGCGCCGCAATGCCGGCGACGGTGCTCATGAACCCACCGGCCGCACCGGCGATGAGCATGGGGACACGGGAGTGCTCGGACAGTCGAGCCTGGTCGGGCTGGAACAAGGTCACCGCAAGGGCGAGGAGCACGAGCACACCGACGGTGATCAGCAACCACGGGCCGTCGATCATCATCACCACGAACACCGCCGGCAGCGAGCCGATCAGCAGTCCCCCGGCGAGGAAGGTGAAGCGGCGCCAGTCGGTACGTTTGCGTACCGCCCAGGCGTTGTTCACCGCGTTGACGGTGGACAGTCCGTTGACCACGGTGACGCCGGCGGCGGGTCCGAGGACGACCGACAGCACGGGCCCCGCGACGAGACCGACCCCCATGCCGGTGATCCGCTGGAGAACCGCCCCGATGAGGACGGCGAGGACGAGGACGATCGCGGCGGTGGACACGATCTCACAGCATAGACGGGGCCCGGTGGGTCCGACGGCACTACATGGACTTCCGGGCGAGTCTGCTTTCCTGCCACGACCCTGCCGCACCCGGTGCCCGCGGAGCGACCCCGCGTCGCGTGCCGGATCCGCCCAATTCTTGGCACGAAAAGACCGAATCGTGCACGCGAGCGTGGGCCCCAGGACCGGCCCTCGTCGGTGCTTCGCGGACGGCGATTCAGGGTCACGCCGCCTGCCCACCTGCTAACGTTGTAACCCACCCCAAGAGAAGGGATCGTGCCATGCCCGGTAAATCATTTCTCCATCGTCTGGGAAACAAGGTCAAGAACGTGAACGTTTGGTCCCTGTTATCGGATCGCGGTGACAAGCGGGTGCCCAGGGAGTTCCGGAACGATCCGCCCGAGGCCGGCAAGCAGGTATTCAGCTTCAACTCGAACGGCTCTAGCCGTTGAGTCTGTCCCCCGCCGGCTGACCTGTCCCTCGACCCACCCGACGGGAAAATTCGGTGCCCCCAGTCGGACTCGAACCGACACTGCGCGGATTTTAAGTCCGCTGCCTCTGCCAATTGGGCTATAGGGGCGGGAGCGCGCTAACTATTGCGCTCGATGACCTCGGCGAGGATACCGTCAAGAATATCCTTCTCACTCACCGTGATCGACGTCAGCCCCCGGTCCAGGAAGCGGGACGCAAAGGCATCGATCACGATCGCACCGCCACCGATCACGTCCGCACGGCCCGGGTGCATCGCCGCATGCTCGCGCCGCTGCTCCACAGTCTCCCCCAGCAGGGAACGCGCCGTGGACCGGAACGCCTCCAGGTCCAGATCCGACATGTGGGTCTGCTCCGGGTTGTACTCGCTCAGCCCCTTCTGGATCGCGGCCACGGTGGTCACCGTGCCCGCCACCCCGACCACGCGGGCGACCGACCCCAAGTCCACGTTCGCCTCCACGGTCTCCATCAGCCCGTCGACGTAGGCCCGCGCCTCAGCAATCTCCTCGTCGGTGGGCGGCACGGAGTGCAGGTAACGCTCGGTGAGACGCACACAGCCCATATCCGCCGAGTACGCCTGGCCCGATCCGTCGCCGTAAGCATCGACGACGAACTCGGTGGAACCGCCGCCGCGCCGGTTCCCGTGGCGGCGACGTCGCCACGGTCGACTGAGGCCCCTACCCCAGCGCGAGGACGCCGTTGACCACCAGGGTCACGGCCCCTGCAAAGGCAAGCACGGTGGCGATCATCCTGGTGCCCTCGCTGGAGATGCGGTCGTAGAGCCGGTCGCCGAACCAAGCGCCGACGAAGATCGCCGCGATGGTGATAGCCCACAGCCACCAGGGCAGACCACCGACGTCGAGTCCGTCGAGGATCACGATCTTCAGCAGGAACGACAGGGTGTCGGCGACCATGATCACCGGGTGCAGCGTGGCCACGAAGTCGCGGTAGTCCCAGCCGGTCAGGCGGGCGTAGACGGTGAAGGCGGGGGCGGCAATGCCTGCGACGGTGCTCATGAACCCACCGGCCGCACCGGCGATAAACATCGGGGCCCGGGAGTGCTCGGACAGTCGAGCCTGGTCGGGCTGGAACAAAGTCACCGCGAGGACGGGTACGATCGCGGCGGTGGCCACGACCTCACAGCAAATAGCAACACTATCGTGCCATTGAAAAATGGTTCTTTGATACGCACCCTTTTCCTCGCTACCCAGTGGCGCCCTAGTGCACGGACTCCATTGGACGCATGCGCCTACGCTAGCCCAGCGACCGACCCTCGTTCCTTTATTTCTCCATCCACGACGAGATGGACAGGGTCCTGCGATCGCGATTCTTCGCCAAGCCTCACTAGAACCCGCTGTGCGGTAACGTCACCTATTTTTCCGAGATCAGGCGCATAGGTGGTAATACCTGATTGCCAGAATCCAAACCATGGTGGATCACCGACTGATACCACCGAGAAATCCTCCGGAATTCTGACACCCACAGACGAACAGTGGTCTGCAAAACCCTCCATTATCGCACTACTTGCCACTACAATCCCAGTGACACCCGATGCCAGCACCTCAGCAGCGGCTTCTCTGCCCCAACTAGCCGAGAACTCCCCGGAAAATACCTGACCGGAAGAATCTGGGAACTCATCTAGTGCACGCGTGAACCCTTCCGCTCTGTTCACCGCAGTCGACCACCTCGGCGGACCCACCATCAAGGCGATGTTACGGTGACCAGCAGAAAGAAGCACACGCGTCAGCCGAGTTAACCCGGTCACTTCATCGGACACCACGGAATCACGTTCGGAATTTCTCGTCCACCGATTCATCTCAATGACAGGAACACCCTGGCCTCCTGGCAAAGTTTCACCAACTGGAATGCTCACCACAGCATCGACCCGCTGATCATGAAATGCTGAGAAACATCGTTTCTCCACTTCGAGATCATTACGACTGACGCCAACGAGAAGCTGGTATCCGGCCTCTTCCAGACTGGACTGGAGCACGGCAGATCCTTCGGCATAGAATTGATTGCGGAGGTCTGGGACAATGAACCCCACCGTCCCAGTCCTGCGTGACCGCAGGGCCCGCGCGACGGCATTCGGCCTGTACCCGAGCTCTTCCACCGCAGTGAGAACTCGCTTCCGAGTCGCCGGATCAACGTACCCACTCTCGTTCAGAGTTCGGGAAACCGTGCTCACGCCCACGCCCGCACGCTGGGCTACATCACGGATCTTAACCACTGCACCGCTCCTTATCGGGTATTACTGTACCAATCCATCCAATCGATAAATCAGCCAAGACCGACAAAACTAATTGCCTGATCCCACACGAACCTACCTCAACATATGCATCCAAAGACGAAGTTGCGTCGAGGTCCGAGTTGACATTGCCACTTCGAACGTTCTCTAGCACCTACGACGCGCAAACGACAGTCTATGAAGAGTACCCCGGCCCCGGCGAAAACCCCCAACACCGACGCCGGACCTCTGAAGGCCTCGTGCGTTTGCCTAGGCCTTCATCGCAAACAACCACGAACCAAATAGATACTGGCTTCACCAGTCCAGAACCGTCCCCTTACCGGCCTGCAGAACATACCTGCCCGCACGAGTCAGGGCGACCTACCAGACCGACGCAACAGGCGATTGACAATCCGGCTGGTCGAACCGCGAACTCGTTCTCAAGGGTAGTTGAATCGTGACCGATCGTGGACGCTACATCGAACATGATGGATTTCCGCAACGCTACCCCGCCCTAATAGGGCGCCACATGAGCCAACCCCCCTAAACCACGGGGCCGCTGAAATACGCAACCAACTGAGACCGCTGCCGTACCCCAGTGGGCCTACCGGTTGCCAACAGCGGACCGATGTCGGCGCGGGATGCCTTCCATCGGAACCTCAGCCACCGGCGACAAGTCCAGGCCGCTTCGGTCAACGGCGACGCTCTGCTCCCTCCCAGCACGCCCAGAGGGAAACACGGAAGATCGACGCCACCGATAGCGTCGACTTGTAGACGAATGGCCCCGACACCCGGATTGCGACGCAGCAGATGCATTGGACCGGGAGCAACGCCGGGCACAGGCCTACCCCTCCAGTGAACGGGCTCTCCGTGCCGTGCAGTCCACAACTTGATTCCGATTCCACCGCTGCTAAGAGCCTTTTCGGGGGCCCTTGCACCGACTCGCAACACCGCAGAACAGGAGAACAGTCTCAACTGGGGGTTGACTGGCGTCCCATCAGCCTCCATACTATGGAAACGATTTCATATGACGCGGGTCACCCCCTGGTGACCGATGTGGAATCGATTTCACTGAAAGGTCCCTATGTCACGAGACACCTTCACCCTCCTCAGCCACCTCTACGCCGACAGCTCCCAGCAGTCCATATTCTCCGAGGAAGCAACAATCGTCAGTTGGCTAAGAGTCGAGGCTGCGCTCGCCCAGGGACAGGCCTCAGTCGGAGTCCTCAGCCAGGAAGATGCAGACGCCATCACCGCGGCTGCGACACTCGACAACGTCGACACCAGCCGACTCTGGACCAGCGCAAAGAACGTAGGTTATCCGATTCTTGGCCTAGTCCAGGAGATATCGCGCGCTCTCCCCTCTGGACCTAACGGACGGGTGCACTACGGGGCGACGACCCAGGACATCATGGACACCGGCCTGGTACTTCAGCTCATCGATTCCCTTGATCTTCTACAGGAACAAGTGAGTGAATGCGGCAATGCCATCGCGACTCTCATTCGGGCACACAGCCATACGATCATGCCGGCAAGAACCCATGCCCAGCACGCAGTCCCCACTACTCTCGGCGCATCACTAGCCACGGTGCTCGACGAATTCGCCCGTCATCTGAATCGATTGCACGAAACCCGAGGTAGGCTCGCTACCGTTTCCCTCGGAGGCGCAGGAGGAACGGGCGCCGCATATGGGGCCAACGCATCAGAGATCCGCGCTGCTGTCGCAGGACGTTTGAACCTGTCCAATTCGACCGTGCCTTGGCACACATCGAGGGACCGACTCGCCGAGTTTGGCCACCTCTACGCCGAAATATCCGCCACCTGCGCCAGGTTGGCGCGAAACGTCGTGGATCTCTCACGAACCGAAATTGGGGAAGTTTTCGAGAAATTCGATAGCCACCGGGGCGCCTCTTCGACCATGCCCCAGAAAGTAAACCCCATCTCCTCAGAGGCCATCATTGGGCTCTCGCAGTCGGTCGCCGGACTAGCGTCAACCATGAGCAGAATTCAAGAGGCCGGTCATGAACGAGCGGCCGGAGAGTGGCAATTGGAATGGGAAGTTCTCCCCAGAATCGCGGTACTGACGGGCAGTACGGTCGCTGAGACAGCCGATCTCGCGACCGGCCTCCGAGTCGATCCAGATAGAATGAAAGAGAACCTCTCCCTCGACCACGGACTAATCATGGCCGAAGCGCACATGATACTCCTCGCAGAACATCTGGGACGAGAAGATGCCCACGAGCTCGTGTACGAGGCCTCCCAGAGGGCCCGTCAAAACAACGAGACTCTCACCGAAGCCCTTCTGACCGAAGCACAAGAAGCCGGGCACGATAGCTCTGTGCTAGCCGCCATCAATGGCACAGAAGGATACCTCGGAGAGTCCGTGGATATTTCGGCAACCGCAGTCACGCATTGGAATGAGGCGGTTCGCAAAACTCCAGAAGAAGGGAGTAACCGATGACAACCTCTTCCACCACAAAATCGGCACCCGATAAAGCGGGAGCAACCCCCCTATCCTCGCAAGAAAACAAGGCCGATAGAATCAGAAGACTATTGGGTACTTGGCTCGCCCTTCCCATTCTTCTCATCGCTCTCCTAGTTCCCACGAGCCTAGCTACTGAGCAGCAGAATCTACTTGCAGTGCTTGGCCTGGTGATACTGCTGTGGCTCACAGAGGCACTCCCGATCCCCGTAACGGCTCTTCTTGGAATCTCCCTACTGGTTGTACTGGGAGTGGCCCCGGCGGCGGAAATCTTCGGAGCATTCGGATCGACCACCATCTTTCTCGTGATCGGGGCATTCATGATTGCCCGAGCCATGACCGTTCACGGCCTTGATCGAAGATTCGCTCTGAGTGTTCTTTCCCTCCCCGGAGTAGGACACAGTACTTACCGCACCGCGCTGGCGTTCGGCGCAGTTGCCCTCGCTATTTCGGGCTTTATCTCCAGCTCTGCAACGGCAGCGATGCTACTTCCTATCGGTATCGGCATTGCCGGGACGGTAGGAAAGATTATCCAGGAGGCGCATCCCGAGAAAACGGTTAGCGAGCTACGCTTCTCCTGCTTGATCATGCTCAGCATTGCGTACGGTGCGTCCGTAGGAGGGCTACTCACTCCGGTCAGTGGGCCAGCCAACCTCATCGGTCGAGGTTTGATCGAGCAACAGACGGGAACCACGATCAACTTCGTGGATTGGATGATCATCTCCGTTCCCTATATTGCTATCATGGGATTCATAATGGCGGTTATTGTTTGTCTATTAAATCGACCCGAAGTACGCCACATTCCCAATGGGCAGGAGATATTCCAAGAACAGCTGAAGAGTCTTGGACGTATGAGCTTTGCCGAAAAGGCCGTTATATCGATTTTCGGAACAGTAGTCGTTCTATGGATCGCGCCGAGCCTCGTTGATTTTCTATCCTCACCACCCGCTTGGATGATCAATCTCAGCGACCACCTGAATGAGGGAGCAATTCCGGTGATCGGTGCCGCACTCTTGTTCTGCATTCCCGCTCGTCGCGGCGGGAGGCAACCAGTTCTTTCTTGGCCGGATGCAGTGAAGATTGATTGGGGAACGGTTCTACTGGTCGGAGCAGGGCTTACTTTCGGGTCGATGATGACCCAGACGGAGCTCGCGACCACTCTTGGAAATGGATTGGCCGACGTGACGGGAGTGAGCACTACATTTGCCCTCACTACGCTCGCGGTAGTGTTCGGACTTGTCGTATCCGAGACCGTCAGCAACACTGCTAGCGTGGGAATCCTACTTCCCATCATCATCCCGATCGCCACAGCGGCGAACATTGATCCCGTAGTCCCCGCAATGGCTGGAATTATTGCGGCGTCTTCAGGCGCGATGCTGCCGATATCCACCCCGCCGAATGCGATTGTCTACGGCTCTGGGATGGTACCGATCAGCAGGATGGTACGGACTGGAGTTATCTGCGACTTAATCAGTATCGTGCTTATCATCGGCCTTGCAATGAGCATTATGCTCTTTGTCTTCAACTAAGGCCGTGCTAGAAGGGCACCGCCAAGAAGTCCGAAGAAGTCATCGTCCTGGAGACGACATGGGAATCCGGCCAAGGTTTCCACTAAAGAATCGTCCCCCGCTCTCGCTAGCACGATGTTATCTGCTATCGACAGGTCACCTTGAGCACGCTGGCCCGACGCGAAGTAGGTGATCGAATCTGACATCGTCTGCAATGGTTGATGTCGTCATCGGAAAATTCAGTGCCCCCAGTCGGACTCGAACCGACACTGCGCGGATTTTAAGTCCGCTGCCTCTGCCAATTGGGCTATAGGGGCGGGAGCGCGCTAACTGTTGCGCTCGATGACCTCGGCGAGGATACCGTCAAGGATATCCTTCTCACTCACCGTGATCGACGTCAGGCCCCGGTCCAGAAAGCGGGACGCAAAGGCGTCGATCACGATCGCGCCGCCACCGATCACGTCCGCACGGCCCGGGTGCATCGCCGCATGCGCGCGCCGCTGCTCCACAGTCTCCCCCAGCAGGGAACGCGCCGTGGACCGGAACTCCTCCAGGTCCAGATCCGACATGTGGGTCCGCTCCGGGTTGTACTCGCTCAGCCCCTTCTGGATCGCGGCCACAGTGGTCACCGTGCCCGCCACCCCGACCACGCGGGCGACGGACCCCAGATCCACGTTCGCCTCCACGGTTTCCATCAGCCCGTCGACGTAGGTGCGCGCCTCGGCAATCTCCTCGTCGGTGGGCGGCACGGAGTGCAGGTAACGCTCGGTGAGCCGCACACAGCCCATATCCGCCGAGTACGCCTGGCCCGATCCGTCGCCGTAGGCGTCGACGACGAACTCGGTGGAGCCGCCGCCCAGGTCGATCACGCAGACCGGGCCGTCGACCTCACCCAGGTCGGCCACCGCGCCGGCGAAGGACAACTGCGCCTCGCGCACCCCGGAGACAACCTCAGCCTGCACACCAGGAGCCACCCGACCCAGGTGACGGCGGGTGATGGCGAAGAAGTCCTCGCGGTTCTCCGCGTCACGCGTGGCCGAGGTGGCCCCCATCATCACGTCGGTGACACCGTTCATGATCATCCGGTCAGCGTAGATGCCCAGCGCCTCGTCGACGCGGTCCAGCGCAGCATCAGCAAAACGCCCCGTGGCGTCCACCCCCTGGCCGAGTCGGACGATGATGTTGTCGCGGTTGATCTCCCGCAACGTCCCGTCCTCAAGAACCTCGCTGATCAGCAGACGGATGGAATTCGTACCGCAGTCGATGGCGGCGTAGGTGCCAGTCACTGGTCCTCCTCGTCAGAACGGTCATAGGTCATTTCGTCGACGTGCTCGTCGAAAGCAGCCTCGATGGACGTACCGAGGTCTTCGGGCGTCGGCCAGTCCGCGGGGATGGCGGTGCCGGACAGCTTCGGGGTGTGCGCGGCGGCCAGGGCCACGGCCTCGGTGCCGAGCCGCACCCGCGACGGCCCCTCGGCAAGTGCGTACGCGATGAGCACGTGCAGGCACTTCACTCGGTCGGGCATGCCGCCGCCGGAGAAGTCAGTTCCCAGGGATTCGATGGCGTTGCGCTCGGCGAGGAAGTGCTCGTGGGCCGCCTGGTAGTCGGCGGCGAGCTCGGCGTCCTCCCCCAGCCGCGCCTGCATCGTGCGCATCACACCGGCGACCTCCAGGCGGGACGCCTCGGCGGTGAGCCGCGGGTCGGTGAGGTAGTACAGCGTGGGGAACGGGGTGCCGTCCGGCAGCCGCGGGGCGGTCTTCACCACGGCCGGCGCGCCGTCCGGCGTGCGGTAAGAGACCTCGATCGCGCCACGGATCTTGCGTCCGAGCTGACGGGACATGGTCTCGTAGTCGGCGTCGCTGACGGTACTCTCAGTCACTACTGTGCTCCCTGCTGTTGCTGTTGCTGCTGCTCCTGCAGTTCGCGCTGCAGGTCCGGGTCGCCCTCCTGGGCGGGGTCCTCCGGCTGGTCTGGATCAATCGGCAGATTACCGGAACCGCCATCGGAGCCACCGTCCTGCCCCTCGTCACCGGAGCCGTCACCGTCGTCCTCGTCGTCCGGCGTGGCGACCGAACCCCACAGCTGGGTGTACCAGGGGTCCGGCTCGGTTTCGTCCTGCTCCATGCCGGGATCGGTCGGTGAACTGGTGTCGATGCGCGGGTCCATCAGCCTGAAGGCCGACTCCCCCGGCTCCACGACACCCAGGCGGGTGCGTGCCTGTTCGCGGACGTAGGCCTCGCTGTTGTAGCGGTCGAGTTCCTCGTTGAGATCATCGCGCTCGGCGAGCTGACGCTCGATCGTGGCATTGACCTCGGCGAGTTCGGCGCGCTGTTGGAAGTAGTTGCGCAGCGGAGTGGCCACGGACAGGGCGACGAAGGCGAGCACCAGGATCACCGCGACGGTGACCAGCGGGTTGACCTTCTTCGGCAGCTCCACGAAGGAGCGGGCCAGTTTGCGGGGCGCCTGACGCACCTCGCGCTGGCGGCGGTCACGGCCCTCCACGGACCGTGGTCGTGGCAGACCGGGACCGTCGGTCCGGGCGCTGTCGCGCTCGTCCGACGGTCTCGTGTCTTCCCGGTCCCTCCGGTCACGCGTTCCCATAGGGGACGATACTAGCCCGTTGCCGCGCGACTACTTCGCAGTGAACCGCGGGAAGGCGGAAGCGCCGGCGTAGACGGCGGCACCTTCCAGGTAGCTCTCGATGCGCAGCAGCTGGTTGTACTTGGCCACGCGCTCGGAACGGGCCGGGGCACCGGTCTTGATCTGGCCGCAGTTCAGGGCGACGGCCAGGTCGGCGATGGTGGTGTCCTCGGTCTCACCGGAGCGGTGCGACATCATGGTCTTGTAGCCGGAGTTGTGGGCCAGGGCGACCGCGTCGAAGGTCTCGGTGAGGGTACCGATCTGGTTGACCTTGACCAGCAGGGCGTTGGCGACATCCTCGTCGATACCGCGGCGCAGACGCTCCGGGTTGGTGACGAAGAGGTCGTCGCCGACGAGCTGGACCTTGTCGCCGATCTCGGCGGTGAGCTTCGCCCAACCCTCCCAGTCGTCCTCGTGCAGCGGGTCCTCGATGGAGACCAGGGCGTACTCGTCGACGAGCTCGCCGTAGACCTTGGCCATCTCCTCGGCGGTGCGCTTGCCACCCTCGAAGTTGTAGTGGCCGTCCTCGTAGAACTCGGAGGCGGCGACGTCCAGCGCCAGGGCGACATCGGTGCCGAGGGTGTAACCGGCGGCAGAGATGGCCTCGTCGATGACGTCGAGCGCGGCGCGGGTGGAGTCGACGGAGGGGGCGAAGCCGCCCTCGTCACCCAGGCCGGTGGACAGGCCCTTGTCCTTGAGGACCTTCTTCAGGGAGTGGTAGACCTCGGCGCCGATGCGCAGGGCCTCGCTGAAGGTCTCCGCACCGATCGGGGCGATCATGAACTCCTGGACGTCCACACCGGAGTCGGCGTGAGCGCCACCGTTGAGGATGTTCATCATCGGCACCGGCAGGACGTGGCCGTTGGGGCCGCCCACGTAGCGGAAGAGCTGCAGGCCGGCGGACTCGGCGGCGGCCTTGGCCACGGCCATGGACACGCCCAGGATGGCGTTCGCGCCGAGACGGGACTTGTTGGGGGTGCCGTCCAGCTCGATCATGGCCTGGTCGACGAGACGCTGGTCGTCGGCTTCGAGTCCGGCGAGAGCCTCGTCGATCTCGTCGATGACGTTGCGGACGGCCTCGAGCACGCCCTTGCCGAGGTAGCGGTCGCCACCGTCGCGCAGCTCGTGGGCCTCGTGGACACCGGTCGAGGCACCGGAGGGCACGGCGGCGCGGCCGACGGAGCCGTCGTCCAGACCGACCTCGACCTCGACGGTCGGATTACCACGGGAGTCCAGGATTTCGCGGGCGATGATCTGCATGATTTCGGCCATGTGGCTGTCAGCCTCCTCGGCTGGGAATGTCGGTGGATATCAGACACCACCATTCTGCCCTATCCGCCGCCGGTGCGTCAGGCAGCTTGGCCGAGGGCGTAGTTCGCCGCGGCGTCGCGCACCTCGATCATGTACTCCTCGGAGCGGTTGTAGGCGAACAGCGCCCGGGTCCACCCGTCGGTGGTGTCGAGGTCGCGGTCGTTTCCGCAGAGCAGACGGCCGGACGCCGCGGCGGCGTCGGCGATGTCGTGGGGGTCTCCCCCGGCACCGTAGGTCCCCCACGTTTCGGGGAGGAACTGCATCGGCCCCACCGCCCGGTCGTACTCGGGGTCGCCGTCGAGTTCGCCGTTGTCGGTGTCGGGGATCTCCATGAAGCTGCCCGAACCGTCCAGCCGCGGGCCGATGATCTGCCCGCCGTCGGCACCGGCACCGTAGGTGCCGTGGTGGGATTCCACGTACCCGATGCCGGCCAGGGTGTTCCAGGCCAGGTTGCAGGACGGGAACTCGTTCGCGGCGGTCTGCGCGCCGGCGATGTAGCCCTCGAGGTGGTCCTCGGGGATCGCCAGCGTCTCGGCGGTGGCGGCAACGTCGTGCACCCTCACCGCGCGGGCCGGCGGGACATCGTCGGGCACCGGGACGCGTTCTTCCTCGGGCTCCTGCTCGTCGACGAGGAAGACGCCGACCACGATCACCACCAGCAACACGGTGATGAGCAGGCCGAGGAACCCGCCGCAGCCTGCACGTCCGCTGGGACGGGCGCGTTCTACTCCAGTGCTCCCGGTGTCCCCTGCAGTCACGCCTCCTCCGCGCGGCACAGGATCGCCGACAGGGAGGCGACGGACAGCTGGACGTCGCGCCCGTCGACGCCGAGCACGGCCATATCCGGGTAGGGACGCTCCCCGACCACCAGGTGGACGCCGGGGGCGATGCCGTTGTCCTGCAGGTAGCGCAGCAGCGCGCCATCGCGGTCGCTGACCCGGTCGACGAGCAGGCGTTGACCCTCGGTCGCCTCGGCCAGGGGCCGGGTCTCCGGCGCGGTGATGGTGCCCTCGTCATCGGGGATCGGGTCGCCGTGCGGGTCGCGCACGGGGTGGCCCATGATCGTGTCGATGCGGGCGATGAAGGTATCGGACACGGCGTGTTCGAGCACCTCGGCCTCGTCGTGGACCTCGTCGACGCCGTAGTCGAGTTCGCGCAGCAAATAGGTCTCGATCAGGCGGTGGCGCCGCACCATCTGCAACGCCAGGCGGCGCCCGTCGTCGCTGAGTGTGATGTCACCGTACGGCGCGTGGACCACGAGGCCTTCGGCGACCAGCCGCTTGACGGCCTCCGAGGCGGTGGAGCGACGTTGCCCCAGTTCGTCGGCGAGGACGGAGAGGGACGCGCCGCTGCGGTCCCACTCCTGGAGGTCGTAGATCTTCTTGAGGTAGTCCTGCGACCGGTCGGGCAGATCGGTGACATGCATGGCGGAGACTTTACCCCACCCTGACCTCCGTTCTGCCGCCACTTCGGCGCATGTTTGCAAGTTCCCAACGTGAAAGTATAGAGTTCGCCCTATTGAACTCATGACAGCAACGAGGAGAACTCACGTGAGAAGTACCCCTGCCGCCGCCGTACTCGCCGCCGCCTGCGGCCTCACTGCCTGCAGCAATGCAACATCCGACGACACCCCGCAGGTGCTCGCCACCTTCACGATCCTGGCCGACATGGCCCAGCAGGTCGCCGGCGATACCCTCGAGGTCGCCTCGCTGACCCGCCCCGGCGCGGAGATCCACGGCTACGACCCCACCCCCGGCGACATCCGCACCGCCGCCGGCGCCGAGGTGATCCTGAGCAACGGGCTGGGTCTGGAGAACTGGGTCGACAAACTCACCGCCGATTCGGACGCCACCCGCGTCACCGTCACCGAGGGCATCGACCCGCTGCCCATCGCCGGCACGGACGAGCCGAACCCGCACGCCTGGATGAGTCCGACGCTGGCGACGTCCTACGTCGACAACATCGCCGACGCCCTCAGCGACCACCGCCCGGCGGACGCCGACACCTTCCGCGCCAACGCGGCGTCCTACAGGGAACAGCTCGACGAGGTGCGCAGCGACCTCGTCGACGGCCTCGCCCACCTGCCGGAGAACCAGCGCGTGCTGCAGACCTGCGAGGGCGCATTCAGTTACCTCACCGCGGACGCCGGACTGACCGAGAGTTACATCTGGCCGGTCAATTCCTCCGCGCAGATCACCCCGGCCCAGGTCCGGGACGCCGCCGACGTGGTCCGCGACAACGACGTCCCCGCGGTCTTCTGCGAATCCACCGTGGACCCCGGCCCGAAGGAGCAGCTCATCCGCGAGACCGGCGCGCAGGACGGCGGCACCCTCTACGTCGACTCGCTGACCGATGCCGACGGCGATGCCCCGACCTACCTCGACCTCATCCGTCACGACGTCGACACCATCGTCGCCGGCTTAGGTGGCGAGCAGGGTGGTCAGCAGTGACCCCGGCGATCGATCTGCAGCACGTCTCGGTGACCTACGGGCAGGTCCAGGCCCTGCAGGACGTCTGCCTCACCCTGCCCGCCGGCGCCGTCCATGGCCTGGTCGGTATCAACGGCGCCGGCAAGTCCACGCTCTTCGGCGTGCTCACCGGTTCCATCCGGCCGGACGCCGGCACGGTGCGCGTCCCCGGCCCCGTCGCCTATGTCCCGCAGTCCGAGAAGGTCGACTGGACGTTCCCGGTGAGCGTGCGCGACGTGGTCACGGCCGGACGCCACGGGCACATGGGCCCGTTGCGGCGTCCGCGCGCCGCCGACCGCCGCGCCGTGGACGACGCCCTGGCCCGCACCGACCTCACCGACCTCGCCGGACGCCAGATCGGCCAGCTCTCCGGCGGGCAGCGAAAGCGCGCCTTCGTCGCCCGCGGGCTGGCGCAGGACGCCGCGACGGTGCTGCTGGACGAACCCTTCGCCGGCGTGGATCGGCCGAGCCAGCGCACCGTCTCCGACCTGCTGCGCACCCTGGCCGACGACGGCCGGTGCGTGCTCATCGCCACCCACGACCTGGCGTCCGTACCCGGGCTGTGCGATACCGCCACCCTGCTGCAGCGCACCGTGGTCGCCCACGGCGCCCCGTCGGACGTCCTGGACAGGATGGTGCACTGATGGTCGAGTTACTGCTGGAACCCCTGCAGTACGGGTTCATCCAGCGCGCCCTGCTGGTGGCCACGGTCACCGCGGTGACCGCCGGGCTATTGTCCTGCTGGTTGGTGTTGATCGGCTGGTCGCTGATGGGCGATGCGGTGTCCCACGCCGTGCTGCCGGGTGTGGTGGTGTCCTATATCCTCGGCTGGCCTTTCGCCGTGGGCGCGCTCATCGCCGCCCTGCTGGCCGTCGGCATGGTCGGTGCGGTGGGGAGACGCACCACGCTGAAGGGCGATACCGCCATCGGCGTGATCTTCACCGCGCTGTTCGCCCTGGGACTGGTGCTGTCGTCGGTGACCCCGGCGGGTACGAACCTGCAGGAGATTCTCTTCGGCAACCTGCTCGGCATCACCCACGACTCCCTGGTGCAGGTGCTCGTCTTCGGCACGGTCGCGCTGGTGGTGATGCTGGTGATGCGCCGCAACATCACCGCCTGGGCCTTCGACGCCGAGCATTCCCGCATCGTCGGCATGCCGACCGGGCTGATCCGCTGGACGGTGATGGTGTGCCTGGCGCTGGTGGTGGTCGCCTCGATGCAGGCGGTGGGTGTGATCCTCGTCGTCGCCCTGCTGATCACCCCGGGTGCCACGGCCTACCTGCTCACCAGACGCATCGGACGCATGATGCTCATCGCCCCGGCCGTGGCCTGGGTCAGCTCGATCGTCGGCATCTGGGCGAGCTTCTACCTGGATGTGTCCACCGGCGGATCGATCGTGCTGGTCCAGGCCGGTTTCTTCGTGCTGGTCTACCTCTTCGCTCCGCGGGAGGGACTGGTCACTACCGCGGTGCGCCGGGCTACTTCCCCCAGCCCTCCGGTGCCTCCTGTGCCGGCTCACCACTGAAACGGTGCTCCAGCTCCCGGCGGAACTCCTCGACCGCACCGATCAGTCGGTTGTCGGAGTCGCCAACATTGTCGCGCTCCAGCCCGATCATCGGGAAGCGGATGTCGGTGGGGATCTCCGAGTCGTGCAAGCCGTGCCCGCGGGCCAGGATGATGACCTCCTCGGCTGCCGACAGAGCCGACGGCGCAGCCGGCGCGGCAGGTGCCGCAGCCTCCGGGGTGTGCACCGCCGCGAAGCTGGAGGCATGCGGCTCCTGCCGCCCGGTGTTCTCGGTGATTTCCGGGGTGGGTTCGGGCTTGTAGGGAGGCTTGCCCTCGGCGGCACGGCCCTCGGCCCACAGCCGGTCCTGCTCTTCGCGGGACACCGGACGCTCCACGTCCTCGAAGAGGTACGGCGCACGCGAGCGCATCTTGGCGACGAAAGCACCGGCCACGTGGCCGATGTCGAAGGAGCCGCGCTGGTTGGCGATCTCGGCGTGGAAGAGCACCTGCAGCAGGATATCGGCCAGCTCGCGGCACAGTTCCTGTTCATCGGACTGCTCATCGGAGCCATCCTCGGCGAGCCGGTCGATGACTTCAGCGAGCTCCTCGGTCTCCTCGCGCAGGTAGGCCAGCAGGCTGCGGTGGGTCTGGGACTGCTCCCACTCCCCCTGCCTCATCGCCCGGGTCATCAACGCCACCGCGTCCTCGACCTCGTCGATCACCGAGGACGGCACCTCGGTGCGCGAGGTGCGCCGCATCCCGGCGACCGCGGCGGTGTGATCGTCCGTGCCGACGATCTCCCCGTCCACGACGCCGCCACCGGAGTAGTCGATCTCCGGCACGGGCGCCTCGGCGGCGCCCGGTGCCTCGATCTCCCGGTCACCGGCCATCTCCATCAGCAGGCTGGGTGCCTTGACCAGCACATCGCCGCGCTCAAGGCGCTCAGCGACGGCCTCATTGGCGAGGTCGGTGGTGACGATCACGTCGGTGTCGTCGACGGTGTGTCCACCGAGGTCGGCGATGACCCAGCGGATGCGGACCGGCACCTCCTCGGTGTAGCAGACGTCATCACCGAGCAGCGGTACCGCCTCGACAGGCAGCATCGCGGGGAACCTGGGATCCAGCAGCACGACGGACATGGAGGTCAGTGTACCGGTTCACCGTTCGGTCTCAGCGGGTAACCGGCTCCGTGTGTCCGCCGGCGCCGGTGATCTCCCGGCGCGGCACGCCCGCCAGGTCCGTCAGGGCATTGGCGCACCACTGCACAAGGTCGAGGTCCCGCAGGGCGACGGCCCGCATCCCGGACCCCTCCTTAGGCACCGGGACCAGCACGGTCTTGGGTGTTGCCCGGTAGGTTGCCGCCGGGAACAGCCGCTTGAGTCGCACCTGCCCGGAGTCCGCCAGGGTGATCGGCGAGAAGCTGATCTTCGCCCCGGTCTGGATGACCTCGGTGACGTCCAGGTCGCGGCACACCATGCGCAGACGGGCGACGACCACCAGGCGCTGCACCTCCTCGGGGATGTCGCCGTAGCGGTCGCGTAGCTCCTCGAGGACGTGGGCCAGCGACTCGTCGTCGGTGGCCTCGGCGAACTTGCGGTAGGCCTCCAGTCGCAGCCGCTCGCTGGCGATGTAGGTCACCGGGATGTGCGCGTCTACCGGCAGGTCGATGCGGATCTCGCGGCGCTCGGCGGTGTCGGAACCGTCCACGGTCTCGCCGTCGGCCATCGCGCGGAAGGCCTCCACGGCCTCCCCGACCAGCCGGACGTACAGGTCGAAGCCGACCCCGGCGATGTGACCGGACTGCTCGGCGCCGAGCACATTGCCGGCACCGCGCATCTCCAGGTCCTTCATCGCCACGGCCATGCCCGCGCCGAGGTCGTTGTTCTGCGCGATGGTGGTCAGCCGGTCGTAGGACGTCTCGGTGAGCGTCTCCCCCTTCGGGTAGAGGAAGTAGGCGTAGGCGCGTTCCCGGGAGCGTCCCACGCGGCCGCGCAGCTGGTGGAGCTGCGACAGGCCCATGTGGTGGGCGTTCTCCACGATCAGGGTGTTGGCGTTGGCGATGTCCAGGCCGGTCTCCACGATGGTGGTACACACCAGCACGTCGAACTCACGGTCCCAGAAACCCTGCACCGTGGTCTCCAGCTGCTCCTCGCTCATCTGCCCGTGGGCGACGACCACCCGGGCCTCGGGCACGAGCTGGCGGATCCGCGAGGCGGTCTCCTCAATACTCTTGACCTTGTTGTGCACGTAGAACACCTGACCATCGCGCAGCAGCTCACGACGCACCGCCGCGGCGACGTGCTTCTCGTCCTGCGAGCCGACATAGGTCAGCACCGGGTGCCTATCCTGCGGCGGGGTGAGGATCGTGGACATCTCCCGGATGCCGGCCATCGACATCTCCAGGGTGCGCGGGATCGGTGTAGCGGACATGGTCAGCACGTCGACGTGGGTACGCAGCGACTTGATGTGCTCCTTGTGCTCCACTCCGAAGCGCTGCTCCTCGTCGACGATGATCAGCCCGAGGTTCTTCCACTGGATCCCGGTGCCCAGTAGCCGGTGGGTGCCGATCACGATGTCCACGGTGCCATCGGCCATGCCGGCGAAGACCTCGGTGGACTCCTTCGGCGAGGTGAACCGCGACAGTTCCCGGATCTGCGTGGGAAAATCCTGCATCCGGTCGATGAAGGTGCGGTAGTGCTGTTGGGCCAGCAGGGTGGTCGGCACCAGCAGGGCGACCTGCTTGCCGGACTGCACCGCCTTGAAGGCGGCGCGCACGGCGACCTCGGTCTTGCCGTAGCCCACGTCGCCCACGATGACCCGGTCCATGGGCACCGGCTTCTCCATGTCGCCCTTAACCGCCTCGATGGCGTTGAACTGGTCCTCGGTCTCGGTGTAGGGAAAGGCCTCCTCCATCTGCCGCTGCCAGGGCGAGTCCGGGTCGAAGGCGTAGCCGGGCGCGGCCTGCCTCGCGGCGTAGAGCTGCACCAGTTCTCCGGCGATCTCCCGCACGGCACCGCGGGCCTTCTTCTTGGTGTTCTTCCAGTCCGAGCCGCCCATCTTCGACAGTGCGGGCTTCTCGCCGCCGACGTAGCGCGACAGCAGGTCGAGCTGGTCCATCGGCACGTACAGCTGGTCGCCGGGGCCGCCACGCTTGGACGGGGCGTACTCCAGCACCAGGTACTCGCGCCGCGAGGCGTCGGCGCCCTTGCCGATGGTGCGTTCGGTCATCTTCACGAACTTGCCGATGCCGTGCTGGTCGTGGACCACCAGGTCCCCGGGGGCCAGGGCCAGCGGGTCGACCCGGTTGCGCTTCTTGGCGGGTTTACGACGCCCCGTCGCGCTGGCCTCCACGCGGTTGCCGGTGACGTCGGACTCGGTGACGAAGAGCAGGTCGGTGGTGTCCAGCCCGCCGTGGGCGGCGGCCTGGTAGATGCTGACGGTGCCGGTGGACGGCACCTCGTCGGCGGTGCGCTTCGAGCGGCGCATCCGTCCCTGCCCGGTGATGCCGTCGAGTTCGACGTCCACCGCCTCGGCGGCGATGCCGGCCTCGCGGAAGCGGCGCAGCATGCGCGCCACGATCGCGGGGGACGGTGCGGCGTAGGCGACCCGTCCGCCGCCCTCGACCCGACGCCGGATCGCCGACATCAGCTGGCCGATGGCCTCCATGTCACCGTGGGGTGCGGGCGCGACCTCGAAGTCGAGCAGCAGCGGCTCGGCGTCGGAATCGTCCCAGTCCGCGACGCCCGTGGGCGACAGCGTCCACCACGGCGCGCCCAGGGCGTCCTGCGTGGCGCGCAGGGACGCCAGCGTGCGGTAACCCGCGCGGTCTACGTCCTGCGAGTCCTGCGAACTATCCGCAATCGCGGCGACGTCCACCGGCGCGGCGCCGCCCATCGCCGCGACCTCCCACCCGGCGGCGAGGAACTCGCGGCCGGTGGCGATGAGGTCCTCGGCGCGTCGTTCCACGGCCGCCGGGGTGAGCACCACGGTGTGCGCGCCGTCCGGCATCAGCTCGGGCAGGGTCTGCATCGGGCCGTCGTAGAGCAGCGGGATCAGCGACTCCATACCCTGCACCGGGGTGTGCTGGCTGATCTTGTCGAAGGCCTCGGCGAGTTCCGGGTTACCGGCGTTCTCCCTGGCCAGGGTCTCGGCGCGGCGGGCCACCTCATCGGTGATCAGCAGTTCGCGCACCGGGTGCGCGAGCACCTCGCCGGCGACGGCCTCGGGGATGGTGCGCTGGTCACCGACGGAGAAGGCGCGCACCTCGCTGACCTCGTCGCCCCAGAACTCCACGCGCACGGGCGTCTCGGAGGTGGCGGGGAAGATATCGAGGATGCCACCGCGGGTGGCGAACTCGCCGCGGCGTCCGACCACGTCGGAGTGGGTGTAGCCGAACTCCACGAGGCGTTGCTGCACCTCGGAGAAGTCCAGTTCCACGCCCTCGACCAGACGCACCGGCTCCACCTCGCCGAGTCCGGCCATCACCGGCTGCACCACCGAGCGCGTGGGCGCGACCAGCACGTTCACCTCGCCGTGGGCGAGCCGGTAGAGCGCCTGGCGACGCTGCGACACCGTCTCCACCCCCGGCGACAGCCGTTCGTGCGGCAGCGTCTCCCAGGACGGCACCATCGCCACGGTGTCCCCCAGCATCGCGGTGAGCTGGGCGGTGAGGTCCTCGGCCTGGCGTCCCGTGGCGGTAACCAGCAGCACCGGGCGGTGCCTGGCGAGCGCGCCGACGGCGAATGCCCACGCCGCGTCCGGCCCCTGCATATGAAGACGCTGATCGCCGACGTGGGTGACCATGCCCCGCAGCTTCGGGTCGGAGGCGAGGGAACTCAGCACCCCGGACAGCGGTGGTGTCTGCGGCGACTTCTGCGAGGGACTCATGGGCAACCATCGTAGTATCGCGGCGATCAGGTAGAGTGACCGGTTGACCGGGACGGGTGGATTAACCACCGGTGCCGGACGTTCCCCCATGGTGTAATAGGCAACACTGCGGTTTTTGGTACCGTCATTCCAGGTTCGAGTCCTGGTGGGGGAGCTTCTTTGTCGGGGGGCGGAGCACACCGGTTCGTCGATTCCCACGGGCGCGGCGTTAAACTGTCGGACATCCGCGTGATCCACATCCGCAGTCGAGCTCCAAGGTAAGGACACCGCCCATCGTGAGTGAAGTCAACAAACCGGTCGCCGTCGTCGTACTCGCCGCCGGTGCCGGAACCCGCATGAAGTCCGCCACGCAGAAGACTCTGCACTCCATCGGCGGGCGCACATTGCTGTCGCACAGCCTGCACGCCGCCGATACGGTCGCCCCCGAGCGCATCGTCGCCGTCATCGGCCACGGGCGCGAGCAGGTCGGTCCCGCCGCTGAGCACATCGCCGAGGAACTCGACGCACCGGTGGACCTCGCCGTGCAGGAAGAACAGCTGGGCACCGGGCACGCCGTGCAGTGCGCCATGCCCGCCCTGGAAGGTTTCGAGGGCACGGTCATCGTGACCAATGCCGACGTGCCGCTGCTGACCGGCACCACGCTCGGCCACCTGCACGCCGCGCACACCGAGGTCCCCACCGCGGTCACCGTGCTGACCACGGACCTCGCCGACCCCTTCGGATACGGCCGTATCATCCGCAACGACGAGAACGAGGTCACCGCCATCGTCGAGGAGAAGGACGCCGACGAGTCCGAGCGGGCCGTCACCGAGATCAACTCGGGCGTCTTCGCCTTCGACGCCGCGATCCTGCGCGACGCGCTCACCCGCCTGCGCACCGACAACTCCCAGGGCGAGCTCTACCTCACCGACGTGCTCGGCATCGCCCGCCACGACGGCCACCCGGTGCGCGCCCACCGCTCCGACGACCCACGCGAACTCGCCGGCGTCAACGACCGCGTCCAGCTCGCCGCTGCCGGGCGCGAGCTCAACCGCAGGACGGTGGAAGCCGCGATGCGCGGCGGCGCCACCGTCGTCGACCCCGCGACGACGTGGATCGACGTGGAGGTCACCGTCGGCACAGACGTCACCGTCCTACCTGGCACGCAGCTCAAGGGACGCACCGCCATCGCCGCCAATGTCACCGTCGGGCCGGACTCCACGTTGCAGGACGTCACCGTCGGCGAGGGAGCTTCCGTGGTGCGCACCCACGCGGTGGACTCCACCATCGGCGCGCACGCCGAAGTCGGCCCCTTCACCTACCTGCGTCCGGGAACCGTCCTGGGCGAGGAGGGCAAGCTCGGCGGCTTCGTCGAAGCCAAGAACGCCACCATCGGCCGCGGCTCGAAGGTCCCCCACCTGACCTACGTCGGCGACGCCACCATCGGCGAGTACTCCAACATCGGTGCGTCCAGCGTCTTCGTGAACTACGACGGCGTGGACAAGCACCACACCACCGTCGGCTCGCACGTGCGCACCGGCTCGGACACGATGTTCATCGCCCCGGTCACCGTCGGCGACGGCGCCTACTCCGGCGCCGGCACCGTCATTAAGGACGACGTCCCCGCCGGTGCCCTGGCGGTCTCCGGCGGCCGGCAGCGCAATATCGAAGGCTGGGTACAGCGCAAGCGTCCCGGTACCGAAGCAGCGGAAGCTGCTGAGGCAGCCGACTCCTGACCCCCGTTGGGGATGCCCCGGATTGGTTCACCTGAACCGCTCGTCTTACACTCACAACAGCGAATAGCTCCCTCCCTTAAGTCGGAAAGGTCGTAGAACCCGTGTCCCACTGGATCGACAACCAGAAGAACCTGATGCTCTTCTCCGGTCGTGCCCACCCAGAACTCGGCGAGGCTGTGGCCCGTGAGCTGGGGATTTCCCTCACCCCCACCACCGCGCACGACTTCGCCAACGGCGAGATCTTCGTCCGCTTCGAGGAGTCCGTCCGCGGCTCTGACGCCTTCGTCCTGCAGTCACACCCGCAGCCGCTGAACAAGTGGGTGATGGAGCAGCTCATCATGATCGACGCACTGAAGCGCGGCTCCGCCAAGCGCATCACCGCGATCCTGCCGTTCTACCCCTATGCCCGTCAGGACAAGAAGCACCGCGGCCGCGAGCCGATCTCGGCCCGCCTCATCGCCGATCTGCTCAAGACCGCCGGCGCCGACCGGATCGTCTCGGTGGACCTGCACACCGACCAGATCCAGGGCTACTTCGACGGCCCGGTGGACCACATGCACGCCATGCCGATCCTCACCGACTACATCATCGACAAGTACGGCATGGACAACCTCTGCGTGGTCTCCCCCGATGCTGGTCGTGTGAAGGTCGCCGAGAAGTGGTCGAACGTGCTCGGTGGCGCCCCGCTGGCCTTCGTCCACAAGACCCGCGACATCGACGTGGCCAACAGCGTCACGGCCAACCGTGTTGTCGGCGACGTCGACGGCATGACCTGCATCCTGCTGGACGACATGATCGACACCGGCGGAACCATCGCCGGTGCCGTGAAGGTCCTGCGTGAGGCCGGTGCCGGCGACGTGATCATCGCCACCACCCACGGTGTGTTCTCCGACCCGGCCCGCGAGCGGCTGAACAACTGCGGCGCGCGCGAGGTCATCACGACCGATACGCTGCCGCAGGACACCGAGGGCTGGGACAACCTGACCGTCCTGCCGATCGCGCCGCTGGTCGCCAAGACCGTGCACGAGATCTTCGAGAACGGGTCGGTCACCACGCTCTTCGAGTAGGAGCACGGCCGAGGCGTCTGGTAGTATTTCGCACGTCTCGGCGAGGGCTGGTTCACACCAGCCGTTATCGGCGCGCATTCGTTCCACGGTGACTTCACCACGGGACGGTCACCGCACCAGGAGCCGCAGCAGAGTCTGCGGCTTTTTTCGTGAGACCGATCAGTTCCGACTTCTAGGAGATCATCATGGCAACCAACATCATCCGCATCAGCGGCCTGCCCCGCACCGAGTTCGGCAAGGGCGCCGCCCGCCGTCTGCGCCGCGACTGGCGCATCCCGGCCGTCCTGTACGGAACCTTCCACGAGCCGATCCACGTGAGCTTCGAGCTGCTGGAGTTCCAGGGCATCGTGCGTAACCACGGCTCCAACGCCATCCTCGAGGTCGAGATCGACGGCCAGGACAACCTCTGCATGATCAAGGCCGTCGACCAGAACGTCCTGACCCTGGACATCGACCACGCTGACCTGCTCTCCGTCAAGCGCGGCGAGACCGTCGAGGTCGACGTCCCCGTCGTCTCCGAGGGCGAGGCCGGCCCGGGCACCCAGGTCGTCCAGGATGCCGACACCGTCACCATCGAGGCCGACGTGCTGTCCATCCCCGAGGAGATCACCTTCTCCATCGAGGGCAAGGAAGTTGGCGACCAGATCACCGCCGGCGACCTGAAGATGCCGGGCAACACCTCCCTGGTGTCCGATCCCGACACCCTCATCGTCAACATCATCGAGCCCGAGGTTGCCCCGGAGCCCGAGGAGACCGACGACGCGGTCACCACCGAGGCCGATGCCGCGGAGGACAAGGGCGACTCCGAGGAGTAGTCCCCTCCCCTGAATATGGGAGACTGGTGCAGTGAATAACACTGCCCGGTCTCCCTTTCTCGTTGTCGGCCTCGGCAACCCCGGCACCCAGTACGAGGGCACCCGGCACAACGTCGGCGCGATGGTGCTCGACGAACTTGCCGCCACCACCCACTGCAGTTTCAGCACCAACAAGAAGCTGAACGCCCGCGTCGCCGATACGCGCATCGGCACCGACAAACTCATCCTCGCCGTCCCGCGCAGTTTCATGAACCTCTCCGGCGGGCCGGTGAAGGCCCTGGCGTCTTACCACCGGATCCCGGCGTCCCAGGTCATCGTGGTGCACGATGAACTGGACCTCGACCTCGGCACCGTGCGCGCGAAGGACGGCGGCGGGCTGAACTCGCACAACGGACTGCGCGATATCGCCAAGTCGCTGGGCACCCGCGACTTCCACCGCATCCAGGTCGGCATCGGACGCCCGCCCGGCCGTATGGCGCCGGCGTCCTACGTTCTCAAGCCCTTCGCGAAGAAGGAGCGCGACGAGCTGCCGATCATCCTCGCCGACGCCGCGGACCTCGTCCTCCAGTCGGTAAACTCCGAATCATGAGCCTGCTCTCCCGCCTGCTGGCACCGTTCCGCCGCACTGCCCCCGACGCCCCCGATGCGCCCGGCCCCGCCCAGTGGCTGGTCATCGGCCTCGGCAATCCCGGTGCGAAGTACGCCGGCACCCGGCACAACGTCGGCTACCTCGCCACCGACGAGCTCCTGGAGCGCGCGGGGGACGTCCTGCGCCCCATGCCGGGGACGAAGGCGCAGGTCGCGCGCGTGGAGGTCGACGGCCACGGCGTCCTGCTGGTGCGTTCCACCACGTTCATGAACCTCTCCGGCGAGGCCGTCGCGCCGCTGGCCACGAGCTACGGGATCACCCCGGAGCACGTGGTCGTGGTGCACGATGAACTCGACCTGCCCGCCGGCAAGGTCAAGGTGAAGCTCGGCGGTAATGAGAACGGGCACAACGGCCTGAAGTCGATCTCAGGCGAGCTCGGCACCCGCGACTACGTGCGCGTACGCGTCGGCATCGGACGCCCGGCGTCCGGCACCGGCGTGGTCGAGCACGTCCTGACACCGCTGGACGGCGCGGCCGACTGGGACGCTGCGGCGTCCACCGCCGCCGACGCCGTCGACGTCCTGGTCGCCCGCGGCCTGGCCGCCGCCCAGAACGAGATACACTCCCGATAGTGAGCAGCGCGAAGAAGAGTCCCGCCCCGGTGGCGGGCACGTACGAGGGCGATTACGGCATGCTCGCCCTGGAACCCGACCCGGATTTCGCCGACGGCTGGCTGATCAGCGTCAACGGGGTGCCGAGCAGTCATGTGGTGCTCGGCGAGCCCCGCGTGCTGGCCTTCGAGTACATGCAGTGGATCGCCACGGCCCTGCGCGCGCACGTGGCGGAGAACCTGGACGCGAACGCGCTGCGTATCACCCACCTCGGCGGCGGGGCGTGCAGCCTGGCGCGCTACCTCGCCGACGTCTACCCGCGCTCGCGCAATACCGTCGTGGAGCTGGACGGCGAGCTCGCTCGGCTCTCCCGCGAGTGGTTCGACATCCCGCGCTCGCCGCGGGTGAAGATCCGGGTGGACGACGCACGCGACGTCGCCGCGTCCTTCACCCCCGCCAGCCGCGACGTGATCATCCGCGACGCCTTCGCCGGCGCGGTCACCCCCGAAAACCTCACCACGCTGGAGTTCTTCACCGACTGCCACCGCGGCCTCTCACCTGCGGGGATCTACGTGGCGAACTGCGGCGACCACTCCGACCTGCGTGGGGCGAAGGCGGAGCTGGCCGGCATGGCGCAGGTGTGGTCGCATGTGGCGGTCGTCGCCGACCCGCCGATGCTGAAGGGACGCCGGTACGGCAATATCGTGCTGCTCGCGTCGGACGCACCGCTGCTGGACGCCAACTCGCCGTCGATGCCGGCGGTCGCGCGCGACCTGCTCGGCGGCGCGGTGCCCGCGCAGTACAAGGACGAGGCGTGGGTCCGGCAGTTCTTCTCCGGCGCGAAGCCGCGGCGGCAGGGCTGACCTCCAGTTTAGAACAGGTGTTCGATAGATAGCGTTCTGGCGCGTTTCATGTCCGGACGGTGCGATACATTGTTCGTATCCGAAGGAGGGGCACGTGAACCACACCACCGACCACACCACCCACCAGCCCGTCATCCAGACCAGTATCTTCCCCAGCACCACGCCGGACAGCCGCGCCGTGGAACTGCGCACCTTACTCAACCGCACCGAGCTCGACTTAGTCTCCTATCTCATGGAGATCCCGGAGCACGCGCGTGTGGCCACGGCCCTCGCCGTGCGCCGTCGTACGACCAGTGAGGCCCACCGCTACAACCACGCCGCCGACCTGGCGCAGCGTATGCCGGAACTCTTCGAGATCTTCCGTGGCGACGGGCAATACTCCGTCGACCACCTCGACGCGATCTGGCTGAAGGTCAACCGTCACTCCCGCGCCCTGCGCGCCGCCGGCGTGCAGGTGCCGGACGCGCTGGATGCCGCCGTCGCCCTGGGCGTGCTCGCCTGGATCCGCGCCACCAAGATCGGCGCCATCTCCGCGATCGCCGACGTCGCCGAGGAGGTGCTGTGCACCGTCGCCCCGCTCGTTGTCGAGGAGACCGAGCAGGACGACGCGGCCGCCGTATCCCTCACCCGCCGCGGGACGCGCCTCACCCTGGAGTGCGGCAGCGAGATCGTGGCGGACTCCCTGTGGTCCTCGGTCTCTGCTGCCGCGCTGGACGTGCGCCGCGAGATCATCGAGGCACAGGACGACCCGGAGTCCGAGCTCCCGCCGTCCATGCACTACTGCCGCGGCCAGGTCGCGCTCGGTCTCTTCGGTGCCCGGCGCGACCAGCTCAACGTGACCGTGAATCTGTACGGCACCGACGGCGCCGACCGCGCAGCCGGCGGCCCGGGTTACGTCCTCGGCACCGGCTGGGTCTCCCCCGCCACCATGGCCACGCTGTCCGGTATCGCCCGGCACGTCCGGTCCCTCCCGAACGCCGGGGAGATTCCGGCCACCGGCGCCTACCGGTTCACCACGGCCCAGCGCTCCTACATCGAGGGACGCGACGCGCGCTGCCGCTTCCCCGGCTGCGTCGTCGCCGCCGATGACTGCGAGCACGACCACCTGGTGAACTCCCCGCACACCGACCCGAAGAGCGACGGGCCGACCAGCGTGGAGAACGGGATCTGCCTGTGCCGGACCCACCACACACTCAAGACGGCCGGGATCTGGACCCCGACCAGCCGGGACAATGCCGTCACCCTCGACTGGACCGGACCCGAGGGGGCGAAGGCCACCACCGTCGCCGCCGGTCCGCTGTCCCCGGTGCGCTACAGCGAGGAGCAGTCCGGCTAAACACCTGTACCATCCGGTGCCATGCCCCTCATTGAGCTGCATGACGTCCGGAAAACCTACCAGTCCTCCTCCGGGGAGGTACGCGCACTCGACGGTCTCGACCTGGCCGTCGAGGAAGGCACCGTGCGCGGGCTCCTCGGACCTAACGGCGCGGGCAAAACCACCTGCGTGAAGGTGCTTACCACTCTGATCCGCCCCACATCTGGCACCGCGACCGTCGCGGGGCTCGACGTGGTGCGTCAGGCTGCCCGCGTCCGGGAGATCATCGGCGCCTCCGGCCAGTACGCCACCATCGACGAGGACCTCTCCGCCCGGGAGAACCTCATGCTCATCGGCCGCCTGTTCCACCTCGGCGACCGCACCGCTCGCACCCGCGCCGATGAACTGCTCGAACTGTTCAACCTCACCGATGCCGCCGACCGCCCCGTCAAGGGTTTCTCCGGCGGTATGCGTCGGCGCGCCGACCTGGCGTCCTCGCTGGTCAACAACCCGAAGATCCTCTTCCTCGACGAGCCGACGACCGGGCTGGACCCCGCGGCCCGGCTGAGCCTGTGGGACGTGATCCGCGAGCGTGTCGCCGCCGGCACCACCCTGCTGCTCACCACCCAGTACCTCGAGGAGGCCGACCAGCTCGCCGATGAGATCAGCGTGATCGACGGCGGCTCCGTCATCGCCGAGGGCACCGCCGACGCGCTCAAGACGCAGGTCGGCGGGCAGCGCGTGAGCGTCACCCTCGCCGATCCGTCCGACGCGGACGTCGCGTCCGACCTGCTTCAGCCCCTCGCCATCGCCGAGGACACCGTGGCGCGGCAGGACCGTACGCTCACCGTCGCGGTGGAGGACGGCCCGGCCGCCCTGGAGCATGCCGTCCGCGAGATCCGCGCCCACGGCATCGAGGTGCACGACATCGGCCTGGCGCGACCCACCCTCGACGATGTCTTCCTCTCCCTCACCGGGGACACAACCGGGAAGGACGCATGATGAACTGGTTCACCGACGTCCGCGCGGTGACGCTGCGCAACCTCATCCACTTCCGCCGTACCCCCGACGTCCTGATGTGGGGCATGGTCCAGCCGATCATGTTCGTGCTGCTGTTCAGCCAGGTCTTCGGCGGGGCCATCCAGGTGCCGGGCCAGGACTACACCGACTTCCTCATGGCCGGCATCTTCGTGCAGACCGTGGTCTTCGGCTCCACCTTCTCCGGCATGTTCATGTCCGAGGATCGCAAGAAGGGGCTGATCGACCGGTTCAAGACCCTGCCGATGGCGCCCTCGGCCGTGCTCGTCGCCCGCACGCTGGCCGACCTCGTCCTGAACTCCCTGACCCTGGTGGTCATGGTGCTCACCGGTTTCGCGGTGGGCTGGCGCTTCGAGGACGGTGTGTGGCAATTCCTCGCCGGCATGGCGCTGCTGCTGATGTTCTCCTGGGCGTTCTCCTGGGTGATGGTGCTGCTCGGCCAGCTGGTCCGCAGCCCCGAGGTGATGAACTCGGCCACCTTCATGGTGCTGTTCCCCCTGACGTTCCTGTCGAACGCCTTCGTGCCCTCCGAGACGATGCCGACCGCCCTGCGTGTCTTCGCGGAGTGGAACCCGGTGTCCGCGCTGGTGCAGGCCACCCGCGAACTCTTCGGCAACACCGGCGACGCCCCTGCACCGGACATCTGGACGATGCAGAACCCGGTGCTGGCGGTCTTCGGCGCGGCGGTGCTGCTGGTCGCGGTCTTCGCCCCGTTGTCCGTCGCCCGGTTCCGCCGCGCGGAGTGAGCGCTCAGGCCGCGGTGTACGGGATCCGTCCGCCGGCGATCACCATCTCGACCTGACGTTGCGACAGGTGGTGGCGCAGGGTCACCGCGCGCCCGCCGATCGTCGCCTCGACCGTGGTGCCGCCGCGCAGGGCGTCCCGCAGTCCCTCGATCACGACAGTCTCGTCCTGGGTGACCTCGTCGTGGTCGTCCGGGTCGTCAAACTCGAGCGGCAGGATGCCGAAGTTCGCGAGGTTCTGCCAGTGGATGCGGGCGAAGGACGTCGCGACCACCGCCCGGAGCCCCAGGTACCGTGGCGCGATCACCGCATGCTCGCGCGACGAGCCCTGCCCGTAGTTCGCGCCGGCGACGACCACGTGACCGCCCGTCGCGTCCTGCGCGCGCTCGAAGTAGGTGTCGTCGATCCGGGAGAAGCTGAACTCCGAGATCTTCGGGATATTGCTGCGGTACGGCAGCACCCGCGAACCGGCCGGCATGATCTCGTCGGTGGAGACGTCGTCGCCCATGACGAGCAGCGCCGGGCCCTCCAGCCGGTCGTCCAGCGGGTCGAACTCGGGCAGCGAGGAGATGTTCGGCCCCTTGACCAGCTCGGTGGCCAGCGACTCCTCGCGTTCCGGCGGCGGGAGCAGCATGTCGT
Organism: Corynebacterium sp. AOP40-9SA-29; assembly: GCF_052377405.1. Classification (NCBI taxonomy): domain Bacteria; kingdom Bacillati; phylum Actinomycetota; class Actinomycetes; order Mycobacteriales; family Corynebacteriaceae; genus Corynebacterium; species Corynebacterium sp. AOP40-9SA-29. The sequence goes on along the minus strand of NZ_JBQSWR010000004.1, from coordinate 228,334 downwards.
CGACGGTGCTGAACGTCTCCGGCATCCGCGGGACGGGGCAGGTCATGTCGTACAGCGACTCCAGGTCCCGCGGATCGGTGATGCGCCCGGTCAGCGCCGAGGCCGCAGCGGTCTCCGGGGAGCACAGCCACACGGCGTCCTCCTCCGTCCCCGAGCGTCCGGGGAAGTTGCGGGGCATGGTGCGCAATGAGTTGCGCCCGCTCGCCGGGGCCTGGCCCATGCCGATGCAGCCCATGCACCCGGACTGGTGGATCCGAGCGCCGGAACCGACCAGGGACGTCAGCCAGCCACCGGCGATCAGGTCGGCGAGCACCTCCCGCGAGGTGGGGTTGACGTCCACGGAGACTCCCTGGGACGCCTGGTGGCCGGCGAGGATCTCGGCGACGACGGCGAAGTCGCGTAACCCCGGGTTGGCCGAGGAACCGATCACGACCTGGGACACCTCCTCGTCGTCCTGCGCCGCCTCCCGGACGGGCACCACGTTGCCGGGTGAGGACGGTCGGGCGATCAGCGGCTCCAGGTCGCCGAGCTCGATGTGCTCGGTCACGTCGTACGCCGCGCCCTCGTCGGCGACGATGCGCGTGGCGTCGTCGGGACGTCCGACGGCGGTGAGGTAGTCGCGCACCGCGTCGTCGGCGGGGAAGACGCTCGCCGTCGCGCCCAGCTCCGCGCCCATGTTCGCGATGACGTGACGGTCCATTGCAGTGAGGCCGTCCAGGCCGGGGCCGTGGTACTCGATGACCCGGCCGACACCTCCCTTCACGCCGTGGCGGCGCAGCATCTCCAGGACAACGTCCTTCGCGGAGACCCAGTCAGGGAGCTCGCCGGTGAGCTCGACACCCCAGACCTCGGGCATCGCCACGTACAACGGCTCTCCCGCCATCGCCATGGCGACCTCCAGGCCACCCACGCCGATGGCGAGCATGCCCAACGCACCGGCGGCGCACGTGTGCGAGTCCGAGCCGATCATCGTGGCCCCGGGCCTGCCGAAGTGGGCCTGGTGCACCGGGTGCGAGACACCGTTGCCCGCCTTCGAGAACCACAGTCCGAAACGCTGGGCGGCGGACTGCAGGAACACGTGGTCGTCGGGATTCTTCTCGTCGGTCTGCAGCAGGTTGTGGTCGACGTACTGCACGGAGAGCTCGGTGCGAACGCGGTCGAGCCCCATCGACTCGAGTTCCAGCATCACCATGGTGCCGGTGGCGTCCTGCGTGAGGGTCTGGTCGACGGTCAGGCCGATCTCGTCCCCCGGGGCCAGTTCGGTGATCTCCCCGTCGACCAGGTGGTCGGCGATGAGCTTCTGTGCGACGTTCCTTTTCTCGGTCTTCTTCTCGGTCTGCACTGTGGCACACCTCCTGAAAAATAGCGTCCCTCCACGCTACGCCGCACCGCCTTCCCGCAGCACCCTGTACGCAGGTAAGGTGTCCAGACGTGTCAGACACCGCATCCGCCCCCGCCAGCTCCTCCACCGTCGCCTCCGAATCGCACCGTCGGCGTACCTTCGCCGTCATCGCCCACCCGGACGCCGGCAAGTCCACGCTGACCGAGGCGTTGGCGCTGCACGCGCGCGTGATCAACGAGGCCGGCGCGGTGCACGGCAAGGCCGGCCGCAAGTCCACGGTGTCGGACTGGATGGACATGGAGAAGGACCGCGGCATCTCCGTGGCGTCCTCCGCCCTGCAGTTCGAGTACGCCCCGGAGGGCCACACCGGCCAGCCGTACATGATCAACCTGGTCGACACCCCCGGCCACGCCGACTTCTCCGAAGACACCTACCGGGTGCTCACCGCGGTGGACGCCGCGGTGATGCTCGTCGACGGCGCCAAGGGCCTGGAGCCGCAGACCCTCAAGCTCTTCCGCGTGTGCAAGGCCCGCGGCCTGCCGATCATCACGGTGGTCAATAAGTGGGACCGCCCGGGCAAGGAGCCCCTCGAGCTGGTCGACGAGATCGTCACCGAGATCGGGCTGCAGCCCACCCCGCTGTTCTGGCCCGTGGGCCCGGCCGGTGACTTCCGCGGGCTCGCCCGCCTCGACCGCGAGGGTGAGGTGCAGGAGTACATCCACTTCCTGCGCACCGCCGGCGGTTCGACGATCGCCCCGGAGGAGCACTACTCGCCGGACGAGGCGTCCGCCAAGGAGGAGGACGCCTGGGACACCGCCGCCGAGGAGGCCGACCTGCTCGCCGCCGACGGTGCGGTGCACGACCAGGAGCTCTTCCTGGACTGCACGACCTCACCGATGATCTTCGCCTCGGCGATGCTGAACTTCGGTGTGCACCAGATCCTCGACACCCTGTGCGCCCTGGCCCCGGAGCCCGCCGCCCGCGAGTCCGACCCGGCGGCGGTGCAGGCCGCGGCGTCCTCGGCCGGTTCGGCGATCGACAAGGTCCGCGATGTCACCGACGATTTCGCCGGCGTGGTGTTCAAGGTGCAGGCCGGTATGGACACCCACCACCGCGACAAGCTCGCCTTCATGCGCGTGGTCTCCGGCGAGTTCACCCGTGGCATGCAGGTCGGGCACGCGCAGTCGGGCCGCACGTTCTCCACGAAGTACGCGCTGACCGTGTTCGGCCGCGACCGCAACACCGTGGAGGCCGCCTATCCGGGCGATATCGTGGGCCTGGTCAACGCCGGCACCCTGGCGCCCGGCGACACGATCTACGCCGGACGCAAGGTGCAGTTCCGTCCGATGCCGCAGTTCGCCCCGGAGAACTTCCGCACGCTGCGTGCGAAGACCCTGGGCAAGTACAAGCAGTTCCGCAAGGCCCTGGAGCAGCTCGATTCCGAGGGCGTGGTGCAGATCCTCAAGAACGACGCCCGCGGCGATGCGAACCCGGTGATGGCCGCCGTCGGCCCGATGCAGTTCGAGGTCATGCAGGCTCGCATGATGGCGGAGTACAACGTGGAGACCCTCACCGAGCCGGTCCCCTTCTCCGTGGCCCGACGCACCGACGCCGCCAGCGCCCCCGAGCTCAGCCGGCAGCGCGGCGTGGAGATCTTCACCCGCACCGACGGCGAGCTCATCGCCCTGTTCGGCGACAAGTGGAAGCTCGCCTTCGTGGAGAAGGAGCACCCGGAGCTCACGATGGCCCCGATGGTCGCCGATTAACAGGCGCTGACAGGAGACTCCAAGGTAGACTCCACGGCAGACATTTCCTCCAGAAAGGCTCTGCCCCACCTTGTCGTTTCCCGCCACCCCTCACAGGATCCTCTCCACCGTCGCCGTCGGTGCCCTCACCGCGACCGGCCTGACGGTCGCGACCACCACCGCCGCCAATGCGTCCTCCCTCGACTGGGAGGCCTGTCCGGCCGATGCCTACACCGCCGACGGCGCCGAGTGCGCCGACATCGAGGTGCCGAAGGACTATAGCGACGAGTCCGCCGGCACCATCACGCTGACCATGAGCCGTCTGCCGGCCACTGGTGAGCGTAAGGGTGTCATCGCCGGCAATCCCGGCGGCCCTGGCGGGGACGCCCTCGGCATGTTCTCCGGCGAGGACGCTGGGTCGCCGGACGCGCAGGGCCGCGTCGTCCTGCCCGCCGATGTGCGGGAGAGTTACGACCTCATCGGTCTTGAACCCCGCGGCCTCACCTGGGGTACTCCCCTGGACTGCTCCGGAGGCGGTCAAGATGCCGGCGACCTGCTCGCCGCGTGCGAGGCGAACGACCCCGGCTACGCGAAGACGGTGACCACGGACAACACCGCCCGCGATCTGGAGGAGGCGCGCAAGGCCCTCGGCGAGGACCAGCTGAACCTTTACGGGCTCTCCTATGGCGGCCCGCTGATGTCGACCTACGCGACCATGTTCCCGCAGCACACCGACCGTCTCCTCCTGGACTCCTCGGTCAACCCGGACGACCGCTGGTTCGGCATGGGTAGCGCGCGCAAGCAGGCCCGGGTCGACGGGCTCAACGCCATGTTCTCCTGGCTCGCCGAGCGCGATGACACCTATCACTTGGGCACCACGCCGCTGCAGGTCTACCAGCGGTGGGCACAGGCGGTCGGCGGGCCTTACGGTGTGCAGTTGCCGGCCACCCCGCCGCAGGCGCAGGACGCCGACCTACCCGCCGGCTCGGCGTCGCTTCCCGGCGACCTGGCCCTGCAGGCCGCCGATACGGTGGTTGAGGCACAGTGGCGGACCGGAACCGTCGTCGACACCACGCGCGTCCTGCTGGGTGACCAGAACGCCGCGATCGGCGTGAACTCCGGCTACCTCGGCCTGATGAATGGGCTGTACAGCCAGAGCCTGTGGCCGGTCATCGGCGAGGAGCTCAGTGGCCAGGGCACCGACTCGACGCCGGCACCGGAGCTCACGGAGGACGAGGTTGCCGCTCAGGAGAGCATGATGGCGCAGACCGTGTCGGTGGAACGGGCGATCACCTGCAACGAGAACACCGTGCCCGCCGACTCCTCGCTGGTCCTTCCTACGAAGATCACCCAGTACACCGGCGGTGACCTGGTGCGCTACAACGAAAACAGGATCTCCTCGGGCCTGTTCTGCGAGGGCTGGGAGGCCACCACCGTGCCGACGGACCCCTCCGGAGCGGAACTTGACCGCGAACCGTTGAACATCGGGTTCTCCCACGACACCGCCGTCTCCGCCAACGGTGCGCCGGGAATGCAGGCGGCGATGGGCGGCGAGCTGGCCCTCGTCGACGGCTACTCCCACGGTGTGCTTCTGGACGCCCCGACGGCGCTGCAGGACAAGGTCAGCGCCTACTTCGCCTGATCCAGCACCTGCACCAGCCCGCGGGTGAGTGCGCCGGTCCAGGCGGCCATCTCGTGGCCGTGGGTACCGATCTCCAGAGTGGCTGGGACGCCGGCGGCGCGCAGCGCGTCGGCGACGGCGCGCGCATGGCCGACCATGCTGCGGCCCTCGCCGCGTCCTGCGCTGAGGTGCACGCGCAGCCCGTCCGGGGCGCCGGACGCCCGGATCTCACCGGCGACATCGGCCGCCCAGAAAGAACCGGACGTCGCGACGGCGCGCCGCGCCGCGTCCGGACGCTGCAGGACGACGTCCAGCGCCGACAGGCCACCGAGGCTCTCACCGGCGATGATGGTGCGTCCGGCGGGCACGTCGGCGATCTGCCGCGCCCACGGCAGCACCTGGTTCGCGATGAGGTCGCGGTAGGCCGGCGAGCGCGTGAGCAGTGCCACGCGGTCCTCGGCGGTATCCACGGCGACCACGCCGATTGAACCCAGGCGGGCCAGTGCCGCGGGCAAGGAGTTTGCCGACCAGGCCCGACCGTCACTGATGACGAGCAGGTATTCGGCGTGGCGTAGGCCGGCGGTCCATAGCGCGCGGCCATGCAGTTCGCTGCGCTCCCAGTCGACGGGATCGCCCTCGACCCAGCCGGGCTCGTCCGGAGCGTCCGCCAAAATCAGGCGTCCGGACGCCCCGGCGTTCAGCGGCGCACGCCAGCCGGGGTGCTCCAGGTGATGCGGGACGACGTGGGTGACGGCGTCCAACCAGCGGCGACGGGAGTCGTCCGTGGCGTCGAAACGCGCGGCGGCCGCGGCGTCCAACGCGATGATCCGGTAGGACGACACCAGGTCGTCCGGCAACTCCAGGGTGGTCGTCCAGACGCCGTCGGTGCGGGTCATGCGGTGCAGGTCCGGGGTGTGATGGTCGTGCACGCCGTCGACGTGCAGCAGCACGCGCACCGGCGCGCCGGTCTCGCGCCACGAGAACCCGACGGCGCTCACAGCAGGTGCACCACGCCGAGCAGGATGAGGAACACCGCGACGATATAGCCGCCGGCGCGGGCGACGGTGGCCTGGTTTCCGCGCATCCAGGCGAAGCCGCGGCCCGCCGCACTGTAGGGGCGCATGCGGATGAAGCCCACGATGAGGGCGCACACGAACGGCAGACTCAACGCGACCGCCGCATAGGCGATCATGCCCACGTAGCGGGTGATCGTGGCGAAGTCGCCCGCGCTCATCAGCGCGATGCCGAAGAAGAAAGGCACGGAGGTCGCCGACTGCACCACGCCGAGGACGAAGCCGGTGCCCACGGTAGCCACCGTCGGCCTCTTCAGCGGCGCCATGATGCGGTTGACGAGGCCGGACGGTCCGTCCCCGCCGCCGCGCCAGGCGAGCACCGCGCTGAGCAGGCCGGTGAGGATCAGCAGGATGCCGAAGACCGGGGAGTCGACCGCGGTCTTGATGACCTCGCCGAGGCCGTCGAAGACCAGCATCGTGACCAGCGCCAGGGCGAGCACACCGAGCCAGTCGCCGAGGACGAGGAAGGCGGCGACGGCGCCGTAGCGTCCTCCCCTCTCCCGGGGCGGTTGCGCGACACCGACGGCGACGAGGACCCCGATCAGCAGGAAGTTGACGGTGTCCGCGAGGGCGAAGGAAAGTACGTGCAGCACACCGGGAGATCCTACACGTCGGCTCCATTTACCCTGCTAGAAACATACCTGTGCACTGATAGTGCAATTTTGCGTGGGGAGTGCAATAATATCGCGCATGGCTAAACTCCTCTACCGGATCGGACGATCCGCATACCTCCACCGGTGGCGCTTCATCGCCGTCTGGCTCCTGCTCCTCATCGGTGCGGGCACCGCCGCCGCGACCATGATGAAGCCCACCTCCATGTCCTTCACCATCCCCGGGCTCGAATCCGTCGAGACCCAGGAGAAGATGGGCGAACTCTTCCCCGGCGACGGCGACGACATGGAAGCCCCCACCGGCACCATCGTCGTCCGCGCCCCCGAAGGCGGCTCGCTGAGCGACCCCGCCACCAAGGCCGACCTCGACGCCCTCATCGCCGACCTGCAGGGTGAGGACGCCCTGGTCGACCCCGAGGCCATCGTGGACCCGGTCACCGCCGCCGCCGGCATGGAGCAGCAGCTCACCGCGGCCAAGGCCGAGCAGGGCATGCCCGAGGAGCAGATCCAGGCCGATCTGCAGGCCCTCTCCCCGCTCAGCGAGAACGGTCGCACCGGAACCTTCACCGTGACCTTCGAGGGCGACACCGCGCAGGACGTCTCCAGCGAGGACATCACCGCCGTCACCGACACCCTCGACGCCGCGGCCACCGACAACCTCGACGTCTCCTACAACGGCAACGTCTTCCAGGTGCAGGAGATCGGCGGCACCGCCGAGCTCATCGGTATGGCCGTCGCCGCCCTCGTCCTGATCATCACCTTCGGCTCCTTCGTGGCCGCCGGACTGCCGCTGATCACCGCCGTCGTCGGCGTGGGCACCGGCATCATGCTGATCTACGCCGGCACCGCGCTGACCGACTCGATCAACAACATGACCCCGACCCTGGCCTCCATGATCGGCCTGGCCGTCGGCATCGACTACGCCCTGTTCATCGTGTCCAGATTCAGAAATGAACTCGTCGCCTTCTCCGGCGGCAACAACATGACACCGAAGGAACTCGCCCAGGCGATCAAGGGCACCACGCACCGGCAACGCGCGCACCTGGCCGGACTGGCCGTGGGCAAGGCCGGTTCCGCCGTCTGCTTCGCCGGGCTGACCGTGATCATCGCGCTGACCGCGCTGTCGATCATCAACATCCCCTTCCTCACCGCCATGGCCCTGGCCGCCGCGCTGACCGTGTTCATCGCCGTGATCGTGGCGATCACCCTGCTGCCCGCCATCCTCGGCGCCTTCGGCACCAAGTCCTTCGCCGGACGCGCCCCGGTGGTCAAGGCCCCGGACCCCGAGGACGAGAAGCCCACCATGGGCCTGAAGTGGGTCCGCCAGATCCGCAAGCGTCCCCTGGTCTTCGCCCTGAGCTCCGTGCTACTGCTGGTCATCCTGGCGATCCCCGCCCTGGGCCTGCAGCTCGCCATGCCCACCGACGACTCCGCCAAGCTCGGCAGCCCGCAGCGCACCGCCTCCGAGTGGGTCAACGAGGACTTCGGACCGGGGCGCAACGCCCCCATGGTCGCCCTCGTCCAGACCGACGACCCGGAGCAGGGCATGGCCACCTTCGGCACCGCCGTGGAACAGATCAGCCAGGTCGACGGCGTCTCCAACGCCCAGATCGCCCAGGTTTCCGAGGACGGCACCGCCGCCCAGGTCCTGATCACCCCGACCACCGGTGCCACCGACGAAGCCACCAACGACACCCTCCAGTCCCTGCGTAGCGCCGAGGACACCTTCACCGCCGACACCGGTGCGAACTTCTCGATCACCGGCGTGACCCCCATCTTCGAGGACATCTCCGACCGACTGTCCGACGTGCTCATCCCCTACGTGGCCATCGTGGTGGTGCTCGCCTTCGTCCTGCTGGTCGTCGTGTTCCGCTCCCTGTGGGTCCCGCTGATCGCCGCACTCGGCTTCGCCCTGTCCGTGGCCGCCACCTTCGGCCTGACCGTGGGCATCTGGCAGTGGGGCTGGCTCGGGATCACCAACGACCCGCAGCCGATCATCTCCTTCCTGCCGATCATGCTCATCGGTATCGTCTTCGGACTCGCCATGGACTACCAGGTGTTCCTGGTGACCCGCATGCGCGAGGGCTACGTCCACGGCAAGACCGCCGGCAATGCGGTGGCCAACGGCTTCAAGCACGGTGCCCGCGTGGTCACCGCCGCCGCCCTGATCATGATCTCGGTGTTCGCCGCCTTCATCCTCATGGATGAGCCGTTCATCGCCGTGATGGGCTCCGCCCTGGCCATGGCCGTGCTGATCGACGCCTTCGTGGTCCGCATGACCATCGTTCCCGCCGTGCTCTTCCTGCTCGGCGACCGGGCATGGAAGCTGCCGACGTGGCTGGACAAGATCCTGCCCAGCGTCGACGTCGAGGGCGAAGGCCTTGTTGGCCTCGAAGCCCCGGAGGGCACCGAGTCCGCCGGCAAGCACGAGAAGCAGCCGGTCACCGTCGGTGCCGACACCCCGGACGGCACCCACGGCGAGCACAGCGCGCAGGACGCCGAGCAGCCCGGTGAGACCGATGGCCGCTGAGGAAGCACTCTCGCTGCGGGAGCAGAAGAAGGAGGAGACCCGGCGCGCCCTCGCCCGGGCGTCCGCCGAACTCCTGCTCGCCGAGGGCAGTGACGGCATGACCGTCGCCGCCGTCGCCGAGCGGGCCGGCGTGTCCACCCGGACATTCCACAACTACTTCCCCCGCAGGGAGGACGCCCTCCTCCTCTTCGTCGAGGAGACCATCGACGAACTGCGCCAGCAGGTGGAGGACGCCCCGGCCGAGGAGCACCCCCTCGACATCCTGCGTCGGCTCATCACCGACCGCATCGACGAGGACGGGACACCGTCCGACGACCCGGGCACGCTGCTCAACCTGCGTTCCATCGGCGACCACCTGAGTTACAGCACCGGTCGCGAGGACCGGGAGCGGGTGCTGCACATCGCCGACGGTTTGCTGGACGCCCTGCATGAGCGGTCCGCAGGGACGATGAGCCGCCAGGCCACCGCCCTGATGCTGATCTCCTCGTTGGCGGCGGGTTCCATCGCCGTGGAGGCCAGCGCCGTGGGCGACAAGCGCGCCTGCATGGTGCTGTCGCCCGGGTGGGCATCGTCCGACCGCAAGGCCTCGGAGATCATCGACGAGGAGTTCGGGCTGCTGCGCGAGGGCTTCGGCGCCTAACGCAGCCTGCTGATAGCTGCCAACGACGGTTTCTGTCTGATTTCGAGGACGAAGTAGCCACTTCGCCCCCGACGATGGACAGAAACCGTCGTTGTGCGTTCGGGAGGCACCTGCCCGCCCAGGCCCGCTCAGAACAGCGCCGCAACCGCCATCGACAGCAGCAGCACCGCCGTCGCCAGCAGAACCAGCGAGAGGACGACCGCGCCGATGCGTCCTCCCCTGGTGGCGACGTTGAAGGTGAAGTTCGTGCCGCTGCCGGTGTCCACCATCACCCGGTCGCTACCGGGGATCTCCACGAAGAGCAGCCAGCGCCGTCGCCGTCCGTCGGAATAGGGGTACTTCTTGGCGATGGCGTCCGACTTACGACCACCCACCACCAACAGCCATATGGTGGCGGCGATGATGCCGAGCATGCCGAGGGCATCGAGCAGCCCAGAGATGCTGCGCAGCCACGGGGCGTTCAGGCCGAGCATCAGCAGCGTCAGCGAGGTCGACAGCATCACGCAGTACCAGCCCAACAGCGGCTGCATCACGCGCAGTTCGTGCCAGGTGCGCTGAGCGTCGGCGGGTGTCTTCGACCCGCCCGGCTCGAACAGGGAGCCGGAGTGCATCTGGAGGAACGCGCCGGCACCGGCCATCGCCAGGACGCACAGCAGTGGCCCGAGCAGGATATTGACCAGCAGCGTGCCCATCGACTTCGGCGCCCAGGCGTCCGGTTCGCCGGTGAATCCCCAGTGCGTGGGCATCGGATCCGGCAGCGAGCCGTAGGACGCAATCAGGGCCAACGCGGCCAGAACGGGCGGCACCACGGCCAGAAGATAGAGGCGCCCCGGCATCTTTACCGGCGGATAGTCTGCTTTCCGAGGTTTTTCGTGTGAATCCGCCGTCATACTCTCAGAGAGTATCAGTCCGATTGAGCCTAACCTCCGACACACGGTCGCGGCAGGTGTAACGTGACCCCGGTAAGCATTCTCAGGGCGGGGTGGAAGTCCCCACCGGCGGTGAAAGCCCGCGAGCGCCACCTCCACCAGGTGGGTCAAGCAGACTCGGTGTAATTCCGGGGCCGACGGTCATAGTCCGGATGGGAGAGAAAGGCTGGACACCTCATGTCCGCAGTACTGTCGTCCCTTCAGGACGGCCTCACGACATTCCTCAATGCCCAGTGGACGATCGGCGATTCCGCTGTCCTCTGGCGCGAGATCATCGGCAACGGCTTCGGCATCGCCTCAGCTATCGGCGGTATGCGAAGGGTGGTGTGGGCCTGGCCGGTGGGCATCGCCGGCAACGTCCTGCTGTTCACCGTCTTCCTCGGCGGTGTCTTCCACACCCCGCAGGACCTGGACCTCTACGGGCAGGCCGGACGCCAGGTCATGTTCCTCATCGTCAGCGTCTACGGCTGGTGGCAGTGGCAGCGCGCGAAGACCGCCGGGATGCGGGAGCCAGAGGATACTGACCCGTCGCGCTCGATCCTTTCGGAACCGGCGGACACCTACGAGGCGGTGCAGCCGCACTGGGCCTCGACGCGCGAGCGGGTGGGCATGCTCGTGGTCGCGGTCGTGGGCACCTGCGGTTTCGCCTGGGTGTTCAGCGCGCTGGGGTCCTGGGGTCCGTGGGCGGACGCCTGGATCTTCACCGGCTCGCTGCTCGCCACCTTCGGCATGGCCAGGGGTTGGACGGAGTTCTGGCTGATCTGGATCGCGGTGGACATCGTCGGCGTACCGCTGCTGTTCACCGCCGGCTACTACCCCAGCGCCGTGCTCTACCTGGTCTATGGCGCCTTCGTGGCCTGGGGTTTCGTGGTGTGGCTGCGGGTGCAGCGCAGAAGCGCCGAGGTCACGCCTGAGCCACTGTCCGCCTGAGTTCCTCCACCTGCTCGTCGGTGACCTCGGCGACGTTGGCCGGGGTGAAGTGGGCGTCGCGGTCCTTGTCGACCAGCACGGCGCGCACGCCCTCGGGGAAGTTCGACTGGCGGCGCAGGAGGCGTCCCAGCGCGTATTCGGCGTCCAGCGCTTCGCGCAGCGTCGCGTCCGACGAGTGGTTCAGCAGGACGGTGGCGGCGACCAGCGACAACGGGTTGGCGGGTGCGAGCAGGCCGCGGACCTCCGCGGCGAAGTCGCCGGACGCTGCGGCGAGGCGCGCGTCGATCGCCGCCCAGTCGTCGCCGGCGAAGGTCTCCGCGATCCAGTCGAGATTGTCCTCCAACTCGGAGGCCTCCTCCGGGCGGTGGGTGAGCGTGAGCGCGACGTCCAGACCGTCCTGCAGGAGGACGTCCTGGAAGCGCTCGGCCTCACCGTCCGGCAGGCGGTGCGTCGCCAGACCGCTCCACAGCAGGTCGGCGGCGGTCATCCGGTAACCCGTGGTCGCCAGGAACAGGCCGACGGCGGTCCGGGCGTCCTCCCGGACGTTCGGCAGGTGGGTGAAGGCGTGGGAGATGCCGACGTCGGTGATGAAGCCGATCGCCATCTCCGGCATCGACTCCCACGTGCGGTCGGTGACCACGCGTACGTCGGCGTGGGCGGAGACGCCGAGGCCGCCGCCCATGGTGATGCCGTCGACGAGCGCGATGGTGGGCTTCGGGCTCGTGGCCAGCGCGTGGTTCATGTCGTACTCATCGCGGAAGAGGTCGTCGCCCGCGGTGAAGTCACCGGTGAGATCGGAATCGCGGACGGCGCGGACGTCCCCGCCGGAACAATAGGCCTTCTCCCCCGCCGAGCACAGCAGCACCTGGCGGACATCCGCATCATCGCTAAACCTGGCGAGCGCGGCAGCGATGGCGCTGATCATCTCGTGATTGAGCGCATTGAGCGCCTTCGGTCGGTCGAGGGTAATAACACCGATGCCATGCAGCGATTCGACGCGCACGAGGGGACTTTCGGGGTAGCGGGGGGAGGTAGTGGAAGCCATACCAGCCATGGTGGCACGGAACGCCTCCGAACGGGGATACGCTTTGCTATCGTGACACAAAGCACACCCACCTCTCGGATGGAGCCCAGATGACGACGACGCCAGCCACCTCTTCCCCCACCGTTCGCCTCGACCCCGCCGTCCGCTCGGTGGGGCACATGCTGCGCGCCAGGATCCGGGAAACCCCCGACCGTCGTGCCTACAGTTTCCCGGTGATCGACGGCGGCTCGGAGGTCTGGAAGGCTGTCACCTGGGGCGAGCTCGGCACCCAGGCCAGCGAAGTCGCCGGCGGGCTGATGGCCTTAGACATCGAGGCGGAGGAGCGTGTGGCGATCGCCTGCGCCACCCGCTATGAGTGGGCGCTGGCGAACTACGGGATCATGTACGCCTCCGCCGCCACGGTGACCGTCTACCCCACCACCATCGCCGACGACGTGGAATTCATCCTCAGCGACTCCGGCTCACGCCTGGTCTTCGCCGAGGACGCCGAGCAGCTGGAGAAACTCCTGGGCATGCGGGCGTCGATTCCGGAGGTCGGCACCGTGGTCCTGTTGTCCGGCGAGGTTCCGACCGAGCTCGCGCAGGACGTTGCGGGGTGGGTGATGACGCTCGAGGAGTTGCGCGCCTCCGGGCGCGCCTACCTCGCCGAGCACCCGTCGGCCGTCGACGACCGGATCGACGCGACCACCCTGGAGCACCTGTCCACGCTGATCTACACCTCGGGAACAACGGGACGGCCCAAGGGTGTGCGTCTCCCCCACCGGGTGTGGGTATTCGAGGCGACCGCCTCCGAACAGACCTCGAACTCCGGGCCGGATAACCTGCTCACCATCGATGACAAGCAGTTCCTCTGGCTCCCGCTGGCGCACGTGATGGGCAAACTGCTGCTCGTCCTGCCGCTGCAGGTCGGTTTCGAGACCGCGATCGACGGGCGGATCGACAAGATCGTAGAGAACCTCGGCGTGGTGAAGCCGACGTTCATGGGCTCGGCACCCAGGATCTTCGAGAAGGCCTACAACGGTGTCGCCACGATGATGGCCAATGAGGGCGGAGTGAAGGAGAAGCTCTTCCACTGGGCCAGCCGCGTGGGCGTGCAGGTCTTCGATGCCGACAACGGTGTGGGATCGGCCAATGCCTGGGTCCGGCTGCAGGCGAAGATCGGCGACAAGCTGGTCATGTCGAAGATCCGTGAGCGTTTCGGCAATAACGTGCACTACTTCATCTCCGGCTCGGCGGCGCTGAACACCGATGTGGCCCGCTGGTTCGGTGCGGCCGGCATGCCGATCCTCGAGGGGTATGGACTGACCGAATCGAGTGCGGCGTCCTGCCTGACGCGGCCGCAGTCCTACCGGGCAGGGCGTGTGGGCCCCCCGTTGGACGGGGTCGAGGTGCGCATCGCCGACGACGGAGAGGTGCAGCTGCGCGGGCCAGGGATTATGGACGGTTACCACAACAATCCCGAGGCCACCGCCGAGGTACTCGACGCCGACGGCTGGTTGTCCACCGGTGACATCGGCGAGATCGACGACGAGGGCCGGGTCAAGATCACCGACCGTAAGAAGGAGCTGTTCAAGACCTCGAACGGCAAGTACGTGGCTCCCGCCCAGATCGAGGCGAAGTTCAAGGGACTGTGCCCGGTGGCCAGCCAGATCGTGACCGTGGGCAACGACCGCAGTTACGTCTCCGCGCTGATCACCCTGGACGACGAGGCGGTCAGTGCCTGGGCCACCCGTCAGGGACTGTCGGGAAGCTACAAGGACATTGTGCGCGCCCCAGAGACCCGGGAGATGGTGCAGGGCTACATCGATGAGCTCAACAGCCACCTCAACCGGTGGGAGCAGGTGAAGAAGTTCACGATCCTGCACCGTGACCTCGGAGTGGAGTACCAGGAGGTCACCCCGTCGCTGAAGCTGCGCCGCAAGGTCATCCACGAGCATTTCGCGAAGGAGATCGAGAGCAACTACGCCTGAACGTGGCTACTTGCTCTTCTTCTTGTTCTTCTTGGGCTTGCGCTCCAACTTCGAGGCCAGGTCCGGCACATAGCGGAACTCGGTGCGCGGGGGACGCTCGTAGTCGGAGGCCACCTCCGGGCGCTCGGGGATGTGCGGCGGGGTGTGCTCGACCTTCTCCCACGGCACGGAGGACAGCAGGTGGTTGATCACGTTGATGCGTGAGCGCTTCTTGTCCTCACTCTCCACCGTGTACCAGGGGGCGGTGGGAGTGTCGGTGTGGGCGAACATCTCGTCCTTCGCCCGGGAGTAGTCCTCCCACCGGGTGATGGACTGCAGGTCCATCGGGGAGAGCTTCCACTGGCGCAGCGGGTCCTCGCGGCGGGAGGTGAACCGGGCGACCTGCTCCTCGTCCGAGACGGAGAACCAGTACTTGCGCAGCATGATGCCGTCCTCCACGAGCAGGCGCTCGAAGATGGGTGCCTGGTGCAGGAAGCGGCGGTACTCCGGGGCGGTGCAGAAGCCCATGACCCGTTCCACGCCGGCACGGTTGTACCAGGAGCGGTCGAAGATCACGATCTCACCGGCCGAGGGCAGTTTCTCCACGTAGCGCTGGAAGTACCACTGACCCTGTTCACGGGACGTCGGCGCGGGGAGTGCCTCGACCCGGCAGTAGCGGGGGTTGAGGTACTGGGTGATGCGCTTGATTGCGGAGCCCTTGCCGGCGGCGTCGCGGCCCTCCATGATGACCACCACGCGGGCACCGGTCTCCCGCACCCACTGCTGCATGTCGACCAGGTCCGCCTGGAGCTTCTTGAGCTCCTTCTCGTAGGCGACCTTGTCGAGCTTGCGCGGGCGGGTCGCGGTCGGGTTTTCGGCAGGTGCGTTCCGTGACGTCATGTCTGACGAGTTTACCCCGTTACTCCACGGAGAACTCCGCCATGCGATCCCACTCCCTCTTTCCGGGGATGGAGGTATTAACAATCTGCGGGGTCTCGGAGAGCACCGTGGGGAAGAGTTCGCAGGCGGCCTTGAAGTGGTCGCTCTCCACGTGGGCCCCGTCGGCCCCGTCCTCGAAGGCCTCCACCAGGAAGTACTCGGTGGGATCGTCGGTGCCGCGGAACCAGTCGAACCACAGGTTGCCGGCCTCGGCGCGGGTGGCGTCGGTGAAGTCGGCGACGACCTCCCGGAAGTTCTCGACGTACTCGGGCAGCGGGCGGAATCGGACGTTGATCAAAATCATGGGCGCAATTCTACGCGTGCCCGGGAACGCGAAAACCCCCGCACCGAAGTGCGGGGGCCGTGACGCTGGGGGCTACTAGTCCTCGGCACCGTCGGTGATGGAACCGGTGATGGTGCCCAGAGCCTCAGTGAAGAAGTCGCCGATGGCGTTGACGATGTCGCCGATGATATCCAGCATGGTGATGCCTTTCGATAGAAGAATGTGTTCACAGCGATGCTTATGCCTCGCTGCTCCACGAACCCTACATGTGAAAAACCCTAAGGGGTTAGGTGGAGGATAATATACACCCCTAGAAAGGGGGCTTGACTTCGAGTCACCCCAGGTAGATGGGCCTACACGAAAACCGCGCACCATTCCACAGTCGGGAATCGGTGCGCGGATTCACGAAAGGCATGCGCACGGCGTGCGCTCCACTGCGAGGGTCATCACTTCTCGCATACCAGGAGCCTACATCACACACAGACAAAACTACCCACCGACAGGGCCGCCATCGCGTAGCTTCGAGATCCTTGCGGGCCTCCGGCGAGATCACCCGGTGCTCATGGAGGTAAACATTTGCGAGAAGCTGCCGAATGAGGGCCGGCTCCATGCCTTCACCTCAGCGAAAGTGCGCGATACAACTCGAACCCTTGCTCGGCACCCTCGCCGCGAAGTTGACGGACAGAGGTGGCAATGACGCCGGCAAGGATGGCCGCGATTCCGTGGACATCGCGGGCCACAGCGATGGAGCCGCCCCCTAGTCGACTTCCGCAGCGAAGGCGGAACGCGTTGAGAGCACCAAGAAAGAGCAAGACTATTCCTACGAGTACCCGGACATGCAAAAACCCCCGCACCGTAGGTGCGGGGGCCAGCATCACTGGGGTGCGAATTACGCGCCGGTGATGGAGGTGGTGACCGTGGTCAGCGCCGAGGTGATGAAGGTGCCGATGGCGGTGACGATGGTTCCGATGATATCCAGCATGGTAATGCCTTTCGATAGAAGTATATGAAATTCTGCTGCGACGCTCATGCCTCGCTGCTCCAGGAACAATACCGAGAAGAAGCCCAAAGTTGTTACATGGGGCAGACTATATACCCCCGTTTGGGGTAAAAACAACCCCCGTTTGGCGCTCTCACCAGGCGGAACAACAAAAGAATCCGCGCACCAGCCCCGCTTATTGGGGGCCCGGTGCGCGGATTCGCGAAAGGCAGGCACACACGAAGATGTGCTCTCAGCGCGGGTTCATCACGTCCGCACATGCTAAACATACCTTATGTCGGGAAACGTACCTATTCCCCACGCAGACATAGAGAAGGCCCCCGCACCGAAGTGCGGGGGCCTACATCGCTACAGCGAATTACTCGCCGGCGATGGAGCCGGTGACGAGCTCGATGGCCTCGTTGAAGAAGTCGCCGATGCTGTTAACGATGGTGCCGATGATGTCCAGCATGATGATGCCTTTCGATAGAAGTATATGAGGTTCACAGCGAAGAATTAACCTCGCTGCATCACATAGCCTACCGATGGAATCCGACGGGTGTTAGACAGGCCAAACTACACACCCCCATAAAGGGGGCTTGACTATCCATAGGCGCTGTTCATGCCGCTTATGTGATTTCCCGCGCAGGAGAAGGACAGTGAAACGTGAGGTGGGACGGGATCGTCGGCCTAACGCGGCACGTAGGCGACCGTCAGAACAGTGATGCAAAAGTGACTATATTCACATATTGAACTCAGTCAGTGTCAGTCAGTGTCAGTCGGCGTCGGCCCAGGTCAGCCGTTGTCGACACCGACCTCCTTCTCCGGGCCCTGGTTCTCCATCGCCTCGTCCAGCTGCACGCGCAACCGCTCCACATCGTCAACGGAGAAGCGGTCCTCCCCCGCCACCGCCACCAGACCGTCCAGCACGGAGGTGCCGTAGTTGTGCCCGTGCCCGTTGGGCACATTGCCCGCACGCGGCAGGTCCAATGTGACCTGCCAGAACGTGACGACCGGCATCCACTGCATCGTCGGCGACCGGTCGAAGCCCGGTGCCTCCTTCAACCAGTCCGGCTCCCGGAACAACAGGTTCGGCGACCACCACACCACCGGGTCCGACGGATGCTGCACATACAGCACCCGCGAGCCGTCCCAGGACGTCCCGCCGTCCTCCGGATCGTTGATCCACCGCTGGATCTGCTCGGAGTTCTCCGCGAACCGCACCATCATCCCGCCGGAGTACTCCGGGTCCACCTCGCGGGTACCCGGGTCACGACGGGTCACAAAGTCACGCCACAGCTCATTGCTATTCGGCGGGCCCAGCCACAGCACGCCGTCCACCGTGGAAGCGATATCACGCACACCGGAGAAGCCGCCCTCGCCGGCCGTGGTGCCCAAGGACTCTCCGTACACGTAGAGCTTCGGCCGGTTGTCCTCCGGCAGGCGGTCCCACCAGTCGGCCACCGCGTCGATGAGCTCCTTGCCCGCCTCGCGCACCCGGTTGCGGTCCGTGATGAACTGCAAGGCACTGGGCAGATAGGAGTACTGGTCGGCGGCGATGGCGGTGTCCCCGTCGAACATCAACTCAAAGGCCTGCGCGGCGGTGGGATTCACCCACCCGGTGCCCGTTGTCGGCGCCACCATCAATGCCTCGCGGTCCTGGGCGTTGGTGCGCTCCAACTCATCGACCACGTTCAGGGCACGCTCGCGGTCGGTGTCGCCGTTGCTCAAACCGGCGTACACCCGGATCGGTTCCTCGGCAGGACGCCCCGTGAGGTCCTCGAGCTGGTCCTTGTACAGGCCCAGCGCGGTGAACCGGGTGCCATAGGCACCGAGATCCTCCCACTCATTCAGCGACCCCGGCCCACCACTGCGCTCCGGGACGGTGGGCTCCACCAGATCCTCGCGGATCTCCTGGTCGCGCACCGAGAAGATGCGCTCACTGACCCGCAGGATCGTACCGGGCAGAATCTGGTCGGCCACGAACACCGTGACCACACCGACGACCGCCCACGACACCAGCAGCTTCAGGCCGTAGCGGGTGTGCTGGCCGGGGACGGCGCGGGCCAGCAGCACGGTGCCACGCACCACGATCTTGCCCACCAGGTAGAACCCCACCCACAGCAGCAGGCCAACCGGCAGCACCTTCAGGAACTCGCCGGCGGAGTAGGCCTCATCGCCCATGATGTCGGCGATCTGCTGCTGCCACTGCACCGCGAAGAGGATCCACACCAGCAGCGCGACGACGATGACCACGATCAGCGCGATCCGCAGACGCGGACGCCAGCGCGGCGGCACCGTCTTTCCGCGGGTCACTACGGTGATCAGTGGCTCCACCAGGTCGTGGATCCACAGGACCCACACCCACTGAAGCACCACGCCGATCAGGTGGCCGGTTGCCGCCGACAGCCCTGCGGCCACCCCCTGGAACAGCCAGTCACGTGTCAACAGAGAGGGTGTCAGCGACAGCGCGAACATCAACGCGCCGACCACAAGCCCCCATGTGCTGGGCTCCATCAGGCCGCGCAGGAACCCCCGATGTTCCGGCTCCGGCTGTGCACCGTGGTCCTGCCGGACGATCACACCGGGGAAGTCGGGGGATTTATCGTCCTGCACCACCTGCACTATTCAGCCTCCACGCACGTCAACGTCATGTATGGCTAGTGAGTCTAGCAGCCGGTCTCCCGGCGCTCGGCGACCTCAAGCCAGCTCATCTCCAGTTCCTCGTGCTCATCCCTGGCCGCGGACAGTTTCGCGTCCAGATCCGACAGCAGTGCGGTGTCGATATTGCCGTCCGCCGGTGCCGACGCCTCAGCAAGCAGGCGGTTCAGGTCGTCCACCTTGGACTGCACCTTCGACATCTTGCGCTCCAGCGCGCCGAGTTCCTTGGACAGCGCACGGTCCTCCTGCGCGGACAGGGCCGGTGCCGCCGGGGCTGCAGGTTCAGCGGTCTTGTCGGACGCCCCGCCGAGCGCCATATTGCCGGTGTGCCGGTTCTCCTGAGCTGCCTGCTCCGCACGGCGCTCCAGGTACTGGGAGATCCCGCCGGGCAGGTTCGTCAGCCGTCCGTCGCCGAACAGCGCCCAGGTGGAGTCGCAGATGCGCTCCACGAGGTAGCGGTCGTGAGAGATCACGACCATGGTTCCGGCCCAGCCGTCCAGCAGGCTTTCCAGCTCCTGCAGGGTGTCGATGTCCAGGTCGTTGGTGGGCTCGTCAAGCAGCAGAACATTCGGCTCCGCCATGAGCACGCGGGTGAGCTGCAGCCGGCGGCGCTCGCCACCGGAGAGGTCGCCGACCGGGGTGCGCTGGCGCTTCGAGGAGAAGCCCAGGCGCTCGGCCATCTGTGAGGCGGTGAGTTCCTTGTCGCCGATCTGCACCCGCGAGGCCACGTCCTCCACCGCGTCCAGCAGCCGGCGGGCGGGGTCGAGGTCGTCGAGCTCCTGGCGCAGCCAGCCGATCTTCACCGTGCGTCCCTCGATCCGACGCCCCGCCGCCAGCGGGTTCTCGCCGGCCAGCGTGCGCAGCAACGTGGTCTTGCCCGAGCCGTTCACACCGACCAGGCCGATGCGTTCGCCGGGGTTCAGCCGCCAGGTGAGGTCCTCGACCAGGGGTCGGCCGTCCGGGGTGGCCACGGTGGCGTCCTCGAGCTCGATGACCTTCTTGCCCAGGCGCCGGGTGGCGAAACTCATCAGTTCCACGGAGTCGCGCGGGGCGGGGACGTCCTGGATCAACGCCTCGGCCGCCTCGATGCGATACCGCGGCTTGGACGTGCGGGCCGGGGCACCGCGACGCAGCCACGCCAGCTCCTTGCGGGCCAGGTTGGCGCGGCGCTGCTCGGCGGCGTCGGCCTGCCGGGCACGCTCGGCGCGGGCGAACGTCCAGTCGTTGTAGCCGCCCTCGTAGACATCCACGACTCCGTCATGGACCTCCCAGGTGTGGTTGGCCACGGTATCCAGGAACCAACGGTCGTGGGTGACCACGATCAGCGCGCAGCGGCGCGACAGCAGGTGCGAGGCCAGCCACTGCACACCCTCGACGTCCAGGTGGTTCGTCGGCTCGTCAAGGATCAGCAGGTCCAGATCCTTCACCAACGCCGCGGCGAGGCCCACGCGTCGGCGCTCGCCGCCGGAGAGACCGGCCACCAGGGTGTCCAGGCCGTCCTCCCCCAACTCGGCGACGCCGAGGCCGTGCAGCACCTCACGCACGCGCGGATCCGAGGCCCACTCGTAGGTCTGCAGGCCCAGCGGTTCCAGGACGGACGCGCCGACGGTGTCGCCGGCGAGGTCGACGTCCTGCGAGACACGCGCCATGCGCAGGTCGTTATTGCGCGACACCCGGCCGGCGTCGGCGGTGTCGTCGCCGGAGAGGACGCGCAGCAGGGTGGACTTGCCGCCACCGTTGAGGCCGACGACGCCGATCCGGTCGTCGGAGTTCACCCCCAGGCTGACCTTGTCCAGCAGGGTCTTGAGACCGTAGGACTTCTCGACGTTCTCCAGGTTGATCAGGTTGATCGGTGTTGCCATGGCGGTTCGGGGGGATCCTCTCGGTGGGGGTGTTACGCCCCTGCAACGATACGCGCACCATACCGGCAGGACGCCGCGGTGGTGGTCGCTACGGCACGTCCGCCCACGCCCTCGGCCGACAGGGTGGTCGCCACGTCGACCGCGTGGCCGCGATCGCGGCACAGCATCGCCACCGTCGGACCGGAGCCAGACACCAGGCAGGCCAAGGCGCCGGCGTCGCGTCCTGCGGCAAGCGTGCCGCGCAGATCCGGGCTGAGGCTGATCGCCGGGGCCTGCAGATCATTGACCACCGCAGAATTGAGGTGATGCGCCAGTTCGTCGACGTCCCCGGTGAGGATCGCGCGCTGCGCGCCCTCGGGTCCCTCGGCGCGCAGGTCAGGACGCTCCCCGCGGGCGGCCGCCGCGCGCTGCTCGTCGAGGCGGGCGAAGACGTCCGCGGTCGACAGTCCGCGCGGATCCATCGCCAACGCCCAGTGGTAGGTGCCGCGCGTGAGCACCGGCACCAGGACGTCCCCCCGGTTCTGGCCGAGGGCGGTGCCGCCGGCGAGGCAGAAGGGCACGTCCGCGCCGATATCGGCGGCGAGCACGGCGAGAGTGTCGTCGTCCGGACGCGGCACGCGGTCGAAGCCGGGGCCGTGCATGATCTCGCAGGTGGCGATCATCGCCGCCGCCGCATCCGCCGAGCCGCCGGCCATGCCACCGGCGACGGGAACGCCCTTGTCGACCAGCACGTCCAGCACCGGGAAGGACGCCGCCGGCACGCCGGCGAGACTGTCCCGGTAGTGCGTCAGGACGCTCAGGACGCCGCGCACGGCAAGGTTGTCCGCCAGGTCCTCGCCCACCGGCACCTTGGTGGCGTCGCGTCCGGTGACGGTGAAGGAACCGATGAGTTCGACCAGGTCATCGGGCACGCCCTCGTGCACGTCTGTCACGCTGAGCGTGACGGACTCGGTGAGGTCAAGGGCCTGAAAGACGGTCCGCAATTCGTGGTAGCCGTCATCGCGGGCGTCGCCGACGGCCAGGTGCAGGTTGACCTTGCCCTGGGCGGTGGCGGTGACGGAACGGCCGAGCGTCATGAGTTCTTGCCCGCCAACGATGCGACGGCCAGGTCCACGAAGGCGGCGGAGTCCAACTTCTCGCCACGCTCGCGCGGGTCGATGCCCGCCCGGGTCAGTACCTCCTCGGCCGCCGGGCCGGAACCGAAGTAGCCGGACAGCGCCGCGCGCAACGTCTTACGGCGCTGCAGGAAGGCGGCGTCGGTGACGGCGAAGACCTCGCGGCGCAGCGCGTCCTCCCCCAGTTCCTCCAGCTGCGCCTGCCACGGGCGGTCGGCATCGCCCCAGCGGTCGATGCGCACCAGGCCCGAGTCGATCTTCGGTGCCGGCCAGAAGACGTTCTTGCCGATCGTGCCGGCCTTGCGCACCCGGCCGTGGAAGCCGGCCTTCACGCTGGGCACCCCGTAGACACGGCTGCCGGGGTCCGCGGCGAGCCGGTCGGCGACCTCCAGCTGCACCATCACCAGCACCCGGCGGATGCTGGGGAATACCTCCAGCAGGTGCAGCAGCACCGGCACGGAGACGTTATACGGCAGGTTGGCGACCAGCGCCGTAGGTTCGCTGATCTCCTCGCCGGTCAAGGTAAGCGCGTCGGCGGTGAGCACCGTGAGGTCGTGCACACGCGAAGGCGCGAACTCACCGACGGTCTGCTCCAGGCGCCCGGCCAGGCGTTTGTCGATCTCCACGGCCGTGACCGAGCCAACGGACTCCAGCAATGCCAGGGTCAGTGAACCGAGACCCGGACCGACCTCCACGACGTGGTCGTGCTCCCCCACCTCGGCGGCCGAGACGATCCGACGGACCGTGTTCGGGTCGATGACGAAGTTCTGGCCCAGACGCTTGGTCGGGGTGACGTCGAGCTCTGCGGCCAGCTCCCGGATGTCGCCAGGGCCGAGTAGTCGGACGCCCGTGCTGTTCTCATGTTCCACGGTTGACCAGGATAGCCGACGCAGCGATATTTCTAGCTCAGGCCCATCTTGGAGGTACAGGCCGGCCAGGCGCCCCAGCCCTGTGCCGCCTGGACCTTCTCGGCCACGGCGATCTGCTGCTCACGGGAAGCCATGTGCGCCTCGGCGGCGTACTCGGTGCCACCGTAGGCAGCCCAGGTGGACGGGGTGAACTGCAGGCCGCCGGAGAAACCGTTGCCGGTATTGGCCGACCAGTCGCCGGTGGCCTCGCACTGCACGAGCTCATCCCAGACCGAACCGCCGGCCACGGCAGCAGCGGAGGCGGAGGACGCCTTCTTGGTGCCGCGGATCACGATGCGCTCGGTCGCGGGCTCGAGCTCGGTGCGGTCGACCACGTCGCGGCCGGTCTCTTCGCCGTTGGTGGTGGTGACCTTGTAGGTGACCTTCTCCAGGCCGGCGGAGCCCTCCTCGACGACCTCTTCCTCGCCCTCGGGCTTGTCCGGGTCCTCTTCCACCGTGACCGGCGGGTCGAAGGGACGCTCCTCGGTGACCTCATCGGAGGTCACGCGGTGGACCTCAATGTGGGTACCGGGGGTCAGCGGGGTGTCGGCGGACGGGGTGACGACGTCGTCCTCGCCGAGCGGGGTGCCGCGCAGCTCCAGGGCCTCGCCGACGGTGGCGGCGGCCAGGGACAACCGGGCCGGCTCTTCGCCGGGGTTGCCGTCGTTGAGGGTGAAGTCACGCGGCGTGGTGATGTTGAGTTCCATGCCGTCGACCGGGATCTGTGTGCCGGTGCCCTCGGACAGGGAGGCGGCGTTGTCGCCGTAGCCGAGCTCGGAGAGCAGGTCGGCGACGGTGAGCGAGGTGGTGTCGACGTCCTTGAGCTGGCCGTCCACGGTCACGGCGACCTGGCGTGCCGAGCGCACGGTCACGGTGCCGTTGTCCTCGACCTTCTCGTCGAGCCCCGGGGTGATCATGTCGCGGTCGGCGACCTCGACGTCATTGTCTTCCAGCAGCCCGCGGATGTCCCCCGACATCGCGCTGGCCTGCACGATCTTGCCGTTGACGTCCAGGGTGACGTCCTTGTGGTTCGTGGCCACCACGGTGCCGCCAACGACGAGGACCGCCAGCATACCGCCGGTCGCCGCGCGCAGCGGGACCGAGCTGGTGCTGTTGATGCGGTGCAGGGTGGACTTCTTCTTGGGGGACACGCGCTCTTCTACCTCCGGTGGCGACGACCCTGCGGATCAGGGGCGGCGGTTCAGGCCATATCTAATAACGTTGGTCACGATACGGTAACGATTGGGTCACGATCAAGAAATCGCGACTTCTCCCCCCGTTTCTGTCGCCATCATCACACCTGCAGGCCACTTAGGGCCCACGGGTCACACCGGCACCAACAATTCAGATGCCGTACAACCGCCGTGCATTCGCCGTAGCTAGTTCCCCGAGCTCCGCGGCGTCCATGCCCCGGGCCTCAGCCACGCAGCGCGCGGTGTAGCCCACGTACGCCGGCTCATTGCGGCTCCCCCGGTAGGGCTCCGGCGTCATATACGGCGCATCGGTCTCCACGAGCAGACGGTCCGGCGGCACCAGCGCCGCCGCCTGACGCAGCTCCTCATTGCGCTTGAAGGTCACATTGCCGCAGAAGCTCAGGTAATAACCGCGCTCGATCGCCTCGCGGGCCACCTCCAGCGGCGAGGAGAAGCAGTGCAGCATCACCGGCAGGCCCTCTGGGGCGTCCGCCAGCACGCGCATCAGGTCCTCGTCGGCCTCGCGGTTGTGGATCATCAGCGGCTTGCTCACCTCCGCTGCCAGGTCCATATGCCAGCGCAGCGCCTCCTCCTGGACATCCAGGGCGGCGGTATTCTCCGGGTCGTGGGTGATCCAGTAGGTGTCCAGCCCGGTCTCCCCCACGGCCACGCACCGCGGGTCGGCGACCAACTCGCGCAGGCGGTCGCGAACCTCCTCAGTGAGTTCGTCGGCCTTCGTCGGGTGCACCGCACAGGCCGCCACCACGCGCTCATCGGCGTGGGCGGCCTGCAGGGCCAGGTCCGCCTCGTCGATCCCATCGCCGACGGTGCACACCCCGCTCACCCCGGTGGCCGCCGCGCGGTCCATCACCGCGCGCACCGCCGCGGCGTCCTGCGCACCGCAAGACGCCAGGTGTGTATGCGCGTCGAACAGGGCCGGGAGCGCCTCGGGCGGGACGGGTGTGGGGCGGGGCTTACGTCGTGACATGACCCCCAGGCTAGCTGGCGGGCAAGGACTCCTCGAAGAAGGCCAGTTCCAGATCCACCGTGCGCCCGAAGTACTCGCGGGCCACCTGCGGGTCCGACTCCCCCACCCGGTCCACCTCATCGCGCAGGAACCCCACCAGATCGTGGAAGTCCGGGTAGTCGTGCAACCGCACCCACTCGGCGTGCACATGGCGTTCCGGGCGACCGTCGGCGGCCTGGGCGGTGTTCTCCGGGCGCGTCGCCCAGTCCAGATACAGCCACTCGCACACCACCAGCACGCTGACGACCGCGACATAACTGCCGGACGCCGCGGCGTCGGCGAACAGCCGGCGGAACCCCGCCGTCGCCGGACGGTCCGGCACCGCGGCCTCCCCCGCGCCGTCCTGCGCGCCGAGCTCGGCCATCGCCTCGACGAAGTAGGTGTCCTCGTCGCCGGCGACCTCCCCGAGGAACTGGGCGAAGCGGCGACGGGCCGGGTAATTGTCCGCCGTGGCCACCGCGGTGCCCAGCAACGCCATGAAGCCATCGGCGAACCGGTAATCCTGGACCAGGTACTCCGCCATCCGCGCATCCGGCAGCGTGCCGGCGAATAACTCCTGGACGAAACGGTGAGTCACCGCGGCGTCCCAGGTGTCGGCGTGCTCGGCGCGCAACTGGTCGCTGAAGCGGGTGCTGGCGGTCATGGGTTACTCCGCCGAGGCCTGGACCGATGCCCAGGACGGGCCGGTCTCGGCGAGCTCGGGATCGAGCTTCGTGAACAGCGGGGACGGCTTCGCCAGCGGGGTACCCGCGGTGAGCTCGGTGCGTCCCCAGTGCGCCTGCTGGTCGTCGTAGTCGCCCATGATCACCGGGTAGCTGCGGCCCTCGGCCGGCAGCCCCACACCCACCGGGGTGCGCGGCGAATCATCGGTGACCTCGACGACCTTCGGCTGTGCGGCCCACACGCCGGTGCCACCGAGGGTCTCGAAGACCTTCTGCGCGGAGAACGGCAGGTACGGGGTCAGCAGGGTGTTCGCGTCGGAGACCACCTGCAGTGCGGTGTGCAGCACCGTGGCCAGGCGCTCACGCTGGGACTCGTCCTTCGCCAACTTCCACGGCTCCTGTGCGGCGATGTACTGGTTGCCGCGATCCACGATGCGCATCGCCTCGGCGATGCCCGCCTTGAACCGCGAGTGCTCCAGGCACTCGGCGACGGTCGCGAAGGCCGACGCGGCGTCCTCCAACAGGTCGGTGTCCTCGGCGGTGAACTCGCCGGCGGCGGGCACCTCGCCGAAGTTCTTGTGCGCCATCGACACCGTGCGGTTGACCAGGTTGCCCCAGCCATTGGCCAGCTCGGTGTTGATGCGGCGCACGAACTCGTCCCAGGTGAAGTCCGTGTCCATGTTCTCCGGGCCGGCGACGGCGATGAAGTAGCGCAGCGCGTCCGGGCCGAACTCCTCCAGGAAATCGCGCACATAGATCACCACGCCCTTCGACGAGGAGAACTTCGAGCCGGACATCGTGAGGAACTCCGAGGAGACGACCTCGGTCGGCAGGTTGAGCTCGCCGAACTCGCCGGCCTCGCCGCCGTGGGCACCCTTGCCCGCGTAGCCGAGCAGTTCACCCGGCCAGATCTGCGAGTGGAAGGTGATGTTGTCCTTGCCCATGAAGTAGTGGGACACCGCCTCCGGATCCGACCACCACTCGCGCCACGCATCCGGCTCACCGGAGCGCCAGGCCCACTCGATGGACGCGGAGAGGTAGCCGACGACCGCGTCGAACCACACGTATAGCTTCTTGGCGTTGTTGTCCTGCCAGCCCTCGATCGGCACCGGGACGCCCCAGTCGATGTCGCGGCTCATCGCGCGCGGACGCATGTCCTTGAGCAGGTTGAGGGAGAACTTCAACACGTTCGGACGCCAGCCCTCGCGGGTGGTCAGCCAGCCCTCGAGCGCCTCGGCGACGGCCGGGAGGTCGAGCATGAAGTGCTCGGTCTCCACGAAGTCCGGGGTCTCCCCGTTGATCTTCGAGCGCGGGTCGATGAGGTCGGCGGGGTCGAGCTGGTTGCCGCAGTTATCGCACTGGTCACCGCGGGCATCCGTGGCACCACACAGCGGGCAGGTGCCCTCGATGAAGCGGTCCGGCAGGGTACGACCGGTGGACGGGCTGATCGCCCCGGTGGTCGTCTGACGCAGCATGTAGCCATTGTCATTCAGGCCACGGAAGAGCTCCTGGACCACGGCGTAGTGGTTGCGGGTGGTCGTGCGGGTGAACAGGTCATAGGACAGGCCCAGCCCGGCGAGGTCCTCCACGATGACGCGGTTGTAGCGGTCGGCGAGTTCCTGGACGCCCACGCCCTCCTTCTCCGCCTGCACGAGCAGCGGGGTGCCGTGCTCGTCGGTCCCGGAGACCATCAGCACCTTGTTCCCCGACATTCGCTGGAAACGGGCGAAGACATCGGAGGGGACGCCGAACCCGGCGACGTGTCCGATGTGGCGGGGTCCGTTGGCGTAGGGCCAGGCGACGGCGGTGAGGACGTGTTTCGACATGCGACCAGACTAAGCCATGACATAACGACGGCGCGCACCCGGGGACGGTTTCCCCTGGTGCGCGCCTGCGTGCGGAGCGTTGGTCTCGGCTACTTCGAGCCGGCCTTCTCCGAAGAGTCGCCACGCTTGCCACGACGCCGCTCACGGGCGGCACGGGCCTCGGCGGTCTCCTGGTGCCGGCGCTCACGCGCCAGACGCAGGGCGAAGGCCCGCTTCTGCTTCTCGTCGAGGAACAGCGGGTCCTGCGACAGACCCTTGTAGATCGACAGGCACAGGAAGCAGATGAGGATCACGAACGGGCTGGCCGCGATGATCGTCACGGACTGCAGGCTGTTGAGGGCGTCGTCGCCACCGGACAGCAGCAGGACCACGGCGATCAGGGCGGTCAGCAGACCCCACAGCACGGTGACCTTGCGGTCGGCGACGAGCTTGCCGTTCTGGCTCATCGTGCCCATCACCGTGGAGGCGGAGTCCGCCGAGGTGATGAAGAAGGTGGCCAGCAGGACCATGGCGATGATCGAGGAGACGGTGCCCAACGGCAGGTCGTGCAGCAGGTTGAACAGCATGTTCTCCGAGTTGCCGTCGCCGAAGATCTCGGAGCCCTCGCCCTCCTGGTGAATGGCGCTGCCACCGAAGATGGAGAACCAGACCACGGAGACCGCGGTGGGCACGAGCATCACCACGAGGATGAACTCGCGCACGGTACGTCCGCGGGAGATGCGGGCGATGAAGGTACCGACGAAGGGCGACCAGGAGATCCACCATGCCCAGTAGAACAGGGTGTTGCCGGCGAGCCACTCGTCCATGCCCGGCGAGGTGTCCGCCGTGCGGGCGGCCATGCCGAAGAACTCCTGCAGGTAGTTACCGAAGGCGGTGGGGATCGTGTTGGCGATGACCACGGTCGGGCCCACGATCAGGACGAAGAACGCCAGGATCGCGGCCATGACCATGTTGAAGTTCGAGACGTACTGGATGCCCTTGCCGACACCGGAGTAGGCCGAAATCAGGTAGCAGATGCCGAGCACACCGATGATCAGCAGCAGCCAGCCGGTGCCCGGGTCATCCACGATGTCCGTGGCGTTCAGGCCGGAGGCGATCTGCAGGGCACCCAGGCCCAGGGAGGCGGCGGTACCGAAGACGGTGGCGAAGATCGACAGCACGTCGATCAGCTTGCCCAGCCAGCCCTCGGCACGGCGCACACCGATCAGCGGGATGAACGCCGAGCTCATCAGCTGCTTGCGGCCCAGGCGGAAGGTGCCGTAGGCGATGGCCAGGCCGACGATCGCGTAGATCGCCCACGGATGCAGCGTCCAGTGGAACAACGTGGTGGAGAAGGCCACCGGGTTGCTCTCGGTCGCCTCACCGGGCACACCGTTGCGGTAGAAGTTCATCGGCTCGGCCACACCGTAGAACATCAGGCCGATGCCCATGCCGGCGGCGAACATCATCGCGATCCAGCTGGCCGCGTTGAACTCCGGTCGTTCGTCGTCCTGGCCCAGCCGGATGTTTCCGAACTTGCTCAGGGCCACGTACAGGATGAAGAACACGAACACCGAGCCGGCGATGATGTACACCCAGCCGAAGTCGGTGACGATGAAGTCCAGCGCCGCGTCGGCGAAGGAGGAGAAGCTGTCCGGGGCAACCAGGCCCCAGACAACGACGGCGAGCACGATCACCGCGGCGAAGCCGACGACGGTCTTATCGACCTTCGCGTTCTCGTCCTCGGCCGGGGGCGGCAGCATGTCCTCGGTGGCGACAGGAGAGATCTTCTCCATGTTGAGACCGGGATCCGTGAACGGGGCACCGTCAGCGTCGGTGCCCGGGGGGCCGATATCGTCTGATTGTGGGTTCTCTTCTGAAACGGACATGCCGACCACTCTGCCATACTCCCCGGACACGGACCCGGGCACCCCAGAGGGTGTGTCCTGGGGTGTGCCCGGGTAGTCAGTCTTGGCGTGCCGCCAGGACCGCCTCGTAGAGCTCCCGGCGCGACAGCCCGTATGCTGCGGAAACCTCCCGGCTAGCGTCCTTGAGGCGCAACCCCTGGGCCACCTTCGCCTCGACCTCATCAACGAGGTCCTCCGGGGATTTATCCGTCCCGCCGGCGGATGCCGAGATCACTACCGTGATCTCACCGCGCACCCCGTCGGACGCCCACTGCGCCAGTTCGCCCAAGGGCCCGCGGACGACTTCCTCGTAGGTCTTCGTGAGCTCGCGGCACACGGCGGCCTCCCGGTCCGCCCCGCAGACCTCCGCGGCGGTGGCCAGTGTGGCCGCCAGCCGGTGCGGAGACTCGAAGAAACTCACCGCGCGGGTGGAATCGCGCACCGACTCCAACCACTGACGTCGCGCACCGTCCTTGCGCGGGGCGAAACCGTCGAAGGCGAAGTGCCCCACGCCCACTCCGGACAGCGCCAACGCGGTCGGCACCGCCGAGGGACCGGGCAGGCACGTGACCGGCACCCCGGCGTCCTGCGCGGCCTGGACCAGCGGGAATCCCGGGTCGGAGACCGAGGGCATGCCTGCGTCGGTGACCACCAGGACCCGAGCCCCGGCGGCGGCACGCTCCACCAGTCCGGCCGCCCGGTCGGCTTCGTTGTGGTCGAAGTTGGACACCACCTGACCGGTGATCTCCACACCCAGAGCGTCCGCCAGCGCGCGGGTACGCCGGGTGTCCTCGGCGGCGACCACGTCGGCGCTGCCCAAGGCGTCGATGAGACGGAGGGACGCGTCCAGCGGGTTTCCCAGGGGCGTGGCCGCCAGGATCACCCCGCCGCCGGCGAGCGGGCGCTGCGCGGCGGCGCGCTGCAGCCCGGTGGTCACTGTGGTCACGGCGGTCACTGTCTGCGGGTCCGGGGTGTTCTCCTGCATGGTCACCAGAGCCTACCCGCGCCTACCTGCCGGGGGCGGAACCACGGCCCGTGACGTATAGGATTGCCCACTGTGACGCAGACTCCAGCCACCACCGCCACCGCCGCCGCACTGCGGCAGCGTCCCCAGCAAGGGACCCGGCGCTGGTGGACGATCCTGGCGACCCTGGGAGTGCTGGGGCTGCTCAGCCGACTGCTGTGGCTGTCGCACCCCACCGACAACGGCACCCCCGTCTTCGACGAGAAGCACTACGTGCCGCAGTCGTGGCAGATCGTGCGCGGCGGTATCGAGGACAACCCCGGATACGGGCTGGTCGTCCACCCGCCCCTGGCCAAGCACCTCGAGGCGCTCGGCATGGCCATCTTCGGCAACAACCCGTGGGGATGGCGCATCGTGGTCGCACTGATGGCCGTCGGTGTGATCCTGCTGATCGCCGCCACCGCCCGCCGACTCAGCGGCTCCGACTGGGTCGGCCTGGCCGCCGGCATCATGGCCCTGTGCGACGGCATTCTTTTCGTGACCGGACGCTCGGCGATGCTCGACCACTTCCAGGTGTTCTTCGTCGTTCTCGCCGTGTACCTGCTGCTGCGCGACCACGGCGAGATGGAGCGGCGCTTCCGCCGCGTCCTGGCCGAAGGACGCATCGGCGAGCGTCCGCTGGGCCCGCGCCTGGGCTTCCGCTGGTGGCGCTTCGCCGCCGGCGTTGCCCTGGGCTGCGCCCTGGCGGTGAAGTGGTCGGGGCTGTACTACATGGCCTTCTTCGGGCTCACCGTGGTCGCACTCGACTGGTGGCGTCGCCGACGCTTCGGCGTGGAACGCCCCTTCCTCGGCACCGTGGGCCGCGACTGCCTGCCCGGCTTCGCCTCGATCGTGCTGGCCCCGCTGGTGGTGTACCTGCTGTCCTGGCGGTCCTGGTTCGCTTCGGAGACCGGGGTATTCCGCCACGAGGCCGAGGCCGGCAACGATCAGATCGCCTCCTGGGGACTGGACTTCCTGCCGGACACCTGGCTGAACTTCATCTACTACCACGTCTCCGTGCTGGGCTTTCACTCCGAGCTGACCAACTCCAACGGCCACCACCACCCGTGGGAGTCCAAGCCGTGGGACTGGCTGGCCACCACCCGTGCCCTGCTCTACCACTCCACCACCACCGACGACGGCCACCGCGAGACCGTCCTGCTCATCGGCACGCCGGCGATGTGGTGGCTCACGCTCCCGGTACTGGCGTGGGGACTGTGGCGCTTGATCGGACGCC
Organism: Corynebacterium sp. AOP40-9SA-29; assembly: GCF_052377405.1. Taxonomy (NCBI): domain Bacteria; kingdom Bacillati; phylum Actinomycetota; class Actinomycetes; order Mycobacteriales; family Corynebacteriaceae; genus Corynebacterium; species Corynebacterium sp. AOP40-9SA-29. The sequence continues at coordinate 196,338 of NZ_JBQSWR010000004.1, read as the reverse complement.
GCGACATGCGCTGGCTGGTGCCGGTCGTCGGCTACGCCGCCGGTTTCCTGCCCTGGCTGCTCAACGTGGACCGGCAGATGTACCTGTTCTACGCCACGAACCTCGCGCCCTTCCTCATCATCGGACTGGCCCTGTGCCTGGGGCAGGTGTCGGGATGGTCACTGCGAAAGACAGCGCAGGACGTACCGACCTCCGGCATTCTCGGCGAGCTGCGCGTGCTCGTCCTGGAGCGCACGGGCATGCTCGTCGCCGTGGCCTACCTGGTGCTCGTGGTGTGGATGTTCCTGTTCTTCCTGCCCATCTTCACCGGCATGCCGCTCACCGACGAGCAGTGGCAGCTACGGATGTGGCTGCCCGGCTGGACCTGAGTCGCCGGGATCTCCGGGCCGCCAACTCGAGTTCGCCTGCACGTCTTCGGGACTGTAACTGACCGGACGGGCCGAGAGCCCTCGCAACGACTGCCGCAGCGGGGCCACGGCGTGGTTGCGCGACAACCACACCCCGATCAGCGACGCGCACGCCGCCAGGTGCAGCAGCAGCCCGGCGATCATCGTCACATCCACCGCGCCGTCCAACAGGCCCAGGACCACGTCGCGGGTGGCGAAACCCGCGCCGAACCCCCACAACGCCAGGAACACCGGTAGCAAACCCGGAGCCGAGCGCGGCCGCGCCGCGCCCCACAGCAACCCGGCGGCGAGCGCCAAGCGCACCGCCGCGGCGTCCACCGACAACGACGCCACGTCCGGATCCCCGGCGTTGCCGACCGCACCACCCGGACCGTCCGACGCCTCGGCCCCGGTGCCGGCGGCGCCGGTGAGCAACAGCACCGACCAGGCGATATAGCAGACCGCCACGGCCACCATCGCCAGGCGGCTGAGTACCAAGGGCAAAGATCGGTTGCGTAGCCGGTGCGAGAGCTGCGGGGTCTCGTCGGCCAGTCGCACCATCGACGCCGCCAGCGCGCTCGCATCCACCGGGGCGTCCTGCGTGGTGCTTGTCGACGAGGCGACGGACATGCGCAGCCGGCGGTTCAGGTCACTGGCCGCGGCAAACCATTCGCTGCAGTCCGCGCAGGCCGAGAGGTGCGTCTCGATCATGTCGTGGTCCACACCGGACGGGGCGTCCTCCCCGTCGAGCTCGGCGGACAGCGCGGCGCGTACCGCGGCGTGGACGTCGTAAGGATCCTCCACCGAACTCACCCGAACCGTGACAGCGCCTTGTCGAGGCTCGCCCGCCCGGCGCCGAAGACGATGAGCATCACGCACGCGGCGAAGAGCACGATGACGAACTCCCCTCCCCCGTCGGTGACGAACAAGCCGTTGCCCAGGTGCACGAAGTAGAACGCGGCGATCATGTCCAGGGCCAGCACCCCGGCGGCCGCCGGGGTCAGGAAGCCCAGCAGCACCAAGGCTCCGCCGAGCATCTCCACCACCGAGACCACCCACACCGACAAGGTGGGCTGCGGGATGTGCATCGACGCCCACTGCTGGGCCGTCTGCTCCACCCCCACCTGGAAGACCTTGTCCCACCCGTGGGCGATGAACACGACCCCGAGGGCGACGCGCAGGACGAGGAGGGCCGCATCGCGGAAAGCAGGATTGTTCATGATGACGACATCATAACTCCCCCGGCGGCGCTACACCGCACGGATGTGAGGGCCCCGCTCGTCGTAGTAGTCGTCGTACTCGTCATAGCCGTCGTAGCCGTCGTCGTACTCGGTGTAGTCGCTGTAGTCGAGGTCGGCGAACTCCGGATCGGCGTCGTCGCTCTCCAGCACCACCGCACCGGGGCGCAGCAGTCGGTCAGGAACGCCGAGCTCACGGTCGTCGGTATTGCGCACACCGAGGCGCGCACGACGCATCCGGGCGATGCGGCGACGACGCAGCTTCGCCTCCTCGACCACCTGACGGCGCAGGTAGTACAGGTACACACCCGACATAGCCACCGTGGCGACCACGGCCGCCCACACCGCGCCGCCGAGCACAACCGCGGCCACGACCGACACCACGCACAGTGCCGCCAGCCCGCACAGCACACGCTTACGGCGAGTCTGCCGAGCCTCCACCAGGCGCTGCGATGTCTCCGGGTCATAGAACCCACGGCCACGACGGGCCGCCGCGTAGTCGAGCTCTTCGGCCGTCAGCTCACCGTCACCGTAGGTGTCGTCGAGGAAGTCGGCGTCCCCGGCGTCCTCGGGTTCACCGGCGTCATCTGCCGGGTGCTCATCGGTGCCCACGGACACGTCGATGTCACCGCCGCGCAGGTACGCCGCGGGGATGGTGGAGAAGCGCTCGGCGGGCTGCTCGGCGGGCTCCTCATCGAGGGCCTCGACGGTTTCGACCGGCTCGATGGCCTCGGCCTCCGCCTCGACAACCTCGGCGACCTCAGCATCTTCGTCGAAGTCTGCGTCCTCGGAAAACTCGGAGTCCTCGGTATCTTCGGCGACCACCTCGACGCTGTAGGCGTCGTCGTCCTCGGCGATGGCGTCCGGCGCCTCGTCGTCCGGCGCGACCGGGGCGAACTCGCCGGTGTCCTCCTCATCGAGCGGACGGTAACCGACGACCTCGCCCTCGATGATCCCCGGCACGTCACGTCCGGTGTCGTCGATGATCACCCGCTCCGGCTCCGCCTCGACCAGCTCGATGTCCTCGTCGACATCGGCGTGGTACAGCGACTCCGCAGGCAGCGGACGCTTGCGCGGCCTGGAGATCTCCGAACCACCCTCATGCAGCACGCGGGTCTCCGACAACGCCGTGGACGTACGGCGCACCGGGGACTGGTTACGCAAAAACAGGGGCGCAAGCAGAAGAAGCCAGACGACCGCGATCAGGATCAGAGAGCTGAGGGAGCCGAACACTAGCGGCCTTTCCTTTCACCGACGACAGGGTCTACAAGAGGGTCTACAAGCGGGGACGAAATACTGCCCCGACGATACGTGCCACCGCCGCCACACGGACGCAGGCGCGCCGTGCTAGTTATTGGGCCAGTTACAGCCCACGCCGTTCCTCCGCCGTCAAGCCCACGAGCAGGTGGTCCTGCCACTGCCCGTTGATGTGCAGATTTCGTTGCAGCACCCCCTCCTGCCGGAACCCCACCTTCTCCAGAACGCGGCGCGAGGACACATTCGACTCCAGCACTGTGGCCTCCACCCGGTGCATGCCCACCTGCGTCATCGCATGCTCCACGCCGAGCCGCACCGCCGCCGTCGCCACCCCGGACCCGCTGAATCCTGAGTACACCCAGTAGCCGATCCAGCAACTACAGACCACACCGTGCTGCACATTTCCCAGCGTGAGCTGCCCGGCGAACTCCCCGTCGACCTCAATGGCGAAGGGCAGCAGGTGCCCCTCCGCAGCCAGCGCCGACAGGCCGGCATAGTTACGCCGCCACACCGCCCGGGTGTGGGACTCCCACCAGGGGCCAGGAACCGTGGGCTCGACCGGACGCAAGAGGTGCTCGTCGGCATTGCGGAACTCCGACCAGTGTCGCCCATCGCGCCTAGATAGCGGTCGCAGACGCACCTGCCCCAGCGCACTGGGCAGCGTGGGCGTCGTGGCGGGCCAGCCTGGGTGCCGGACGGACCGGCTGCTAAGGAACACGGGTGTCCTCACACCCTGTTCGTCAGGAACATCACGTCGACGACTTCGCCGGGCTCGACCCGCGTGCGGTCACCGGGCACCACAATCAGGCAGTTCGATTGGCCGTGGCTGCCGAGCAGGTGCGTGGGCTCGCCGCCAGCCGTAGCGCCCAATGGATCGACAAGGAACTCGCGGGTCTCGCGGTCGCGCATCAGCTGGGCGCGAATGAAACCACGGCGGTGCGGGGCGGACTCCAGCCCGGCGATGGTGCGCGCCTTGACCACCCGGCGCATCGACTGACGTTGACCACGCAGGATCTGCACCAGCGGACGCACCATTACCTCGAACGCCACCAGCGCGGCACTCGGGTTGGACGGCAGCAGGAAGGTCGGCACCCGGTCGGCACCGAGGATGCCGAAGCCCTGCACCGAACCCGGGTGCATCGCCACGCGGGAGACGTCCAACTCACCCATGCCCGAGAGGATCTCGCGCAACCGGTCACTGGACGCACCGCCCACTCCCCCGGAGATCACCAGGATCTCCGAACGGATCAGCTGGCCCTCGATGATGTCGCGCAGCCGACGGTCCTCGCCGCCGACGATGCCGAGCCGGTTCACGTCCGCCCCGGCCTCGCGTCCGGCCGAGGCCAGTGCATAGGAGTTCACGTCGTGCACCTGGCCCAGCCCCGGCTCACGGTCGATGTCGACCAACTCCGGGCCGAAGGACAGCACAGCCATCCGCGGGCGCGGGTAGACCAGCACCTTGGAGCGTCCGACGGCGGCCAGCAGGCCCACCTGGGCCGCGCCGATCACCGAACCCTGCTCCACAACCACATCGCCGGGCTGCACGTCCGAGCCCGCGCGGTGGATGAACTGGCCGGCAGCGACCGGGCGCAGGGCCTCGGTGCGACGACCGTCATCCTCCGCCCAGTCCAGCGGCACCACGGCATCGGCGAGCGTGGGGATCGGCGCGCCGGCCTGCACCCGCACCGCCTGGCGCGGCTGCAGGCGTACCGGGCGGTGCGAGCCCGCACCAACGTCGCCCACCACGGGCAGTCGGGCGGACGGCACGTCCGGATCCACGCTGCCAGCGTGGCGGACGTCCACGGAACGCACCGCGTAGCCGTCCACGGCGGCCTGGTCGAAGCCGGGGACGGAGACTTCCGCCTCGACCTGTTCGGCGCACCGCAGACCCAGTGCCTCTGAAATCGCGGTGCGCACCGGTTCCGGTGTTACTGCCGCGGCGCTGACCGTCGCCAGCTGCTCCTCAACAGTTCTCACGTGGGCCGTCCTCACGGTGTCTCGGTAGGGGAAGTCGGGGTGGACGTGCAGGTTCTACTCGTGCAGACTCTACCGCCTCAACACCCCACAACAGCAGAAGGTGGCGCCCATGTCGGGCACCACCGTCGAGAAGTCCTGCCAGGGTCACTTATCGAGTCGCTGCTCCAGCCACTTCTCCAGCGACGGACCGTAGGACGGGTCGTTCAGCGCGAAGTCCACGCAGGCGCGAATGAAACCGCCCGGGTTGCCCAGGTCGTGACGGCTACCGCGGTGCACGTAGACGTGGACCGGGTGGCCTTCCTCGATGAGCTTCGCGATCGCATCGGTCACCTGAATCTCCCCGCCCTTGCCCGGCTCGGTGCGGCGCAGCGCATCGAAGATCGAGCGGTCGAGCAGGTAACGGCCGGTAGCCACGATATTGGACGGAGCATCCGCCGCGTCCGGCTTCTCGACCATGCCGGTGACCCGGCGAACCTGGTCGCCGAGATCCCCGTCTGCCTCATCCGGTTCTGCGACCTCGAAGACGCCGTAGTTCGACACTTCTTCCTCCGGCACCTCGAAACCACACAGCACGGTGCCGCCGAGACGCTTGCGCACCTCGATCATCTCGTTCATCACACCGAACGGGAGCACAAGGTCATCCGGGAGCAGGACGGCGAAGGCGTCCTCATCATCGTCGAGGGCGCCCTCGGCACAGCCAATGGCGTGGCCGAGCCCCAGCGGGCGGTCCTGATTCACCGACACCGCGGTGATCATCTCGTTGACGGCACGGACCTTGTTGAGCTGGTCGGTCTTGCCGCGGGACTCGAGGGTGTCCTCCAGGAGCTCGTCGCGATCGAAGAAAGCCATGATCCCCTGCTTGCGGGGTGAGGTGACCACCGCAAGACGGGACGCGCCGGCCTCGGAGGCCTCCTTGGCGATGAGTTCAATTCCAGGTGTATCGACGACGGGGAGGAGTTCTTTGGGAACTGTCTTGGTGGCAGGCAGGAAACGGGTGCCCAGGCCTGCGGCAGGAACCACGACAGTTCTGATCCCACCGGTGGGAACGCCGTCTGCGACGACGTCTGGAGAGCCGGAGGGAGCGGTTGAGTTGGTAGTTGCCATGACACGAATCCTACAGGCGTTACCCCCACTTGGCCTGGCGAGAACACACCCAGACCCGAAAAACGGGCACACCGATGTCGCAGCAACCACCCCCGGAGGTATTACCATCAGGCCCTATGGGAGATGATGCCGCGACAGACACGACGGTGGCCGCCAAACGCTCACTGCGCGCCCGCGTCCGCGACGCCCGCGCCGCGGTCTCCGAGACCGAACGGCGACGCCGGGACGCCGCCATCGCGGCGAACCTGGTGGCGCTACTGCAGGACGCCGCCGGTGCGTCCTACCCCGCGGCGGTAGCCGCCTTCGCCGGGCTGCCGGGCGAACCCGGCGGGGCAACACTTCCGGACGTCCTGCGTGATGCCGGCCACGAGGTCTGGCTGCCGGTGGTCGCAGGCCCCGCCCGGCCCCTGACCTGGCTTCCCTACCTGGGTGGACACTCCACGCGCACCGGTGCGTTCGGGATCACAGAACCTGAGGAAACACCGGAGGTTCCGGCACCGATATCCACCGTGGAGTTGGCAACCAGGTTAGACACCCTGGTTCTCCCCGCCCTCGCGATCGACCGTGACGGCACCCGCCTGGGGCAGGGCGGCGGATTCTACGATCGCACGCTCGCCATCTTCTCCGGCGGTCCCAAACCTGGCAGAATTGCAGGTGTCGTGGACCACGCAGAGTTCGGGGTCGACGTCCCCCGCACCCCGCTGGACATCCAGGTCGGGTGCGTCGTGACCGACGCGGGCAGCTTCGCGATTTCCACGACCATCCGGGACCACCGGTAGACCGACCCTCATCATCCGGTTCAACCAGCACAAGGAGAGCACCATGCTCAAGGGTTTCAAAGACTTCATCACCCGCGGAAACGTGATGGAACTCGCCATCGCCGTGATCATCGGCGCGGCATTCACCGCCATTGTCACGGCCATCTCGGATTCCCTGATCCAGCCGTTGATCAACTGCTTCGGTGGCACAGAGGTCGACGGGCTGAAGTTCCAGCTGCGTTCGGGCATGGAGAGCACCCAGATCGACCTGGGCTCGATCATCACCGCGGTGATCAACTTCCTGATCATCGCCGGCGTGGTCTACTTCATCCTTGTCGCCCCGATGAACAAGCTCAACGAGCTCAACGCACGGCGCAAGGGCATCGACCCCGAGGAGACCGTGGCCTCCGAGGTCGACCTGCTCGTGGAGATCCGTGACCTGCTCGCGAACCAGAGCGGTATCACCTCGGCATCCAACGGCATCGCCGGCGAGATCCCCGACAACACTGGTGCCGCTGGTACCGCCGCCGCTGAGTCCACCGATACCGGTGGACGGCACTCGGCGCGCTAACCCCCGCTCACCAATGGGGTGGGCGCTGCCCCTCCCAGAAGTCCTCCCCGAATCCCCCGTCCTCGGACGGCGGACGCGGTGCGTCCGGCCGGACCTGAGCGATATCGAGGTCACGGTCCGGTGCGTGCTCCTGCCCCAACACGCCGGTCTTGCGGCGCGGTCTCATGCCCTGCTGAGGTCCGCGATGACGTGGCGCACGAGCGGACACAGCGTGGCCATCCCGTCGCGGATCGCGCCGCGCGAGGCGGCGAGGTTCACCACCACGGTGGAGCCGGACACCCCGGCCACACCGCGGGACAGCCCACCGTCAACGGCATTGCAGGCCAGAGCGGTCGAGCGCAGCGCCTGGGTGAGGCCCGGAATGCGCTTGTCCAGCACGGCCTTGGTGGCCTCGGGTGCCTTGTCCCGGGGGCTGACACCCGTGCCGCCGACGGTGATGACCAGGTCTGCACCGCCGACAACGGCGGTCTCCAGCGCCTGGCGCACGGCCGACTTTGCGGAGTCGACGGTGAGCACCGCGTCCACCATGTAGTCCTCCTCGGCGAGGAGTTCCGCGACGAGTTCACCGGACTGGTCGGCATCGTCCGGGTGATCGGTGACGATCACGACGAGGGCGTGCAGCAGGGAATGGCGCGGATTGTTCGACTCCCGGCCGTTCTCCTGGATGTCCAAAGAGCGGAAAACTTCGTCCCCCGGCTCGGTGATCTCCGCATCGAGACGCTCGATGGACTCCTGTTCCACACGGGCAAAGTCCTCGATCCCCGGCACGGTAATCACACCGGCCGAGTCCTCGGTCTCGTCGGTGTCGACATAGGGTTCTTGGGACATGGTGGTGAACTCCTCAGGTACTTCTCAGCCCATCGCGGTGTGTGTGGTCCCGTCAACGGTATCCGGCGAAGGGCCCGCTGTATAGGTCAGGGGGTGGAATGATCGCGAACCTCGGTGACGAAGCGACTAGTCGACTAGTCGTCCTCGGACGCCGACAGCGTCACACTGATCTCGCGCTCATTGCCACCATTGCCGTCGGTGACGGTCAGCGTGACCTCGTCACCGACATTGTGGGACCGGATGGCGGCGATGAGGCTGACGCCACTGTCCACGATCCGATCGTCCACCTTCGTCACGATGTCGCCATCGCGGACTCCCGCGTCCGCCGCGGGCCCGCCGGGGACAACGTTGACGATCTCTGCGCCATTGGCCGCCGTCTCGGTGCCGGTGTTGACCGTCGCGCCGATGACCGGGTGGGTGGCCGTACCGTTGTCGATGAGTTGCTGGGCGGTGTCCTCCGCCTGGCTGGACGGGATGGCGAAGCCCAGGCCGATCGACCCGGACTCCCCGCCCATCTCGCCGCCGAGGGTGGCGATCACCGAGGGGATGCCGACCAGCTCGCCCTGGAGGTTGACCAGAGCACCACCGGAGTTGCCCGGGTTGATGGCAGCGTCGGTTTGAATGGCGTCGATCAGCGACGCCTCGCCGCCGTCCTCACCACCGGCCTGCACGGGACGGTTCATCGCCGAGACGATACCGGTGGTCACCGTCGAGGACAGGCCCAGCGGTGAGCCTACGGCGACCACGGTCTCGCCGACCTGGAGGGAATCAGAGTCGCCGATCGCGATGGGTTGCAGGTCATCGGCACCAGTGGCCTTGACAACGGCGAGGTCGGTCTGGGGATCGGTGGCAACGACATCGGCCTGCAACTGCCGACCGTCATTAGTGGTGACCGTCATTTCACCGTTCTCGGAACCGGAGACCACGTGATTGTTGGTGAGGATGAGTCCATCGGAGCTGATGATCGAACCGGAGCCTTCGGCACCGCCCTGCTGAGTGGTGACCTGAATCGACACGACGCTAGGGAGCACATTCGAGGCGACATCCTCCACTGTGCCCGGATCGGGGTCGGAGACCGAAGTATTCTCCCTGTCGCCACTTCCTGAACTGTTCAGGGAGGTGGTGACGCCCGAGCCATTGTCGCCATTCTGGACGATGCCGGCCGTGACGGCCGCGGAAGCGACACCGACGGCGAGCACCAAGGCCGCCACCACGGGGGTGGAGAACCGGCGCGGAGAATCCTTCGTCGCCGCCGCGGCACCGCTCGGAGGAAGTTCGGGCCCAGCCACCGGGTAGCCCGGCATCCCTTCGTTACTGGGGTACTGGCTAGACAGTGCCTCCCAGTGGCGCTGCTGTGCGCCGGGATCAGAGAAGCCGCCCGACTGACCGTCAGGCGAACCCTGCCGGTAGTCCGGTGAGGTCCTCCCCCAGGCATCACTGCCTGCCTCGTGCGATCCGCCTGCGCTGCCAAAGCCGCCTGCGCCGTTGTAGTCGCTGCCGTTCCGATCGTCCCCGGACATCTGACTCTCCTTCGCCGGCGTGTCCCGTCGGCTGACTCAACCTATGTTCTGACCTAATTGATTATGGCTGACGCAGATTGACGTCCCGTCCACGCCGCCTGACAGAGTGATCGGAACGTGTGCGCGCCGCACACGGCAAGCGTGGGGCGCGCACTCAGCGTTCTGCCAGCGACGGAGTCTACGGCGCGTCGTCGCGCAGTACGTAGCCCACCCCGCGCACGGTGTGGATGACCCGGGACTCCCCGCCTTCCTCCGTCTTACGACGCAGATAGCCGATGTACACCTCCAGGGCATTGCCTGAGGTCGGGAAGTCGTAGCCCCAGACCTCCTCGAGGATCTTCGTCCGGCTGAGCACCTTGCGCTGATTGCGCATCAACAGCTGCAGCAGGGCGAACTCGGTACGGGTGAGGCTGATCTTCCGGTCACCACGGCTGACCTCGCGGGTCTCCGGGTTCAGTGAAAGGTCCTCAAAGGCGAGGGGCTTAACCTCGACGCTTTTCGCGACGGCGGTACGCACCGAGCGGCGATGCAGGGAACGCACCCGGGCGAGCACTTCCTCGAGGGCGTAGGGCTTCGACATGAAGTCGTCCGCCCCGGCATCGAGGCCCGTCACACGGTCGGAGACATCGGTACTTTCGGAGAGCATGAGTATAAGGACGTCGTTTCCAGCACTTCGGAGATCGCGGCACACTGTGAGACCGTCGACCCCCTCGAGCTCGACGTCGAGGATCACCAGGTCTGGTGATTCTTGACGAATCTGATGGAGGGCATCATCGCCGTCTCCCGCCGAGGCTACGTCGTAGCCGTTGAACGTGAGAGAGCGACGTAGAGAGTCCCTTACCGTCTGATCGTCGTCGACAACAAGAATCTTCATCCCGCCATTCTGCACCAGGACCACGCGTAAACGACACCGCTATGCCGAAACCACAGTCAACTGCCAGGGAACCGTCAACGGACTCGAAGTAGCATACTCAGTGAGCAGGGCGAACGCCGGGTTGGCGGCAGGCCGGCCAACAGCCCACCGCGGCCCGTCGAGAGCACAGGACGCAAGAACACCCCCGCCGACAAAAGTCGGCAGGGGCGTCCAGGCGGTACGCGAACGGGTCGCGAACTAGTCGAGATCGACCAGACCCAGCTTCGCGGCCTTCATCAGGCGACGAGGGATCTGGACCTCACGGCCGTCGATCTTCTCGGTCTGGAGGGCGACGTTGTCGGCCTTCCAGTTGGAGCGACGGTGGTGGGTGTTGGCGCGGGAAAGACGGCGCTTCGGAACTGCCATTTCTTAGCCCTCCTCGTTCTTCTTGGTACGGCGAACACGGTTGCCGTAGCGACGCTGGAACTTCTCGACGCGACCGGCGGTGTCCATGACACGCTGTGCACCCGTCCAGAAGGGGTGGGACTCGCTGGTGACGTCAACGACGATCAGCGGGTACTCGTTGCCGTCTTCCCACTCCACGGAGCGGTCAGAGGTGGCGGTGGAACGCGTCAGGAACTGGTGACCAGTGCTGGCGTCCTTGAAGACCACCGGGTGGTAGTCGGGGTGGATATCGTTCTTCATTCTCAATCCCTCAGGGTTGTGCGCCAGGTCGGTCCCTCGCCCCGGACGCCGGGTTCGGCGGCCGGCACGGCAGGTCGTGCCTGGGTCGGGTTTGGAGTGTGGGCGCGTCCGTGCAGACATAACGACATGCAGGGCGCAACACGATCTGCCATCTTATCCCCTGCACACCAATCTAGGAAAATCGCCTTCCGGGCACCACCTCACCCTCACGACGATTATGCCGGTACGCCGGTATGCGGTAGTGTCGTCAAACGCTGTTGTCTTAGTAAACGTCATCGCACGCGCGATCGGCCCCAGACAGTGCCCCGGCCCCACATCCCGTCTAGATGTGGGTTTTCGCAGTGGTGTCCCCCACTGTTGGCGCGGCACGAGGGACCGCTTACGCGGGCGGAAGGAGAAAGATACCCATGTCGGCACATTGCCAGGTCACGGGTCGGAAGCCGAGTTTCGGCAAAACCGTCTCGCACTCGCACCGCCGCACGAACCGTCGCTGGAACCCGAATATCCAGCGCCGTTCGTTCTACCTGCCCTCCGAGGGTCGTTCCATCACGCTGAACGTCTCCACCAAGGGCCTGAAGACCATCGACAAGAACGGCATTGAAGCCGTCGTCGCCAAGATCCGCGCACGTGGGGAGAAGATCTGATGGCACGTAATGATATCCGCCCCATCATCAAGCTGAAGTCCACCGCGGGCACCGGTTACACCTACGTGACCCGCAAGAACAAGCGGAACAACCCGGACCGGATCACGCTCAAGAAGTTTGATCCGATCGTCCGGAAGCACGTCGAGTTCCGCGAGGAGCGTTAATCTATGGCTAAGAAGTCCAAGATCGCGAAGAACGAGCAGCGTAAGGAAATCGTCGCTCGTTTCGCTGAGCGCCGTGCCGAGCTCAAGGCGATCATCAAGAACCCGAACTCCACCGACGACCAGCGTGCCGAGGCTCAGTTCGAGCTGAACCGTCAGCCGCGCGACGCCGCCCCCGTGCGAATCCGTAACCGCGACGCTGCCGACGGCCGTCCCCGTGGTTACCTCCGCAAGTTCGGTCTGTCCCGTGTCCGCGTCCGCGAGATGGCTCACCGCGGTGAGCTGCCCGGCGTTCGCAAGTCCAGCTGGTAAAAGGGAGCACACGCATGAAGCGCACCAACCACAAGAAGGCGCGGCTCGAGCAGTCCCGCCGCCCGAAGAAGAACCCGCTCAAGGCCGAGGGCATCGAGACCGTCGACTACAAGGACTACGCCCTGCTGCGTAAGTTCATCTCCGACCGCGGCAAGATCCGTGGCCGTCGCGTCACCGGTCTGACCCCCCGCCAGCAGCGCGAGGTCGCCACCGCGATCAAGAACGCCCGTGAAATGGCTCTCCTGCCGTTCCACAGCCGCTGATCCTGCCTCGGACTCCGACGTAGCAGCAGCGCGCGTTTAACTAAGACCTTCTGAACCCCGTCCCGGCCCTGTGCCGCAGGCGGGGTTCAGTCGTACCCGTCCACGGGGTGTTACCCTGAGACGTCCATACACGCACCGTGAAAGGTCCCATGACGAACCCCTACGACCCGAACAACTCCCCCGAAGGACGCAACGAGCACACCGGCGGAATGCCGTCCTACGGGGACTACACCGGCCAGGGAGCCAATTCCCAGTACCCGATCCAGGACTTCGGCTACGGACAGCAGGCTTACGACCCGAATAGCCTCGTCCCCAATAACGCTTACCCGGGGGCGGGTCGTCGGCTGGGTGCTTTCGTGCTTGACATACTGCTTTTCTTCATCGTGGCCGTTATTCTGGCGGCGATATTCATCGCCCCGGGCTTCATGTCGTGGATGGACGACTACTCGGCCTGGCTGGATGCCGGGGAGATCGGGCCCGAGCCGGTACTCGACCTGGGCAACTTCTACCTGTACTCGCTGATCTCCGTGGTCCTGTGGTTCGCCTACCGTGTCGGCATGGAGACCACCACGGGCCGCACCCTCGGCAAGATGGCCGTGGGAGTCAAGGTTGTCGACGCCGACGGCCGCCTCCTGTCTGCGAAGGACTCCTTCATCCGCAACAGCTGGTACGTCGCGAGCATCGTCCTGGGGTGGGTCCCCTTCATCGGTAATTTCGCATCCATCGCGATCTACGCCGCGCTCGGTGTGCTCATCGCCCGCGATCCGCACCGTCAGCACATCTGTGACAAGTGGGCGAAGTCCTACGTGGTCTACAACCGCTGACACCAGCCGTCCGGACAGCAGCAGGCCGGTCACCTCCCCCGCATCATCGGGGGCGGTGACCGGCCTGATCTAATAGTGCACATGCTTAACGTTCTGAGCGGGTTCATGGTGGTGGTGATCATCATCGCGCTGGGCTACCTGGTGGGCCGTCGCAGACTGCTCGGGCCGAATGCGGTGTACGCGCTGAACATGTTCGTGTTCTACCTCGCCACCCCTGCCCTGCTGATCAACTTCCTGCGTGAGGCCGACCTCGCCACCGTCTTCGGCGAGAACCTCGCCGTCGTTGTAGTCAGTACGCTTCTCGCCGGCCTCGTCGGCTTCCTGGGCTACCGCTTCCTGGCCCGTCGGCCCACCTCCGACAGCCTGATCACGATGCTCGCCTGCTCCTACTGCAATGGCTCCAACCTTGGCGTGCCGATCACCACCCACGTCCTCGACGACCCGACCGCCTCGCTGCCGGTGATCATCTTCCAGGTCGCCCTGTATGGCCCGGCCACCGTTCTCCTGCTCGACGTCACCACCCGCAAGGCCCGTCGGGACGCCGCCGGTGCCAGCAGCAGCATCGGTCCCCTGGTTCGCGAGCTCGTCCTCGGCGTGGTCCGCAACCCCCTGATCGTCGCCGCCACCGTGGGTATCGTCCTGTCCCTGCTGTATACGAACACCGGCTGGACGCTGCCGGAGATGCTCGCCGAACCCGTCGCCCTGCTCGCCGCGGGCACGGTGCCGGCCGCTCTCGTCGCCTTCGGGCTGTCGATGGCGGAGGTTTCCGTCCTCGACCGGGAGACCAGTCCACGGCGCAGCGTGTGGCTGGCCGCGCTGACCAAGACGGTCGTGCATCCCCTGATCGCCTATGCCGCGGCCCGTCTGCTCTTCGACGCCTCAGGTGCCGCCCTGCTGGTGTTCGTGGTGGTCGCGGCACTGCCGACGGCGCAGAACGTCTTCACCTATTCGCAGCGCTTCGGGGTGAATACCGTGCTGGCCCGCGATACCGCGGTGGTCAGCACGCTGCTGTCGATCCCCTCCATCGCGGTGATCACCCTACTGCTGGGGTGAGTGTCCCCTAGCGCCAGAGCAGCAGCGCGTCGCCCTGACCGCCGCCACCGCACAGCGACACCGCGGCGCGTCCTCCGCCACGACGGTTGAGCTCGTAGGCGGCGGTCACCACCAGGCGCGCGCCCGAGGCACCGATCGGGTGGCCCAGCGAGATGCCGCCGCCGTGGATATTCGTCTTCTCCAGCGGGTAGTCCAGATCCTTGATCGACTGCACCACCACCGAGGCGAAGGCCTCATTGACCTCCAGGAAGTCCAGGTCGGACGTCGACCAGCCCTGCTTGCCGAGTGCGGCGGAGACAGCCTGCGCCGGCTGGGAGTGCAGGTACGTATCCGGGCCTGCGGTCTCGCCGACGGCACCCAAGGTGGCCAGAACGTCCAACCCGTTCTGCTCGGCGTAGGCACGCGTGGTCAGCACCACGGCCGACGCGCCGTCGGAGATCTGCGACGCCGAGGCGGCGGTGATCGTCCCGTCCTTCGCGAAGGCCGGACGCAACGCGGCCAGCCCCTCCTGCGTGGTGCCCGGGCGCACGCCCTCGTCGGTGTCGACGACGACGGTCTCGCGACGCTTGCGGACCTCCACCGGCACGATCTCCTCGGCGAAGGTGCCATCGGCGATGGCGGCCTCGGCGCGCTGATTCGACAGGGCGGCGACCTCGTCCTGCGCCTCGCGGGTAATGCCACGGTCGGTATTGCCGGCCTCGGTCTCCACGCCCATCGCGGTGCCGTGCACCGGGTCGGCCAGACCGTCGCGCTCCAGGGAGTCCTGCAGCGCCAGCGACCCGAACTTCGCTCCGGCGCGCACACCGGCGGCCAGGTGCGGGGCGTTGGTCATCGACTCCTGGCCTCCGGCGACCACAACCTGGGCGTCACCGACCTTGAGCATGCGCGCACCGTTGATCACCGAGTCCAGGCCCGACAGGCACACCTTGTTCACGGTGACCGCCGGAGTGGACATCGGCAGGCCCGCAGTGACGGCGGACTGCTTCGCCGGGTTCTGGCCGGCGGCGGCCTGGACGACCTGGCCCATGTAGACGTAGTCGACGGTTTCCGCCGCCACACCCGCCCTCTCCAGGGCACCGGTGATGGCTGCCGCGCCGAGCTCGACGGCGGACTTGGAGGCCAGTGCACCGAGCATCTTGCCCTGGGCGGTGCGGGCGGCTCCGACGATAACGACGTCCTCGGGGGACGCGGTGGGGTTGGTCATGGTGTCATGTTCCTTTCACGAAAAGCGTTGCGTGCATCCCATTATGGTCCCCCACGGGTGGGCGGGGTGTGGTTCGGGCCATATTGGGCGCGTGCGAGTTAGGGTCGGTGGCATGTCTGCATCCACCGCCACCGTCGTCGGTTCCGGCCCCAATGGTCTGGCCGGCGCGGTCGTCCTGGCCCGGGCCGGGTTGGACGTCACCGTGCTCGAGGCCGAACCCACCGTGGGCGGCGGGGTGCGCAGCGCCGAACTGATGCACACCGGAGTGGTCCACGACTTATGCTCGGCGGCCCACCCCCTGGCCCAGGCCAGCCCGTTCCTGCGTGACCCCTCGGTCGGGCCTGCCCTGGAACACCACGGGTTGCGCTTCGCCTCCGCCCCGGTGGACATGGTCCACGTCCTGTCCGCCGGACGCTCCGCCACGCTGCACACCTCACCGCAGGCCACCGGCGACGGGCTGCCGGGGCAGGACGGACGGCTCTGGCAGGCGTCCTTCGGTCCGCTCGCGTCGCGGGCGGACATCGTCGCCGAGGAGTTCCTCGGACCGCTGCTGCACCTACCCCGCCACCCGCTGCTGCTGGCCGCCTTCGGGGCCGGCGCGGCGCTGCCGGCGTCCTGGTCCTGGCGGCGATGGCGTTCGGACGAGGCGCGCGCCCTGTTCGCCGGCGTTGCCGCTCACGCGTTCACCCCGCTGCATTACCTGGCGTCCTCCGCGGCCGGCACGCTGCTCACCGTCGCCGGGCACCGGCACGGCTGGCCCGTCGCCGTGGGTGGCTCGCAGGCCATCGCCAACGCCCTGGTCGCCGAACTCGAGGAACTCGGCGGAACTGTGGTCACCGACACCCGTGTGACCGACCTGGCGCAGGCGCAGGACGCCGACATCGTCCTGCTCGACACCTCGGTCGAGACCGCCGCGGGCATCCTCGGCGAGCGACTGCCCGCCCGTACCGCGCGGGCATGGTCGCGGTTTCGCCGCGGCCCTGCCGTCGCCAAGATCGACTATATCCTCGACGGCGACGTGCCGTGGCTGTCGCCGGACGCCCACCGCGCCGGCACCGTCCACCTTGGCGGCACGGCTGAAGAGATCGCTACCGCCGAGAAGGACTGCTGGGCCGGACGACTCCCCGCAAAACCGTTCACCCTCGTCGGCCAGCAGTACCTCGCCGACCCCTCGCGCAGCAGTGTCGCCGGTGGGCGCCGGCTGAACCCGCTATGGGCCTACGCCCACGTGCCCGCCGGGTGGGACGGCAGCGCGCAGGAGACCTTCGATCTGGTCACCGCCCAGATCGAGCGGGCCGCCCCGGGTTTTCGCGACACGATCGTGGACTGGGTCGCCTCTCCCCCGACGGCGGTACAGGAGCACAACGCCAATAACCTCGGCGGGGACATCTCCGGCGGGGCCAATGACCTCGTGCAGTTGATCGCCCGTCCCCGGCTGAGTCCGGACCCCTACTCCACCGGGGTGGAGGGGGTCTATCTGTGCTCCTCATCCACCGCTCCCGGCGGCGGGGTGCACTTCATGTGTGGCGTCAATGCCGCGCGGCGGGCGCTCTCCGTCCTGTGACGGTGCCCCTCCTGCTCAACCAAAGGCCGACGCCCAACGCGACACCCCAGAGCAGGAAAAGTGGATCCCACAACCAGGCGTGCCCAATCATGCCGACACGGTCGTATCCTCCATCGGGAACCACGACACCACCCAGCACGAGGTTCCCGGTCACGGTGTTCACACCGCCCCAGAAGATCAGCAGCACAGCACCAGCCCAACTGATGTACCTCAGGCCCCGGTGCCACCGGGGCACCGGATCCGCACTCCCCTTCACCAGAACCAGAGGAAGAAGGGCGGCGAGGACCTTCACCACCCCCACTGGGACGAGCAGCACCGCATAGCGTTGCCATAACTCCACAAGGTCATGGCCGAGCGTGTTGACCAGCCACGTCCCCCCGAAGCCCCAGTAGATGCTGAAGAGTCCGTGAACGGTGCCCACGACAGCAGCGATGACAAAAGCCCCCTGAGCACCATCCGCCGAAGATTTCTCCAGGGTCATAGCCCCGAAACTACAGCGGTCTCGGCGGTTTTCCTAGGTCCGGAGTCCGTACGTCAGCACGGCGTTGCCCACGGATGTTGCCGAGGCGTTCACGAGTCGCAGGCGCGTTGTGGGCACCTCGTCCTCGAAGAGTCGGCGACCCGACCCTGCGATGACCGGGTGGGTGGTAAGCGTGAGTTCGTCGATAACGCCGGCGAGGAACAACGTGCGCACCGTGGTGATCCCGCCGAGCACGACGATGCCGCCCCCGTCGGACTTCTGCAGGTTGCGGACGTAGTCGACGGGGTTCCCGGTGATCAGCGTGCTATTCCACGGCAACCCCTGCGGATACTCGGCACCTAGTGTGGCGGACACGACGTGCTTGCGCACCGGGTTCACCCAGGCACCGAAGCCGTCTGAATCCTCCCCTGAAGCCTCGGCGGGCCAATACTCCGACCACTGCCGCCATAGCGCCGCCCCGATCACCGCGTCGGTGACCGGGGCGAGCAGGCCGTCCATGGCCGCCCCCTCCTCCGGGCCGAAGGCGTCGAACTGCCAGAGGTGGGGGTCCTCGACGACACCGTCGAGGGAATGGAAGAGGTGGGCGGTGGTCCTGCGACTCATGGCGGGGTCCTCTCGAGGATGGACCCCTCATCGTAGCCGCGCAGCGCCAGTACCGCCCGGCTCTCACTCAGTGAGCGAAGTGGCGCTCCCCGGTGAGGTACATCGTCACACCGGCGGCGACCGCGGCGTCGATGACCTCCTGGTCACGCACCGAACCACCGGGCTGGACCACGGCGCGCACCCCGGCCTCGGCCAGGGTCTCGAAACCGTCGGCGAAGGGGAAGAACGCGTCGGACGCGGCGACGGAACCCTCGGAACGACGCTCGTCGTCCGCCAGCGTATTCGCCCGGTCCACGGCAATCTTCGCCGAGTCCACGCGGTTGACCTGGCCCATGCCCACACCCACGGTCGCACCGTCCTTGGCCAGCAGGATCGCATTGGACTTCACCGCACGCACCGCGCGCCAGGCGAACTCCAGCTCGGCGAGGGTAGCGGCGTCGGCGGCATCGCCGGCGGCCAGCGTCCAGTTCGCCGTGTCGTCGCCGGGGGCGTCGACGAGGTCGCGCTCCTGCACCAGCACACCACCGGAGATCTCCCGGTGCTCCACGGCACCCTCGCGCTCCGGCGGGGTGGTCTGCAGGATGCGGATGTTCTTCTTGCGGCTCAGCACCTCCACGGCACCGTCCTCGTAGCCGGGGGCCACGATGACCTCGGTGAAGATGCCGGCGACCTGCTCCGCCATCTCGACGGAGACCGGACGGTTCACTGCGATGACTCCGCCGTAGGCCGAAACCGGGTCGCAGGCGTGCGCGGAGCGGTGCGCGGTGGCCACGTCGTCGGCCACGGCGATGCCACAGGGGTTGGCGTGCTTGATGATCGCCACACAGGGACGCTCGTGATCCCAGGCGGAACGCCAGGCGGCGTCGGCGTCGGTGTAGTTGTTGTAGCTCATGGCCTTGCCGTGGAACTGCTCGGCGTTGGCGAGCCCGCCCTCCTGGCCCGGGGCGGTGTACACCGCGGCGGCCTGGTGCGGGTTCTCGCCGTAACGCAGCGAGTGCACACGCTCGTTGACCTGGCCGATCCACTCCGGGAAGCGGGCGTCATGCTCGTCCTGTTCTGCTTGTGCCGTCATCCAGGACGCCACGGCGACGTCGTAGGACGCGGTGTGGCGGAAGGCCTCGGTCGCCAGGCGGGTCCGGGCCGGGCGGGTGAACCCGCCGGCCTCCACGGCCGTCAGCACGTCACCGTAGGCGGCCGGATCAACGACCACGGCCACGGACGGGTGGTTCTTCGCCGCGGCACGCACCATCGACGGCCCACCGATATCGATCTGCTCCACGCACGCATCGAAGTCCGCGCCCGAGGCCACCGTGTCGGTGAACGGGTACAGGTTCACCACCACCAGGTCGAAGGGCTCCACACCCAGATCCTTGAGCTGCGCCAAGTGATCGTCCTTGCGGGTGTCGGCGAGGATGCCGGCGTGCACGCGCGGGTGCAGCGTCTTGACCCTGCCCTCGAGACACTCCGGGAACCCGGTGAGCTCCTCGACCCGGACGACCGGCACACCGGCGTCCGCGATCTTCGACGCGGTGGAGCCGGTGGACACGATCTCCACTCCCGCCCGGTGCAGACCCGTGGCAAGGTCCTCCAGCCCCGTCTTGTCGTAGACGCTGATCAGCGCGCGGCGGATGGGTCGTGTGGTTTCAGCCGTGGTTTCAGTCGTGGTTTCAGTCATTGATCCAGACCTTTCGTCCTTCGATGGTGTAACCGCTTCGCGCGGTCTGGTGGAGCACGTCGACGATCAGCGCCCGTTCGACGGTCTTGATCCGCTCGTGGAGCAACTCCACTGAATCATCCCGGAGTACCGGCACCGCCCGCTGGGCGATGATCGGACCGGTGTCCACCCCGTCGTCGACGACGTGGACGGTCGATCCGGTGAGTGTGACACCGTAAGCCAGGGCGTCCTCCACGGCATGAGCACCGGGGAAGGACGGCAGCAGCGCCGGATGCGTGTTGATGATCCGCCCCCGGAACCGGTCGACCACCGGCGCACCGAGGATCCGCATGAACCCTGCGCTGACAACGACGTCCGGCGCATAGGCGGCGATCTCCGCCGCCAGGCGTTCATTCCACCCCGCACGGTCATAACCGCTGACCCGCTCCGGGTTGTAGTCCACGCGGAAAGAACTGACCCCGGCCTGCGCGGCCCGTTCCTCGGCGGCACACGGCCGGTCGACCCCCACAGCCACGACCTCGACGCCTGCGCCGAGATCATCGAGCATCGACTGCAACAACGTCCCAGTCCCGGAAGCCAGGACCACGACGCGCAGGACGTCCCCCGCGCGTTGCACCGTGCGGGGGACCACTGCTGGGGAAGCTGACTCACTCACGATCGGCCAGCTTACTGTGTCCTGCCGTCTTCCTCGACCTCGGTGTCCCCGGAGTCCTCTGTAGAGGTCTCAGTAGAGGTCTCATCCGGGGACTCTTCAGCGTCTTCTTCGGGCTCTTCTTTGGGCTCCGACTCGGCGGCAGCGACGTCCTCGGAGTCTTCGTCCTGCTCAGGCTCGAACTCGGCCTCAGCATCTTCTTCAGCCTCAGCGTCTTCGGCGTCCTCCGCGTCTTCGTCAGCCTCGTCAGCGTCCTCCGCGTCCTCTGCATCTTCGGCGTCCTCGTCCGCCTCGTAGGCGTCCTCCGCGTCCTCAACGTCAGCCTCGTCGGCCGTCTCCGTGACCCGCGCGCCCTTTCGTGACACCCAGCCCAACACCAGGAGTGCCGGGACCAGGAGCCAGCAGGCGAAGACCAGCGGCGTCAACCAGAGCAATGGCCCGGCCGAACCGTAGACACCCAACGTGCCACCGGCCGCCAAACTCACCAGCAGACCCAGGATGCCGGCACAGACACCAGCACCCACCGCCGTGAACACCGGGGACTCCACGAAGGTGCGGACCGTGAAGAAGCGGTAGACGATCACCAGCGCGATCACCGCGGGAACGACCAGCAACGCCTCCCCGAGGGGCAGGTCGGAGTGTGGGACGGCGGCCAGGACGGGCAACGGCGGCAGGTTCGCGTTCGTCACCGCGAACAACGACGCCGAGGCGTCCCCTACGTGCATCTCGCTGCCGGTGAGCACCGCTGCCCCGCCGACCACCAGGTTGGGGAGGTAGAGGATGGAGAGCACCGTCAGGCCGATCTTGCCCCAGGCGTCCGGCGCGATCGAGTACGCGTCCGAGACCATCGACAGGTTGAACACGAGCTGGACCAGCGTGGCGATGAGCCCGGCGATCAGGAGCCACCGCACGAAACTCCCCGCCAGACGCACCGACTCCACCGGCCACGTCGGCAGACCACGACGCAGCAGCAGCGCCCGCCAGATCTTCGGCCCCAGCCCCAGGACGAAGATGAAGCCGTTGAGCAGGCCCGTCGACAGCAAGGCGATGAAGATATTCGGCGGCGAGATGTCGAAGACGTGGGAGGCGTCCCACAACACCAACCACGCCAGGCAGGTCAGCAGCATCGGGACGACCACCGCCATGGTGGCGAAGACCCGAATATTGCGCACCGTGATCTGCGTCCCGCAGGTCGCCCGGATCCGTCGGGAGTGCACGTACACAATCAGCGCCGCGGGCAGCAATGGCACGATGCCAAGCTGCGCGCCGGTGAAGCCCACTGGGGCCAGGTTGGCGACCATCCAGAAGGAGCCCACCATCGCCGGCACGGCGGTGAAGGTCTCCCCCACCCCGATCACCACGGCGAGGGCGATGGCGACGGCAAGGGTCACCGCATGGCTCACCAGCACCGTCGGGGCGAAGCGGCGGATGTGCGGGCCCCACAGGGCCCACCACCGCGCCAAGCGGCCGCCGGAGGTGCCCTCCGCGCCGGACGGCGCCGGGCGTGCGGCGTCCTCCCCCGGGGGTTCGGTGGCAGGACGCTGCGAGGCGCCGGTCGAGCGCGACGCGACGCGTCCGTTCTCGCCCGCGACGAAGCGCTCCGCCCCCGTCCCCGTGCTGCTCGCGCCACGGGCCGTACCGCGGCGTCGAGCGTCCGGACCACGTCGTGTGCCACGACGGGGCCCTTGTCGTCTCGACGTCGGTCGCTGGGATTCACTACTCACCCGTCCCATTGTGCACAAGGTGGCCGCCCTCCCCTGGGAAGGCACGCCCACCTGCGAGCGTTACATCACCCCTACCCCCGTCACACCCGTCACACGGTGGCCGTGACCTGCCTGTTATCAAATCACACCCCGATCAACCCCCCTCTTGCCACCAACCCACCGATATAGATTCGTGACCTTTTTGGCGAAGTGGCTTGCCCGATACCGTGCATGCCGATAGAGTTGCGACTCGTTGATAACGATCCGGTCACGATTTGGGACCGATCAGATGACGGCAAGGCTATGAAGCCGTAAAGCCCTGAGGCTGCACGACTGCAAGACTACGGAGAGGTACACAGACTGATGACTGACGCACGGCGAGGCGGAGCCCACCGCAAGCTGGACACCGCTGCTAAGCGCCGCATGGCGTTCGTTGCAATCGCCGCCACCGGCGTCGCCGCAGCAGGAGCCACCGGAGCAGGCGCCGCCACCGTGCACCAGTCCGCTGATCAGGATGGTCAGAGCAACAGCGACATCTCGCTGGCCGCCAACACTGAACTCCTCGCCCAGGGTGCCGGCTCAAGCTCCGCCGGAGCCGACGTCGAGACCGCCGCAGCCCAGATCCTGGCACTGCCGCAGAACACTCAGATCGAGAACCTCTCCGCCCAGCTCTCCAGCGCCCTGGAGTTCGACGCCGAGCGCGCCGCCGAGGATCTCCTCTCCCGCGCACCCGAGGTCGTCAAGCCCGCCGAGGGCAGCTACACCTCCCCCTTCGCTATGCGCTGGGGCACCATGCACAAGGGCATCGACATCGCCAACGGCATCGGCACCCCGATCGTCGCCGCCATGGCCGGCACCGTGATCGACGCCGGCCCGGCCTCCGGCTTCGGCAACTGGGTCCGTGTGAAGCACGAGGACGGCACCATCACCGTCTACGGCCACATGTCCACCATCGACGTCACCGTCGGCCAGCAGGTCCAGGCCGGCCAGAAGATCGCCGGCATCGGCAGCGAGGGCTTCTCCACCGGCCCGCACGTGCACTTCGAGGTCTACCCCACCGAGGGCAACGCCGTGGACCCCGTGCCGTGGCTGCGTGAGCGCGGCGTCGAGGTCTAGTACCCCGCACGCTCCCCAGGGACACTAAAAACCCGCTGCAGGACCACCCTCTCCGGTCCGGCAGCGGGTTTTCCCGTGCGCTTGTCCGTGCGCTGTCCCCCTTATGTCACCTGAGTCATGCCCCAGGGCCGAAAACGGGCATTTCCTGCCCTGGGGCATGACTCAGATGACAGCGGCGTAGCGCCTACTCCCTTACAGCTTCTCCATCGGCACACCGCCGATGAGCATGAGGCGCACCGTGCCGTCGGTGCCGAAGTCGATCGTCACCGTGGCCTTCACGCCCTTGCCGTCGACACTCTTCACCGTGCCAAGACCGTACTTGTCGTGGTTGACCCGGTCACCGACCTCCAGTTCCAACGGCTTGCCCGCAGGACGCAGCAGCCCGCCGCCCCGTGACGAGGACGAGGACCCCGACGACCCCGAAGAACGCGAGGCCGGCTTCTGGAACGACTTCTGGGAACCACCCCGGGAGCCGGACCACCCGCCACCGCCGAAGCTCGTGCCGTCGGCGTAACCGCCGGAAGAACCCCACCCGTCCGACCAGGCGGGTGCAGGCTCCTCACGAATCCAGTCGACGAGTTCGCCTGGGATCTCGGCGAGGAACCGCGACGGCGGATTGTTCTGCGGGGTGCCCCAGCTCGATCGGGTCATTGCGCGCGTCAGGTACAGGCGTTGCCGGGCACGGGTGATGCCGACATAAGCCAAGCGTCGCTCCTCCGACAGTTCCGTCGGATCGCCGAGGGCGCGCATGTGCGGGAACTGGCCATCCTCCCAGCCGACGAGGAAGACCACCGGGAACTCCAGGCCCTTGGCAGTGTGCAGGGTCATCAGCGTGACCATGTCCTGATCCTCGGCGGGGATCTGGTCGGCGTCGGCGACCAGGCTGACCCGCTCCAGGAAGGCCTGCAGGCTCCCCGGCTCCGGCTCGCCCTCAGCGAGAACGGCGTCCTCGGCGCTCTCGGCACTCTCGGCCTCCTTACCTGTCGTGGCTGAAGAAGCCTCCGACGGCATCGCCTCGTAGGCGGCGAGGTTGGCCGCCTCCTGGGAGAACTCGTGGCCCACGGACACCAGCTCGTTGATGTTGTCCAGGCGGGTGCCGTCCTGCGGATCATTGGAGGACTCCAGCTCCGAGGCATAATTGGTGAAGTCCAGCACCGCGCGCACGACCGCGCCGACGTCCGGGATACCCAACGACTCCCCGTCGGAGGTACGCATCACGGCCGACTCCGTCTCGGCGCGCAGACCGTCCATCATCTCCAGGAAGCCGGCGATGGCATTGCGGCCACGCGCGCTGAGGCCCGGCACCTCGCCACGTCCGGCGGCGGCGAGCCCACCGGCGAAACTCAGCCCCATGTTTTCTGCATGTACTCGGACCTGGGACAGCGCCCGGTCACCGATGCCCCGGCGCGGGGTGTTGATGATGCGGCGCAGGCCCATGGTGTCGTCCGGGTTGTCGAGCACCTTGAGGTAGGCGACGATGTCGCGGATCTCCTTGCGCTCGTAGAAGCGGGTACCGCCGACAACCTTGTACGGCAGCCCCGAACGCACCAGCACATCCTCCACCACACGCGAGGAATTGTTCGTCCGGTACATCACGGCGATGTCGCCGTAGGTGGCGTCGCCCCGGTCGACGAGCTCGTCGACGGTCTGGGCGATGAACCGGGCCTCGTCGTGCTCATTGTCGGCGACGTACCCGCCGATCAGCGCGCCGTCGCCGGAGTCCGTCCACAAGTTCTTGTCGCGACGGCCCTGG
The DNA here is from genome assembly GCF_052377405.1 of Corynebacterium sp. AOP40-9SA-29. NCBI lineage: Bacteria > Bacillati > Actinomycetota > Actinomycetes > Mycobacteriales > Corynebacteriaceae > Corynebacterium > Corynebacterium sp. AOP40-9SA-29. The sequence continues at coordinate 171,133 of NZ_JBQSWR010000004.1, read as the reverse complement.
TTCTTGGCGATCACGGAGTTCGCCGCCGACAGGATGTTCTGCGTGGAGCGGTAATTCTGCTCCAACAGGATCGTGCGCGCGTGCGGGTAGTCGCGCTCGAACTCCTCGATATTGCGCACCGTCGCCCCACGGAAGGCGTAGATCGACTGGTCCGCGTCACCGACCACGCACAGTTCGGCGGGCTCGGCGCCGTCCCCGTCCGTGCCGTCCCCACCAACGAGGGTGGACACAAGCACGTACTGCGCGTGGTTGGTGTCCTGGTACTCGTCGACGAGGATGTGGCGGAAGCGCCGCCGGTAATGGTCGGCAATACCGCGGTTGTTGCGCAACAGCCCCACGACCTCACCGATGAGATCGTCGAAGTCCACGGCATTGGCTTGGCGCAAACGTACCTGGTATTCGCGGTACACCTGGGCGATGGTCTCGCGGTGCCGGTTGCCGTCCTCCTGCGCCTCGGTGAGTGCGTCTTCCGGGTCCTGCAGTTCGTTCTTCCAGTTCGAGATCACGCTGAGCACCGCACGCGGGGCGAACTCCTTGGCGTCCAGACTGCGATCGCGCAGGATCATGGTGACCAGACGCTTCATGTCATCGGAGTCGTAGATCGTGAAGTTCGAGTTCAACCCCTCGACCAGCTGGGCGTTAGCGCGCAGGATACGTACGCACACCGAGTGGAAGGTCGACACCCACATGCGCTCGGCCGCCGGGCCGACGAGCCCGCCGATGCGCTCGCGCATCTCCGCGGCAGCCTTGTTGGTGAAGGTGATCGCCAGGACCTGCCACGGTGCCACACCACCGGCCAGCAGCCAGGCGATACGGCGGGTGAGCACACTGGTCTTGCCGGAACCTGCTCCGGCGACGATGAGCAGCGGCGAGCCGCTGTGCATGACTGCCTCCTGCTGCGCGGGGTTGAGTCCGTCGAGCAGTTGGTCGCGGGTCTGGGCACTCATGACCCGGCCGGGTACCGCCCCATTGCCGGACGGGGCGCCGGACGGTTCGCCAGCTGCTTCACGCGGTACGGCGGCAACCTGCGGCAGAGGTGCGAGGTGGGAGGCGTTCTCCGACATCTCGGCGAGCAACGCCGCGGCGTCCTCCGGCGGGCCGTCCTCCTCGTCGGGCGGCGGCTCCCACAGGCCGTCCTGACCGTCCCACGGCCCGGGCGGCGGCTCCGTGGGCAGCGGGATCTGGTCGAAGGGGTCGGACTGGCCCGGATTCACTGTCGTGTTCTCCTGTCGGTTGGGGTCACGTTCACCCTACAACCCCGCACGGACGTAGAATCGCCACCATGACAAACGACATGGAGTTCTCCAGCGGGACCGATGATCCGTTGTCCGATGCCCAGATTCAGGACTACCGCAAGGAGATCAACGAACTGGACCGGACGATCATCGAGGCGGCCAAGCGCCGCTCGGAGATCTCGAAGATCATCGGCCGCACCCGCACCGCCTCCGGCGGAACCAAGCTCGTCTACTCCCGCGAGACGGCGATCCTCAACCAGTTCCGCGCCGAGCTCGGGCCCGAGGGCATCGCCATCGCGAACTCCCTGCTGCAGCTCGGTCGCGGCCGGCTCGGTGCCTGACCGGGTCTGACTGGGCCTGATTAGCCCAGTCGCAGCCCGGCGCCGACCCCGCCTGCGGCGTCCATCTCGGCGGCGACGGCGTCCCAGCTGCTCGCCACGACCGGGGAGTGCATGGGGCCCTGCAGCGGGGTGGTGCAGGACGGCAGTCCGGCGAACCCGCCGCTGAGCAGGCCGACCAGCCGGCCGCCGGCGTACACCGGCGCGCCGGAGTCTCCGTGGGAGGCGCAGACGTGCATCACGAACCCGGAGTCCGAGGTAGCGAACTGCGGCCCGCAGGACGTACCGGTGGCGATACCCGTCTTGCAGACCTGCGCGCCCGCCGCCGGCTGGCCGCCGCCGAGGGCACTGATCGAAGCGGCGTTGTAACTGCTCGTCACCTGCGCATTGTCGTTGAGCAGGATGACGCCATTGTCCATCGCCCCATTTCGTTGGAAGGTGCCGATGACGGTGCCCTCCGGGTCATCGGCGGAGCTGACCTCGTCGCCGGGTGACCCGCAGTGCCCGGCGGTGACGGCGACGGCATTGCCCGCGGCATCATGGCCGGCGACGGTGGCCGTGCACAACGACGGGCCGACGATCAGCGGGGTGGACGGCCCGACGAGGACGGACGGGCGGGCGTCCTCCGCGGCGGCGGGCACACCCGGAGAGGTGAAGTACTGACCCTGCACCCGGTGCGGGGCCGGCTCACCGGTGGCAGTGAGGACGTCGTCGACAACCTCCCCTACCGAGGGGACCGAAGGCAGCGCAGGTAGCACCGGCGCGGCAGAGGCGGCCGGGGCCATGAGGCCGCCGATGAGGACGGTGGCCGCAGTGGTCGCCGCGGCGACCGCCAACCGGCGGAGGATCGTGGGAGCCATATCGGTCACTTCTTCCCAGATGAGCGGCGCGTCCATAGTCGCCCATGGCCGGACACGTGAGGATGGTTTCTCCCGCCACCCTATCCTCCCCAGCCCGCACCCGGCCCGCCAACACAGCACGTTCCGTCCCCTCTCCCCCCCGCAACCACCCCAGTGTGCCTGTTTGTGCCCGGATAGAGACGCAAACGGTATTCACATGACCATATAACCACCTATTCCCCACCATATCGCCATTGACTTCCCACACGTTCCCACAGATACTGGGGACATGTACGCGCCACAGCGGCAGGATGTCATCGCCGGTCAGATCCAGGACCTCGGCGGTGCCTCCGTGTCCGAACTCGCTGAACGTTACGGTGTGTCGGCTGAGACGATCCGCCGTGACCTCGACACGCTCGAACGCCAGCAGCGCGTGACCCGTGTCCACGGTGGCGCCGTCCCCTACCGTGTCCACAGCGGCAATGAACACACCGTCGCCACCCGTGCCACCTCCTCGAAGGACGCCAAGGTGCGCATTGCCGCCGCGGCGGCCGGGCACTTCCCGCCGTCCGGCGGCTCCGTCCTTGTCGACTCCGGGACGACGACCGCCCTGCTGTGCCAGCACCTCGCCGAGCGCACCGACCTCACCGTGGTCACCAACTCCGTGCTGCTGTCCTATGAGCTTTCGCTGCAGGGTCCGTCCACCGACGGCCGGCGGCTGCACCTCGTCGGCGGCCGGGTACGCGGCATCACCCAGTCGGTCGTGGGGGCGGAGTCGGTGTCCGGGCTGCGCGGCCTGCGCGCCGACGTCGCCTTCCTCGGCGCCAACGGGGTCACCACCGACTTCGGCTTCTCCACCCCGGATCCGTCCGAGGCACAGACCAAGGCGGCGATGACCGGGGCCGCGCGAAGACGGATTGCCCTGGTGGACCGGTCAAAACTGGGCGAGGAACTACTCTGCGCCTTCGCCACCGTCGAGGACGTGGACCTCCTCATCACCGACGCACCCCCGGACAACCCCGTCGTCAGGGGACTCCGCCAACAAGGAATGGACGTGATTCACACGTGATCATCACCGTCACACCCAACCCCAGCATCGACCGCACCCAGCGGCTCCCCGGCCCGCTGGACGTCGGCGGGGTCAACCGGGTCGTCTCCGGGACCGACCAGGCCGGCGGCAAGGGCGTCAACGTGGCCACCGTCGTCCACCACGCCGGTGAGGACGTGGTGGCCGTGGTCCCCGCCGAGAGCCACGGCGACTTCGCCGACCTGGTCCGCGCCGGCGACGTCCCGGTGCGTTTCGTCGGCGGCGGGGCGGTGCGAGTCAACCTCACCCTCACCGACGGTGAGGGCGTCACCACGAAGATCAACTCCCCCGGCGACGCGTCCTCCGACGGCCGTTCCCTCACCGATGCCGTGGCCCAGACCATGTCGGAGGTCACCGCTCAAGGAGTCAGCGGACCGCACTGGCTCGTGCTCGCCGGCTCCCTGCCGCCCGGATTCCCCGACGACTGGTACGCGCGCATGACCGCCACCGCCCACGAGCAGGGCTTCCGCGTGGCCGTCGATACCTCCGACGCCGCCCTGGCAGCACTGGTCGACTTGTCCGATCGCAATCCGGCCGCCGCACCCGATCTGATCAAACCGAACTCCCACGAGCTCGCGCAGATCGTCGGCGGCGATGGGGACGCCATGGAGGACGCCGCGGCCGGCGGCGACCTCAGCGCCGTCACCGACGCAGCGTCCTCCCTGCTTGACCGCGGTTTCGGCGCCGCACTGATCTCCCTGGGTGCCGCCGGCGCACTGCTGGTCACCCGCGACGGCGACAGCGGCGCCTGGTTCTGCCCCAGCCCGAAGGTGTCCGCGGTCTCGACCGTCGGTGCCGGGGACTCTACCCTCGCCGGCTACGTCATCGGCGCCGCCCGTGAGCAGGACGCCCCGGCCAGGCTCGCCCTCGCCGTCGCGCACGGCTCCACCGCCGTCACCCTGCCGGGCACTACCCTGCCCACGCCCGACGACCTCCCGTCCGACCTTCCCGAATCAAGGAGAGTATGACAATGACCACGTCACCACCCACCACACCGGGCGGTCCCGACGACCGACCGGTCATCATCCCCGAACTCGTCTCCCTCGACGCGGACATCCCCGCGGAAAAGGAGGCCGTACTCACCGCGCTGGCCGACCTGCAGGTCAAGGCCGGCCGGGCCTCGGAGACCACGCAGCTGCTGGCGGATATCCACGCCCGTGAGGAGAAGGCCGCCACCGGGCTGCCCGGCGGCATCGCCATCCCCCACTGCCGCACCACCGCGGTGGAGGAGCCCTCGCTCGGTTTCGCCCGGCTGAAGACCCCCACCGACTTCGGGGCGGAGGAGAAGGACGCCGACGGCAACCCGCGCGGCACCGACCTGGTGTTCATGATCCTCGCCCCCGAGGGCGCCGGCAGTGCGCACATGAAGGTGCTCAGCACCCTGGCCCGCGCGCTGGTGAAGAAGGACTTCGTCGCCGCGCTGCGCGCCGCGCAGTCCGAGGAGGAGGTCGTCACCCTGGTCACCGACGTCCTCAACAAGAAGAAGGCGCCGAAGAAGGCGGCGGAACCGGCCGCAGAAACTGCCGAGTCGGCGGCACCGGCAGCGGCAGGAACTGCCGCCCCGGCGGCAGGCTCGTCCCGGGTGGTCAAACTCGTCGGCGTCACGTCCTGCCCCACCGGCATCGCCCACACCTACATGGCCGCCGACGCCCTCACCCAGGCCGCCGACGCCCGTGACGATGTGGAACTCGTCATCGAAACCCAGGGATCCTCGGGCGGCGACAAGCTGACCAAGGCCCAGATCGACGAGGCCGACGCCGTCATCTTCGCCCACGGCGTGGGCGTGCGCGATATCGAACGCTTCGCCGGCAAGCCCGTCGTCGACGTGCCCGTGAAGAAGGGCATCTCCGACCCGGACGAACTGATTGACCGGGCCATCACCGCCTCCACCGCCGACAACCCGCACCGGGTCTCCGCGACCGGCGGCAGTTCCGGTGACGGGGACGACGAGGACGGCGACATCGGCTGGGGCCGTCGCATCCAGCAGTCCATCATGACCGGCGTGTCCTACATGGTGCCCTTCGTCGCCGCCGGTGGTCTGCTCATGGCCCTCGGCTTCGTGATCGGCGGCTACAACGTGGCCAATGTGTGGCAGGACGTGGTCCAGGATTACTCGCTGTGGAACCTGCCCGACTACCTGCCCTATACGCTCGACGGCTCCGAGATCGAGTTGACGGATCGTTCCGGCTTGCTGCTCTACCTCGGTGCGGTGTTCTTCGGCGGCGGTGACGTGGCCATGAGCTTCCTGGTGGCCGCCCTCTCCGGTTACACCGCCTACGCGCTCGCCGGACGCCCCGGCATCGTGCCCGGCTTCGTCGGCGGTGCGATCTCCGTGCTCGTCGGTGCCGGCTTCATCGGCGGCCTGATCACCGGTGTCATCGCCGGTCTGGTCGCGATGTGGATCCAGTCCTGGAAGGTGCCGCGCTGGCTCGGCTCCATGATGCCCGTCGTCATCATCCCGCTGCTGGCCACGTTGGTCACAGCCGCATCAATGTTCCTCCTGCTCGGCCGCCCTCTGGCCGCCCTGATGGATGCGCTGCAGAACTGGCTGGCCGACATGTCCGGCTCCTCGGCGGTCATCCTGGGCCTGATCATCGGCCTGATGATGTGCTTCGACCTCGGCGGCCCGGTCAACAAGTCCGCGTACCTCTTCGGTACCGCCGGACTGTCCACCGGCGACCCCGCCGCCCTGCAGATCATGGCGGCGGTCATCGCCTCCGGTATGGTCCCGCCGCTGGCTCTGGCGCTGGCCACCACGGTGCGTCCGAAGCTCTTCAGCAAGGACGAGCGGGAGAACGGCAAGTCCTCCTGGCTGCTCGGTGCGTCCTTCATCACCGAGGGTGCAATCCCCTTCGCCGCGGCCGACCCGCTGCGCGTGATCCCCTCCATGATGGTCGGTGGCGCCGTCACCGGTGCACTGTCCATGGCCTTCGAGGTCGGCAGCCGTGCCCCGCACGGTGGTATCTGGGTGATGCCGCTGATGGACAACTGGTGGGGCTTCCTCATCGCCGTCATCGCCGGCACCGTGGTCTCTGCGATCGCCGTCGTGGTGGTCAAGCAGGTCACCGGCACCTCGGCACCCGGCGGCAACAAGAAGGCGTCCGAATCGTCCGACGCCGAACAGCCGGCGACGGTGTAACCGCTATGCCGCAGCGCCGTTGACGATCAGCCCGCCGTCGGCGTCCACCCGGACGTCGGCGGCGAAGGCGGCGGCGAGGTTGATCCGCTGCCAACTGCCCACCTCACGCCCATTGGCCGACTGGTCGTCCAGCGGGAAGCCCGCCGGCAGGGCCGTGGCCGCCAGCACCTGGGCACGCTGGCCCCAGGACAACTCCGGGAAGGCGTTCACCAGCAACTCCGGTGCACCCTGCGGGACGGTGAGGGACGCGTCCTGCTCCCCCACCCGGTCCATCCCCTCGGTCATCCGCTCGGTGAACTCCACGACCGCGACATCCGTCGTCCGGTAGGCCGTGTCCTGCGCAACGGCCTCGGCCAGAGGCCGTCCGGTACGCCACTCCAGCTCCGCACGCAGCTCCTCACCAGCCCCGGTGAGCACCTCGCGCATCCGCGGATCATTCCACCGGTCACCCGCGGCGGCCTGGCCGGTCATCCGCCCGCCGATCACGTCCAGCGGATAGTGCACACCCATCACCATGCGGTTATAGCCCGCCTCCGCACCGCGGGCGAGCAACTGCGGGGCGAGCTCCGGGAGCAGCACCGCCAGCAACGTGGTCGTCCAGCTGGCCTGGTTCGTGTGACCCGAGGGGAAGGACTTCGACCCGAGCTCGTAGAGGTCCTCGTTGCCACCACCGGTATGCTTCGTGATCCGCTCGGGAGCAGCCTCAAAGGGACGCTCATAACCGAAGATCTCCTTCTCGATCAGCGTGGAACTGGCCAGCCCGCCGGCCCGCGACAGATACCCGGAGTCCATCAGCGCCCGCGTCTTCGGCAGCCGGTTCTCCGCCAACGCGGTACGCAGGGCGGCGCCGAGCTCCTCGCCGAAACCGTCCGACAGGGCGGTGAGCAGGTCACCATCATCGGCGGCGGCGTCCACCTGGGCGCGCGCCACCGTCGCGGCGTCCGCCGTGTTATTAACCTCGACCACGGTGTCCAGGCTCTCCGCCATGACCTCCGGGTGATTGGCCCGCAGATCCTCGAAACTGCTGACCACCGAGTAGTAGGTGCCCTTGCCGTAGGAGCTGATGTCGGAGACATACCAGCCGTAATCCGACGGCGACAAGGGCTGCGGCACCGGGGCGCCGGCGTGCTGCACCGGCGGCACCGTCGCCGGGAGGTACTCCCCCACCTGCCCCGCGACGTCCGGCACCTGTGCCTGGGCCGGAACAGCGGTGATCGCCGCGCCGGCGGCGAGCACCGCCACGAGTACCGGGGACAGCACCCGCGCACTCCGGGGGCGGTGGACGTGTGTGCTCGGGACGGTCGGTGTCACCGGTTCTCCTCTGGGTCGTGCGCATCAGGGTCGTATGCGTCGCACGTTTTCGGCGCAACACTCTGAGGATAGGACGCTGTGATGGCCAACACATGAACAACCGGTGGACCCGGCGAGAATCTTGGTGACCGGGCCCCTACGGCAGGTCCACGGCGGCGACCGAGCCGTCGCGCCGGTGGTCCGCCGCACCGCTGACCCGCGGATCCTGCACGCGGATCACGCTGAGCCCGGAGTCGAAGCGTCCGGACTCCAGGTCGTGGCCCCAGTCCTCCAGCAGGCCACGCATCTTCTTCTGCTCGGCGTCGCCGCGCGCGGCATACACGCTGTTGCGGTTCGTGGCGCCGAAGTTCGGCATACGCACCGCCTCATCCGGGCTGAGGTTCCAATCCACCATCGCCACCAGGGCCTTAACCACGTAGGACGGGATCTTCCGTCCACCCGGCGAACCCAGCGCCATGAGCGGGTCATCGCCGGAACCGAAGACGAGCACCGGTGACATCATCGTGCGCGGACGCACCCCGGGCTCGCGGTAGTTCGGCTCACCCGGATCCGCGCGCCGGCTGAAGTTGTCCAGCGAGTTGTTCAGGAAGTAGCCGTTCTCCTGTACCCCGCTGCCGAAACTACGCTGCAACGTGGTGGTCAGGCTCGCCATGCTCCCGGCGGAGTCACGCACGGTGACCTGGGAGGTTCCCTGGTCATCGCTGTCCTCGTACTCGCCGTCCAACCCGTCGAGCTCCTCCGGTTCGAGGCCGCTGAGGGTCTTCTTCTGCCGGATGGAGTCCGCGGCGTCGTCCAGGTGGTCGGAGTCGGTGACGATATCCTCGACGTAGTTTTCCGTGGCCCCGGTCTCCTCGCCCATCCAGGTGTTGGCGTTGGTGAACGCGATGCGTTCGGCCTCCATCACCAGGTGCTGCGCGGTCGCGCGTGGCACCCCGTCCTTCGGGGTCAACCGGGCCAGATCCAGGCGCTCCAGGATGCCGAGCGCCTCGGCGACGACCATCATGCCGGTGTGCGTGGAATCCGGGCCGCACACGGAGTGCCCCTGGTAGTCCACGCACAGCGGGTCGGACGGCTCGATCGGGTCGTCAGTGGGCTCCAGGCCCGCCAGGTACTCGGCGTACTGCTCATTGGTGAGCGTATCGCCAGCCTCCGGCAGATCGTCGAAGAGCTCGCTGCGCGCCGACATAGCTTTGGCGAGACGCTCGGTGACCTCGAAACCCTCCGAGGCCAGCGTCCTCGCCGGGGCCGTCAGGTCCTCCAGCGACTTCGTCCCGAACCGGTCGCGCAGCGAATCCATCAGGCGGTCGGTCTGCGGCACGCCGATCGACTCGTCGTCGTAGGACGCATCGTCCTGCGGCGCGTAGACGGTGCCATCGAAGCTCTCCGTGGTACCCGACTGGGCGTCGTGGTAGACCACCAGGCCACCACCGCCCGGGCCGGAGTACTGCGGTTCCGTCAGACCCAGGACGTACTGGGCGGCGACGACTGCGTCGGCCGCCGTGCCGCCATCGGCGAGCACGCTGCAGGCGGCTTGCGTGGCGGCGGGGTCCGGGGTGGACACCATGCCACCGTGCACGGACCCGGTGGCCTCAGCGCCACCGTCACTACCAGCACGGCAGGAGTCGTCCGGCGCTGTCGGCAGCGGGTCCGGGGCGGGAGGTTCCTCCCTGCCCGAGCCGCCGATTGTGCACGAGCTGACCATCACGACGACCAAGAGTACGCCCGCGAGCTGACGGAGCTTGGCACCCAGATCTAGGCCCACGCCATCACCGGGACCGCGACGGCGGCGCAGCCTGCCAGCGACAGGCCCATGCCCAGCGAGGTGCGTTTCGCCCCGTACTGCACGAGGTCATTGGCGATGATGGCCGGCAGCACACAGAAGACCACGTTCTGCGGCCCGCCGAAGCGCAGGCCCCACACGGTGGCCGCCACCAGCTCGAGCGCGGTGACCAGGGTGAACGCCAGGGCGCACAGGAGCACGAAGCGGTCCTTGCCGAACAGCGGGACCGTGCGCGAGTACGGCAGGTACACGGCGAGCAGGAGCACGGTGGCGACGGCAAGCACCACCAGGTACGTCCAGCTCGTCAGCGCGGCGACCATGATGCCGGCGGTGACGTAGCCACCGGTGCGCAGCTTGTGGGAGCGCACCGTGCCCTCCTGCACCAGCACGGCGAAGAGCACGGACAGGGCGCTCATGAGGAAGAGCATCGGCAACGGTTCGACGTCCGCGTGGGTGATGCTGTCGGCCAGGGACAACGGCAGGACCGTAGAGGTCAGCAGCGTGATCGCCAGGCCGAGGACGCCGGTGAGCGGAACCATCCATGCCAGCGGCACCATCGAGCGCACCACACCCTGCTTGATCAGGGAGTTGCAGATCATGCCGGGCACGATCACGCCGACCAGGGCGAGTCCGTCGCCGGGCACCCCGCCGAGCACCCAGGAGGTGACGGCGAGCCACAGGCCGCCGCAGGCCACGCCCACTCCCAGGCCGATCGCGAAGATCTGGCGCGGCCGGGGCAGGAAAATCTTCAGGATGACGTACCTGATCAGCAGGTAGCCGACGAGTGCAGAGCCAAGTGTGGCGAGCACATTGAGCGGCATGTACAGCGAGGAGGCCAGGTAGCCGACGGCCAGGGAACCTCCGACGGAGATCTGACGGCGACGGAAGTAGAGGTAACTCACCAGCAGGCCGGTGAGGAAGGTGACGTGGACGAGGTCGGTGAGGAATCCGTAGGAACCGATGTACTGGTAGGTCACGCCGCGACCGCCTCGATGTGCTCCTCGGCCAGAGCGCCGACGTAGCGCTCCATGGCCGTGACGTGCTCGGTGTGGATGTTGACCATGCCGAAGATGGCGACGTCCTCACCCTCGAAACCGGCGCGGGCGCGGGCCACGAGGTCACGTCCGTCCGCACCCTGCTCGCCGTCGAGGTCGCTGGTGGTGACGATCTTGTCGTCATCGACACCGGCGTTGAGCAGCTTCAGGCGGACCACGTCCTGAATCTCGCCGTAGAGCACCACCCGGTCAACGTCGCCGTCCAACTCGGTGGCGACGAGGTCGACGAACATGGCGGCGCGGTCGGTGCGGTCGGCGCGGTTATTCAGCGCGACGACCCTGCGGCACGGCGGCAGGTCTTCGTCCAGCACGTCGTGGAAGACCTTCGTGGTGGACTCCCAGTCGTTGACCGCGAACATCGGCACCCAGTAGAACGGGCCGGTCGAGACGTCGCGGACGTGGGCGATGCGGGTGGTGCCCGGATCCGGTTCGGCAGAGATCATGCCGCGGGCGGCGACGTCGGCGTCGATGCCGAGCGCTTCAGCGACGGCGAGTGCCACCGCCACGTTCTCTTCGAACTGGCGGTAGTCGAAGCGGCTGCACAGGCTGCGGGAGAGGTCACTGTCCTGGGCGACGATGAGGCGGGAACCCCGCTCCTCGCAGTGCCGGCGGATGATCCGGACGATCTTCGGGTCGCGCTCACCGGTGATGACCAGGCCGCCCTGCGGCACCGTCGAACACAGGGATGCGGCGATCTCCTCCAGCGTGTCGCCCATGTCCTCCTGGTGGTCCAGGCGGACGTTGGTGAGCACCGTGATCGGCGAGCGCAGGATCACGTCCTGGCACAGGGACTGGTACTTCGGCTTCACGGCCATGCACTCCACGACCAGGGCCTCTACGGGGTCGTTGGCACCGTCGATCCACTCGGCGAGGAAGCGGTACTGCTCGTTGATATTGGCCGGACCCGTGCGCTTGATGGGGTGCTCGCCGGCCTGGCTGTCGATGACGCACGCGTAGGTGCCGGTGGTCTTCGAGATGGTGGTCTTGCCGGCCTCGCGGAGCACGCCACCGATCATGCGGGTCACCGTGGACTTTCCACGAATGCCGTTCACGTGGACGTTGATGTCCAGGCTATCCATCCGCCGACGGTGACGGACTTCCTTACGATGGAAAGCCGCTATCCCGGTTGTCGCAGTCAATGCGGACAGGGACAGAAATGCGAGCATGGATGAAACTCCTTGGGGGAATACGTGAGGGGGTATGACAGCGAAACAGGACAGAAACATTTCCTGTTTTAATGTTTTAGTCCGGTAACACTCCTGGTAGGAGCGCTGCACTTCGGGCACACTAACCCGGCACCATCAGCCTCGCAACCCTGGAACTTCCAATATTCACTCCGAATTGAAGTAGGTTACGCAGTTTTCAAGAAGCCCGGAATATAGGGAAGATATAGGGTTTCTCTGCGATGCCATTTTCATGCGGCAAGGATTCCTTTCGCTACCTCGCGCACAGCGCCGAACCGCCCGCCCTCTCGTCTGCCTCGGCAAATACACTCCCGCCGACGACGCGGACCACACTCAGCGCGCTGTCCGTTCCCGTACGGTCCCCTGTGACCGCGCCCTCAACGTACGTTTCGTCGCGTCCGATCGCCCCGTAGTTGTCGGCGTCGATGGCCCGCCTCGTCGTCATCCCACGGTCCAAGATTCCGACCGTGGTCTTGATCACATAGGACGGAATCGCGCCGCCGCCGGGGCTCCCCATCGCCAGAATCGGCGAGCCGTCACGGAAGACGATCACCGGAGTCATCGCCGTCTTCGGACGCACCCCGGCCGCCCGCTGGTTCGTCGCCTTCGCCGACGTGCTGAAGTTCTCCATCGAGTTGTTCATGAAGAAGCCATTGCGCAGCTCCCCGGAGCCGAAGTGCTGGTGCAGGGTGCTGGTCACGCTGGCCATGCTCCCGTCCCCGTCGCGCACCGTGATCTGCGAGGTCCCCTCTTCCCGGTTGGGCAGGTACGTACCCTTGTCGCCCTCGAGGGGATCCGGGTCGATCTGCCCCAGAGTGGAGTCCGCGCTGATCCGCGCGGCCTGCTTCTTCAGATGCTCCGGGTTGGTGACCAGGGAGTCCACATAGTCCCGGGAGAGCTCCGGGTCGACCGTGGGGTCCTGCATCCAGGTATTCCCGTTGGTCAGGGCAAGACGCTCGGCCTCGGTGACCACGTGCCGCGGATCAGCGCCCAGTTCCAGTTCATCGAGGATGCCGAGCGCCTCGCCGACGACCATCATGCCGGTACCCGTCGACCCGGAGCCGCAGACATCATGGCCGCGGTAGTCGGCGCACAGCGCGTCCTCGGACGCGATACGACCGGAGACCTTCAGCCCGCGCAGGTAGTCCGCGTAGGACGGATTGGTCAGCACGTCTCCTGCCGCCGGGAGGTTCGTCGCGGACACACCCGGCCACGGCATGCCCGTCATCACGTCGTGCCGGCGCTTCACCGCCCCCACGAAGCGCTTACTCGCCCGGAAGCCCCCGTCGGCCAATTCCGCGACGGGCGCCAGCACGTCGCTGAACGCCTTCGCCCCGTACGCCCCCTGGATCGTCCGCATGAGCTGGGGCGTCTGCGGGACGCCGGACGCGCCCGTGCCGTCATCCCCCTGCGGCGCGGGCACCGACGCGTTCCACGTCCGTGTCTCGCCAGACGCCGCGTCGTAGTAGACGGCGACGGCCCCGCCGCCCGGCCCCGAGGACTGGGGCTCAGTGAGCCCCAGCGTGAACTGTGCGGCGGCGACGGCGTCCGCCGCCGTCCCGCCGTCGGCCAGCGTCCTGCAGGCGATGTCGGACGCATAAGGGTCCGGAGTGACCACCACCGCATCATCCTTCGTCCCCTTCGCCGACAGCGACCGAGAGACCTGTGTGGCGTCCTCGCACGACTGCCCTGCCTTGAACGAGGCATCCTCAATCGCCGGACTCGTCGTGCCTGGGGCCTCCCCGGGGGCCTCCCCTGCCCCAGAGTCGATCCCTGTGCAGGCCGCCAGCAGCCCGACGGCGGTCAACACGGTCACCGTAGTGCGGAAGTACGTCACCGGGCGCTCTCTTTCGGGTGGGAGGGGCCTGAAGATTCACATCGTGCACCTTGCACCCTAACCCAGAATCCCTTGCCCGCCGAAGGAAATACAGGATTGCGATATGCCCCCTGACCACCCGCGATACCCCGGTGGGTACCTGGCCCCTCCCCTCCCCGTGCGTCAGGGTTCGGTGAGGTAGTTGGTGAGCAACTCGTTGGCCATGAAGTCGACGTCGTAGGCATGCTCCGGGGAGAAGAGAGTTCCCCAGGCCGTGGCGTCGTAGCTCTTCACCAGGTCCCGCCCCATGCCGACGACGTGGAACTCGATCACCGAATCATCCACGATACGCACCGAAGCGAGATGGAGATCGTCACCGAGGGACTCTGTCGTGGCATGCCAGTTCTCCAGGACCTTCCCGGCGAGCCGGTAGAGGTAGTCGGCTCCGTATCCGACGTCGACCATTCGAATCTCACTCCCTTTCATCTGCTTACATCCAGGACGAAAAAAGACCCCCGGCTTCCGATCAATGATCGGAAGCCGAGGGCCTATCTAGTAGCGGGGGCAGGATTCGAACCTACGACCTCTGGGTTATGAGCCCAGCGAGCTACCGAGCTGCTCCACCCCGCGACGGGTAACCTTCTCGGAGAAGTTGTTCTCCGTGTCGGCGACTCCCATAGCGTAACGCACTGCCGTACGAATGTGAAATCGCGCGCCGCCGGCAGGCAAAAGAGCAGCGCACCGGGGGTTTCCCGGTGCGCTGCTCATCTCATGGTCTTTCGACGGAAGGACCGGTAGGAACTACTGGGCGGCGCTCACTGCGGCGTCCAGTGCGTCCAGTGCCCGGCCGAACTCCTCGAAGGTGCCGTTCTCGCGGGCGTCGTTGACGTTGTCCATGGCCTCACGGATCGCCGAGAGCTCGGACTCCGACGGCTCATTGCCGCTGGTCGACCCACTGTCCGGAGTCTCCGCCGCCGAAGAGGACGGCGAGGAACTCGAGGTCGAGGTGCTGTCCGAGTCGGAGTCGGCGTCCGAATCGTCCCCACCGGCGGCCGCGGCGTTCTCGTCGGCGGCGTCACCGCCGGACTCGGCGATCTCGGTGACCGCGTCCGGGTCGATGCCGACCTGCTCGAGAGCCTCGGCGACAGTCGGGGCGTAACCGACCGAACCGTTGTAACTCACCAGCACGCGCAGCAGCTTGGGGAATGCGGACTCCTGGTCGGCACGCTGCGAGTACACCGGCTCGACGTAGAGGATCTGTCCGTCACCGACCGGCAGCGTCAGCAGGTTGCCGTTGGTCAGGGTGTTCGTACCCTCCAGCAGGGTGCGCTCACGGGCAATCTCGTCGGAGGACATCATCGTGTCCTGCGCCTGCTTCGGACCCTGTGTCTGGGTATTCGTCGGCAGCTGTCGGACGTAGATGCGACCGTAGGTCTCCGGGTCGGAGCTGACGGTCATGTGCGCGGCGAGGAACTCACGACGCAGACCACGGAACGGGGTGATCAGCTGGAAGCTGGGCCGGTTCGTCTCGGGGTCGGTAGCCACCACGTGGTACGGCGGCTGGTTGAGCTCCTGGCCACCCTCGGGTGCCGTCGGGTCACCGGGGACGGACCAGAAGGCGTCGTTGGTGAAGAAGGTTCCCGGGTCATCCACGTGGTACTTGGCGATCAGTTCACGCTGGACCTTGAACAGGTCCTCCGGGTAACGCAGGTGCTCCATCAGCTCATCGCTGATCTCGTCCTTGTCCTTCACGACGTCCGGGAAGACACCCTCCCACGCCTTGAGGACCGGGTCCTCCTCGTCGAACTCGTAGAGGTCCACGGAACCGTCGTAGCCGTCGACGACGGCCTTGACGGAATTGCGGATGTAGCTGACCTCATTGGAGACCGCGCGCTGCTGCGATGCCGGATCCTCAGTGAGGGTGTCCTCCGTGGCGGAATCCAGCTCGGTGCGCTCAGAGTAGGGCAGGTTCTCCAGCGTGGTGTAACCGTCCACGATCCACTTGATCCGGCCGTCGATGACCACCGGGTAGGTCTTGGAGTCGGTGGTCAGCCACGGGGCGACCTTGTGCACGCGCTCGCGCGGGTCACGGTCGTAGAGGATCTTCGAGTCGTCGCCAATGACGTCCGACAGGAGGATGTTCATCTCCTGGAACTTCGCGGCGTACATCGCACGGGAGAAGATATTCGACACGCCCACGCCGCCGTCACCGGAGTAGGTGTACTCGGTGTTGTCGGTGTCGTACTCGCGCGGGGTGCCGGAGCCGTCGTCGCCGACGATGGCGTAGTCAGCGTTCGCCTCATTCGTGCCGGCGATGACCGGGCCGTAGTAGATGCGCGGCTGCTCCATATTGAGCTCGAGCTCGCCACCCTGGCTGTCGGCTTCCAGGTTCTGCAGGTCGGAGACCGTGTAGATCGGGTAACCACCACGGGCGGACGCGGCGTCCTGCGCGACCTCGTCGACAGTATTCGCCGGCGCGGCGATGAAGCCGTTGCCGTGGGTGTAGACGGTGTGCTGGTTGATCCAGTCCGTCTGGTTGCCGGACAGGGCGTTCGGGTCGATCTCGCGGGCGGCGACGACGAAGTCGCGCATATCGCCGTCCACGTCATAACGGTCGACGGAGAGCTCGTCGGGGAAGCCGTAGAAGTTACGCAGCTGCTGCTGCTGGGTGAACGTCGGTGCGAGCACGTCCGGGTCCAGCAGGCGGATGTTGGACAGCGTGGCGTCGTCATCGGCGATGGAGCGGCGCTCGCTGGCGTCGCCGGAGGTCTGGCCACCCCAGTTGCGCTCGTAGGTCACCTGGCCGTCCGGATTCTCGTAGCCTTCGCGGGCACTGTCGGTGGCGGTCTCGATGCCGTAGGCCTGACGCGTCGACTCGATGTTGCGGGCGATGTACTCCCGCTCCTTCTCGGCACGGTTCGGGTTCACGGAGAACTGCTCCATGACCGCCGGCCAGCCCACGCCAATCGCCAGGTTGGCGACGACCATCAGGGCCACGGCCAGTGCCGGGATGCGCAGGTCCTTCAGCACGATCGAGCTGAAGAACATCGCGGCGACGAACAGGGACACGACCAGCAGCAGAATCTTCGCCGGCAGGATCGCGTTGATGTCGGTGTAGGAACCACCGGTGAAGGTGTCGTGCTGGTTGTTCAGCAGGGCGTAGCGCTGGAACCAGTAGTCCACGGCCTTGAGCAGCATCCAGATACCGGCGATGATCGCCAGCTGGCGGCGGGCCGGAGCCCCGATGCGCGCCTTCTCCCCCACCCGCGGGTTGCCGGTGCTGATGGTGCCGAGGAGGTAGTGCGCCAGCAGGTTCACCAGGAACGCCACGATGACCAGCACCGAGAGCGTGCCCAGCACGAAGGTCAGCAACGGCAGGGTGAAGGCGTAGAACCCGAGGTCCATCTGGAACTGCGGGTCCTGGACGCCGAAGTCACCGCCGGAGAGGAACAGCCGCACGGTGCGCCAGTTGCCCTGGGCGATCATGCCCGTCACCACGCCTGCGATCAGCGGGACGATGATGAGGAACGGCCGGATTGCCCGGCGGATCTCCGCACGGTTGATCGTCAGCGGGGAGTCGTCACCGCCGAGGCCGATCTGGGACACGTCCGGGAAGTCGGATTCCTTCGGTGCCGCCCGGAAGGCGGCAAAGCACGCACCCCAGACGATGGCGGCGGCCACGAGCCCGAACACGATGAACAAGATCACCCGGGTGACGAGGACGCTGAGGAATATAGCCTGGAAGTCGATCGACCGGAACCACTGCAATTCGGTGTAGTTCGAGACGATGACCGGGACTAGGAAAAAGAGCAGAGCGATCACCACGGCGACCACGCCGAGGATCTTCGATCTGCGTCCTGGTTTTGGAATCTCCGGGATGCTCAAGGGTTCAGTTCTCTCCTGCTGTCGGTCATGAGAGTCGGACCGACCCCCTGAGTCCGGCGGTTGAAGCACCGGCGGCTCGGGCTGTCGGATTCCGACGACAAAACTGTCTGGGTCTAGACTACTGTCCGCACCCGTCCGCCGTCACCGTGAGGTCCACCTAGATGAACGCCAGTAACCACACGAGCGACATCCGTCCGCTCAACGCCGCCCTCCGCGAGGCCGTCGATTTCGTCCACGCCGAGGGCTGGGACCGTCCGGCGACGCTATTCGCGCTGGTCCCCACCGAACTCGTGCAGGACGTCATCGCCGCCGGCGACGACTCCGGGGAGGACGGTGCCGGCGGCCCAGACGGCACCGGCGCCGCTGCGTCCCCCCTCTCCCTGATCGTGCAGGACGACCTGCCGGACCACATCCAGCCCGGCTCCAATGAGCTCGGCGAGTACGTCGCGACCGTGCGCTGGCCCGAGGTCGTGGTCGGTGCGGTGCTGGCTCAGGAGATCATGTTCCGCAACTCGGCGGATCCGGAGGCCGTGCCGCGTCAGGCGAGAATCTTCACCGGTGTTGTCGACGGTGGCCCGGACCGCACGCTGCTGCAGCTGCGCCCGGACGAGGCCGATCTCGCCGACGATCCTTTCGCCGAGGACAAGGTCGAACTACTCGGCGGGATGGACGGCGCGGAGATCGCCCCCGGCGTGACCGCGATGCTGCGGTTCACCTTCGAGGACTGATCTGAATCAGTTGCAGGTGGGCGCGTCCCCACCGTTGTTGTAGGCCTCCAGGGCATCCACCGCCCCGTCGAGGGTGTCGACCGACAGCAGGTCGATGTCCCCGTCGTAGGAGCGCCCCGCCGCCTCACTGCAATTGCCGGACGGCACGAGGAAGACCTCGGCCCCGGCGTGCTGTGCGGCGGCGATCTTGTGCGTGATGCCGCCGATCGGCCCCACCGTGCCGTCGGCGGAGATCGTGCCCGTGCCGGCGACGAACTTTCCGCCACTGAGCTCACCGGGCGAGAGTTTATCGACAACGGCGAGGGAGAACATCAGGCCGGCGCTCGGCCCGCCGATGTCCTTGAGGTTGTAGCGAACCTTCAGGTCCCCGGCCGGCTGGGCAACCATGGTGACCCCCAGGTACGCCCGGTCGGACTCGCCGGCGTCCTCCGCCGCGGAGGCCGAGGCGTCCGACGTCAGTTCCTCGGGAACCTCCCCGAGGGTGACGGTCTCGGTGACTTCCGACAGCCCGCGCTGCACCGTCAGCTCGACGTCGTCGCCGGGCGCGTGCTCGGCGACGGCGGCGGCAACGTCTGCCGGCAACGTGACCTCGGTGTCGCCGACGGCGGTGATGACGTCGTTCTCCCGCAGCGTGCCGGCGGCGGGTGCGTCGTCGGCGATCTCGTAGACGGTGGTCTCCAGCGGCCGGTCCAGGTAGCCCATCGCCGCGACCGTGGCATTGGACTCGGAGGCGGCGAAGGCCGCGGCATTGCGGCGCGCGACCTCCTCCGGCGTGGAATCCGAGGGGATGACCTGCTCAACCGGAACGATCGTGTCATCGCTGGCCAGCCAGCGCTTCATCGTCTCGGCGAGGCTGAGCTTGGTGCGCACCGCCACGGTCGTCATGTTCAGCTGCCCGTCGGAGTCTGACAGGTCTTCGTCCAGCTCGGCGTCCGTCCCGGTGATGTCGACGACCGGGGTGCCGTTGACCTCCCCGAGCGTGTCATAGGTCGGCCCCTCCCCCTCGGCGGCGAAAGGCACGGTGAGGTTGACGTCCGTGCCGGGGATCGTCGGCACCGCGAGCAACGCCACCAGCGCGACGACGGGCACCAGCCCGACGACGACGGTGCGCACGCGCCGCCGGCCGGCGGTTGCGCCGGACGTGCCGGACGTCGTGCCGTCGGTACGGCTGCTCGGGTCGCCGGAGTCGCTGGAGTCGTTGTAAGGGGGGATACGGGAACTCACCCACGACACATTACAGGCCCGGACGGACATGGACGGTGTTCGCTGTCAGCGCACGCGGAGCGGTGCGTCCCGCTGCAGGGCGCGGGTAGTGTCGTGGCATGAGCAATTTCGGATTCGGATTCAACGGCCCTGACGACGAGTCGGACGACGAGCGTCGGCGGCGGGAGAACGAGAACGGGGGCTCGAACAACTCCGGGAACTCCGGGAACTCGGGTAACGACCCGTTCGGCTTCGGGGCCAACCCCTTCGGCATGTTCTTCGGAAACCAGGGTGGCCAGGGGGGTCAGGGCGGCCAGCCGGGACTGGGCGACATCCTCGGCCAGTTCGGTTCGATGCTGAGCGGCTTCGGCAAGGACATGAACTCGCCGGACGCACAGGGCCCGGTCAACTACGCCCTCGCCGAGCGCATCGCCCGCCAGCAGCTCTCCGGCACGGCTGCGAAGAGCCAGCCCTCGTCGAAGGACAGTCAGGCCGTTGCCGAGTCCGTCCGGCTGGTCGAGCTGTGGTTGGACGAGTCCACCACCCTGCCCGCCGGCGCGACCGGGTCGGTCTCCTTCACCGGTTCGCAGTGGCTGGACGAGACCCTGCCTCGCTGGAAGCGGGTCATCAACCCGCTCGCCGAGAAGTTGGGCGATGCCACCATGCAGGGCATGCCCGAGGAAATCCGGGCGCAGATGGGGCCGATGGCCGGGATCTTCAACCAGGTCAACGGAATGAACTTCGGTATGCAGCTGGGCCGCGCGCTCGGCGAACTCGCCGGCAGCGTCGCGATGTCCACCCAGTGGGGTATCCCGCTGGCCGAGGGTTCCGTGGCCGCCATCGCCACCGACCGGCTCGATGACCTGTCGAAGAAGCTCGGTGCGGAGCGTCGGGAGACGTTGATCTACCTCGCCGCCCGCGAGGCCGCGCACCTGCGTCTCTTCCAGCACGTGCCGTGGCTGGTAGAGCGGGTGATCCTCGACGTCGAGGAGTTCGCCACCGGCCTGAGCCTCGACAACTCCGCCCTGGAGGAGGCCAGCCAGGAGTTCAACCCGGAGATGCTGGGCGATCCGGAGAAGCTGCAGGAGATGATGTCGCAGCTGCAGAACTCCGACCTCTCCCCCACCATCGTGTCCTCCACCGACCACGCGCGGGTCCGCCTGGAGACCAGCCTGTCGCTCATCGAGGGCTGGGTCGACGTGGTCGTCGGCGAGGCACTGGGCGAGCGTCTGCCCGTGGCCTCGAGCATCGGCGCGGCGTGGTCCATCTACCGCGACAACGACCAGCCCGGTATGGAGGCCCTGGTGAAGACGGTGGGCATCAGCCTGTCGGCTCCGAAGGCGTCCGAGGCCGCTGAGCTGTGGCGTCGTCTGACCGTGGCGGTGGGTACCGAGCGTCGTGACGACGTGTGGAACCACCCGGACTTCCTGCCGGTCGACAGCGACCTGGACTCCCCCGCCGGCTTCATCGACTCCATCCTGGCCTCGCAGGAAGACATCAACGGCTTCGACCCGATCGGCGAGATCGAGAAGCTCGAGCGTGAGCTCAACGAGGGCTTCGACGGCCCGAGCGAGTCTGACGAGAAGGACGGCGACTCCGACGACTCGGACGACTCCGGCAAGTAGGTCAGTCCACGTCCCCGGACTCGTCGGTGTTCCCCACGCCCCAGCGCCCGTAGGCCTCCAAGTATCCGGCGGCCCGCTCGGCCTGGGGCGCTTTTGCTGCCCACTCGTGGAACTCCGGGCCGTGATCCGGGATCCAGGTGTGCACCAGTTCGTGGATGATCACCGAGTCCAGGACGTAGCCGGGCACTTCCTTGAGCCGGTCAGACACCCGGATCCTGCCTGAGTCCACCGAACAGCTCGCCCACCGGCGTGACATATTGCCCACCCAGCGCACACTGCGGAACTCCGCCCTGCCCTCCAGGTACTTGTCGTTGAGTTCGGCGGCGCGCAGCAGCAGATCATCATCGGACGCCTGCCCGGCGGCGGCGCTGTTGCGTCGGCGCACCCGGTCGACGAGGTCGCTGGTGCTGCGCCGCAGGTTCGCCGCATCCATCGACATGGGGGCCAGGACGATCACCCGGCCGCGCTCCATGCGTCCGGCGATGGTGCGTTCCCGACGAGCCGACAGCCGGATCTCGACATCCGGGGCGAAGTCGTCGACGACCTCGAGCTGTGCCCTGGTCGGGGTCCGTCGCCGTCCTGCCATGGTCCACCTTTCGCGGTGTCGTCGACCCGCTGCACAGTGCGGGAACGCGGGCTACACTGTGCATGTCGGGAGCTTGTGTGCCAGTCAGGGGGATTTTACATGACGTCGACCGTGCTCGGGGGTGCCAGCGTGGTGATGCTGCGCGACGCGACCTCATTGATCCTGCGTTCGCCGCGCCATCTCCAGTTCGGGACGGTGCCGTCGCACTCCCTCGTCCTGGCCGTGCCGGACGGGGTCTCGGCGAACCAGGTGATGCTGGTGCTGCGCGAGGCCAGACGACCGGTGGACGCATCCGACCTGGCCACGAGGCTCGGTCACTGCGGGTTCAGCCCGGAGCACGCCGACGGCATCCTCGACGACCTGCGCACCGCCGGGCTGTTGCGTCCTGTCCCCTCGACCGGTGCCACCACCGTGCATGTCACCGGGACGACCGGCATGAGCGGTGCCCTGCTGCAGGAGCTGATGCGCTGCGGTGTCACCGCGACGGCCGTCACCCCTGGGGCACCTGCCTTCGGTCGCCTGTCGGGCAGGTCCCTGGTGATCCTGGCCGGGCAACTCTTCCCGCCCCAGGACGTGACATTCCGGCTGATGGAACAGGGTGTGCCGCACCTGCCCTGCGGAGTGCTGGATGGGCAGGTGGTGATCGGCCCACTCGTGCAACCGGGAAAGACTCCGTGCCTGACCTGCATCGACACCCAGATGCTGGCCGAGGATCCCGAATGGCGGCTCGTCCGCGCCCAGGCACCCGTCGGTGAGGGGCGAACGGCGTCGTCGCTGACCGGGCTCGCCGCCACGGTATTCGCCGGTATTGTGCGCGACATCCTGGGCACGGCCACGACCGGTGACCCTACCGCTGTGCTCGCCGCCCGGCGTTTCCTCGATCCGGTGAGCATGAACCTCACTGAGATGCACCCCGTGCAGGTACCGGGGTGCCCCTCCTGTCAGGCCGGGCTCAGCGGAAGTTCCGGATGATCCCCAGGACGTCCTCGCCGAACTGCTCGACCTTCATCGGGCCGATGCCCGGCACCTGCACGAGCTCTTGGGGTGTCGTCGGCGCGCGATGGCAGACCGCACGCAGCGTCGCGTCACTCATCACCACGTAGGCCGGGACGTCCCGCGAGCGGGCGGTGGCGCTGCGCCACGAGCGCAGCTCGGCGACGAGCACCTGGTCGACATCGCCAGCGTGAGCGTCGCACAAACCCAGGATGCGCTGCTCCGGGGTGGTCAACCGGGTGCCGCAGGTGGTGCAGGAATCACTCGGCTTGGACTTCTGACCCGACTTCTTCTGCCCCACCGACTGGGCGGCCTGTGCCGCGGCGCGTTCCTTCTCCCAGGGGACCATGCCGTCAAGGAACCGGGTGCGCCGGCGGGTGGCCTTGCCACCGGGCTGGCGTGCCTGCGACCAGGACAGGTGCAGGTGCTCGCGGGCACGGGTGACACCGACATACAGCAGCCGGCGCTCCTCCTCCACCGCGTCCTCGGC
The DNA here is from genome assembly GCF_052377405.1 of Corynebacterium sp. AOP40-9SA-29. Lineage (NCBI taxonomy): Bacteria > Bacillati > Actinomycetota > Actinomycetes > Mycobacteriales > Corynebacteriaceae > Corynebacterium > Corynebacterium sp. AOP40-9SA-29. The sequence goes on along the minus strand of NZ_JBQSWR010000004.1, from coordinate 147,839 downwards.
GTGCGCGCCCTTGAGCGCATGCCGGATCGGCAGGGTGCCGTCGACCAGGCCGACGAGGAACACCGCGTCCCACTCCAGGCCCTTCGCCGCATGGATGCTGGCGAGGGTGACGCCCTGCAATCGGGGCGGGTTCTTCGCCTGGGCCCGCTCCTTGAGCAGCCCCATCAGTGCCGGCAGGTCGAGGCCCGGGGTGGTGGTGGACAGTTCGGCAGCCAGGTCGGCCAGGGCATTCAACGACTGCCACCGCTGGCGTTCCTGGGCACCGTCGGGTTCGGACGGGGTCAGGCCGACGGGCAGCAGCACCGCGCGCACCTGGTCGACGAGGTTGCCCTGCGGTTCGTCGACGCGGGGCGTCGCGTCCTCTCCTGCCGACCGGGCACGGGCCTGCACCTGCCGGGCCGCCTGTCCCAGGGCCTGCACCGCCTGACGGATCTCGGCGCGCTGGAAGAAGCCGTCGCCCCCCTTAACTTGGTAAGCGATGCCCGCCTGATCCAAGGCGTACTCAAAGGCGGCTGACTGGGCGTTGATGCGGTAGAGCACCGCGATCTCCGCGGCCGGAACACCGTGTGCCAGCAGATCACCGATACGCCTGGCCACCTCCGTGGCCTCCACGGTCTCGTCGGGGAACTCGGAGAACTCCGGGTCCGGACCATCCGGACGCTGGCCCTCCAGGGTCAGCCGCGTGCCTGCGGCCCGCCCCTTCGCCTGCCCGATGACCCGGTTGGCCAGGTCCACAACCTGCGGGGTCGAGCGGTAGTCACGGTGCAGACGCACGGTGGTGGACGAGGGGAACCTCGTGGAGAACCGCAGCAGGTGGTCCGGCGTCGCACCGTTGAAGGAGTAGATCGTCTGATTGGCGTCGCCGACCACGGTGAGGTCATCGCGGTCGCCGAGCCAGGCGTCCAGCAGACGCTGCTGCAGCGGCGTCACGTCCTGATACTCGTCAACGACGAAGGTGCGGTAGCGTTCGCGGAACTCGTCGGCGATGCCCACCTCGGACTCCAGCAGGCCGGCCATGGACTGCAACAGGTCGTCGAAGTCGAGCAGCACCCGCTCCGGGGAGGCCTTGGCCTGCTCGTAGCCCTCGAAGATCTTCACGAACTTCTCCGGATCCACCGGGCAGTCCCGCCTGTCCGGCCCGATGTGCGCCGGGTACGCCGTGGGCGAGATGAGCGAGGCCTTCGCCCACTCGATCTCGCCGAGCAGGTCGGCCAGCAGGGTGCGGTCAGGTTCCAGCCCCACCGCGCGGGTCACGCGGGCGACCAGCGGGAACTTGGAGTCGAGCAGTTCCCAGGGGGTGTCGCCCATGACCTTCGGCCAGAAGTAGCGCAGCTGCTGCATCGCCGCGGCGTGGAAGGTGCGGGCCTGCACCCGCGCCACCCCCATCATCGTGAGGCGTTCACGCAGTTCCGCGGCCGCCCGATTGGTGAAGGTCACCGCCAGCACGTGATCGGGGTTCACGAACCCGCCGGACACCAGATGGGCGATGCGGTGGGTGATCGTCCTGGTCTTACCGGTGCCGGCACCGGCGATGATGCTCACCGGGCCGCGCGGCGCGGTGGCCGCCCGGAGCTGCTCGGGGTCGAGTGCGTCCAGGTTCAGCTGGTCGAGTCGTCCTGACACGGGTCTAGATTCGCCTCCGTCGGGGATGGGTGTTCACGTCAGTTGTCGTCCGTCCCGCCGGTGATCCGGCGGATGTAGAGCAGGCGGTCGCCGGGTTCCACGGTCTCCGCCTCGGAGGAGTCCACGCGGTAGAGCACGCCGGAGCGCACCACCCCGAGCACGATGTCCTCGAGGTTACGTGGGTTGCCACCGACCTCGTCCTCCCCCACCGCACGTTCGGCGACGGAGAAGCCCTCGTCCGGGCTGAGCAGATCCTCCATCATGCCGGTCACCGAGGGGCTCACCGTGGCCAGCCCGAGCATCCGACCCGCGGTCTCCGAGGAGACCACCACCGAGTCCGCACCGGACTGACGCAGCAGGTGGGAGTTCTCCGACTCGCGGACGGACGCCACGATCGTCGCCGAGGCGGCGATCTCACGCACCGACAGGGTGATCAGGACGGCCGTATCGTCCTGATTCGGGGCGACGACGACCGCGCGGGCGCGGGTGACCCCGGCGAGTTTCAGGACGTCCGACCTGGTCGCCTGCCCACGCACGGTGACCAACCCACGCGAGGACGCGTGGGTGAGCGCTTCGGGATCGGAGTCGACGACCACGATCTGGGAGGACGGGACGCCGTCGGCGAGCAGGGCGGTCGTCGCCGCGCGCCCCTTGGTGCCGTAGCCGATGACGACGGTGTGGTTGCGCATGTGCCTTCTCCATCGACGGATCTGCAGGGTCTTGCGGGACTCCTCGGTGAGCACCGAGAGCGTGGTGCCGACCAGCAGGATCAGGAAGATCACCCGCATGGGCGTGATGACCAGGATGTTGACCAGCCGGGCGGACTGGGTGACCGGGGTGATGTCACCGTAACCGGTGGTGGACAGCGACACGGCCGAATAGTAGACCGCGTCCAGGAACGTGACCACACCGGTGTAGCCGTCGCGATCGACGTAAACCACCGCCGAGGAGAAGAAGATCAACGCCAGGGCGTAGAGCATGCGCCGGCTGATCAGCCACCACGGGCTCACCGGCGCACTGGCCGGGATGTTGACGATCTTGATCAACGAACGGGGCGGGAGCGCGTCGATATCCGAGTCGGTACGGAAGCGGTCCCTGAGTCGGTCCCTCACTGCCCGTCCCCTTCCGTCTCGTGGCCGGACTGCCGGCCGATCAGCGCAGCCAGTTCAGCTGATGTCGGCAGTGTACCCGGTTCATAGGTCTCGTTGGACAGCACGTAGTGGAACGCCGCGCGCACCGACTCCGGGCCGACGTGGCGCCCCAACCGCGCGGTCTGCACCTTTGCCCAGGCCAGACGGTACACCGCGAGCTGCAGCTCGGCGGAGGCGAGTTCGGCGCCGCCGGGTTTGCGCCCGGTTTTCCAGTCGACGACCACCCAGCCGTCTGTGTCGTTCGGGCCATCCCTGAAGACCGCGTCGATGCGCCCCTCAAAGACGTGCCCGGCCAGCGTGACCGAGTACGCCCCCTCCACGCTCTCCGGCATCCGATCGGCCCACTGGCTGTCGAGGAAACGCTGTTTGAGGTGCTCCAGAGCAGGGTCGGTCAGCGTGGCGTCCGCGGCACCGGGCAGTTCATCCTCGTCGATGAGGCTGGCGGAACCGTAGTGGCGTTCCACCCAGTTGTGGAAGGCGGTGCCGCGTTTGGTGTAAGGCCGCGGTTCCATCGGCACCGGACGCCGACGCCGCCGGGCGAACTCGGCGCGGTCACGGGACAGGGACACCGCCTCGGTGGCGGTGAGCCGCGCGCCCAGCGGCACGACGACCTCCGGGACGGCGGCGGCGAGGTACTCGTCAATCAGCACGCCGGTCTCCTGGTCCCACTGGTCGGCGAGCGTGCCCTTGTCGGGGGACGGCCCCGCCCCAGTCGCCTCTTCCGCCGCACGCACGCGTCGGATGCCGTCGAGAACCGCCGCCGCGCCGTCCTGCGAGGGGTCGGTGAGGGTGGGCCGCGGCCACACCGCCGTCGGCGCTTCGGGCAGGACGCGCTGGTACTCGGCGATCAGATCATTGCGCGCCGCCGGGTTCTCCGGCACCATCACCTGGTCCTCGCGGTGGTGCGGGCCTTTCTCCAGGCGCGCGAGCTCGGTCTTGGAGTACTCCATTCCCAGCTGTGACCACATGACGATCGACGTGGGGTCCGACGCACCATCGGCGCCAACGCGGTCGCGCAGCAGGGTCAGCGCCACGGAGGGGTCCACGGGTTTCTTGTCGGCATTGTTGAACGCCGCGCCGCTGACGAGCAGCACCTGCTCACTGCGGGTGACGGCGACGTAGAACAGCCGATCGTCCTCCTGAGCGCCGTGTTCGCCGAGTTCGACCTTGAACCGGTCCTGCGCCTCGACCACACCCTTGCGGTCCTCGACATCGCTGAGGTCCAGGACAGGCGCGCCGGACGCATCGGCGGCACCTCCCTGCCGGACGGAGGCGGGTTCCGCGGCGTCGCCGCGCAGGCCGGACGGCAGCAGGCGCGCATTGGTCGTCCAGGACGACACGCCGGGGCGTTTCACCGCGTCGGCGTAGGTCTTGCGCGTGGCGTGGGGCACCGCCACGATCTCCCATTCCAGGCCCTTGGCCTTGTGCACGGTGAGCAGCTGCACGCAGTCGGTGCGCACCTCGACCTCACCGGGGTCCAGGCCCTTCTCCCTGGCAGAGGCGGAGCGCAGGTAGTCCACCAGGGCACCGGGGCTGGACGCGCTGAGTTCGGAGAAGGAGCGCACGACCTCGGCGAACTTGTCCAGGTGACTGGTGCCGATCGAACGGTCGGGATTGCGGTGGTAGCGGGTGAGGACCTCGGTGCGCACCCCGGTCATGTTCTCAATATCGGCGACGAGGTCGGTCAGTGGCTTGGACATGGAGTGCCGGCGCAGGAAGCGCAATTCCCGGCCGAGTTCCCCGAGGCGGCGCACACCGTCGGCGGACATGCCATAGTTCTCCATGCCGCGCAGATCCGCCAGGGCCTCGGCCAGACCGACGGATACCCGGTTAGCGTCGACATCGATCTCGGCGAGCCGTCGGCGCACCGTGGCCAGTGCCGCCGGGTCGCCCTCATGGTCGGCGACCAGGGCGGTGAGCCCGGTGGGGCCGGAGTCCTCGGTCTCCTCGGTACCGTCTGTCTCGTCGGCACCGTCGGACGCCGCGGCCTTCGCGTCGCGGCGCGACAGCTGGTCCACGCGGCGTGCGAGGGCGAGCAGGTCGGCCGCACCTATATTCCAGCGCACCCCGGTGACCAGCCGGAGCAGAGCAATGTCGTCGGCGGGGTCGACGAGAACGCGCAGGGTGGCGAAGACGTCGGCGACCTCGGGGACGTCCAGCAATCCTGGCCCGGCGGTCATGTCGACCGGCACGCCGCGGGCGCGCAACAGGTCGTGGATGGGGCGGGCGTCGGCGTTCTTGCGCAGCAGCACCGCCGCAGAGAACGGACGGGGACGCTGCGGGGAGCGTCCTGCTTGTGTCCCGGCTTGTGCTTCGACATGCGAGTGATAGCGCCCGGCGAGGTCGTCTGCCAGCCACTCGAGTTCCTGTTCGCGGGTGTCGAACCAGCCGAGGTGCACCTCACCGCTTCCCGCCCCGGGGCGGGCCGTCAGCGGGGAAACCATCGGTGTATCGGTGTTCATCGACCAGCGTGACACCGTATTCGCCAGGTCGAGCACGCGGGCGGGGTTACGCCAGGAGGTCGTCAGCTCCAGTTTCGGTGCCGGGCCATCTGCGCCCGGGAAGTCGGTGCGGAAGTGGGCGAGGTTGGCGGCGGTGGCGCCACGGAAACCGTAGATCGACTGCATGGGGTCGCCGACGGCGGTGACGGTGAGGTCGGGGTCGGTGCCGTCGCCGAAGAGGTTGCGCAGCAGGATGCGCTGGGCGTGGCCGGTGTCCTGGTACTCGTCGAGCATCACCACGCGGAAGCGGCGGCGCTGTGACTCACCGACCCGGGCATGGTTGTCCACCAGTTGGGCGGCTTTCGACATCTGCTGGCCGAAGGTCATGAGATTGCGCCCGCTCAAGGTGTCGCGGTAGGCGGTGACCAGGTGCAGCAGTTCGCGCCGGTAGGTCAGGGCGTCGTTGAAGGCGTCCATCGCGGCGTCGACGCCCTTGAGCTGTTTGCCGTCGCGGTCGGGCAGCCCGTCGATCTCCGCGGCGGTGACGCGGCACTCCTCATCGACCCGGTCGACATCGACGAGGTGGTTGTCCATCTCGTCGGACAAATCGAGCATGTCGTCGATGATCGACGGCAACGAACGCGAGGTCGTGAAACCGCTCGGCCAGTCGCTGACCACGTCGCGGGCGATCATCCAGCGTTCGGTGTCGGAGATGATCCGCCCGGCCGGTTCCATCGGCAACAGCAGCCCGTACTCGCGCACCACCGAGCCCGCGTAGGCATCGTAGGTCGAGACCGTGGGGATGATGTTGTGCAGCGCCTCGTGCCGCGGGTCGTCGGCGGGCAGGGAGTCGAGGAACCCGGAGTCGGCGAGGGTCTGCAGCCTGGCGCGGATGCGCTGGCCGAGTTCGCGGGCGGCCTTGCGGGTGAAGGTCAGCCCCAGGACCTGCTCGGGGGCGACAAAACCATTGGCCACAAGCCAGACGACGCGGGCAGCCATCGTCTCGGTCTTGCCTGCCCCCGCACCGGCGACGACGAGGGTGGGACCAGGCTCGGCACCGATGACAGCGGCCTGCTGCGGGGTCGGGCCGAACTGCTGGCCCAGCATCTCCGAGAGCTCATTCGGCGCGATTACTGTTTCCTTCATTTAGGTCACCTGCTCCCCGGCCCGGCACGCCGGACACAGACACGCGTACTCGGATGTCTCGCAGTCCTGCGAGGTGGCCTCGAACAACGGCCCGGTCACCCGGGCTGCGGCGTCGAGCGCCAGGGCGCGGAACTCCTCGAGTTCGGCCGCACCCATCGCCGCCTGCTGCAGGACGGTGACCTTCGCCGCCTCCCGCCGCGGGTAGACCAGCATCGCGCCGTCCGGCGTGAGCCCCGGCTCCCCGTCGACCAGCAGCTGGTAAGCGGCGAGCTGCCGGCTCTCCGCGGCCTCCTTCTTCGTCTTCGCCGTCCGGCCGGTCTTGAAATCGACCACGGTGGTGCGCCCCTCGGCGTCGGTCTCGATGCGGTCGGTGCGTCCGGCCAGGACGACCGGTACCCCGGCAGCGGTCTCCCCGATAGGACGCTCGAGCTTTCGCTCCACGGACACGCTGCGGCCCAGGCCGTCGCGCTCCAGGATCCAGGTGTGCAACCGATCCACGGCGTTGAGGCAGCTCTCCAGCAAGGGTGCCGCGGTCCACTCCGGCCCGTCCACCAAATAGGGCACGGCGTCGGTGACGATGTCGCGGGCGTCAGCGTGGTCCAGGCCGTTGGCGAAGCCCTCGGCGACGGCGTGGATGAGCACGCCGACCTTCATCGGCTCCGTGGACGCTCCCCCGGTGAGCCCGCGCAGGAAGGCCACGGTGTCGCAGCCCTCGTCGAGGGTGTCCAGGGTGGTGGGGCTGATGCGCACCGTCGGCGCCGCCTCACCCCGGGTGACCACCGCCGGGCCGGTGGTGGACGGTTCGGCCACGCCCCACCACTGATCCGGGTCCGCCCCGTGCACGCCGGCCTCGGCGAGGCGGGCGAGGTTGTGTGCGGCGGCATCGCGTTCGTGCCCGGCGCGACGGGCGTCGCACACGGCATCGCGAAGTTCGGCGACCAGCGGTTCCAGCGCCAGGACGCGCGGCAGTGCGGCGACCGGAGCGTCCTGCGGGGCATCCTGCGGTGCGTCGGAGACGTCAGCAGAAACCTCGGTACCTGCGCTCCCGGCGATCTCTGCAATGTCGTCGAGGAAGCGGGACGCCACGGCCGTATCATCGCCCGCGGAGTCCACGGCGGTGACCAGGGTGCGTCGGCTGGCACGCGACACCGCCAGCAGGAACAGCCGGCGCTCCTCCGCCAGGGCCGCGGCCGCCCGCGACACCGGCACGTTGGGTGCGATACCGCGGTCCACGAGGTCCACGAGTTCCTGCTGGCCGAACAGTCCACCCACGGTGGGCCCGGCCGGCCAACTGTCCTCCTGCACCCCGGCGACCACGACCACCGACCACTGGCGACCCGCCGCGGCGTGCGCCGGCAGGATCTCCACGGCGTCCGGACGCACCCCGCGCCGGTCACGCCCACCGGTCGGCAGCTCCTGGGAACGCACGTCCTCAAGGAAGGTCTCCAGCGTGGCCGCCGGGTTACGCTCCACCACATCGCCGGCGAGGTCGAACAGGCTCATCACCGCGTCGAGGTCACGATCGGCCTGAGAACCCAAGGTGCCGCCACGCAGCGCCTGGACCTGCAGGGAGTTCGACAGATCGGCGGCCTGCCACACCGCCCACAGCACCTGCTCCACCGGCGAGGTCGTGGCACGCACCTCCAGGGCGGCACGTCCGGCGGCGATGACGGCGGCGACCCGGTCGATCACCTGGTGCTCACGGGGGCCGAAACGGCTCGTCCAGTGCTCACGCTGCTCCGCGCTGGCCTGCCCGGAGACCATTGCGGTGACCGCGTCCATCGCGCGCAGGCCCGTGCCGGCCAGCAGCGGGGCGACCGCGCGCTCCACGCGGCGCAGCATCACCGGGTCCGCCCCACCGATGGGGCTCTCCACGAGCTGCTGCATCTCCACCCCGGTCAGCGGGCGCACTAGGGCGTCCAACGCCAGCAGGATCACGCGCACCAGCGGCTGGTCGGCCAGCACCACGCTGGTGGGGTCGACCTTCACCGGCACACCATGCGACAGCATCGCCCGACGCAGTGCCGGGATATCCGCCGTCGAACGCACGATCACGGCAATGTCGTCCCAGGCGACGTCGTCGAGGACGTGGGCGCGGCGAACCTCGTCGGTGACGGTGAGCGTATCCGCCGTCCGCGACGGGGAGCGCCGCACCGCCAGGGCGGACGGTGCATCCGGTGCGTCCGACTGCTCCCTGCCCTGCCGCAGCGCCACGCGCGTCGGTTGCGCCGGAAGCCGTGTCTCCAACTGGTTCACCGCCGCCACCAGGTCGCCGGGAAGACGGTGCGATCGCGACAGCACCACCCGGTGGTCCTCATCGGCGGCGACCCCGGTGAGGAAGCGCTCGTCGGCCCCGCGGAAGTGAAAGACGCACTGGTCCGGGTCGCCGGCAACCAGGCACCGGGTGCCCGGGGTCATGAACCGGGAGATGAACTGCCCGGACGCCGGGTCGAGATTATGCGCATCATCGACAAGGACCAGGCGCACCCGGTCACGGTGGCGATCAAGCACATCAGGATGAGCGTCGAGCTGCGCGAGCGTGGTGTGCAGCAACTCGGAGGCGTTGAGGTTATTCGTCGCCGACAGGGCCTGGATCTGCCCGTACTCGTGCAGGAAGTCACCGGCCGCCGTCCACATCGGCTCGTGGTGGGCCTCGCCGAGCTCACGCAAGGAGCGGGCGTCCACCCCACGCTCGGCGGCGCGCAGCAACAGGTCGCGTAACTGCCGGGCGAAACCGACCAACGGCAGCGCCGGGCGCACATCCGCCGGCCACCTGCCAGCACCGTCCTCGGCGTGACCGCGCAGCAACGTCCTGATCTGCAGGTCGTGCTCCGCACCGGTCATCAGGCGCGGCTGTGCGGTCGTGCCGTCGCCATCACCACTCTCCTGGGCGACGGCGCGCAGATAGGCGAAAGCCCAGGAGTGCACCGAGCGCACCATCGTGCCGGTCGTGGCATAAGAATCGCGGGTGCGCAGTGCCTCAGTGATCTGGTCACGCAGCGCACCGGCCGCCTCCTTCGACGGGGTCAGCACCATCACGTCCTCGGCGCTGCCACCGGCGTCGAGGAAATGCACCACGGTGTCCACCAGCAGCGAACTCTTGCCCGTGCCGGGACCACCCAGCACCGCATACGGCAGGGTCGTGTCCAGCCGGTCATCGCCGGCGACGAGCGCGGCGGCCAGGCCGTCCCACTCCCGTGACGCACCGGCGTCCGGACCCGTACCGGTCGCTGTACCGGTCTCGAGCCGGACGTCGACGGTGCCCGCCGAACCGATGCGACGCCGCAGCTCGGCGTCCTCCCTGGCTTCCGAGCGCGAACGCGTGCCGGTAGCGTCCCCCATCGCCTAGCGTCCCCCCGGATCCTGTTCGCCGGCAGTACCGGCGCTACCGGCAGCCACCGGGTCTGCGTCCGGGACCCCCGCCTGCCCGGCACGGCGCACCCCGCCGACCCGGGCAGACACCACGTCACTGACCCGCGACAACCCCGGCCACGCCTGCGGCTGCGCCCCAGGCACCGCCGCATGGGCGAACAGGCGGAACATCACCGCGCGCAGCAAGAGCTGATCGAAGTCCTGCAGGTGCGACCACCGGTCCAGCAGCCCATCCTCGGCGTTGGCCCAGGCGATCGCGTCGACCACCAGCAAGGCCACCGACCAGCCCGTGGGCCGCCACGCGGGCACGAAGTCCACGATCGCCGGATCGGCGTAGCCGTCGTAGACGGTGCAGCCCAGGGCGTCGCCGTGGACCAGCTGATCGGGGGCGGACACCTCCTCGCGCAGCAGCATCAGCCCGGTGGCCTTCTCCATGGCCGCGGCCACGTCGTCGCGCGGGACCACGGACAGATCCATCACCGGCATCAGCAGGTCGGTGGGGTCGTCGGCCCAGGCGGCGGACTCCGCCACGGCGAACAGGTCCGTCTCGCTCAGATCCGACGCCGGGGCACCGCCGCCCGATACCCGCGAGGCCATGTCCAGGAAGGCCGGACGCCCCTCGCCCGCCACTGCCTCGCGTAGCGCCTCATTGAACCGCAGGACGCTCGCCGCCGTCTCGTCGAACCGCGGCGCGCGGTGCCCGGACAGGAACGCCCGCGCCGTCCACCCGCCGACGGCGTAGCGTCCGTCAGTGGAGCGCAGCGGGCGGGCGACGGACACCCCGGCGGGACGCACACGGTCCATGACCTGTGCCGTCCACGTCGCCCGGGCCCGGTCTTCGGAGGGAACGAGCACCGCGCGGTCGCAGCGCCACCCGTCGCCCCAGGCACCGCCGAGCTCCACCGGCGTCGCCTGGGAGACCTGGAAACCCGCCCTGATCGCCGCCGGGGGTTCGGCGGCGGGGGCGGATGCATTCGGAGGGTAGTTCTCGGTCATGGCTACACACTCTAACCCGCGACCCGGACAGTTCCCTGTGACCGCCCTGTCACCATTCGAACAGCCAGGTCAGAGGCCACTTTCAAGTGCGCTTTCTCAGTCCCGGACGTCGACGGCGTCGCCCTCGGTGCGGCCGTGCGGGAAGGGCCACGGGTTCGGCCGACAGGTGGAGTCGCGCCCGGCCTCGCCGTACTCCGCGCCGGCATCCAGGTCCTCCAGCTCCCCGTTGTTCAGGCTGATGGTCTGTTGCATCATCACCGGGGCCAGCACCCCGTTCTCGGGGCAGACCTGGTGGCGGGCGAAGCCCAGGCCATGGCCGACCTCATGGTTCACCAGGTATTGACGGTACGAGCCGAGGTCACCCTCGAACGTCGTGGCACCACGCACCCAGCGCGCCGCATTCACAATCACGCGCCCGGCACCGGCACCGGCAGAACCAGTCTGTGCATCCGCCTCCTCGACCCCGTCGTCAGTGCCCTGGATAAAGCAGCTGGTCTCCAAGTCGATCTGGCCACCACAGATCGCGCGGGTCGTCTCCGGGGTCGCCAGTCGGATGCGCAGGTCAGGGGCCTCGCGTCCGGTCACGCTGATGTGCCGGAAGGCGAAACTGCCATTCGAAATCCACGAGCGCGGATCCGACAGTGTGGCGTCGACGGAGGAGGCGAAGGCGTCGCCTCCGCCGAAGGAGGACGTATCCAGACCGTTTTCCACCTCGACGACGAAGCTATAGGTGTCCGCGTCGTCGCGGTCCGGGTCGCCCGCGGTCATGCCCGCCGAACCAACACCGTGGTAGTCACCGTCACCGCTGCGCGTCACGTCGCCGCCCGGCGGCAACTCGCCGACCTCCTCGGACGCCGGGGCGTCGCCCGGCACCGGGCCGTCCGGCGCGTCTGTGGCGTCCGAAGCGTCCGCAGCGTCCTGCGTATCTGTCATCTCGCCGGTCTCCGCGGAGGCCGACACCCCTGCCGCGGCAGGATCGTCCCCGTCGCTGTCGCCGCCGACCCCAGCGATGACGAGTTCGCACACGACCGCCACGGTCACCAGGAAAACCAGCGCGCCGATGGCGCCGAGCCACCGGCGACGCCGGAGCTGCATCTGGCGGAACTCCTCGGCCTCACGGTGCCGGTCAACCACAGATCCCCCACCCCCGTGACGGGAGCGGGGGTGGGGGGATGCTGCGGGAGGCATGGGCTCTGCTCAACCGTCCCGAATCAGATGAAGCCGACGGGACGCTGGGCGGAGGAACCGACCTCCACGTAGGCGACCTGACCACGCACGATCACGAAGACCGAGCCCTTGTTGTCCTTGAGGGTCATAGTGGCTGCAGCGCCGTCCTGCCCCTGCGCGAGGAACTTCTCGACCTCTGCGACGACCTTGTCCTGCTCATCCGCGCTGGTGATAACGAGATCGCGGGGGTTGTCGACGAATCCGACCTTGATGTCCATAGGGTGCCTTCAGGCCTTTCTTTCTCTAACGCATTGCCATGACTGTAACGTGGTCCATCATAGCGACGAACCAGACAAAGACGATGGAGGGGATGACGCCCGTGGTGCGACCAACGTTCCGGGAACTCGGAGTGGCCGCCGAGATCGCCGATGCGCTCGAGGAGGACGGGATCTCCGGGGCGTTCGCCATCCAGGAACGCACCCTCCCGCTGGCCCTGGTGGGCAAGGACCTCATCGGCCAGGCCCGCACCGGCATGGGAAAGACCCTGGGCTTCGGCATCCCGCTGATCGATCGGCTCTTCGACGATGCCGGCGTGAGCGAACTCGACGGCACCGTGCGCGGCCTCGTGGTCGTGCCCACCCGCGAGCTCGGCATCCAGGTCGCCTCCGACCTCACCGCCGCCTCCCGCAACGTGCGCGTCGGTACCGACGGCGCTGATGGCGCTAGTGACCGCCCGTTCGCGGTGACCACGATCTACGGCGGCGTGCCCTTCGAGCGCCAGATCGCCGCGCTGGAGGCCGGCACCGACGTCGTCGTCGGCACCCCCGGCCGCCTGCTCGACCTCTCGCGTCAGGGCCACCTGGACCTGTCCCATGTGGAGGTCCTCGTGCTCGACGAGGCCGATGAGATGCTCGACCAGGGCTTCCTCGACGACGTACGCGACATCATGTCGCAGACCGCCGAGCCGCGGCAGACGATGCTGTTCTCCGCGACGATGCCCGGCCCGATCGTGGCGCTGACCCGCGAGTTCATGAACCGTCCCGTGCTCATCCGTGCGGACCTCGAGGACGCGCGCGCCACCCACGTGACCACGACGCAGACGGTCTTCCAGTCCCACAAGCTCGACCGGATGAGCGTGCTCGCGCGCATCCTGCAGGCCCCGGGGCGTGGCCGCACGATCGTCTTCGCCCGCACGAAACGCCAGGCAGCGATCGTCGCCGGTGACCTCGCCGAGCTCGGCTTCGACGTCGGCGCCGTCCACGGCGACATGCGCCAGAAGGACCGCGAGGACTCGCTCAACGCCTTTCGCGAAGGACGCGTGAGCGTGATGGTCGCCACCGACGTCGCCGCCCGCGGCATCGACGTCGACGACGTCACCCACGTCATCAACTACCAGGTGCCCGACGACGACAAGACCTACGTGCACCGCATCGGACGCACCGGCCGCGCAGGACGCTCCGGCGTCGCCGTCACGCTGGTCGGCTGGGACGAGGTCACCCGCTGGCGGGCGATCGACGAGACCCTCGACCTGGGACGCAACGACCCGCCGCAGTGGTTCTCCGGCTCCCCGGAATTCCTCGCCGAGTTCTCGCTGCCCGAGGACATCCGCGACCGCGTCGGATCGCCGCGCAAGGTGCAGGGCGCGGCGTCCTCCACCGCACCGGCGAAGCGCCAGTCGCCGCGTAATACCCGGGAGCGGGGCCGGGACCGGAGAGCCCGGCCGTGAGCCGAGCCCGGCCCGGTGCGCCCGCTGAACGGCGCACCCGCACCGACCTCATGGTCACCGCACTGATCACCGTGGCGGTGCTGCTGCTGGTGCTGGGGACGTGGTTCTTCTCCGACTCCCGTGACGCCACGCACACCGAATCCGGTGCCGGGGAGGCCATCGCGCCGGCTCCCGCCGCCCAGGGCACGCCCGAACGGTTGGAAGAGATCTGGCGGACCGACTCACTGCCCTCCGATACCGGCGAGCCGGTGCTGGTAGACGGCACGGCCGTGGCACGAGGCAGCAATACCGTGCGCGGCATCTCGATCGACGACGGCGCCGAGGGCTGGTCCTACGGCCGCGACCACGAACTGTGCGGCGTGACCGGCAACTGGGGGCGCGTGGTCGCGGTGTTCCGCGGGCCGAAGGGCTGTTCCGACGTGACCTCGCTGACCGCCTCCACCGGGCGCTACCAGGACACCCGCTCCGCACTGGGTGGGCAGTCCCCGGTGTTCTTCCGCTCCCTCGACCATGTCGGCGTGCTCGATGACGAGCGCGCGGAGCTGTGGCGCTCCGACCTGGTGCGCACCGTGGAGGTCGGGCACGTGGAGACCCCCGTCGACAACGAGGCGCAGCCCCTCGACGGCTGCCGGTTCACCTCCGCGCAGACCCGCAAGGACCTGCTGGCGGTGCTGACCGACTGCGACCGGGAGGACGGCAAGGGCACGGTGAGCCTGGAGGTCGCCGACCCGGAGGAGGCGAACACCCCGGAGACCACCCACGAGTTCACCGTCCCGCCGGACGCCGAACTCGTCGGCGTGGCCCAGGAGGCCGCGGTGATCTACGTGCACGGCGACGGGACGCGCGCAGCCGACGCCGACGACTACACCGGCAGCCGCTTCCAGGTGCTGCACACCGACGGCTCCTTCGAGCAGCACCCGGCCGACCCCTCCCCCACGCTGGCGTACCTCGCCGACGGCCGGAGCGACGAACCTTTCGTCGCCGCCACCGGCGACCTGCCGCACCACATGACCTGGTTCGACGGGGAACGCCTGGTGGGCTTCGGGCCGACGAACCTGGAGCCCCGCTTCACCGTGCCCGCCTTGGGCACCGGGGCGGCGATGGACGGCTCCCTGCTGGTTCCGGTGGACGACGGCGTGGCCGTGGTCGACTGGGAGGACGGTTCGGTGCAGCGCACGGTGCCGGTGGACCGCGGTTCCTACGACGGCCCGGTCAGCCTGCGCGTACAGGGCGACGTGGTCGTCGAGCAGCGCGGCGACGAGATGGTCGCGCTGCGCGCCCTGTCCTGATCCCCTGCCCCTGACTCCTGACTCCTGTCAGCGCCCGTAGCGCCGGGCCGCCCACTCCACCGCGGAGGGGTTGAACAGCAGCACAAGGCCCACGATGCCCAGGGCCGCCGTCGGCAGGCCGAGCTCGGGGCGTCCCGAGGAGAACATGTAGACCGAGATCAGCACGAGGAAGAGCTGCAGCATCGCCACCGGCCCACGGCCCCACCGGCGTCCCGTCGACAGGCACCACCCGGCCGCCAGAACCACGCCGCCGAAGAAACCGAACCACAGGGCCGTCCCCCAGCCGTAGCCGATCGACTCCGCGCCCGCCCCGACGAACTGGGCGGTCGTATCCTCTTCCCCGCTGACCGCGACGGTAACGAGATAGACGGCGAAGGCGAGACCGGCCAACCCTTCCAGGATCCCCAACCAGCCGGCCCATCGGACGCTCGAGGGCAGGACCAGTGCCCTCCCCGCACCGTCCGCATGTCCGACTCCACGATCATCTGCATTCCTGGGGCTCATAGGGCCAGATTCTACCGGGAACCTGCGACGGAACAGACACCGGCACAATTCAGGACCGAACCGAGCTGTCCGTTAACCCACCCTTACCTAAATAGGCAAATCGGTCCGATGTGAGCTTAACCACAAATATCGCCAACCCCCTAGCGGACTGCGTTATGACGTGCCAATATTGCACATGTAACAGAGAGAGGGACACGAGGTTACGGACAGGTTAAGCACCGAACCCAGCCCTACTTCTCTGACCGACACAGCCTCTTCGTGGTCTCACTCTACCGTGACCCGGGGCATGTCACCGAATCCCACCGACGAACTCGACCCGTCCCACCGACGGCCGCGGGCACGACTGCCCACGTCCTGCCCTCGGAACGAACGGTCAGCCAAACTGCAGCAACACTGTTGAAGGAGAAGATCACCATGGACTGGCGCCACGAAGCCATCTGCCGTTCCGAAGACCCCGAGCTTTTCTTCCCGGTGGGCAACTCCGGCCCCGCCCTCGCCCAGATCGCCAAGGCGAAGCTGGTCTGCAACAAGTGCCCCGTCACCAACGCCTGCCTCGCCTGGGCCATCGAGTCCGGCCAGGACGCCGGCGTGTGGGGCGGCATGAGCGAGGACGAGCGCCGCGCACTGAAGCGTCGCAACAACCGCGGCCGCGCCCGCACCCGCGTCGCCACCGCGTAGCACGCCGTCCCTGCGCACAGCGCCAGTAACCACGGGGTGGATTTCCCACCCAACGTGCTCCCCCGGTATCCTGAAACGGTTATCAGTACTTTCCCACCGTCAACGAGGAGCCGACATGAGCAAGCGTGGCCGTAAGCGCAAGGACCGTCGCAAGAAGAAGGCGAACCACGGTAAGCGTCCGAACGCCTGACGTTCGCACCTACCGACGAGGCCCGACCCCGGGATAGACATCCTGGGGCCGGGCCTTCTTGCGTGCCAGCCGAGGGCGACGGACAAGCAAAGGGGTACCAAGTTGGACTTGGGAGCGTTGAGTAGGCCGACTCAACGCTCCCAAGTCCAACTTGGTACCCCTCGTCGTCGGGGACAAGGGCCAAGATCGAGCGTGGGATGTTTGAACCCGGGGATTCAAACATCCCACGCTCGATCTTGGCCCCTCGCTTGCCCTCCCAGCCCGCGAGCGCCGGCGTCCCCCAAGCACCCGCCGCTCAGTCGCGGTAGTGGATACGCACCGAGGTGGTCACCGAGGACTGCAGCGAGGTCACGATCCTGCCGCGCAATTCACTCGGGGCGGGCTGCCCGCACCTCGAGCGAAGTAGCTCCCGGACCTGCTGCTCGATGCCGAGCGCCTCCAGACACGAGGGACAGTCGTCCACGTGCTGCTCCAGGCGTGCACGGGCGTGCCGGTAGTGCTCGCCCTCGCAGTCACCGTTCTTCACGTCGATGTACTCGTAGAGCACCTCGATGAGCTCGTCGCACTCACTTCTCCCGGCGGCGCCGCACGGGTTGCCGCTCATGTTCCCAGGGTTGTCGGACATTCTTCGTCACACTCCTCAGTTCTTGCCCGCCGGACGTTTCGCCGCACCGATACCGTGCTCCACGGCGACGTCCTTCAGTTTCGCGCGCAGCTGCCGCCGCCCCCGGTGCAGCCGGCTCATGACCGTGCCGATCGGGGTGTCCATGATGTCGGCGATCTCCTTGTACGGCAGTTGTTCGACGTCCGCGTAGTACACGACCATGCGGTAGTCGTCCGACAGGGACATCAGGGCGTCCTGAATCCTCTTGTCGGGGATGCGGCGTAGGGCCTCGATCTCGGCGGACTGCAGGCCCGTCGAGTCGTGGGACGCCGAATCCGCCAGCTGCCAGTCGGTGACCTCCTCGTCGGAGGTCTCCTTGGGGCGCCGCTGCGCCTTGCGGTACTGGTTGATGTAGGTGTTGGTGAGGATGCGGTACATCCACGCCTTCAGGTTGGTGCCGGGCCGGTAGGAACCGAACGCCTGGAACGCCTTCATGTAGGCGTCCTGGACCAGGTCCTGGGCATCCGCGGGGTTACGGGTCATCCGCAACGCCGCACCGTAGAGCTGGTCCAGCAGTGGCAGCGCATCCTCCTCGAAGCGAGCGAGCAGTTGCTCGTCGCTGTCTCCGGTGCGCTTGACTGGGTTGTTCATGGGCTCCTTCCCGTTCACCCTGTCGGACATAACGCCGTCGG
This sequence comes from Corynebacterium sp. AOP40-9SA-29, assembly GCF_052377405.1. Classification (NCBI taxonomy): domain Bacteria; kingdom Bacillati; phylum Actinomycetota; class Actinomycetes; order Mycobacteriales; family Corynebacteriaceae; genus Corynebacterium; species Corynebacterium sp. AOP40-9SA-29. The sequence goes on along the minus strand of NZ_JBQSWR010000004.1, from coordinate 130,260 downwards.
CGTCTATCTTGTTCCCCTTTACTCTAGTGCGGCGCAATGAGTTCCGGCCCGTTCGCCGCCACGTTGCCGACGGCGCGGTCGGCCGCGCGGGTGCGCAGGACGCTCCGGACGTCGTCGGACGCCACGGCGGCGGCCAGGGCCCGCCGCTCGTCGTCGCCATCGTCGCCGGCGTCGAGCCAGGCGACGGTCTCATCGGCGCCAAGCACACGGGGCATCCGGTCGTGTAGCCAGGCGACCGGCTCGGCGGAGGCGGTGGTCACCATCGTGGCTTCTAGCGTCCCGTCCGGCGTCCCATCCCCACCCGGCCGACACAGCCCGGCAACGAACAGCGGCGCGTCCGCGCTGACGTAGTGGGGCTGCCGGTCCTTCCACTCGTACCAGCCGTCCATCACGAACAGGCACGGCTCGGAGCCGCGGAAACTGGACTTGTCGAAGACGCTCTCCCCGCGGGCGTTGAACAGCACCAACCCCTTCTTCCACGGTGCCCGGTAGCCCCAGGTCGCCGGGCCGAGGGTGGCGGCACCGGCGTAGCGGCGCACCACCCCCACGGTGTGGGTGGGGGCCACGTTGTAGCTCTGCGGCGGGAAACCGTCCGGGCCGACCACCCCGACCTGTTCGCCGAGCCGGCCGGAGGCGCTCTGAAGCAGGGTCTCGGTGGTACTGAACATCACGTAGCGTCCGCACATGACACCGAAACTACCTCCGCTCACCCACCTGCGCCCCGCGGCGTGGGATAATGGCGCCCATGACCGCCGAACTGTGGCCTGCTCCCGTGGCCTCCTCCCCCGTGTCCGCGACCGTGTCCGTCCCCGGGTCGAAGTCGATCACCAACCGTGCCCTCGTCCTCGCCGCGCTGGCGGACGCCCCCAGCGTGATCGGCGGGGCCCTGCGCAGCAGGGACACCGACCTGATGGCCGACGCCCTGCGCGCGATGGGCGCCTCGGTCACCGCCGACGGTGACACGTTCACCGTCGTGCCCGGCGAGCTGCACGGCGCCGAACTGGCGTGCGGCCTGGCGGGCACCGTCCTGCGTTTCCTGCCGCCGGTGGCGGCCCTGGCCGACGGCGAGGTGCTGTTCACCGCCGACGACGCCGCGCAGAAGCGTCCGATGGGGGCGACGCTGGAGTCCCTGGTAGCGCTGGGCGCGGACGTGACCGGGTCCGGCGACCCGGCACGTCCCCTGCCCTTCCGCGTCTCCGGACGCGGCGGGCTGCGCGGCGGCGTGGTGGAGATCGACGCCTCGGCGTCCTCCCAGTTCGTCTCCGGGCTGCTGCTGTCCGGGGCGCGGTTCGACGAGGGGGTCACGGTGGTGCACACCGGTACGGCGATCCCCAGCCTGCCGCACGTGGAGATGACCGTGGAGATGCTGCGCGAGGCCGGGGTGCGGGTGGACACGGAGTTCAACCGCTGGACGGTGCACCCCGGGCCCGTGGCGGGACGGCACTGGGCGGTGGAGCCCGACCTGTCCAACGCCACACCGTTCCTGGCCGCCGCGGCCGTCACCGGCGGCACGGTGCGCATCCCGGACTGGCCGGCGACGACCTCCCAGCCCGGCGACCAGTTCCGGGTGATCCTGCAGGACATGGGCGTAGAGGTCGAGCATCACACGCACTCCGGCGTGCTGGAGGTCCGTGGGGACGCGGATAAACCGCTGCAGGGCATCAGCTGGGACCTGCACGACGTCGGCGAGCTCACCCCCACCGTCGCCGCACTGTGCGCGCTGGCCGAGGGACGCAGTCACCTCTCCGGCATCGCGCATCTGCGCGGGCACGAGACCGACCGGCTCGCCGCACTGCAACGCGAACTGTCCTCCCTGGGCTGCAAGGTCACCCAGACCGACGACGGCCTGATCATCGACCCGCAGCCGCTGACCGGCGGGGTGTGGCACACCTACGCCGACCACCGCATGGCCACCGCCGGCGCGGTGCTCGGCCTGGTCACCGACGACATACTCGTCGAGGACATCGCCACCACCGCCAAGACACTGCCGGACTTCGACCTGCGCTGGACGCAGATGGTCGAGGGCTGAGCGCGACGATGGCACGTTCCAGCGGCAGGCGCCACTACGACGAATCCGACATCCGCGTGCGCCCCGGCAAGGGCACCCGGCCGAGGACGAAGGACCGTCCCGACCACAAGGACGCGCCGACCGGCATGGTCGTCACCCGTGACCGGGGACGCTGGGGCGTCGTCGTCGACGGGGCGTCGCCGGAGACCCCGCCGGCGATCTGCATGCGCGCCCGCGAATTGGGACGCACCCCCGTCGTCGTCGGCGACCGGGTCGCCGTGGTCGGCGACACGTCCGGACGCGACGGGACGCTGGCCCGCATCGTCCGGCTGGAGGATCGCTCCACGGTGCTGCGTCGCACCGCCGACGACACCGACCCCTATGAACGCATCGTGGTGGCCAACGCCGACCAGCTGCTCATCGTCACCGCGGTGGCGGACCCGCCGCCACGCTCCGGATTCGTGGAGCGTGCGCTGATCGCCGCCTTCGTCGGCGGGCTGCGTCCGGTGCTGTGCCTGACCAAGACGGACCTGGCCGACCCCACGGCCTTCGCCGCCGAGTTCGAGGCCTTGGACGTGGAGGTCATCGTGGGCGGGGTCGATGACCCCCTTGACCCGGTGCTCGGCGTGGTCACCGGGCACCTCACCGCCCTGATCGGGCATTCCGGGGTGGGCAAGTCCACCCTGGTCAACCGGATCGTGCCGGACGCCCGCCGCGAGACCGGTGTGGTCTCGGGCGTGGGCAAGGGACGCCACACCTCGACCCAGTCCGTGGCGCTACGCATCCCCGGGGAGGCTGGGGACGCTGGAGACGCTGGCTGGATCGTGGACACCCCCGGCATCCGCAGCTTCGGCCTGGCCCACGTGGACCCCGACCAGGTCATCGGCGTATTCGAGGACCTCGGCGCGGTCATCGAGGACTGCCCGCGCGGTTGCACACACGCCGGCCCACCCGCCGATCCCGAGTGCGCGCTCGACACCCTGACCGGCGCGAGTGCCCGTCGTGTGGCCGCCGTACGCTCCCTGCTGACCGCGCTGCGCAGCAACAACGAGTGGGAGATGTGACTCGCCGTCTCCTCTATGGCCTGCCGAAGGACCTGCTGAACATCTGCCCGGACAGCACCAGCTCCTGGGCCGGGGCGAGGCGTTCACTCTCATAGGACGCCAGGGTGTCCGGCAGTGTGGCGGCGGTGGCGTCGGCCATGTGGCGGGCCAGCGCCGCGGCGTCGTCCAGGGACGTGGCGAACCCACGACCGGTCATCGGCGTGGGCACGTGGGCGGCATCGCCGAGGATCACCATCCGGCCGTTGCGCAGGCGGTCCGGAACGTACTCGTTGATCGGGGTGCCGAGGAAGTCGGTGCGCGAGAGGCAGTCCTCGATCGCGGCACGCCACGGGTGCGGCCAGCGCAGACCGGCCTCGCGGACGAGGTCGGCGAGCACGTGCTGGTCGACGTCGTGCCCACGCAGGGTGTGGTGGGTGACGTTGCCGCGCACGGCGCCGGTCTCGCGGAGCACGTGGTTGCGCGAGTTGTCGTACCAGCCCCAGCCCAGGCGCCGCTCCCCCGGCTCGGTGGACCCCTCGGGGCTCGCCAGCGGGTAGCCCAGCAGCAGGTTGTCGCCGCTGTCGCGGATGTCGAGCCCGCCCGGCCACGGGCCCGTGTAGTCCAGGTCGCTCTCCGTGGCCACGCCGAGCCAGAGCACGTAGCCGGCGAACTCGGCGTCCGGACGGTCGGGTGCCACGGAGCCGCGCACCAGGCTCCGGTAGCCGTCGGCGCCGACGAGCAGATCGCCGGTGTAGGTCTCGCCGTCATCGGCGCGGGCCCACGCCCGGTCACCCTCCTGTCCGACCTCCACGGCGCGGGTGTTGTGGTGCAGATTCATGGTCGGTAGCCCCTCCGCCACTTGGCAGAGCCCCTCGTAGAGTCCCTGCCAGGTGGCCGGGACCTCACCGTGGGCGCGTGCGTCGACCGGCCCCGCCATGCGCACCGCGGCGCGCGCCTGCTCCGGCCCGAGGATCGCGCGGAGATCGTCCTCCCGGACCAGCAGGGACGCGCCGGAGGGGCGGATTCGGTCGGCGCGTTCCAACAGCGTCACGTGGTGGCCCTGGCGCGCCAGGGAGATCCCCGTCATCAGGCCGGCCAGGGATCCGCCGACGACGACGATCTTCAGCGCCTCCCTGGCCTGCATCGCCCCTGTGTCCGCGTACTTACCGTGCTTCCGTAGCATCGCAGCCTCCTGCGCATTCGTGGTGTCGGCGACCTTCACTGATCGCAACCCCCAATTTTATCCCGGCAGGCGGAATCGGGGCCGTGGCCAGCACCGTCGGCTATGGCCCTCTATTTTTGTTAATTCAAAGTTGTGAAGTCTCAAATTTAGCGGTAGCGTAGTGGCATGCGCACAGACACGACAGCACCTTGGGCAGAGCAGGTGAGACAACTGGGCCTCCGGGCAACCCCGGGCCGGATCGCCTCCCTGCAGTACCTGCGGGAGCACCCGCACAGTACGGCGGCCCAGGTGCACGCCGGCATCAGCACGGAGCTCCCTTCGGTCTCCATGCAGTCAGTCCACAACGTCGTCAACGATCTGAGCGCACGCGGTCTCCTGCGTCGCATCGACCTGCCCGGTTCGGGTGGTGCCCGCTACGAGACCAACCTGGAGGACAACCACCACCACATGCAGTGCGTCGTGTGCGGACGGCTCGAGGACGTCGAATGCGTCGTCGGTCACGCGCCCTGCCTGACCCCCGCCGAAGGCCACGGGATGCACACCGTGCTGTCGGCGGAGGTCACCTTCCGGGCCATCTGCATGGACTGCGCCCAAACGAACGACCGCACGAACGACTACAACGAGAACACCCACTCCCCGATCCACACTCAGGAGAAGACCGATGACTGACCCGATTTCCGGTTGCCCCGTCGCCCACGGCGGACAGACCCCGCAGGGCGGGCACGCCCCGCAGGAGGCCCAGGCCGAGCGCAATGAGGCCGACGGCGCCCGCCTGCCCCTGCCCACCGAGGGCAGCGCCAACCAGAGCTGGTGGCCCAAGCGCCTCAACGTGCGCCTGCTGGCCCATAACCCGCAGGAGATCCGGCCCACCAACGCCGGCTTCGACTACGCCGAGGCATTCGAGCAGCTTGACCTCCCCGAGGTGAAGAAGGACATCGAGCACGTCCTGACGACCTCTGAGGACTGGTGGCCCGCCGACTTCGGGCACTACGGTCCGCTGATTATCCGCATGGCCTGGCACTCCGCCGGTACCTACCGCTCCCAGGACGGACGCGGCGGTGCCGGTGCCGGCCAGCAGCGCTTCGCACCCCTGAACAGCTGGCCGGACAACGTGGGCCTGGACAAGGCCCGTCGCGTGCTGTGGCCCGTGAAGAAGAAGTACGGCCAGAACCTCTCCTGGGCCGACCTGATGATCCTCGCCGGCAACGTGGCGCTGGAGTCGATGGGCTTCGAGACCTTCGGCTACAGCGGTGGCCGCGAGGACGTGTGGGAGCCGGAGGACGTCTACTGGGGTTCCGAGACCGACTGGCTGGGCACCAACGCCCGCTACGGTGGCACCAACGAAACCACCCGTAAGCTGCAGAAGCCCTTCGGTGCCACCACCATGGGCCTGATCTACGTGAACCCGGAGGGTCCCGAGGGCCACCCGGACCCGGCCGCCGCGGCACACGACATCCGCGAGACCTTCGGCCGCATGGGTATGGACGACGAGGAGACCGTGGCGCTCATCGCCGGCGGCCACACCTTCGGCAAGACCCACGGTGCCGCCCCCGACAACGAAGAAAACGTCGGTGCCGACCCCGAGGAGGCTCCGTTGGAGCGTCAGGGTCTCGGCTGGGAGAACCACAACGGTTCCGGCAAGGGCGACGACCAGATCACCTCCGGCCTGGAGGTCACCTGGACCTACCACCCGACCCGCTGGGACAACGAGTTCTTCCACATCCTGTTCGCCTACGAGTGGGAGCTCACCGAGGGCGAGGGCGGCCACTACCACTGGCGCCCCGTCGACGGCGGCGGAGCCGACATGGTCCCCATGGCGCACTCCGAGGGACGCCGCGAGCCCCGCATGCTCACCACCGACATCTCGCTGCGCGTCGACCCGGCCTACGAGAAGATCTCCCGCAAGTTCAAGGACGATCAGGCCTCCCTCAACGACGCCTTCGCCCGCGCCTGGTTCAAGCTGACCCACCGCGATATGGGCCCGAAGTCCCGCTACATCGGCCCCGAGGTTCCCTCCGAGGACCTGCTCTGGCAGGACCCGCTGCCCGAGGCCGAGGGTGAGGCCATCACCTCCTCCGACGTCGAGGCGATCAAGAAGAGCGTGCTGGACTCCGGTCTCAGCGTCTCCCAGCTGGTCAAGACCACCTGGGCCGCTGCGTCCACCTTCCGTGGCACGGACTTCCGTGGCGGCGTCAACGGTGCTCGTATCCGCCTGGAGCCGCAGCGCAGCTGGGAGGCCAACGAGCCCCAGCAGCTCGCCGGTGTCCTGGAGGCCCTGGAGAAGATCCAGAAGGACTTCAACGAGGCCAACGCCCCGCGCCACCTGTCCCTGGCCGACCTGATCGTGCTCGCCGGCAACGCCGCCGTCGAGAAGGCCGCCGCGGACGCCGGTGCGCAGATCACCGTGCCCTTCCACGCGGGCCGCGTCGACGCCTCGCAGGAGCAGACCGACGAGCACAACTTCAGCTTCCTGGAGCCCCTGGCCGACGGCTTCCGCAACTACCAGAGCGCCGACCTGGCCATCCCCGCCGAGCACCTGCTCGTCGACAAGGCCGACCTGCTGGGCCTGACCTCCCCGCAGATGACCGCCCTCGTTGGTGGCCTGCGCGTCCTCGGCGCGACCTACGGGGACACCGACCACGGTGTGCTCACCGACCGCCCCGGCGTGCTCAGCACTGACTTCTTCGTCAACCTGCTGGAGCTGGGCAACGACTGGGTCGCCGCCGACGCCGATGGCACCACCTTCACCTGCACCGACGGTTCCACCGGCGAGCAGAAGTGGACCGGCACCCGCGCTGACCTGGTGTTCGCCTCGAACTCCGAGCTGCGCGCCCAGGCCGAGGTCTACGCCAGCGACGATGCGAAGGAGAAGTTCGTCAACGACTTCGTCGCCGCCTGGACGAAGGTCACCGAGGCCGATCGCTTCGACCTGCACCGCTAGGCTGACCTGAATTAGAGACAGACGAGAAAAGGCCCGCCCTTTTCCGGAAAAACTCCGGAAAGGGCGGGCCTTTTCTCGTGCGCCAGGGCGAAACAGGCGCTACATCAGGTCGACAAGGACTCCGAGCTCGCGGGCGTCGTACCAGCTCATCAGGTTGTCCTCGCAGTCGCCGAGGGTGATTTCGGCATCCTCGTCACCCAGGTCGGCGGCGTCGACGATCTCGATCGCCGCGGCCGTGGCGGGCTCATTGCCCTCGTCGTCGACGTGGATGGCGGCGAGCTGGTCCACCGACACCATCGACGGGTCCAGCCGCACTACGGACTCACCCTTGTCGGGCTCCTGGCTCACGGCGGCGTCCTCCAGGTCCGCCGAGACCACGACGCGACGGTGCGGGAAACGCTCCTCGTCGCCGATGCCGAGCAGACGCAAGGAGGCGCGGGCGGCCTCCAGGAACGCCGCGTAGGACATCTCTTCGTCGTCGCCGGCGGTGTAGTACTCGCGCAGGGCCGGGGTCAGGGCGAAGGCAACACCGGAGCGCACGGGCATCTGCCCGTCACGGGCCAGGCCGCCGAGCATGTCGAAGGTGGCGGGGATGAAGACGCGCATCCTAGTAGGTCCCTTCCAGTCCGAGAAGCCCGGAGATCTCCACGATCGCCCGGTCGAACTGCTGGTAGTACACGCCGATCAGACCGGACTCCACCGCGCCCTTGACGTTGAGGATCGAGTCGTCGACGAGGATGCAGTCGCTGACATCGACTTCCAGGCGGTCGGCGGTGATCATGAAGATCTCCGGGTCGGGCTTGTCCACGCCGACCTCACCGGACAGCACCACGGTGTCGACGTAGCCGGCCTCCTGCCACGTGCGGATCGGGTCGGCACCGGGGCCACCGGGGTCGTTGGAGAGGATCGCCGTTCCGAAACCCGCGTCCTTCGCAGCGGTCAGGACCTTCCGCCACCGGCGGCGGTCCTCCTCCGCTCCGTCGAGGACGCCACAGTAGTCCACAATCAATGCTCGCATACCTCACATTGTGCCACGCCGGGCGCTATCATCGTCGAGCATGGGGGCTCTACCGGGGAACACCGACACAACAACATCACCAATGCACGGCAGGACGGCCTACGTCCCCGTGCCCGGATTGGTGTACCTGCGCCGCCCGGGCCGGCACGCCGCGCCGGTCACGCAGGACGCACCGGCGCCTGTGGCACCACCGGTTCAGGACGCCGCGACGCCGCGTCCGGGGTCCGCGGTCAACGCCCGCGTCGCCATGCTCGTGGGCGTCTGGCTCGAAGTCGTCGACGGACGCCGCCCGGTCTCTGCCTTACGCAAGGGGCCGTTCTCCCCGCGGGTCACCGAGGATCTGCGCGGACGGATGCGCCAGGCGCTCCCCACTGCCGCAGGGACTTCTACGGCGCCTGGGGCGTCGGGAACGGCGTCCTCCCCCGCCGTGCCCTCACGTGTGCTGAGCGTGCACCTTCCCCCGACGCACCCCGAGCGCCTCACCTTCACGGCCAGCGTCCTGCACCGCGAGCGGGTGCGCGCCGTCGTCGGCCACTTGGCCCGTTACGAGGGCAGGTGGCGCGTCGAGACCGTCACGATGGTCTGAGCCTGAGGAACTAGCCGCCGATGATGGTCTTCGGCACCGACTTCTGCTGCTCCTGTTCCTGGGAGGTGCGGGTGTCGGCCGGGTCGTCCACGTTCAACGGTCCCTCGGCCTGCTCCGGCTCCTTGGACTTGAGCTGCTTGCGTACCAGGAAGAGCTGACGGATCGTCTCCTCCTTGATGCCGTCGTTCATCCGGCCGAACATGTCGCCACCCTCACGCTGGTACTCGACCAGCGGGTCGCGCTGGGCCATGGCACGCAGCCCGATGCCCTCCTTGAGGTAGTCCATCTCGTAGAGGTGCTCACGCCACTTCTGGTCCACCACGTTGAGCACCACGCCACGTTCCATGCCGCGCATCTGCTCGTCGCCGCCGACGGATGTCACGGACTCCTCCAGCTGGTCGTACAGCTTGTGGGCATCCTCCTGCAGTGCGCGCAGCAGCTGCGAGGCGGTAAGTTCGCCGGCGGACCCGTACTCGGTGCCGTCGATCAGCTCGGTAGAGGTCACCGACGGCCCGTAGAGGGAGTCCAGCGCGGTCCACAGCTCGTCGAGATCCCAGTCCTCCACGTAGCCCTCGGCGGTCGCACCGTCGACGTAGGCGGCGAGGGTGTCGTCCATCATGGTGCGCACATTGGAGGCGATGTCCTCGCCCTCCAGGATCTGGCGACGCTCACGGTAGATGACCTTGCGCTGCTCGTTGAGGACCTCGTCGTACTTCAGGACGTTCTTGCGCATCTCGAAGTTGGAGTTCTCCACCTGCGACTGCGCGCCCTTGATGGCGTTGGTGACCATCTTCGAGTCGATCGGCATGTCGTCCGGCACGTTCAGCCGGGTCATGAGGTTCTCCATGGTCTGGCCCACGAAGCGGGTCATCAGGTCATCGCGCATCGACAGGTAGAACCGGGTCTCGCCCGGGTCACCCTGGCGGGCCGAACGGCCACGCAGCTGGTTGTCGATACGACGCGACTCGTGGCGCTCGGTGGCCAGCACGTACAGCCCGCCGACCTCGGAGACCTTCTCGGCCTCCTCCTTCGACTTGGCACGGGCCTTGACGATCTCCTCGTCCCAGGCCTCCTGGTAGGCCTCCGGGTCCTCGACCGGGTCCAGACCGCGCTCACGCAGGGTGAGGTCGCAGATGATGTCCGGGTTACCGCCGAGCACGATATCGGTACCACGACCGGCCATGTTCGTCGCCACGGTCACGGCCTTGAGACGACCCGCCTGGGCGACGAACTCCGCCTCCTTCTCGTGCTGCTTGGCGTTGAGCACGTTGTGGCGGATGTGCCGGGCCTGCAGCAGCTTCGACAGGTACTCCGAGCGCTCCACCGAGGTGGTGCCGACCAGCACCGGCTGGCCCTTCTCGACACGCTCGGCGATGTCGTCGGCCACGGCCTCGAACTTCGCCTCCTGCGTCTTGTACACCAGGTCGATGTTGTCGTGACGCTGGTTGGGCTTGTTCGTGGGGATCGCCGCCACGTCCAGCTTGTAGATCGACTTGAGCTCCGCGGCCTCGGTCTCGGCCGTACCGGTCATGCCGGCCAGCTTGTCGTACAGGCGGAAGTAGTTCTGCAGGGTCACCGTGGCCAGGGTCTGGTTCTCGTTCTTGATCTCCACACCCTCCTTCGCCTCGATGGCCTGGTGCATGCCCTCGTTGTACCGGCGGCCGTCGAGGATGCGGCCGGTGAACTCGTCGACGATGACGACCTCACCCTTACGCACGATGTAGTCCTTGTCGCGGGTGAACAGCTCCTTGGCCTTGATGGCGTTGTTCAGGTAGCTGACCAGCTGCGAGTGCTCCGGGGAGTAGAGGTTGTCGATGCCGAGCTGGTCCTCGACGAACTCCACACCCTCCTCCTTGACACCCACGGTCTTCTTCTTCGGGTCGACCTCGTAGTGGATGTCCAGCTTCATCTTCGGCACGATCCGGGCGAAGGCGGTGAACCACTGCGAGGAACCCGACACCGGACCGGAGATGATCAGCGGGGTACGTGCCTCATCGATGAGGATCGAGTCGACCTCGTCCACGATGGCGTAGTTGTGGCCACGCTGCACCAGGTCGTCCAGCGAGTGCGCCATATTGTCGCGCAGGTAGTCGAAGCCGAACTCGTTGTTCGTGCCGTAGGTGACGTCCGCGGCATAGGCCTTGCGACGGTCCGTCGGACGCTTGCCGGACAGGATCACGTCGGTGTCCAGGCCGAGGAAACGGTGGACACGACCCATCCACTCCGAGTCACGACGGGCGAGGTAGTCGTTCACGGTGACCACGTGCACGCCCTTGCCGGACAACCCGTTGAGGTAGGCGGGGAGCACACAGGTCAGGGTCTTGCCCTCACCGGTCTTCATCTCGGCGACGTAGCCCCAGTGCAGGGCCGCACCACCCATGACCTGGACCTTGAAGTGCTTCTGGCCCAGCACTCGCCAGGACGCCTCGCGCGCGGTGGCGAAGGCGTCCAGCAGAATGTCGTCGAGGCTCTCACCCTTCTCGAGACGGGCGCGGAACTCTGCGGTCTTACCCTGCAGTTCCTCGTCCGTGAGGGCGGCGTACTCATCCTCCTTGGCGATGACCTGGTCGGCGACCGCGGACAGTCGCTTGACGGCGCGGCCTTCACCGAGGCGGAGAATCTTCGAAAGTCCTAGCACGTGCTGCTCGTCCCTTACCTTGTGTTACACCTGTGGGGTCTTGCCTGAGGTCCTCGCGTGGCTTTTTGCCCGGGCGCGATGACGCACCCTGCGAGATCAGTCTTTCAGTCTACCTCCGCTGCCCTGTCTTGCACAGTGCTCCCCATCGCTCCCCATCCGGCACGCCACAGCACCCCGACATACGACAGCGGGCGCCGCCGGGGTGAACAATCACCCCGACGACGCCCGCTGCGCTGCGACCCCGCTACTCCTGCGGGTTGTCGGTAAGAGCGATCAGACCGTAGTCATATGCACGACGACGGTAGACCACCGACGGACGACCCGTCTCCTCGTTGACGAAGAGATAGAAGTCGTGTCCGACGAGCTCCATCTCGCTGAGCGCATCATCCACGCTGATCGGAGTGGCCGGGTGCGCCTTCTCACGGACAACCCGACCGGGCTGGAACTGCTCGGCGTAGGGATCCTCGTCGAACTGACCCGGGTTGGTGGCGGCCTCGCGCTCGGCCTCCTGGACCAGATCGGCGGTCGCCTCGCCCACGGAAACCGGTGCACGGTGCCCGGACCGAGAGATCTTACGGCGGGCCTTGACCTTGCGCAGGGACCGTTCCATCTTGGCGATGGCGGCGTCCAACGCGGCGTAGAAGGAATCCTCCTTCGCCTCCGCACGGGCGATATGACCCTTGCCCGAGGCGGTGATCTGAATACGGTCGGACTCATCCGAACGACGCGGGTTGCGCTCGTGCTGGAGCTCCACATGGAAGTACGTGAGAGTCGAGTCGAGCCGTTCGACCTTGGCGAGCTTGGCGTTCACCCGCTCGGCGAAGTGCTCAGGGATCTCCACGTTACGGCCGGTGATCTCCACCTGTGCCTCCGGAGCAGCACCCTCTGCCGTGATGTCCTGCTGGTTCTGGACGGTCATACTCATCCTCCCGGTCTCCGAGCCGCCTGCCACCGGTGAACCGGATTGTCCACCGAGCCTTTTCCTGGCGACATCTTCCCTCCCGATAGTACCGACGTTCCGGGGGCCGCGGTGGGCTGTGGGGGCAGCGACGGGGGCAGCGACAGGAGCACCCCCACATCAGGCCTGCGCAAGCACCACCGCCACCACGGGAACCACCCCGCGCGCGGCCAGCGCGGTGGCGAAACGCGCCACCGTCGCACCGGTGGTGGTCACGTCGTCGACGATGCACGCCACCGACCCCGGCGTCCTGAGCAGCCGTCTCACCCGCCGCAACGCCCCCTCGTCGATACGGAGGTTGGACGCGATGTTCGCCTGCCGCTCACCGCGTCCCAGCCCGACCGAGTCCTGGGTGCCGGACGCCAACGTCGCCGTGGCGACCACGTGTGTCTCCCCGCCGAGGTCGTGGGCGGCGACGACGGCAGACCGTTGGACGACGCACCCACCGCGGTCGCGGGCCGCCCGCCGCGTCGTCGGTGCCGGAAGCAGCACCACCGGTGCCAGACGAGGATCCGCCACCAGCCCCCGTGCGACCAGGTGCCGGACGGTGCCGGCGAGCACGGACCCCGCCACCTGCACCGCGTCGGGACGCAAGTGTTCCTTGGCCGCCAGGACGACCCCTCGGTATGCCCCGCCATAGGGCCCGGCGGCGAACACCGGCGGCGAGGCCGTGTCCGCCACTCGCGACGGCGCGCCGCGTAGCTGCAGCCCACAGGCCCGGCACAACGCCACCCCAGCCGCCGCCCGGGGCGTCCCCACCCGGCCGCAGGCCAGGCAGTCCTCCCGCCACACCAGGCCGGTGAGCTCCCCCAACAATTCCCCCATATGCCCCCTACTTCGTCAGGACCGGGACGGCGCGGGCACCCTGCAGCGCCGGCACTTCGCGCCAGAACCTGGCCTCGGAGTCCCCGACGTCGAGCTGCAGCATCGCCCGGGAGTCCAGGATGTACTGGATGCGTCCGGCCGACCCGACAGCCACGACGGGCGCGGTGATATTGCGGCTGGACAACGTCGATGCCTCGGACCCGTCGACGGTGACCACCCACACCGGGGCGTCATTGGCACGGGTTCCGACCAGCAACGTCCCGTCCTCACGCCAGTCGACCGACAGGGCGGTATCGCCGACGCGCTGGCCGACCTCCATCGGCGTGCCGAGCGCGATCTCGCCGTCACCGTCACGCTGCAACACGGCGACGAACAGGCGGCCGTTGATCAGCATTGCCGCACGTGTTCCGTCCCGCGACACGGTGAACACGCTGATGCGGGGGTCGTTGATGTCGAGGGAGTCCAGCGAGGAGGTGTCCACCGTGGACTCGTCCATCTGGATTCCCGCCCCGCTGGGCACCAGCCGGTGGACGCGGCGGCCGTCGGCGACCACGTACAGACTCTGCGAGTCGCCGCTCCACGATGGACGCGACAACGAGCGCGCCGACATCACCGTGACGGGGTCACCACCCACGTCGCCGACGAGCAATGAACGCTCACCGTCGCCGCGGCCGGACACCGCCGCAATGCGTCCGTCCGTCCGGCACGTCGCCGCGGACTCCAGCTCACCGGAGGCCGTCCACCCCGGCAATGTCTCGCCGGAGTCGCCGTCGACCTCCACCAGAGCACCGTCGCGCAAGGCGCGCAGGGGCTCGTCGACCGTGGCTTCCGGGTCGAAGTCCGAGACATCCGCCAGCGTCCACTCCTCCCGACCGTCATCGGTGATCGACATGCCGTCGGCGAGAATACGGTACGGGCCGCGCACGTCGGACTTCGCCAACGTCCAGACCAGTTGAGCAGCAAGATCCTCCCGGTCGTCGACGGAGAGGTCCGTGATACCGGTGACGTCCACGGTGAACGTCCCGTCCTCTTCCACGGCCGCCTGGATCCCATTGCCCGAGGGGAAGGCCGTATCCACGGCGTTCTGCAGCTGATTGCGCGGCCCACCGGCCAGCAAGGACACCAGCGAGAAGCCGATATTCTCCTGCCGGTTGTAGATCCACCGCCGATCCGGGACGAGGAAACGCTTCGTGGGATCGAGGTAATAGAGATTGTGAGCCTGGTAGGCGCCGACGAAGTCACTGCGATCCAGCACCACCCCGTCCGGCAGGTCGGAGAGCCGCCAACCGGTGTCGCCGCGTTCGAGGGTCACCTCCTCCTCGTACGGACTGTTCTCCGGCTGGTACACACCGCCGGAACCCAGCCGCCCGACCACGGTGCCACGCACCACGTAGGTCACCTCGTCGCCGGAAACCCCGCCGGTGGCGTTGAGGTCCAGGCGGTCGAGGATCAGCGTGGAGGTGCTGTCCTCCCAGCCGTCCGCCGCCGACGGCGTGAGGAACTCCTTCGCCGTCTGCCGGTTGTTGGCCTGGTAGGTCGACGCCAGGTAGAAATCGCGCAGCAGCAGGTCCGGCGGCTGGTCCTCCGAGGGGGTGGGCAGGTTGCTGGCGTCCGGTGCCGAGACATAGGACGACACCGCCTCCGGCGTCGACTCGCCCGGCAGCGTGGTGCAGGCCACCAGGCCGCCGGCCAACGCCGCCGTGCCCAGCAGCGCCACCACCTGGCGCACCGCGTCAGTTCTTCGCATCGTCGTCACCCTCTTCACCGTCTTCACCTGACTCCTCACCGTCGGGGCCGAACGCCGAGTCCATGTCCTCCGCCTCCTGCAGGGCCGTGCGCAGTTCCTCTTCGGTCAGTCCCTCGAAGGCGCTGAGGTCCACGTCCGAGGACTCCACCGACCCCGCCGTCACGTCGACCGAGTCGAAACGGTCGACCGGGGCGGACTCGTCCTGTGCTGCCTCGGCAACGTCGACGGACACGTCGGACGCATCGGACGCGACGTCCATGTCGATGACCTCGCTGGCCGCATTCGTCTCCACCATCTCGGTGACCTCCAGCGGCAGCGGCGAGGTACGAACCTCCTGACCCGGCTGGCGCGGCAACGTCAACCGGAAGCACGCGCCGACCCCCAGCTCGCCGGTGGCCTCCAGGCGGCCACCGTGCAGCTGGGCGTCCTCCTTCGCGATCGCCAGCCCCAGGCCGGTCCCGCCGGTCTTGCGCTCACGCGAGGGGTCGGAGCGCCAGAACCGGTTGAACACCAGGTCCGCCTCACCGGGCTTCAGGCCCATCCCGTGGTCCACCACCGTCACCGCCAATGATTCCGCGCCAAGGCGCATCGTGACACGCACCGGACGCCCCTCACTGTGGTCGATGGCATTGGCCAGCAGGTTACGCAGAATGCGCTCGACCCGCCGGGAGTCGACCTCCTCCATCACCGGCTCGTCCGGCAGGTCCAGCTGGATCTCACTGCCAACTTCCTCGGCCAGCGCGCGCAACTGCCCCATCGTGGACTTCACCACGCCGCGCACGTCGATGAGCTCCCGCGACAGGTTCGCCACACCGGCGTCGTGCCGGGAGATCTCCAACAGGTCGCCGAGCAGCATCTCGAAACGGTCCAGCTCGGCGTTCATCAGTTCCGAGGCCCGCCGGGTCACCGGGTCGAGGTCCTCCGAGTTCGCGTGAATCAGGTCGGCGGCCATGCGCACCGTGGTCAACGGGGTGCGCAGCTCATGCGACACGTCCGAGGTGAACTGCTGCTGCAGCGAACCGAATTCCTCGAGCTGACGGATCTGATACGACAGGTTCTCCGCCATCTCGTTGAAGCTGATCGCTAGACGCGCCACCTCGTCCTGCCCGTCCACCGCCATGCGCTCGCGCATATGGCCGGCGGCGAAGCGCTCGGCGATGCGCGAGGCGGTACGCACCGGCACCGTGAGCTGCTGGGAGAACACCCAGGCGATGACCACGAGCAGCACCATGAGCACCACAGCACCGGCGAGCAGCAGCCCGCGCATCAGCGCCATGGTGGACTCCTCATTGTCCAGCGGCATCACCAGGTACAACTCCAGGCCCTGGATGTCCGACTTCACCGGCGAGCCGATGACCAGGGCTTTGAAGGAGCCGCCGGAACCGTCCACGGTGGTGTACTGCACCGAGACCTGCCCCTGACGCACGAAATCACGCAGGCTCTCCGGCACCGGGTTGACCTCGGGGCTGGAGATGTCCCCACCGGTCAGGTCCGAGGCGATGATCACCGGCTCGTAGACCGTGCCGGTGGAGCCCTGCTCCGAGTCCGCGGTGCGGTCACTCAACGCGGCGCGCGCGTTGTTGATCCTCATCTGTGGCGACGTCGCCGAGTCCGTATTGCTGATCTGCTCCTCGACGATGCTGCGGGCCCGGTCGATCTCGTCGGTGGCAGCGTTGTACTTGGCGTCCAGCAGCTGCTGGCCGACGAAACTGGTCAGCACGAAACCCAACGCCATGATCACCAGCAACGACGAAGCGAAGACACTGCCAATCACCCGCAGCTGGATCGAGGTACGCCAGCGTTGAGCCAGCTTCTCGGAGAACTTGCGGGCGAACTTCACCGGGCGGCGCAGGAAGATGCGCAGCGCCTCGACCACGCCGATGTCGCCGAGTTCACCGCGCGGTGCGCGGCGCGGATCGGCCGCGCCGGCGGTAGCGTTGCCGCCGTGGCGGTCGGAGCGGCCGCGGCCGCGACGCCCGTCCCCGTCCTTCGCGACAGGGAGGACGCCGCGGTCCAGGCGTCCGGCGTCCGATGCGTCCGATGCGTTCTGGGCGCTGTCCCGTGACTTACGTGCCATGGGTGCCGTGTCCTACTCCCCGGTCTTGTAACCGACCCCGCGGACGGTCTGGATGATCGTCGGGTTGTCCGGGTCCTTCTCCACCTTCGAACGCAGCCGCTGGATGTGCACATTGACCAGGCGGGTGTCGTTGGACTTACGGTAGCCCCAGACCCGCTCCAGCAGTTCCTCGCGAGCGAAGACCTGGCGCGGGCGGGACGCCAGGGTGGTCAGCAACTCGAACTCGATCGGGGTCAACGAGATCGGCTTACCGCGACGGGTCACCTGGTGGCCGCCGAAGTCGATGGTGAGGTCGGCGACCTTCACCGACTCCGGGACCTCCTCCGGGGTGCGACGCAACCGCGCGCGCACCCGGGCGACCAGCTCCTTGGGCTTGAACGGCTTGGGGACGTAGTCGTCCGCGCCGGTCTCCAGGCCCAGGACAACGTCCACCGTGTCGGTCTTCGCGGTGAGCATCACGATCGGCACCGCGGAGAACTCGCGCACCGCACGGCACACGTCAATGCCGCTCATGCCGGGGAGCATGAGGTCGAGCAGGATGAGGTCGGGGTGCTCATTCTCCGCGGCCTCCACGGCCTGCGGCCCGTCCCCGACGACGACCGTGTCGAAACCCTCGCCCTGCAGGACGATGGTCAGCATCTCCGAGATTGCGGGGTCGTCGTCGACGACGAGAACTTTCTCTGCCATGAGGATTAGTTTGTCACAAACCTCTGCGCCACGTCGCGGCTCCTCCCCCTCAAGGAGCCCTGAGCTCTGTTTAGCAGCTCGCTCTAGCTCTCGTCCGACGCCCCGTCGACGAGTCCGTCCACCAGGTCGCTGACGGCCTGCTGCAGGTCCGCGGGGTCGCCGGAGTTGTCCAGCGTCCACCAGGATGAGCGCCACTGCGCAGCCGCCAGCGAGCGATAGGACGCCAGCGTCCGCGACTGCAGGTCGCCGTCGCGCTCGTAGGCGTCGGCGGCGCGCTCGGCGTCCTGCTCGGCACGTCCGGCGACGCGGCCGGCGGCCACGTCATCGGGAACGTCGACGAGGATCTGGACGTCCGGCACCGGCACCCCCAGGCCGTCGAACTCCAGATTCTCGACCCAGGCCACGACCTCACTGTCCGCGACGTCGGCCTCCCCCACCCCCAGGCGGGCGGCGGAGTAGGCCGCATTGGATGCCACATAGCGATCCAGCAGCACCACGTAGCCATCATTGTCGAAGTCCGCGAGTTCCTCGGCGACTTCCGCGCGGTCGAGGGCGAACAACGTCGCCATCCCGTGGACGGAGTCGACGAGGTCGCCCATGTCGCCGTGCAGGGCGGCGGACGCCAACTGCGCGTGGACGGACTGCTCGTAGCGGGGGAAAGCCAACTTCGCCACCGGGATCTCCCGGGAGAGGAGCTCAGCCTCCAGGGCGGTGACGCAGGTGTTCTTGCCTGCGCCGTCGATCCCCTCAAACGCGATGATCACGGTGGCGGTCCCCTCTAGTAGCGGTAGTGCTCGGGCTTGAACGGGCCCTCGACGTCCACACCGATGTACTCGGCCTGCTCCTTGCTCAGCTTGGTGAGCTGACCGCCGAGGGCCTCGACGTGGATGCGGGCAACCTTCTCGTCGAGGATCTTCGGCAGACGGTAGACCTCGTTGTCGTAGCGGTCGCCGTCGACGAACAGCTCGATCTGGGCGATCGTCTGGTCGGCGAAGGAGTTCGACATCACGAAGCTCGGGTGCCCGGTGGCGTTGCCCAGGTTGAGCAGGCGGCCCTCGGAGAGCACCACGATGCTGACGACCTCGGCGTCGGCGGCGTCGGTACGCGGGAAGGTGAACTCGTCCACCTGGGGCTTGATGGTGGTGCGGCTGACGTCCGTACGGTGCAGCAGCGAGGCCATGTCGATCTCGTTGTCGAAGTGGCCGATGTTGCCGAGCAGGGCGTGGTTCTTCATCTTGCGCATCTGATCGAAGGTGATGATGCCCAGGTTGCCGGTGGAGGTGATGACGATATCGGCCTCGCCGATCGCATCGTCCACGGTGACCACCGGGAAGCCGTCCATCAGCGCCTGCAGGGCGTTGATCGGGTCGGCCTCGGTGACCTTGACTCGTGCACCCTGGCCCTTGAATGCCTCGGCGACGCCCTTGCCCACGTCACCGTAGCCGCAGACGAGCACGGCCTTGCCACCGACGAGCATGTCGGTGGCGCGGTTGATGCCGTCGAGCAGGCTGTGGCGGGTGCCGTAGCGGTTGTCGAACTTGGACTTGGTGACCGCGTCGTTGACGTTCATCGCCGGGAACGGCAGGGTGCCCTGCTCGGCGAAGTGGTAGAGACGGTGCACACCGGTGGTGGTCTCCTCGGTGACGCCCTTGACGGACTTTGCCGCCTCGCTCCAGCGGGAGTCGTCCTGCCCGAAGACGCGGGCGAGCATACCCAGGAAGGCCTGGTACTCGTCGGAGTCCTCGTCGGTGGGCTCCGGCACGATGCCGTTGCCCTCGAACTCGCTGCCGGTGATGACGGCCATGGTGGCGTCGCCACCGTCGTCCAGGATCATATTGGGGCGCACATCGCCCCAGGCGAAGATCTGCTCCAGGCACCACCAGTACTCGTCGAGGGTCTCGCCCTTCCACGCGAACACCGGGACGCCCTGCGGGTCCTGCGGGGTGCCGGCGCCGACGACGACGGCGGCGGCCGCCTCGTCCTGCGTGGAGAAGATGTTGCAGGACGCCCACCGGACCTCGGCGCCGAGGGCGGTGAGGGTCTCGATCAGCACGGCGGTCTGCACCGTCATGTGGATCGACCCGGCGATACGCGCCCCGGCCAGGGGCTGCTCGTCGGCGTACTCACGGCGCAACTCCATCAGGCCGGGCATCTCGTACTCGGCGAGACGGATCTGGTGACGACCCGCCTCCGCGAGGGAGAGGTCACGGACCTTGTACTGGAGGGGGGTGCCGTTGGCGCCGGTGCCGTCGTGGGTGTCGACGGTCGGTGCGACGAAGTCTGCCATGGGGTGATTGCTCCTCGAAAGGTCAGGAATGTACGTGATGGTGGAAGTTGCCAGGATATCTCCGGTCAACCCTATCCCCCGCAGGCCATACCCGGCGCACGGAGGGGGCTGCTGGTTCGGTGCCCGCTAGTTCAGCGTCAGCTAAGCGCCTCGACGACGGTCTCCAGGCCGTCCGGTGCGTCATCGCCGGCGGACTCCAGTTCGCGGTCCAGCACCTCCAGGGCGACCTCCTGGAGGTCGTCCGGGCACTGGCCGATGCCCTCACGGATGAAGGGGTGCTCGTCGGCGACCGTGGCGGAAGTAAACGGCGCCCCCGACCAGATCGCTGCCACGGTCGCCGCGCACAGTCCGTTGATGTAGTCGGGGTCCACTCCCCGCCCTGTGGCTCCGCCGGCGTCGGTGTCCAGCGCGAGGGCGCACGCGTCCCTCAGCCCTTCTGCGAGTGCAGCCCCCTCCAGATCGTCGCAGTCAGCGAGGAACTCGGTATTCGTGTCGTCGGCGAAGACGGTCTCGTCCCAGGTGCTCATGTCTCATTTCCCTCTCGTGGTCGTGTCCTCCCACTGAGCGTAGTCGGCGGCGTCCGGTCGCGACAGATGAACCACCCACCACGCCGCACGGGCCCGCGAACGCTGTCCGTAGCCCTGTTTTCACCGGGAAATGGCACGAATGTCACGGTTTAATCTCAATTTTTTTGTTCGCCCAACGCAGCACACGACCGGGGATTCTCGTCGGCATGTACACCAAAACCCCACGACAAACACAGGTTCCTGTGAAGTTAGGTAACGTTCGGGTCTTTCATGGCGTTGGATACGGGTGATAGGGTTACGACACATTGTGATCTAACCGTGACATTCGCGGACATTCGCGTGCCACACCACCCCGGTCAACGACCCCCGGACGGAAAGGAGGGACACCGTGGACTACGAGCTCGAACCCGAACGACAGGACGAGGTTGCCTCGGCCACCGACGGCGGGACCACCGAACACCACGAGTCCCTACTGCGCGATGAGGCCGCACGTGCCTCGCGCACCAACCGCATCCTCGGATCATTCGTCGTGGCCGGCTTCGCCGCCGCCGCCATCGTCGGCGTGGTCACCTGGCAGAACGTCTCCCCAGGTCACAACGACGACCGAACGGCCGTCGAAGAGGCCGCCGCCGACAACTCCATGTCGTCGTCGACGACGCCCACGACGTCGCCGTCCGGAGACGGCGCACGTCCCGGTGACGACGGTCCGTCAGAGACCGACCAGCCGAGCTACGGCCGCGACGGCGACGACAGCAGCACCGGCGGTTCCCGCAACGATCTCGCCACGCCGCTGACCGCCGACCGCTACGCGCCGCCGAATGCCTGGAGCGGTGATGACTTCGTGACCCCGGGTGCCACCCCGGAGGACGGCGGCTCCGACAGCGCCGGTGGCACAGATGGTGCCGACGGCGCCGGAGACACCGATGATTCGGCGGGCTCCGGCGACTCCGGCGAGGGTGCCGGCGAGGAGACGACCACGGACGAGGGAAGTTCGCCGCAGCGCCCGTCGATCACCGATCTCCTGCCGTCGCTCCCCAACTTGCCGACCCTTCCGGGTGAAACCGAGGGGTCCGGCACCGGCGAGCCCTCGGAGTCCACGGACCCGTCCGAGCCCACTGAGACGACCGAACCTTCCGAGCCCTCTGAGCCGTCTGAGCCCGCTGAGCCTTCCGAGCCATCGGATCCCAACGGGACCACAACACCCTCGGTGCCGGGGAACTCCGCAGAGAGCTCCGCCCCCTCCACGACGGAGGAGAACGACGGCGACAGCAACGAGGAACCCGGGGACACCACTGAGGACACCACCGGTGGCGACACCGACCAGTCCGACTCGGTCACCGACACGACCGGCCCGACCCCCTAAGGCAAACGCCAAGACACGCCAAAACGCAGCGCGGCCCGGTCCTTCTCGGACCGGGCCGCGCTGCGTAGGTCTGCGGTGTCAGCCCACCGAGGCCACGAAGAACTGGGCGGAGTCGCCGGAGGTCACCGGACGCGCCGTGACACCCGTCGACGACGCCGGAACCCACGCCGCCTGCCCGGGCGCGAGCACCACGCTGTCCCCGTCGACGCCATCGACGCCGTCGACCTCCACCGTGCCTTCGGTGGCCAGGACGATCGACGGCCCTTCCACGTCCACCGCGGCACCGTCCACCGACTGCAGGCGGAACTCCGGTACGGGCACGATGAATGTCCCGTCCTCCCGGGGGCGCTGCACCGGGTCGGCGGTCGCGGAGAAGTCAACGACCTTCATCAGCTCCGGCACGTCCACGTGCTTGGTGGTCAGGCCGCCACGCAGCACGTTGTTGGAGTTCGCCATGACCTCCACGCCGGTGCCCTTCAGATAAGCGTGCAGGTTTCCGGCGGACAAGAACAACGCCTGACCTGGCTCGAGCACCACATGGTTGAGCAGCAGCGACACCAGGATTCCTGCGTCGCCCGGGTGCTGCTCCGACAGGTCCAGGGCCGCCTGTGCCGGGCCCGCCATCCATGCCTCGACCGTCCCCGCATCGACGGCGGAGATGAGTCGACGACAGGCGTCGAGCACCGCGTCGATCAGTTCCAGCCGGCGCTGCGGCGGCAGCGAGATCCACGTGGTCACCAGGGCGCGCAGGCCCTCCGCGTCGCCGGCAACGCCGCTGAGCAGGTCGGTGTAGCGGTCGAGTTCCGGCACACAGAGTGCGGCCAGCAGCGCGCGGGTGCGCTCCACCGGGCGGAAACCGGCAAGCGCCTCGAAGCGGGTCAGGCCGACGAGCAACTCGGGCTTGTGGTTGTCGTCCTTGTAGTTGCGGCTCGGCGAACCGAGGGGCAATCCCTCGGCGTTCTCACGGGCGTAGCCCTCCCGCGCCTGTTCCAGCGTGGGATGCGCCTGCAGGCTCAGCGCCTGGTCGGCGGCGAGCAACTTGAGCAGGAACGGCAGGCGTCCGCCCGTCGCGCTGTCCCCCAATTCCGAGTCAGGGTCAGCGGAAATGCGCTGCAACAGGTCGGCGCTCTCCCCTGGGCGTGCGCCCGGTAGTGCACTCGGTGCCTCCGGGTGGGCGCCGTACCAGAGCTCGGCCTCCGGGTGCGGGCTCGGGGACGGACGTCCCGTGAGCTCGGCGAGCGCGGTCCTCGACCCCCAGGCGTAGTTTCGTAGACTGCCCTCCATCAGGGCAATGCCGGACGTGGCCGTACTGTCGAGGACCTGCTTCGGGGACGTCTCAGGCACGGATCACCGCCAGTGCCTTGTCCACGATCTCCTGGACACGGCTGGTGGAGGGGGCCTCGACATTGAGGCGCAACAGAGGTTCGGTATTCGAGGCACGGATGTTGAACCAGGAGCCGTCGGACAGTTCCACGGTGACGCCGTCGAGGTCGTCGGTGGAGGACGTCTCGTCGGCGAAGGCCTCGACGACGGCGGCGGTGCGTCCGTCCTGGTCGGCGACCTCGGAGTTGATCTCGCCGGATGCCTCGTAGCGGTCGTAGGCCTTCTTCAGCTCGGAGAGCGGACGGTCCTGACCACCCAGGGTGGCCAGCACGTGAAGGGCGGCCAGCATGCCGGAGTCGGCGTTGAAGAACTCGGAGAAGTAGTAGTGGGCGGAGTGCTCGCCGCCGAAGACGGCGTTCTCCTCGGCCATCTGCGCCTTGATGAAGGAGTGGCCCACCCGGGTGCGCACCGGGGTGCCGCCGTGCTCGCGCACGATCTCCGGAACAGCCTTCGAGGTGATGAGGTTGTGGATGATCGTGGCACCGGGGTGATCGGCGAGGTAGCGCTCGGCGATGATGCCGCAGATCGCGGACGGGGAGACCGCGTCGCCCCGCTCGTCGACAATGAAGCAGCGGTCGGCATCGCCGTCGAAGGCGACACCGAGGTCAGCGCCCTGCTCCACGGTGAACTTCTGCAGGTCCACGATGTTCTCCGGGGCCAGCGGGTTGGCCTCGTGGTTCGGGAAGTTGCCGTCGAGCTCGAAGTAGAGGTCCTTGACGGTCACCGGCACCCCGGAGTCCTCGCCGAGGACGGCGGGGACGGTGAGCCCGCCCATGCCGTTGCCGGCGTCCACCGCCACGGTGAGCGGGCGGATGTCCAGCGGCACGAGGTCGTGGAGGAAGGCGGCGTAGTCGGCCAGCACGTCCTTCGTGGTCCCGGTACCGGCGGTGCCGTCGTAGGACGGGACGCCGGCGACGAGCATATCGGTGATCTCACCGAGGCCCGTCTTCTGACCGACGGGGCGTGCGCCGGAACGGCACAGCTTGATGCCGTTGTAGCGCGCGGGGTTGTGGGAGGCGGTGAACATCGCCCCAGGGCAGTCCATGCTGCCCGAGGCGTAGTACAACTCGTCGGTGGAGGTCAGTCCGAGGGAGACGGTGTCGAGGCCCTGGCCCCGGACGCCCTCGGCGAAGGCCTCGGAGAGCTCTGGGGAGCTGTCGCGCATATCGTGGCCGATAACCACCGTCGCGGCACCCTCCCCCCGCATGAGCAGGCCGAAGGCGGCCCCCGCGTCGCGCACGAGGTCTGCGTCAATACCGTCGCCCACGACGCCACGCACGTCGTATGCCTTGATGACGGAGGCGATAGCCTCCCGGTCTCGCTGTGTCATGTCAAGTCTCCTGGTGTTTTTTGGATCATTCGCCGTCGTAGCGCACTGCGCGCAGATGACGCTGGGGGGCTCGTCCCGGCAGATTCCGCCGTGAGGGGTGATGGCCGGACGGTTGCGGGATGTCGGTGCGACGCACGACCCGGGACACCGGGTGCCGCTGTGCCGACGTGAGCTTGTCAATGGCGCTCTCGACCGGGAAGCCGTTGTCGCTCCCGGACTCGAGTGCCGCGGCGAGGGCCTGCATCTCCTCGTCGGTGAAGTCCTCGTCGGTGATGTCGTCGGCGATGTCGGAGACACCGCCGGCGTACGAGGCCACCTGCACAGGTTCCTCCGGGAACAGATCCTCCGTGCGCTGCAGCCCCCACCCTTCGGGGACGGTCAGTCTGGAGAGATGACGGTCGCACAGATCCCAGCTGTGCGGATCGTCCCCGGGCTCCAGGGGGTTGACGGTCGCCGTGCGGGCGGCATAGTTGTAGCGCAGGGTGGCGATCGCACGGGACCCGCAGCCGGGCCTGGAACACTGTCGGTAGTCAGTCACGCAGACCATCCTAGTCCGGGAGACCGCCGTCGCGCCGGACGAGCCGACCCCGCCTGTCGGACCCGGGCACGTGCCGCGGGCCGGTCTAGGATCGTGGACATGACGCGTCCCTCCACACCCCGGTCCCCCGCCCCGGATCGTTCCGCGCCCCGGGCCCTGGCCAGGGACACCCGCGGGCACGGCCTGCGGGGTGTCCTGATGCCGCGGCTGCCGCGCTACGCGACCCGGGCGGAGCTCTTCGACACCGCCGTGTTGGACGCCTATGCACCGGTGCTTGAGCAGTTCGGCGACCGGCTGAACGGGCTGGACGTGGCGATCGACCTGGTCCCCCGTATGCGCCTGGAATCCGCCACCTCACACTGGTCGGACGAGGTTGCCGCCGACGGGCAGGTACCCCTGGGTCGACTCGTTCCTGCCGGGGTGGACGAGACGGGATCCCCCACCCGGCCCCGCCTGATCATCTTCCGTCGACCGATCGAGCAGCGCTCGGCCGACCGGTTGGAGACCGAGGATTGGCTGCGGTTCGTGATCGCCCGCCTGGTAGCGACGTACCTCAACGTCGAACCCGAGGTCATTGACCCCGGGTTCAGTTGGGAATGAGCGGCGAGCGGAGGCTCAGCCGAGCCGCTTCTTGAGGCGGCGGCGTTCGCGCTCGGACAGCCCGCCCCAGATACCGAAACGCTCATCGTGCTCGAGGGCGTACTCGAGGCACTCGTCACGGACCCCGCAGGCCCGGCAGATGCGCTTGGCCTCGCGAGTGGAGCCGCCCTTCTCGGGGAAGAACGCCTCGGGGTCGGTCTGCGCGCAGAGCGCCTGCTCCTGCCAGTCCTGCTCGACGGCATCGAAGAGGAGGTCGAAATCCTCCGTCAGATCCGAGAACGCACTGGGCGTGAAGTCGTCGATTCCGCCGCGGAGCAGGTCGGGGAGCTCCCCTGACGCCCCAGTACCGCGCGCGCGGCTGGAACGAACCTCATCGCCGTCCACGGCTGCGGACCCCTCTGAGAAGGGACCACGAAAGGCGTCCGCCGGGTTGTCCACCGTTGTCTCCTCACTGAAATCCGCCGTGCCGGTCTTCCACCGGCCTCTTCCTACAGGAAAGATTACACACGGGTAATTCCATAGCGTCAACCTTTCGCCGAGGCCAGAAGATCCCATCCGTCACATGAGTCACAGGCGTAACGCCATGGGGACCCCGAAACGCATTCACAGCGTCCTGACAGACACGACATGGCGAGGATCAGGTGAGGTTAACCACTACATATAGACGTCAGGGGCCGGAATCCGGCCCCTGAGACACAAGATATCGAAATATTTTGCTTCAGCCCGAGTCTGCCCCGTACGGGGGTCAGACGTCGCTGGAGTAACGCAGGCCACCGTCCGGCAGTACCACCCCGGGCCACACCCGGGCACCGCCTTGCAGCTCGCAACGGGCACCAACGACGGCGCCCTCGCCAACCACGGTGTCCCGCAGGTGGGCTCGGGCCCCGATCCGGGCACCAGCGGCAACCACACAGCGCTCCACCGTCGCGCCCGCCTCGATCTCCACGCCGTCGAAGATCACCGAGGTGTCCACCCGGGCACCCGCGCCGATCTCCGCGCCGCGTCCGATCACCGTGCCGCCCAGCAGCAGAGCACCGCCAGCGACAGCGGCGGACTCGTCGACGAGCGCCTCGCCGTTGCGTCCGGCCAGCAGCGGGGACGGCGCAATGCCGCGCACCAGGTCCGAGGACCCGCGCACGAAATCATCCGGGGTGCCGAGGTCACGCCAGTAAGCCTGGTCCACGTGCCCGTAGAGGCGCTTCCCCTTCACCAGCAGGTCGGGGAAGACGTCACGCTCCACAGAGACCACGCGGCCCTCCGGAATGGACTCCACCACGTCGCGCTGGAAGACATAACAACCGGCGTTGATCTGGTCGGTGGGCGGATCCTCCGCCTTCTCGAGGAACGCCTCGACCCGGCCGTCCTCCGCGGTAGGCACGCAGCCAAAGGCGCGCGGATCGGCGACCCGGAGCAGGTGCAGACTCACGTCCGCCGCATTGTCCACATGGGTGCGCAGGACCGCGTTGAGGTCCGTGCCGCCCAGGATGTCGCCGTTGAAGATCATCGCGCGGTCATGCCGCAGGCTCGGCAGCACGTTACGGATGCCGCCGCCGGTGCCGAGGGGAGAGTCCTCGACAACGTACTCGATCTCCAGGCCCATCTCGGAGCCGTCACCGAAGTGCTCCTCGAAGACCTCAGCCTTGAAGGACGTACCGAGCACGACGTGGGTCATGCCCGCGTCACGGATCCGGCCCAGCAGGTGCTGCAGGAACGGGTAACCCGCCACCGGCAGCATCGGCTTAGGAATGGAGTTAGTCAGGGGACGCAGACGCGTTCCCTTGCCGCCGACGAGGATGACCGCGTCGGTGTTGGCGGCTAGATCAGAGTTGCTGTTAGGGGTCGTGTCAGGGGTCGAGGGTGAGGGATTGTCTCGTTCGTCACTGTTCACCCTTGGGAGGTTATCTGATCGAACGCAGTTCCGCCGTCAACGGCGCGCCCGCTTCGCCAGCGCGACCGCCACAGCCCCCCTGAGCCTCAACCCCGCCCACAGTGCCACCCGCACCGGGGCCTGCCACCACGCCGACAGGCGATCCGCCTGGAAGCGGTAGGCGCTGTCGTGATGTGCCGGCAGGGTGATCTCCGGATGCTTGCCCGCCGAGTGCCCCTTGGCGTGGGTGATCTCCGCGGACGGGGTGAACACGTTCTCCCAGCCCTCCCGCGCCAGCCTGTCGCCCAGGTCCACGTCCTCCATGTACATGAAGTAGCGCTCGTCAAAGCCACCCACGGCGTCGAAGGCCTCCCACCGCAGCAGCTGGCACGATCCCGACAGCCAGCCGGAGGTCCGCTCCTGGTCCATCACCGCGTCCGCCAGGTAGCGGCGAGTGAACGGGTTGCCCTTCCACACCGGGGCCAGCAGCGCGTGGCCGATGCCCGCGCCCAGGGTCGGCACCGAACGCGCCGAGGGGTACACCGAGCCGTCGACCTCGCGGATCAGCGGGCCCACCGCCCCGGCGCGCGGGTGCCTGCGCGCGGCCTCGACCATGCGGTCGATCGCCCCCTCGTCGAACACCACGTCCGGATTGGAGATCACCAGGAATTCCCCGTCGATCTCACCGGCCTCCCGGCGCGCCCGCAACGCCTCCACCCCGGCGTTCATCCCGGCGCCGTAGCCGATGTTGCCGCCGGTACGCAGCAGCTCCACACCGTCGCGCTCCGTCGCCGCCTCAGGGGCCCCGTCGGTCGATCCATTGTCGGCCATGACCACCACCGCGCCCTGTGCGGACGCGGCGGGCACGGAGTCCAGGAATCGGGTGAGGTACTCCCCCGGCGAGTAGGTGACGGTGATGACGGCAATCGGTTTCACGGGAGTTCACCCTAGTCGATGACCGCCCTGAGACCCCGTCGCAACGCGTCGCGCCACTCCGGCGGCGTGCGCCCGGTCCGCGCCGACCATGCCTCCAGGTCCAGGACGGACCACGGAGGACGCGCCGCCGGCGTGGGCCACTCCTGGGTGGTGCAGGGGCTCACCCGGGTGGCGTCGTGCCCGGTGCTGCTGAAAACCTCGCGGGCCAGCCCGCACCACGACACCGGCTCGCCGGAGTTGGTGAGGTTGAGGATCTCGGGCACGGGGCCGGTTTCCGCCAGTTTCCCTGCCAGTGCCCACAGTTCCGCGGCCAGGTCCGCGGCGAACGTCGGACGTCCCACCTGGTCGTCGACGACCTTCGGGTCCACGCCATTGTCGGCGAGGGTGGCCATCACCGAGACGAAGTCGCGTCCGGGGGCCTCGGGTCCCGACCAGACCCAGGAGGTGCGCACCACCGTGCCGCCAGCCTCCAACACCGCCAGCTCGCCCTCCCGTTTCGTCCGGCCGTACTCATTGGCCGGCCACACCGGGTCGTCCGGACGCCAGCCGCGTCCGCTGTCGGGCGCGGTGCCGGAAAAGACATAGTCGGTGGAGATGTGGATGAAGCCGACCCCGGCGTCCCGCGCCGCCTGGGCGAGCTCGCCGGGGGCGACGGCGTTCACCGCCTCCACGGTGGCGCGGTTGGCATCGTCCTCCGCGCCGTCCACGTCCGTCCAGGCCGCCGTGTTGATGATCACGTGCGGCGCATCCCCGTGGGACGTGCCACCGGCGAGCAGGGCCCTGGCCGCCGCGCGAAAATCCTCTGTTCCCGCCGTCGCCAGGTCCAGGTCCGCGCGCGACAGCCCCTCGCCGCCGAGCTCCACAAGACACCGTCCGACCTGCCCTTGTGCGCCGGTCACCCATACCCTCACTGTGCGTGAACCTCCTGCGTGCCGGGCGCGGACACCGATGTGCCAGCAGCGTGACCCGGTACTACGATCGGGCACCGACTCTACGCTGGACGGCCCCTCCCGCGGGCACGTGTTCGCGACATGATCCCAGCAACCACCGCCGTAACTAGTAGAGTCCCCCCTATCTTGAGTACACATCCTTGAGTACACCTGCTTGGGTACACATCGACGAACCCCGCCGAAAGGTCTGGAATGAGCGACGCTGACAGGTCTCCGCGCAACGACCGTGGAGACTCCCCCCGTCAGGGCGGCCGGCACCACCGCCGCGACGAGGCGGCCCCTCGCGCCGAGAGGCCCCGTCAGACGAGTCAGACCAGCCAGAACAGCCAGACCGGGCCGGACGGTCAACCGCGGCGTGCCCGTCACAGCCGTCCCTCCAACGGCAGGCGGACCGACGGCACCAACGCAGGTCGCTCCTCGCGCACGGTCGCCGGAGCGTCCACCGACAAGGCCGCGTCCGGGCACCGTCAGCTCGGCTCGACACCGGTCAAGGTGGTCCTCGCCCTGCTGTCGGCGATCATGCTCGCCGGCGGTAGCTACGGCTACGTCACCGTCGGCAATCTCGGCAGCGACATCAGCCAGGCCGGCGGCCTCGGGCTGGGCAGCCAGTCCGACGGCGCGACGGACATCCTGCTGGTCGGCATCGACTCGCGCACCAACGCACGCGGGGAGCCGCTGTCCCAGGAGCAGATCGACATGCTGCGCGCCGGCGAGGAGGACACCACCAGCACCGACACCATCATCCTCATCCGTGTGCCGGACGACGGATCCTCCGCCACCGCCGTGTCTCTGCCGCGCGACACCTACGTCGACGGCGGCGAGGAGCTCGGCAACCAGAAGATCAACGCGATCTACGGGCAGACCAAGTTCTACAAGACCGAGGAACTCCAGGAGGAGGCTGCCGCGGCCGGGGAGACCCCCGACGAGCAGGAGATCGAGAACGAGTCCTCCCACGCGGGCCGCGAGGCTCTCATCGGTACCGTCGCCGACGTGACCGGCATCGAGGTCGACCACTACGCCGAGGTCGGACTGATGGGCTTCGTGAGTCTCACCGACGCCGTGGGCGGGGTGGACGTGTGCCTCAACAACGCGGTCGACGAACCGCTGTCCGGGGCGAAGTTCCCCGCCGGCGAACAGACGCTCAGTGGCCAGAACGCCCTGAGTTTCGTGCGTCAGCGCCACGAGCTGCCCCGCGGCGACCTGGACCGCATCACCCGCCAGCAGGTCTACATGGCAAGCCTGGCAAACAAGGTGCTCAGCACCTCGACGCTGACCAACCCGTCCGCGTTGAACAAACTGCGTACCGCCATCGAGGACTCCGTTGTCCTGGATGAGGGGTGGGACGTGATGAGCATGGCCACCCAGATGCAGAACCTGGCCGGCGGCAACGTGACCTTCCAGACCATCCCGGTGACCAGCATCGACGGCACCGGCGACTACGGCGAGTCGGTGGTCACCATCGACAAGAACCAGGTTCACACGTTCTTCGACGACCTGCTGGGCGAGAGCTCCGGCAGCGACGACAACGACGGCGACTCCGACTCCGACTCCGAAGACTCCGCCAGCGACATCGAGGACTACGAGCCCTCCGAGTCGACCGTCTCGGTCTACAACGCCAGCGGTGTCAGCGGGCTCGCCGCCCGTGTCGGCGATCTGGTCTCCGGTGCGGGCTACGGCATGGGTGAGGTCGGCAACGCCACCGAGACCGGCATCTCCGAGAGCCAGGTCAACGTCGCCGACGAGAACGACCCCGCCGCCCGCGGCCTGGCCGACCAGCTCGGCGGCCTGGACGTGGTCGAGGACGCCAGCCTGGAGCCCGGCGAGATCAGGGTGACCCTGTCCGGCACCTACAACGGCCCCGGCACCTCCGAGACCGGTATCGACGAGCCGCTGCCCGCCGTGGGCGAGTCCAGCTCCTCTGATGGTTCGGGCAGTTCCGACAACGTGGGCACGCCCGGCGAGGACGCCACCGGTGGCGACGTGCTCGGCGAGAACGAGAGCGCTGAGGGCGCCGAATCCGGCGACACCGGCGACACCGACGACTCTGAGACCGTCGGCAACACCGGCACCCCGGAGCAGTCGGACGCCACCAGCGACCGTGGCGCGATCGACGCCGGCGGCGACGGCCCCATGTGCATCAACTAGTCCCCCGCTGCTGCTAGTAGTGCCGCGTCCTCACGGCCGGGGCGCAGGACGCCACGGCGTGGGGGATCGCCTCGGCGATACGGCTCGCCGACGTCGAGGCGTGCCCCGCCGGGGTCCGGGCCGACAACTCGGCAGCCACGGCATGCAACGCCACTGCCCCGTAGGCGGGGAAGGCACCGTTCCACCGGGGACGACGCCCGTCCCCGTCGTCCGGCAATGAGGGATGTCCCTTCGCAGCAATCGCCTCGTCGCCGAACTTCGCCTCACTCTCCGCGGCCAGGGCCCCGAGGATCCCGGAGAGCACGTCCCCCGACCCCGGAGTCGCGCCCCAGGATGATCCGGCGTCGATGCAGGACACCGACCTACCATCGGTGATCAGCGTGCGCCGGCCCTTGAGCAGCACCGCGCAGTTCAGCGCGTCCGACAAGGCCACGACCGCCCCGATCCGGTCGTCCTCGGGGTCGGGGATCCCGGAGAACATCTCGGCCAGCCGGCGGAACTCGCCGTCGTGCGGGGTCAGCAGCGTGGCCGCCGGAGCCTCGTCGCGCAGGGCCCTCCCTTGCAGCGCCGTGCGCACGTCATCGTGCCCGGCGAGCAGGGTGATCGCGTCGGCGTCGAGCACCAACGGTTCCGGGCGGGCGATCAGTTCGGCGAGTTCGCCCGCGGCGTCCTCCCCGGTGCCCCTTCCTGGTCCCGCCACCCAGGCCTGCACGCGGCCGGTGCGCGCCACGTCCGGCGACCACACGACCTCCGGGCAGGCACGGACGACCTCCGCCGCGGCTGTCTGCGCTGCATCTCCCCCGCCTAACCCCACGTAGCGCACCATCGAGCTGGTGGTCCGTACCGCCGCCGTCGTGGTGAGCACGCCAGCCCCCGGGTACTCCGCGGAGCCGGCGCACACGCCGACCACCCCGCCGGAGTACTTGTCGTCGTAGGGGCCGGGCTCGTGCGCGCCGTCGGCATGGACGCGTCCGATCCCGGTCAGCAGGGTTTCGGCAATGTCGTACTCCTCGTCCATGGGGCGTTCGCACTCCGGGGTCACCGCACGCCCGATGCTCACCGACAACCTGGCCCTGTCCCGCACAGTCCCGGACAACCCCGCGGAGATCGTCCGCTCCGGATCCAGGCCCGCATCGGCGAGCAGCACCTGCCCGCAGTAGGCGCTCACCGCGTGCGCCCGGCGCAGCCCGCCGAAGGTGACGGTCACGTCGGCGATGACGTGTGCGGGCACCCTGGTCCGCATCAGCACCGTCATTCCCGGCATGTTCCACTCCTCGGCGCGGGGATCAGGCGGGTCCTCCACGTCGATCATCGCCGGGGTCGCGCCGGTGTCCGCGGCGATTCCCGACGGCACGTCCACGGCAAGCACGGGCACGAACCAGGCCGCGGCGTAGGCGAAGAGCACCGCCGGCCCCTGCGACAGACCGCCGTCCCCACCGATGCCGAGTACCCCGTCGATGAGTAACCGGTGGCGCGAGGGACGGTGCCAGACGCTGTCCAGCTCGACCACGGTGCCACCGGCGGCGAGGAAAGCGTCCAACGCGGGTCGGTGCACCCGCCCATCGCGTCCGAACAGGACGGCGTCCACCGCCCATCCCTCGGCCGCCAGCTCCGCGGCGGCGTACAGGGCGTCGCCGCCGTTGCCGCCGCCACCGGCGGCAACCAGGACCCGGTCGTCCGCGCTGAGCAGGTTGTCGCGGGCGAGCATCACCCGCGCGGCCTGCGCCACGGCCGACGCCGCCGAGCGCATCAGCGCGTCCGGCTCGTCCTGCGCTTCCAGGAGCGGACGCTCCGCGGCGCGGACCTCCTCGACGGTGAAGACCTCGCCCTGCAGACCGCTCGGGACCTCGTAGTTTCTCGGGGACGCTTCCTGCTGACTCATACCCACACGCTACGGCCCGGTAATGTTTCTTCGCATGGACACCACCGCCGTACCCTCCCCCGCCAAAGTGGAACCTGCCGTGCGCACGCCCTGGCGGACGTGGGTCACGGTGACCCTGATCGGGTACGCGGGGGTCATCCTGGCGCTGACCACGCTGAAGTCCTTCTACACCATCGGGCTGCTGTGGAAGCCGGAGAACCAGCGGGTCCGCCAGCTGCGCCTCATGCCCTTCGGCATCATCGAGGACTCCTCGACCACTTTCGGCTGGGTCTTCGACATCCTCGGCAACCTCGCCCTGTTCGTGCCGCTGGGCATGATGCTGATGGTCCTGTCGTGCCGGTGGAGGTGGACGGTGGGTATCGCCGCCCTGTTCAGCCTGGGCATCGAGGTCTCGCAGTATGTGTTCTCCCTGGGACGCTCGGACGTGACCGACCTGATCTGCAATACCGTCGGTGCCGCCCTCGGCGCCTGGATCGCCTGCTGGTTCGCCTCGCGTCCGGTGTGGTCGAAGAGGTGGCAGAGTGTACTCACCGCGGCCGTGGGGCTGGCGGTGCTGGTCTTCGTGGTGTTGGTGATCCTGGGCCCGGCGCTCGGCGACCCGGACAAAGTTGTTGGGTGAGGTCGTTGGGTGACCGGACGCTACCGCTAGTGTGGTCGCCATGGATCTGCTGTCCCCCTTCCTCGCGACCGACGCCGCCTCCCCCCGCCTGACGACCTACACGGACGCCGGGCGCATGGAACTCTCCGCCGCCACCCTGGCCAACTGGGCCGCCAAGGGCGGCAACCTCATGGCAGGTCAGCTGGGGCTGGGCCCCGGTGACGTGGTCGTGGTGGACGCCCCGGCGGACTGGATGCCCGCCGCCATCGTCGTCGGCTGCTGGCGGGCCGGGGTCGCGGTGTGCTCACCGGACGCCCCCGCCGCGGCATCAGCGGCCGCGGTGGTGACCACGGACCCGGATGCACATCCCGACACAGACGCCGAAATCCTCCAGCTCTCCACCGACCCCTTCGGACGCGGCGTCGCCGAGGCCGGCGGGGACGTGGACTTCGGGGTCACCGACCTCTCCCCGGAACTGCGGGTGCAGGGCGACCGCTACGCCGGGCCGGAGACCGGCGGTCCAGACGGCGCGGAGACCGTGCTGCTGCACGCTGTGGACGGTGCGGAGGTGACCGGGGCGCAACTGCGTGAGCGTGCTGCCGGACGCTTCGACGCCGGTATCCGATCGGTCACCGGCGCGTGGGCGGACGCCGATGGCCTGGTCGACACCCTGCTCCCCCTGTTCATCGGTGGCTCCGTGGTGGCCTCCACCGACGATGCCGCCGAGCGGCTGCGTCACCTCGCCGAGATCGAGCGCGGCACCGTTACTGCGCGGTAATGACCCGCTCGACCAGGTCGCGCGCCTGGTCGAGGGCCTCGTCCTGGTCGCCCAGGAGGAACCCCTGGACCATATAGGGGGCCATGTACTCGCCGGTCTCCAGGGCGAAGTGCAGGGTGAGATTCAGCTGGTCGCCCTCCCCGACGCCCTCGCCCTCCTGAGGCTCCGGGGTGCGCACGATCGTGTAGACCAGCAGGTCACCCGACGGGGTCTCCCCAGCGTCAACGTCGACGAGTTCGGCGTCGGCCTCCTCCAGCGCCGGACGGATCCCTGAGATCACGTCCTCGCGGTCAATCGGCATCATCTGCCCGTCGAGCGGGGCGAGAGTCACCGCGGCGAAACTCGAGGAGGTGCGATATCCGAAGGCCACCGTGCCCGGCGCGTCCTCCGGGACGGTGTCCAGATCCTGCCAGTGCTCCGGGAGGGTCAGTGTGCGGCCGGTGTCCCCGATCGATATCTCCATGGGGCACACGCTACCG
The DNA here is from genome assembly GCF_052377405.1 of Corynebacterium sp. AOP40-9SA-29. NCBI lineage: Bacteria > Bacillati > Actinomycetota > Actinomycetes > Mycobacteriales > Corynebacteriaceae > Corynebacterium > Corynebacterium sp. AOP40-9SA-29. The sequence continues at coordinate 94,886 of NZ_JBQSWR010000004.1, read as the reverse complement.
GACATCGGTCCGGGCGTTGCGCCACAGGCCGAGCCCGGTCATCACCACGACCCAGCCGATGAGGATCACGTAGCAGCCCCAGGTGCTGACCCCCAGTTCATAGGGGTCGGTACCGTAGGCCAGCTGCCCCTGGCGCAGTCCCGGGGCCAGGGCGACGACCGGACGCAGCCACTCATAGCGTCCCGTGGCCATGGCGAGCATGCCCTCGATGACCACGAGCCACACGATCGGCAGGGCGACCGCGCCGACCTGGCTGCGGATCACTGCGGCCAGGCCCACCGATATGGCGGCGAAGACCACGCAGCCCAGCAGGTTCGCGCCGAACTGCCCGGCATCAGTGCCGAGTTCCATGCTCCCACCGAAGGCGACGCCCGCCACCAAAGCCAGCGCGGTACCCACCAGGTAGGTCACGGCGGTGAACACCATCGTGACAATCACCTTCGCCAGGATCCAGAGCGACCGATTGTCCTGGGTGAGGAACGCCTGGGCGTGCATGTTGTTGCGGATATCGCCGGCGGTGGTCGCGGCGGCGAAGATAATCGCCACGACCTGGAAGATCATCGCGCCGACGGACAGCAGCGACCAGTCCACGACCGGATCGGAGGCATCGGAGAAGATCATGAACAGGGTGACCGGGCCGAAGAGTGAACCGACCATCAGGATCGCGTACACCAGCGACGAACGCATGCTCAGGACCTTGGTGGTCTCCGAGCGCAGGGCGTTGAACAATGAGGTTGTGGTTGGCATGTCTGTCTAGTTCCTTCCGGTCCGGTATTCCTGCGCCCCGGACGTCGCTTCAAGGAAGCGCGCCTCCAGGTTGTCGTGCTCCACACCCAGTGCGGTGACGGGGATGCCATTGGTGAGCGCGGTCTCCGCGACGGCGCGACGCACCGTCGCGTCCTGCGTGCCGTCGGGGACGGCGACGGTCAGGACGACGTCCTGCGCGCCCGTTCCCGGCCCGGCCCCGGAGCTGGCCCCGGAGTCGGCCTCGAAACCAGCGCTGCGCAGCGCGTCCGCCAGGATCCCGGCGGACCGTGCGTCGACGGTCTCCACCGACACGCGGCTGCCGCCGGCGAGGAACTCCTCCATCGAGTACTCGCCGATCAGTTCACCGCGGCCGATGACCACCAGCCGGTCGGCGGTGAGCTGCATCTCGGAGAGCAGGTGTGAGGACACCAGCACCGCACGGCCTTCGCCGGCGAGTGCGCGGATGGTGTGCCGCATCCAGCTCACGCCCTCCGGGTCGAGACCATTGACCGGCTCGTCCAGGATCAGGTGCGACGGATCGCCCAGCAGGGCACCGGCCAGACCGAGCCGCTGCTTCATGCCCAGTGAGTAACCGCCGACCTTCTTGCCGCCCACCGCAGAGAGGCCCACCAGTTCCAGGCACGCCTCCACCCGAGAGTCGGGGATGCCCGCGCCGCGGGCCAGGACGCGCAGGTGCGAGCGTCCGCTGCGCGCGGGGGTGAACCAGGACGCCTCCAGCAGCGCGCCGGCCACCGACGGCTTGTCGGCGACCTTCGCGAACGGCTCACCGTTGAACAGCGCCTGGCCTGCGGTGGGACTGTCCAGCCCCAGCATGCAGCGCATCGACGTCGACTTCCCCGACCCATTGGGCCCCAGGAAGCCGGTGACCGCGGCGTCCGGGACGGTGAACGTGAGGTCCTTCACGGCGTCCTGCCGTCCGTACCTCTTGGACAAACCTTCTACTGTGATCATGGCTGTCAGTCTGCCCCCTGCGACCGGTGTTCGCATCGTGCCACGGTATGAGATCCGGGCGGGTGCCAGTCTTTCGGGTCAGTCCTCCAGCACGCGCACCGGGTCGACCAGCCCATTGCTGAAGGCGAAGAGCACCGCGTGGACCCGGTCGCGCGAGTCCGTCTTCGCCAGGATCCGTCCCACATGCGTCTTCACCGTCGGTAGGGAGACGAACAGACGACGGGCGATCTCGGGGTTGGAGTAGCCGCGGGCCACGAGCACGAGGATCTCCAGCTCACGTGGCGTCAGCGGGTCCGGCAGGTTCAGGGCCGCGGCGGCCGCGGCGACGTCCAACGGGGCGGTTTCGGGGGCTGTCTCGGGGGCCGACTCAGGGGCCGCGCCTCCCCTGACCTGGCGCAGCAGCCGCGCGGTCGCCTTCGGCGAAATCACCGCCTCCGCCTCCCCCACGGTGCGCACGGCGTCGATGAGCTCCTCAGGATCGGCGTCCTTCAGCAGGAAGCCGCTGGCACCGGCGGTGATCGAGCCCATCACATACTCGTCGTTGTCGAAGGTGGTCAGCACCACCACCCTGGTCGGCTCGCCGGACGGTCCCGCGACACCGGCGTCCACGATCTGCTTCGTCGCGGCGATGCCGTCGAGCTCCGGCATCTGCACGTCCATGAGGATCATGTCCACCGGCTGCTGCGTGGCCATCCGCACCGCCTCGGCCCCGTCGACCGCCTGCCAGACGACGCTGATGTCCGGCTGCGAGTCCAGCACCATGCCGAACCCCGCGCGCACCAGTTGCTGGTCGTCGGCCAGGCCGACGGTGATCGTGTGTTCGCTCATGCTCTCCCCGTGCTCCTCGTACCTCATACCTTGTGCCCCGTGGGCCCTGCTCAGATGCCGAGCACCACGTCGACCCGCCAACCGCCGACGAATGTCGCCGACGCACCCCATTCTGCCGTGCCCCCGTGGATGCGGGCACGTTCACGCAACCCGACCAGCCCCTGCCCCCCAGACCCACTACCGTCGATCAGCCCGGTCCCCGGCGCATTGTCCACGGTGAGGTGGATCTTGCCGGGCACGTTCCAGTCGACCAGCACGCGGGCGCGGGTCGGCCCGGCGTGCTTGAGGATATTCGTCAGGCACTCCTGCACGGTGCGGTACACCGTGAGACCCGTGGCGACGTCCACGTCGGCGGGCACGCCGAGGACCTGGTAGTCCACGGTGAGACCGGAGCGGCGAGCGTCCTCCACCAGCCCCGGAACCCCTGCCACCCCGGGCGGGGCGGTGGTGTCCCGCGTGGTGTCGCCGGCGCTTCCGGCACCTGCGCCGGCACCTGCGCCACCGTCACTACGCAGGACGCTGAGCAGCTGGCGCATCTGCGCCAGCGCGTCGCGTCCGGTACTGCTGATCGTGTCGAGCGCTTCGATAGCCTTGGCCGGATCCTGGCGTCCCGCATAGCGTCCGCCGTCCGCCTGCGCGATGACGGCGGTGAGCGAGTGGGCGACGATATCGTGCATCTCCCGGGCGATACGCGTGCGCTCGGTGACGGCGGCGAGCTCCGCCCGCGCGGCGAGGGACTCCATGCGCTGGTACTGGCGTCGCGTAGTCATGCCCAACTGCCAGAACAGGCCGATCGAGATCACCGCGAGCAGGGCCAGCACCACACACATCACCAGGAGCTGGACCAGCGGCGGACTGTACTGCTCCACCGCCGGGTCGACGGTGGCCGCCGACGCGCCCCATGCCATGCCGAGGCCGGACACCACACTGACGACCACCACGGCGATGACCGAACCCGCGACGAGGAACACCAGCCACATTCGTCGGCGACGCCGGACGAACGCCGAGACGAACCAGGCCTCGTAACAGACCACGAGGTAGGCCAGGAGGTAGATGCCGGAGAGGCTGGCCCCCGCGGCGAGCAAACCGACGGCGACCATGACCAGTCCCGGTTCGGCCCGCCACCGCTGCACCAGCAGCCCCACGAACACCAGGGTGTAGCCGACCACAAGGATCCAGGCCGGTACCGGGCTACCGAAGGAGAAGGCATTTCCCGCGTCCAAGGCGCCGAACAGGAAGAACATGGCCGACTGGATGACGAGTTGGAGCCACAGACCCCGGTCGCGCCAGAATGGCCCGGCCTGGGCCTGAGGGGCTCTCGGCTCCCGGGGGCGGGTTGTCGCGGCGGCTTCCGACTGTTCCATCACGTTCTCAGATCCTACGGCAGTCCCCACCTGCGATGGATCGTCCTGCGGTATGATTCCCCACCATGGCCGACGTCGAATTCTCGCATGTGGACATCCGGTACCCGGATGCCGAGTCCCCCACCGTCCCGGACCTCAACCTCGCCATTGGCGACGGCGAGTTCCTCGTGCTCGTCGGGCCGTCCGGCTGCGGAAAGTCGACGATCCTGCGCTCCCTGGCGGGCCTGGAACCCACGAGTGCCGGCGCGGTGACCATCGGCGGTCGGGACGTGACCGGTGTCGAGCCCGGCGACCGGGACATCGCGATGGTCTTCCAGGACTACGCCCTCTACCCCCACATGTCCGTGCGCGAGAACATGGCGTTCGCACTGACCATCGCCAAGCGCTCCAAGGCCGAGATCGCCGAGCGTGTGCAGCACGCCGCCGACCTGCTGGACCTGGGCGACTACCTCGACCGCAAGCCGAAGGACCTCTCCGGCGGTCAGCGGCAGCGCGTGGCGATGGGCCGGGCAATCGTGCGCGAGCCGCAGGTGTTCCTCATGGACGAGCCGCTGTCGAACCTGGATGCGAAACTGCGCGTGCAGACCCGCGCCCAGATCGTGAAGCTGCAGCACGATCTGGGCGTGACCACGGTCTACGTGACCCACGACCAGGTCGAGGCGATGACCATGGGTGACCGCGTGGCAGTGCTCAAGGACGGGCAACTGCAGCAGGTCGACACGCCGCAGAAGCTCTACAACGAGCCGGTCAACGCCTTCGTCGCCGGGTTCATCGGCTCCCCGGCGATGAATCTGCTCACCCTGCCCGCCGGGCAGGACGAACTCGCCGGACTCGGCGTCCGACGGCCCGACGGGGTCGCCGGCGAACTGCTGGTGGGGGTGCGTCCGGAGCACCTGGTGGTCGGCGCCGGGCAGGACGGCGGGGCCCGCCTCGGCGGGACGGTGTCGCTCGTCGAGGAGCTCGGCGCGGACTCCAACGTCTACGCCGAGACCGCCGCCGGTCAGGTCACGGCGAAGTCGCAGGCGCAAGCACCGGATCTCCCACGCATCGGGGGGAGCGTCTCCTTCACCCACACCGACACTGCTCGGGTGCATTTCTTCGATGCGGTGTCTGGTCAGCGGGTGAGCTGACACCCCCGTTTCACCCCGGATCCGGTGCGCAGATACTACACTCAACCGAAGAACCCGCCCGGCGGCGTGCCATGCACCGCCCGCCACGGTGGGGGTGACGTTTCATCAGTTGAGTTCCGTCGGCGGTGGTCGTGCGGAGCCGTACCTACGTAGAAAGGTTCGGGCCATGGCCAACCTCTCAAAGAAGATCCTGGCCGGTGTCTCGGCCGTCGGACTCAGCGCAGCGCTGGTGTCCTGCTCCTCCGATGACGACGGCGGCAGCGACGGGAACGGGGGCAACGGCGGTTCCGACGGCCGCGGCGCCATCACCTTCGCGATGGGCAAGAACGACACCGACAAGCTTCGCCCCATCATCGACAAGTGGAACGAAGATAACCCGGACGAGCAGGTCACCCTCCAAGAGCTCGCCGGTGAGGCGGACGCCCAGCGCGACACCCTCGTGCAGTCCCTGCAGGCTGGTTCCTCCGACATCGACGTGATGGCGCTCGACGTGGTCTGGACCGCGCAGTTCGCCGCGCAGGGCTGGCTCGCCCCGCTGCAGGACGACCTCGAGGTCTCCACCGATGGCCTGCTGGAAGCCACCGTGGACTCCGCCACCTACAACGATGTGCTCTACGCGCTGCCGCAGAACACCAACGGCCAGCTGCTGTACCGCAACACCGACATGGTGCCCGAGGCTCCGGAGAACTGGGACGACGTGGTCTCCTCCTGTGAAGAGGTCACCGAGGACAACAACGACTGCCTGATCACCCAGCTCAAGCAGTATGAGGGACTCACGGTCTCCACCGCCGGCTTCATGAGCGGCTGGGGTGGCGGCATCCTCGACGAGAACGGTGACGTCACCGTGACCTCGGACGAGTCCCGCGAGGGCCTGCAGGCCCTGGTCGACGCCTACGAGGACGGCACGATCTCCCGCTCCTCCACCGGCGCGACCGAGGAAGAGACGAACCTGAGCTTCACCCAGGGGCAGAACGCCATGGCGATCAACTGGCCGTACATGTACGGCGAGGCAGAGGCCGAGGGCTCCGCCGTCGCCGGCAAGGTCGAGGTCCAGCCTCTCGTCGGCAAGGACGGGGTGGGTGTCTCCACCCTGGGCGGCTACAACAACGGCATCAACGTGAACTCGGAGAACAAGGCCACCGCCCTGGACTTCATGCAGTTCATCATCAGCGAGGAGAACCAGCGTTCCTTCGCCGAGGAGTCCTTCCCGCCGGTGCTGTCCTCCATCTACGACGATGAGTCGCTGATCGAGGAATTCCCCTACCTCCCGGCCCTGAAGGAGTCTCTGGAGAACGCCGAGCCGCGCCCGGTGTCCCCGTCCTATGACTCGCTGTCCAAGGCCGTCCAGGACAACGCCTACGCCGCCATCACCGGTGGCAAGAGCGTCGAGGATGCGACGAACGACATGGAGTCCGCCATCGCCAACGTGACCGGATAATCACGGTCCCGCTCTCCTCCCCGCCAGACCCGCAGCGCCCGGTTGCCGTCGCACCCCGTCGACGGTATTCCGGGCGTCGCGTTTTACCGATAAGGTTCACCCTGTGACTTCCGCAACTCCCCAGAAGAAGCGTGACCTGCGCGCCGCGTGGCTCGTCGGCCCCAGTATCGCGCTCCTCGCCGTGGTCATCGGCTATCCGATCCTGCGCGCGATCTACCTGTCCTTCCAGGCCGACCGGCATCTCGACCCGGACACCGGCATGTTCGTGGACGGCGGATTCGCCGGGCTGGACCACTACCTGTACTGGCTGACCCAGCGCTGCATGTCGCCGACCGGCGAGGCCACCACCTGTGCCCCAGGCAACCTGGCCACGGACTTCTGGCCGGCCTTGTGGATCACCCTGTTCTTCGTGGTGGTCACCGTGGCCCTGGAGACCGCCCTGGGACTGTGGATGGCGATCACCATGTCGAAGACCTTCTGGGGACGCAGCCTGCTGCGCGCTGCGGTGCTGATCCCGTGGGCGATTCCCACGGCGGTGACGGCGAAGCTGTGGCAGTTCATCTTCGCACCGGACGGCATCGTCAACTCATTGTTCGGCCTGAACGTCGCCTGGACCACCGACCCCTGGGCCGCGCGCTTCGCCGTGATCATCGCCGATGTCTGGAAGACCGCCCCGTTCATGGCGCTGCTGATCCTCGCCGGTCTACAGATGGTCCCCGGCGGGGTCTACGAGGCCGCGCGGGTGGACGGGGCGTCGCGCTGGCAGCAGTTCACCCGCATCACCCTGCCGCTGATCAAGCCGGCGCTGATGGTGGCGGTGCTGTTCCGCACGCTGGATGCACTGCGCATGTACGACCTGCCGGTGATCATGATCAGTGAGTCGACGAACTCCCCCACCGCTGTGATCAGCCAGCTGGTGATCACCGACACCAAGTCCGGCAATTTCAACTCCGCCTCGGCGGTGTCCACCTTGATCTTCCTGCTGATCTTCGCCGTGGCTTTCGTGATGGTGAAGTTCCTCGGTGCCGATGTCGCCGGCACGCAGAATATGCCGCGCACAGGTCGCAGAGGGTTGTTCGGGCGTCGACGAGCCCCGGATGATCCGTCCGGGCCGCCCCCAAAAACCTCCCAGAAGTCCCCTGAAGCACGCCCTGAAGAAACCCCGGAGGCCACCCGATGATGAAGGTCGTCCGCAACTATCTGCCTGTGCTGGTCATCCTGGTCTGGGCGCTCGCCCCGTTCTACTGGATGGTGGTCACCGCCTTCCGCGACAAGGCCCACACCTTCTCCACCAACCCGGTGCCCAGCCACCTCACCCTGGACAATTTCAAGGATGCGCTGGCCACCGACGCGGGCAATAACTTCCTGCGCGCCATCGGCAACAGCCTGATCATCGGTGTGGCGACCACCGCCATCGCCCTGGTCGTCGGCGTGTTCACCGCCTACGCCCTGGCACGCGTGGACTTCCGCGGCAAGGGGTTCGTCACTGGCATCATCCTCGCCGCCTCGATGTTCCCCGGCATCGCCCTGGTTACCCCGCTGTTCCAGCTGTTCAGCAATATCGGCTGGATCGGCACCTACCAGGCGTTGATCATCCCGAATATCTCCTTCGTCCTGCCGCTGACCGTGTACACGTTGACCTCGTTCTTCCGCGAGTTGCCATGGAAGCTCGAAGAGGCTGCCCGGGTGGACGGGGCCTCGCGAGGCCTGGCCTTCCGCAAGGTCATCCTGCCGCTCGCCGCCCCGGCACTGTTCACCACCGCGATCCTGGCGTTCATCGCCACGTGGAATGAGTTCATGCTGGCCAAGCAACTGTCCACCACCTCGACCGAGCCGGTGACGGTGGCCATCGCCCGCTTCACCGGAGCGAGCGCCTTCCAGTTCCCCTACGCCGCCACGATGGCCGCCGGCGCGCTGGTGACCATCCCGCTGGTGGTCATGGTGCTGGTGTTCCAGCGCCGCATCGTCTCCGGCCTGACCGCCGGTGGTGTGAAGTGACCCCCGATAGTTCCGAGTACCGCCGCCGACGCACCGTCCTGGAAGCGATCCTCGGGTTCCTGGCGTTCTTCTGCGTCCTGGCCCTCATCCAGGCGGTGTGGAATGTCGTGCAGGACGACCCGGCCGTGTGGCCTGCCCTGCTGCTGGCGGCCCTCCTCCTCGCCACGTGGGCGGTGTGGCGCCGGTGGCGCCGCTACGACTGACACCGACTCAGGCCCGCCCCAGCACCCGGTGAATCATCAGCGCCACATACTCGCGCAGATACGCCGCTGGCAACGACGGTTTGGGGGTTGGTGCCCCCAGCACCACCGCGTCGAAGGGACGGCCATTGCCACCGCGCTCCTCCTGCAGCATCGCCACGATGCGTTCGGTGCGCATCACGTGGAAGTCCGAGGTGCACACCACGATCGACGGGTGACGCACCCCCTGGCCGGCCAGCAGGTCGAGGCTGAAGTGGAGATTCTCGGTGGTGTCCGTGGCGTCACGCTCCTCCAGGATCACCTCACGCGGGAAGCCGCGGGACGCGAGGTAACGGTGCATCGCCTCCGCCTCGGTGCACGGTTCGTCCTCCCCCATCCCGCCAGAGACGATCAGTTCCACGCGTGTGCCCGGATCCGCGTCGGTGAGCGTGCGCCAAGCTGCGGCACCCCGGTCGCACCGGCAGGCCAGCAAGGCACTGACCTTGTCGTGGTAGAGCCCTGCGCCGAGGACGACTACGGCGTCCGCACCTGCGCCACCGGAATCCACCGGCACCGGCCGGTGACGTCCCCTACGAACCTGCCACAGGAACAACACCATCGAGCCCACTGCAGCAATCCAGAGCACCACCCCGGCGGCGCCCAGCACGGTGAGCACGATGAGAGCATCGCTCACGCCCGGACCCCAGCCGCGCCACGTATGCCACGCGGCTGTGGCCAGGGCGGCACTGCCGAGTCCGAGGGTGAGCATCATCGCCGCGGCGACCACGGTGCTCAGGTGGAACCAGCCGCGACCGTCGACGCCGGGCAGGGCGTCCCCCATCCATCGGGCAACGACCCACCCCACACCCGTCACGAGCAGCTGCGAGATACCCCACGCGATCCACACGGGTACCGGGAAACCACCGCCCTGGGCGGCGACGATCAGCCACGCCCACATCAATTCGGCGACGAGCAGCACCATCAGCCCGTTGCCGTGCCAGCGCGACCGCGACTTCACCGTCCACGCCGTGGCGGCGACCGCCACCGCGACGAGGAGAGTGACCAGCAGCATTCCCGACATGCAGGCGGTTCCTACTCCCCCATCAACTGCTGCTTGAGGCGGTGGTCCTTCTCCAGCACCTCATCGCGCATCCGCTCCTGGTAGGCGACCATGCCCTCCAGCAGACGGGGATCGGCCACCCCCAACATGCGCACGGCCAGCAGGCCGGCGTTCTTCGCCCCGTCGATGGACACCGTGGCGGTGGGCACACCGGCCGGCATCTGCACGATCGACAGCAGTGAATCAAGCCCGTCGAGGTTCTTCAGCGCCCGCGGGATACCGATCACCGGCAGCGGGGTGGCCGCGGCGACCATGCCGGGCAGGTGGGCGGCACCGCCGGCACAGGCGATGATCACCTTCACCCCGGTGGTGTGGGCCGCGCGGGCGTAGTCCAGCATCCGCTCGGGGGTGCGGTGCGCGGACACCACACCGATCTCCATCGGGACTCCGAACTCCGCCAGGACCTGCGCAGCAGGCTCCACGGTCGGCCAGTCGGAGTCCGACCCCATCACGATGCCGACCAGCGGGGTCGGTGCTGCGTTGTGTTCACTGCTCTCGATAGTCACGCCGACCGATCCTACTCCGTCAGGCGTCCGTCCAGCGCGCCGTCACCAGGAAGTCGGACGCCAGGCGCGCGTCGCGACGCAGCGCCTCCACCGCATCGGCCGTGGCGTCCTGCCCGAAGGGCAAGGACATGTTCACATGCCCGATCTTGCGGCGCGGCCGCCAGTCCTTGCCGTAGAGGTGGATCTTCGCCGTCGGGAAGCGGCGCCATACCTCGTCCATGCGCTGCGGCATCGGCATCTGCGGGTCCGCCTCGTCGTGCCCCAGGACGTTGGCCATCACTGTCGCACCGGTGAGCTGTTCGGTGGAGCCCAGCGGGCGGTCCAGCACGGCGCGCAGGTGCTGCTCGAACTGGCTCGTGACGCAGCCGTCCTGCGTCCAGTGCCCGGTGTTGTGCGGTCGCATGGCCAGTTCATTGACGATGATCTCCGGCTGCCCGGCCTCGTCCTCGGTCTCGAAGAGCTCCACCGCAAGCACGCCGGTGACGCCGAGCTCCGCGGCAACCTCGCGGGCCAGGTCATGCGCCTGGGCCACCACACGCGCCTGGCCGTCCGACGCCACCGGCGCCGGCGACACCGCCAGGTAGCAGATCCCGTCGGCCTGCACGGACTCCACCACCGGCCAGGACGCGACCTCGCCGGACGGGGTGCGCGCCACCATCGCCGAGAGCTCGCGCACCAGACGCACCTTCTTCTCCGCCATCAGCGGGACGTCCTGCGCGAGCAGTTCGGCGACCAGCGTGGCGGTCTCCTCACGCGAGCCGGGGAACCACACACCCTTGCCGTCATAGCCGCCACGGCGGGCCTTCAGGCACACGGCACCGTCGGTGGCGTCCCAGAAACCGGTGGCGTCCTCCACCGTCTCCACCGCCAGGAACGGCGGCACCGGGGCGCCGATCTCGCGCATGCGCTTGCGCATGACGAGCTTGTCCTGCGCATTGATCAGCGCAGAGGGCTGGGGTTGCACGTTGACGCCCTCGGCGATGAGGCCCTCGAGGTAGGCGTTCGGCACGTGCTCGTGATCGAAGGTCACCGCATCCGCGCCGTCCGACACGGCGCGGACCACGTCCTCCCGCGTGTACTCCCCCAGCCACACGTCCGCCGTCGCCTGCGACGCCGAGGACGCCCCCGAGCCGGCGAGCAGCCGCACGGTGAGCCCCAATTCAATGCCGGCCTGCTGCATCATCCGGGCCAACTGGCCATCACCAATGATGGTGACCAGCGGCATGTCCGGGGCGTGCGCCTCCGGGCGGGCGAGTGTAAGTTCCAGGTTCTTCTGCTCGTCAGTCACGGTGGTTCAGTATAGCGGCCGCGGCAGGTTCACCGGGATGTGGGAGCGCACGAGGCGGGCGAATCGGCGGGCGTAGGGGACGTCGCGCAGCACCAGCGGACGCCCACCGCCACGTAGAAACACCCGCACCTCCGACTTGTGCACGTTCACGTCCACGATCTGCGCCAACGGCACCTCGCCGACCTGGCTGCGCAGATGCCCCGTCGCGGTGATCAGCCGGCGGTCGGTGAGCATCATCCGGCTGCGCTGGCGGAACAACAGATGACGCAGGCACCGCCGCCACGCCAGCCACACCCACAGCACCAGCAGCGCCCGGCGCGCCCACAAGGCCGCAGTCGCCGTGGACGCGTCCGCCTCGCTGACCAGGGACGGGACGTCGCCGATATTGTCCGGCACATAGCCGACCCACGAGGTCGCCAGCCCGCCGAGATAGGAGTCGATCAGTCCTACAGCAAGCCAAATCAACCCGGTGACCAGGATGAGCTCCAGGACAGGAAATAGCGTGCTGCGCCGCGACGGGCTGAGCTCGGCGAAAACTTCTTCATCCGGGGCGAACTGGATCTTCGGCACGACCCGCGCTCCCCTACTCGCGTCCGACGGGGCGCAGGTGCACCACGTCGCCGGCGGTGACGGTGTGCCGCTCGCCTGTGCCTGTCTCGCATGTCTTTATAACGAGCCCACCGTGGGCGTCCAGGTCCACGGCCGTGCCGGTGAGCTCCTGCCCACCCGGCAGTTCCGCACGCACGCGCGTGCCCAAGGTCGCCGACAGTTCCCGGTAGCGGCGGCGCAGATCGTCCAGCGCCGCCCCACCGGAGCGCCACGCCGCGTCCGCAGCAAGAATGCTCCGCAACTCCGCGGCGGCGAGGCGTTCGCGGTCCTCCACAGAATCCAGCGACGCCCCCTGCGTGGTCAGGGACGTACCGGCCTCGACTCCAGCCTCGTCGAACTCTTCCGGGGTGATCGAGGCGTTCAACCCCACGCCCACCACCACGGCTGCCGGGTTGGTACTCACCGCCTCGACGAGGATACCGGCCAACTTGCGGTAGCCGTGCGGGGTGCGCTCGCCGGGGGCTTCCGGCACGATCACGTCATTCGGCCACTTCAGTTGCGCATCCACCCCCACGCTGCGCGCCGCCTCCGCCACAGCCACCCCGACCAGCAGCGGCAACTCGCCGAAGCGATCCACCGGTACGTCCTGGGCGGACGGACGCAGCAGCACGCTCATGATCACCTGCGCGCCCGCCGGCGCCGACCAGCGGCGTCCCAGCCGTCCCCGGGCGGTGACCTGCTCCTCCGCCAGAATCACCGAACGATCAGCGATGTCCGGGTTGGCGCGGTAGGCGTCCGCCAGGTCCGCGTTGGTGGAGCCGGTGGTGCCGACCACGGTCAGCGGGCCTGCGCCTGGCCCCGAACCGTCCGCCACGAGACGGCTAAGGCGGGACGCGTCCAGCGGGGCACGGGAGTTCCCGGGAGCAACGGATTCGGACGGGGCACCTGTCATGGCCACAAGGATAACGCGCCCGCGCCCGGACAGCGGAGTGGGCCACACAGGCCGGGCGGTGAGGACTTCTGGACCGGTTTGCTCCTAGACTGTAGGCCATGACTTCACCCACCCCCGCCCCGCGCCAGGTCGACACGTCTACCACCGCAGGGAAACTCGAGGATCTCCGTATCCGTCTCGAGGAGACGTCCGCCCCGGTCGGCGACGAGGCCGTCGCGGACATCCACGGGGCCGGACGGCTCACCGCCCGCGAGCGGGTCGATCACCTCCTGGACGACGGCTCCTTCGTCGAGATCGACGCCCTGGCACGCCACCGCGCCAACGCCTACGGCATGGACCGGTCGCGTCCTGTGTCCGACGGCGTGGTCACCGGCTACGGCACCGTGGACGGACGCCAGGTGTGCGTGTTCTCGCAGGACGGCACCGTCTTCGACGGGACCGTGGGCGAGGTGCACGCCGAGAAACTGGTCAAGGTTATGGAGCTGGCGCTGCGCTCGGGCGTGCCGCTGGTGGGCGTGCACGATTCCACCGGCGCGCGGGTGAAGGAGGGCGTGGTGTCGCTGGGCATGGCCGCACGCCTGTACCGGCTGCGCACCAGCATGTCCGGTGTGGTGCCGCAGATCTCGGTGATCGCCGGGCCGACGGCCGGTACCGAGGCGCACCAGCCGGTACTCGCCGACCTGGTCGTAATGGTGGACGGTTCCTCGTCGCTGTACCTCACCGACCCGGAGATCACCCGCCGTGTCGTCGGTGAGGACGTCACCGCCGACGACCTGGGCTCCGCCGCCGTGCACGCCGCCGTGACGGGCACCTCGCACCACACCGCCGCCGACGACCGCGCCGCCCTGGACTTCGTGCAGGCCGCGCTGTCGCAGCTGCCGTCCAATAACCGCTCGGTGGTGCCCTTTGGCGAGGACGCTGGGGACGCTTCAGACGCTGCGGCCTCTTCTGCGACCGAGGCCCTGGACTCCGTGATCCCGGACTCCCCGCTGGCCGGCTACGACGTGGCCGACGTCCTCGCCGGCATCGTCGACGAGGGGTCCTTCCTGGAGCTGCAGCCGGACTACGCCGGCAACGTGCTGACCGGCTTCGCCCGCGTCGCCGGACGCAGCGTCGGCGTCGTCGCCAGCCAGCCGATGGTGCTCGCTGGCGCGTTGGACGCCGCGGCGGCGCGCAAGGCCGCCCGCTTCGTCCGCACCTGCGACGCCTTCAACCTCCCGCTGGTCTTCCTGGTGGACTCCCCCGGTTTCATGCCCGGCAAGGACGAGGAGCGCGGTGGCCTGCTGCGCAACTCCGCGCCGCTGCTGTACGCCGTGGCGGAGGCCAGCGTGGGCATCGTCACCGTGGTGACGCGCAAGGCCTACGGGACGTCCTACGTGGCCCTGGGCTCGAAGAACATCGGCGCCGACCTCGTCTTCGCCTGGCCGAGCGCGCAGATCTCCAACGCCGACGCCCAGAACACCGTCGCCGCCGTGCACGCCGAGACCCTGGCCAAGGCCGAGAAGCGCCGCAAGGACGTCGACGCCCTCACCGTGGAGCTCACCGACGAGGTGGAGAATAACCTGGTCAACCCGTACGCCGCCGCCGAGCGTGGCTACGTCGACGCGGTGATCCCCCCGTCGCAGACCCGCGCCCGGCTCATCGACGGTCTTGGCCTGCTGGAGCGCAAGGTCGTCGACAGCCCCGCCCGCAAGCACGGCAACCTGCCGCTGTAGGAGGAGACGACCATGACAAACCCCGCCACCGATACCCCGGTGCCCTTCACCGTTCTCAAGGGACATCCCGATGAGGTCGAGTCCGAGGCCATCGCCCGCGCCCTGGCCGTCCTCGTCGCCGAGTCCGCCTCCTCTGGCACCGGCGCCGACCCCCGTGAGATCAACCGCCTGCGCGCCCGCACCACCCCCCGCGGCACCTGGGGAGCCCCCGGCGAACGGCTCAGCGGGGCACGGAACTTCAACCCCACCGGATTCCGTGCCTGATCGCATGCCTGATCGCGCCTTCGTCCTCGCGTCCTCCTCCCCCTCACGCCTGTCGATCCTGCGCTCTGCCGGCGTCGAACCGACCATCCTGGTCCCGGGCGTGGACGAGGACGCCGCCGTCGCCGACCTGCACACCCGAGTGTCCTCCCCCACCCCTGCGCAGGTCGTCTGCCACCTCGCGCAGACCAAGTCGCAGGCGGTGCTCACCCAGTACGCCGACCAACTCGACCCCGGCAGCGTGGTCGTCGCCGCGGACTCCATGCTGCTGCTCGACGGGGAACTGCAGGGCAAGCCCCTGACCCCCGAGCGCACCGTGCAGCGCTGGCGCCAGCAGCGTGGCAAGAGCGCCACCCTGATCACCGGGCATGCCGTGACCTTCGTCGGTGCAGCTGAGCACTCGACCGTGACCGGTGCCAGCGAGACCGTGGTCCACTTCGCCGAGGCGTCCGACCGCGACATTGAGGCCTACGCCGCCACCGGCGAGCCCCTGAAGTGCGCCGGCGCATTCACCTTGGAGGCCCTGGGCGGCTGGTTCATTGACCGCATCGAGGGTGATCCGTCCAGCGTGATCGGGCTGTCGCTGCCCCTGCTGCGGCGTACCCTCGCGGGCTTCGGGCTGGACGTCTCGGAGTTCTGGAACCGCTAGCGCCCTCTTCGCGCACCTTGAGCCCTCAGGTCGCTGTGGCCCCTCCTCAGCGACCTGAGGGCTCAAGGTGCGCCGTTGTCCACCGGGTCGTGGTTGTCCACAGGCTCCCGGGGCTTCGTGCCGTGACAGTGCCACCCCCTAGGAGACCTGCGCTGTGATGGACAGGTGACGTCACCACACCTGCCCTGGCACCGCCAGCTCCTCCTCGCCGACCGCGACAACCGGATCGCCCCCGGCCACGGCCCGCGCTACACACGTCGAGTGCTCCCGGCCGTTATCCCGGTGCGGCGCAGCGAGGTACTCAACGCCAGGCTGCCTGGGGTCACCCGCGCAGCCCTCATCCACTACTTCACCACCCTGACCAGGGGCGTCATCATGCTGCGGGCGGACCTCACCGTAGAGGATCTTGCCGAGGCCCCACCCGCGCTGCCCGGACTGACGCACCTGCGCGAGGTACTTCCCTTCGGACGCGGCGACAATCCCGGCCCCTTCCTCATCGACGGGGTAAGTCGGGCCCGTGCCCACCACCTGCTGCATCCGGACGCCGTGGTGGGCCACTGGCAGGCCCTCGCGCTGCACGGACTGCCCCACTGGTCCGATGCCGCCCCGGTCGTTCTGCTCTCCTCCCCGTTGAAGGTCCGCAACTCGGTGTGTTCCCGTACGGCGGCGGCCCGGCCGGGGCGTCCGACCTTCCGGGAGGCCTCGCCCGACCTGGTACCGGTGTACCCCGACTCTCGATTCCCGCTGCTCGGGGTGGTCACCGCCGCCACGGCCGCCGCACAATGCCTGGTCACGGTACTGAATGGCTCGCACGGGTGGTGGACCCCCGCGATCCCTGGGGCCACCGCGGAGGAGGTCCGCGCGGTGCAGTTGCTCGATGCGCTGTGGCAGTGCACCATGCTGACCACGCCTGACCTCATCGCCGCCTGTCACGGCAAGGTCGCCCGGCACACCCTGGACCGGCTGCTAATGCTCAGCGACCCGGGTGCCCAGTCGCCTCAGGAGACCGCGCTCCGACTCATCGCCGCCCCACTGCTGCCGGAGCCATTGACCTGGTCCTCCCAGGTGCGTGTCGAGCTGCCGGGGCATTCCACGGTGCTCGACCTCGCCTGCCGCGACGTGAAGGTCGGGTTGTACTACGACGGACGCCACCACACCGCCCCAGCCCAGAACCTCACGGACTTCGAGCAGTACCAGGATCTGCGGGACACCGGGTGGGAGGTGGTGCGCGTGGACGCCGCACTGCTCAATCGGAAGCGGGATAAACTCCTCGGGCAGATCACCAATGCGATCGGGCGCGCAGCACAGCACCAGCAGGCCCAGCAGGCCCAGCACAGCCCCGCACCTTGAGCCCTCAGGTCGCTCAGAGTGCCCCAGGGCGACCTGAGGGCTCAAGGTGCCGGGGGCCACATCCGCGACCAGAATGTGCGGCGATCGCGTTTCGTCGGGCCACGGGCGCTAGACTGCGTGTGACGACATGAAAGGCGGTGCCCTCACTCGTGGGAATCGAACTGGACCCCAGCCCAAATCTTCGGCAGTACGCCCACCCCGGCAAGCTCGTGACGAGCTCCTGGCTGGGCGCGAAACTGGGCGGCCCCGGGTTGAAGGTGGTGGAGTCGGACTCCGACCCCATCCTCTACAACATCGGGCACCTGCCCACCGCCATCCGCATCGACCTGCACGAGGACCTCGGTGACCCGGTCACCAGGGATTTCCTTGATGGCGAGGCCTTCGCTCGGCTCATGGACGCCAAGGGCATCACCCGGGACGACACGGTGGTGCTCTACGGCAACGACTCCAACCTCTGGGCGAGCTACACGTTCTGGATCTTCGAGCTTTTCGGCCACCCGGACGTCCGCCTGCTCGACGGCGGTCGCGAGGCGTGGATGCAGGATGAGCGCGAGACGTCCTACGACGCCCCGCCGGAACCCACCACCGGCTACCCCGTGGTGGAGCGCGACGATTTCTCCCACCGCATTTTCGTCGACGAGGTCCTGGCCCGCCGCGACGAGGTGCAGCTGGTGGATCTGCGGGATCCGGAGGACTTCATCGGTGTCGCGACCTCCGGGGAGGAGGACGCACCGGCGACGGTGTGCCGCAATGGCCACATCCCGGGCGCGGTGAATATTCCGCAGCGCGCCACACTGCACCCGAACCATCGCTTCCGCACGCGCGAGGAGCTGGACGAGGTATTCTCCGCGCTCGATGCGGCAGGGGCCACGGTGCCCTACTGCCACGCCGGCGAGAAGGCCGCGCACCTGTGGTTCGTCCTGCACCACCTGCTGGGATGGGAGGATGTCCGTGCATACGACGGCTCCTGGGTGGAGTGGGGCAACATGGTGCGCATGCCCATCGCCACCGGTGCCTGAGCGTTCCGCCGCGGTCGTTTCTGTCTGTCACGGGGTGACGTAGTAACGTCGTCACATCGTAGACTCTTGTGTGAGTGTCGTGTGTGACCCGTTTTTGTGAGGAGTGAACGTGCCGGTAGAGACCCGGAAGTTGTCGAAGGTGACGAAGGTGCTGATCGCCAACCGTGGCGAGATCGCCGTCCGGGTGATCCGGGCCGCCCGCGACGAGGGCATCTCCTCCGTCGCGGTGTACGCCGAGCCGGACGCCGACGCACCGTTCGTGCGCATGGCCGACGAGGCCTTCGCTCTCGGCGGCTCCACCCCGGCGGACTCCTACCTGGACATCACCCGCATCGTGGACGCCGCGGTACGCTCCGGCGCGGACGCCGTCCACCCCGGTTACGGATTCCTCTCTGAGCGCTCGGACTTCGCCGAGGCCGTGGTGGACGCCGGACTGACGTGGATCGGTCCGTCGCCGCGGGCCATCGCCGAGCTCGGCGACAAGGTCACCGCCCGCCACTACGCGCAGAGCATGGACGCCCCGATGGTCCCGGGCACCCGGGAGCCGGTGAAGGACGCCGCGGAGATCATCGAGTTCGCCGGAAAGCACGGCCTGCCTGTCGCCATCAAGGCGGCGTTCGGCGGCGGTGGACGCGGCATGAAGGTCGCCCACACCGTCGAGGAGATCCCGGAACTGTTCGACTCCGCCACCCGTGAGGCCGAGAAGGCGTTCGGACGCGGCGAGTGCTTCGTGGAGCGCTACCTCGACCGCGCCCGGCACGTGGAGTGCCAGGTGCTGGCGGACGCGCACGGCAACTACGTCGTGGCGTCCACCCGTGACTGCTCGCTGCAGCGCCGGTTCCAGAAGCTCGTCGAGGAGGCCCCGGCCCCCTTCCTCACCGCCGAGCAGGATGCGCGGCTGCGCAGTTCCGCCAAGGACATCCTGCGTGCCGCCGACTACCAGGGCGCGGGCACCGTGGAGTTCCTCATCGGTTCCGACGGCCTGATCTCCTTCCTCGAGGTCAACACTAGGCTGCAGGTCGAGCACCCCGTCACCGAGCAGGTCACCGGCTGGGACCTGGTGCGTGAACAGTTCCGCATCGCCGAGGGCCTGGAGCTGTCGCGCACCAGCGACCCGGAGATCCAGGGCCACTCCATCGAATTCCGCATCAACGGTGAGGACGCCGCCGCGAACTTCATGCCCGCCCCCGGTGCGCTGACGTCCTACCGCGAGCCGTCCGGCCCCGGCGTGCGCGTCGACTCCGGCGTGGAGCAGGGCGCGGTCATCGGCGGCCAGTTCGACTCGATGCTCGCCAAGCTCATCGTCACCGGCGAGGACCGTGACCAGGCGCTGACCCGGGCACGCCGCGCCCTGGACGAGTACGTGGTCGAGGGCCTGCCCACCGTGATCCCCTTCCACCGTGCCGTCCTCGACGACGACGCCTTCACCGGCGACTCCCTCGACGTGTACACCCGCTGGATCGAGGAGGAGTGGGACAACCAGCTGCCCGCCGCCACCGATGCCGAGGCTGAGGCAGGGGCCGACGAGCCCGTGCCGTCCCGCCGCATCGCCGTCGAAGTCGACGGACGCCGCGTCGAGGTCAGCGTCCCCGGCGACTTGGTCGGCACCGGCGGGACGCGTCGCCGCACCCGCAAGAACACCGGACGCCGCGAGGTCAAGGTCTCCGGCGACACCGCCGTCGCCCCCATGCAGGGCACCGTGGTCACCGTCCTGGTCGAGGAAGGTACCGAGGTCGCCGAGGGTGACCCGCTGCTGGTCATCGAGGCAATGAAGATGGAGAACTCCGTCAAGGCGCACAAGGCAGGCACCGTGCAGGAGCTCGGCGTGGCCGCCGGGGACGGTGTCACCAAGTCGCAGCCGCTGCTGAAGATCCTCTGATGGTCGACCGGCTCAGCGGCCTGTTCCGCCCCCGCCAGGGACGGCAGTCGGGACGCGGCTACGTCCTGTCGCTGGACCAGGGAACCACGTCCACCCGCGCCATCGTCTTCGATGCCGCTGGTGCCGTGCACTCCGTCAGCCAGCTCGAACACCGGCAGATCTTCCCTCGTCCCGGCTGGGTCGAGCACGACCCGGAGGAGATCCGTCTCAACGCCCGCCGCGTGATCGGCGACACCGTCGCCCGCTCCGATATCGGCACCGAGGACCTCTCCGCCCTGGGAATCACCAACCAGCGCGAAACCACCGTGGTGTGGGACCGGGAGACCGGCAAGCCCGTCTACAACGCCATCGTCTGGCAGGACAACCGCACCGGCGACTTCTGCTCCCGCCTCGACGAGGAGCACGGCGATCTCTTCCGGGAGCGCACCGGACTGCCCGTGTCGACCTACTTCGCCGGCCCGAAGATCCGCTGGATCCTCGACAACGTCGAGGGTGTGCGGGAACGCGCCGAGCGTGGCGAACTTGCCTTCGGCACCATGGACACCTGGATCATCTGGGAACTCACCCGCCGCTCGCGCCGCAACTCCACGAACCGCCGTCACCGCGCCCGGCACATCACGGACGTCACCAACGCCTCCCGGACCATGCTCATGGACCTGCGCACCCAGAAATGGGACCCGGAACTGTGTGAGGCAATGGGTGTGCCGATGTCCATGCTGCCGGAGATCGTCAGCTCCTCCGAACAGGTCGGACGCGTACAGCGCTCCGGGCCGGTGCACAATGTGGCCATCGCCGGCATCCTCGGCGACCAGCAGGCCGCCACCTTCGGCCAGGCCTGCACCGAACCCGGTGAGGCCAAGTGCACCTACGGCACCGGAAACTTCCTGCTGATGAACACCGGCACCACGCTGGAGACGTCCTCCCACGGGCTGCTGAGCACCGTGGCCTACCGACTGGGCAACCAGCCCGCCGTGTACGCCCTGGAAGGCTCCGTGGCGGTCACCGGCTCGCTGATCCAGTGGCTGCGCGACAATCTTGGGCTGATCAGCTCCTCCTCCGAGGTCGAGGGCCTGGCCCGCGGCGTCGACGACAACGGCGGCTGCGTGGTCGTCCCGGCGTTCTCCGGGCTGCTGGCACCCCGGTGGGAACCAGACGCCCGCGGCATCATCGCCGGGCTGACCCGCTACGTGACCAAGGAACACATCGCCCGCGCCGCCCTGGAAGCCACCGCCTTCCAGACCCGCGAGGTCGTCGACGCGATGAACGCCGACTCCGGCGTCCCGCTGACCCACCTGCGCGCCGACGGCGGCATGGTGGAGAACTCCCTGCTGATGCAATTCCAGTCCGACCAGCTCGGCGTGCCCGTCACCGTCCCGAAGATCACCGAGACCACCGCGCTCGGCGCCGCCTACGCCGCCGGCCTGGCCACCGGCTTCTTCGCCGACCTCGACGAGATCCGTCGCCTGTGGCAGGAGGAACGCACCTACACCCCGGACGTCGCGGCGTCCGACCGCGACGAGGCCTACGCCCTGTGGAACAAGGCCGTTGAGCGCACCCTCGGCTGGGCTTAACCCCCCTGTCCTACACTAGGGACCATGTCACGTGATCCCCGAGACCCCACCGTCCGTATCGGCGATGCCGACCGCGAGGCCGCGCTGTCGGTCCTGGCCGTCCACTTTGCCGACGGCCGGATCACACTGACCGAGTACGACGACCGCTGCCGCGAGGCCGCAGCCGCGCAGACCAGGCAGGAACTGGACGTCCTCTTCCACGACCTACCCGCGCTGCCGAACCAGTCCGGCCAACCCGGTGCGTCCGTGTCCGTCTACTCCGCCGGAGAACTCGCCGAGCAGCACCGCCGCGGCGCACGCCCCCGGGCCGGCATCATGGCGCTGACCACCCTCGGATCACTCGCCGGGGCCATCGCCCTGGGCAACGACGCCTCCGCGCTTCTGCTCCTGCTCATCCCCGCGGTCGCGGTCCTGCTGTACGTGCTGAAGGTCGGTCCGGAGTCCTGGCACACCCCCAGCCCCGAGGCGTTGGAGCGAGCCAGGATGCGTCGGCTGCGCCGCGAACACCGGCTGGCGTTGGAGGAGCAGCAGCACACCCAGCAGCTCGCCCTCGAAGAGCAGAAGGCGCGGCGCAAACTGCGCACCTCGGAGATGACCGGCGACGCCGTGGACATGGCACAGCGGGCGATGAAGGGAGCCGTCGGACGATTCGGGCCGCGCCGCGGCGGCGGCAGTGACGGCCCCAGCGACGGAACCGGTACTACTGGTCGCTGAGGGTGATGAACTGGTCGATGACCCCGGCGAACATCCGGATGCCCACCGGCAGGCACGCCTCGTCCAGCACGATATTGGGCTGATGCAGGTCGGGCTTCTCCCCCCTGCCCGTCCACGCGCCCAGGCGCGCCATCGCACCGGGCACGTGCTCCAGGTACCAGCTGAAGTCCTCGCCGCCGGAGGACTGCGGAGCCTCCTGTAGCGCGTGCGGGTCGACGTCCTTCACGGCCTGCGCCATGACGGCGGTACAGGCGTCGTCATTGGTCACCGGCGGCACACCCTTGGTGTAGCGAATCTCCGCGGTCGCACCGGTCGGAGCCAGGATCTGCTCCACGAGCTGGGGGAACAGCGCGTCCAGCTCCCGCCAGACGGTGGGGCTGCCGGTGCGCAGCGTGCCCAGCAGCGTGGCCTCCTGGGGAATGGCATTGAAGGCGGACCCGCCGTTGACCGCGCCGAAGGTCAGCACGGTGCCGGTGCGGGGATCCACGCGCCTGGACAGCAGTCCGGGCAGCTGAGTAATCAGCAGGCCGACGGCGTAGATCACGTCGGCGGTGAGGTGCGGACGGCTGGTGTGCCCACCTGCCCCACGCACCACCAGCTCCACGACGTCCGTGGCGGAGGTGATCGCACCGGTACGCACACCGATCTGCCCGGCGCGCAGCTTCGGCTCGGCGTGCACAGCGAAGATGTGGCTGACGCCCTCGAGGGCACCGGCGCGGATGACATCGGTCGCCCCGCCGTCAAGCACCTCTTCTGCGGGCTGGAAGATGCAGCGTACCCGCTGGGTGAGGCCGTGGTCGCGGTCGTACTCCGCCAGGGCGCAGGCCAGGCCGAGCACCACGGTGGTGTGGATGTCGTGACCGCAGGCGTGCATCACCCCAGGGGTGGTGGAGGCGAAGTCGAGGCCGGTGACCTCGTTGAGCGGCAAGGCGTCGATGTCGGCGCGGAAGGCGACGGCGGGGTCTGCGTCCTGCGTGTCCTCTGCGTCCTGCGTGCCCTGCCCACCGATGTCGACGGTGACCCCGGTGCCCGGGAGCCGGCGCGGCGACAGGCCGGCGTCGGTGAGCCGGTCGACGATGAACTGCGTCGTCGCGGTCTCGCGGTGGGACAGTTCCGGGTGGGAGTGAAAGTGGCGCCGCCAGCCGATCACCGTGTCATGGTTGTCGACGGTCCAGGCGGCGACGGCGTCGGCCACCGGGACGGAGTCGGCGGAACCGAGGGTGCTCTCTGAGGCCACTGGGGCGGTGCTCCTTCATGGTGAAGATCGTGTCGGGATGCTGCGCGGGACAGCCGTTCCCGGCCATCCTCACCACTCTAGTCACTGAACCCCTCCTCTCCTACCCCGGCCCACCTGACGCCCGCCGCGCCCTATGCTGGGCCGCATGACCGACACGAAGGACACGAACGTCACGACCGTCACACCAGACCCGGCCGCGACCGCCCGGCAGGCGGCCACCGAGATCGCGCGCAGGACGGGACGGGCCGCGCACGACGTCGCCGTCGTGCTCGGCTCGGGCTGGCGTCCCGCCGCCGACGTGCTGTGCGGCGGGAACGGCGGCGAGGTAACCGAGTTCCCGATGGCCGAGTTGCCCGGTTTCCTGCCGCCCACGGCCGAGGGCCACGGCGGCACGGTACGCAGCCTGGAGGTCGGCGGGCTGCGCGTCCTGGTGATGCTGGGACGTACCCACGCCTACGAGGGGCACCCGCTGTGGCGGACGGTGCACGCGGTGCGCACCGCGGCGGCGTGTGGCGTCCGGCGGTTGGTGCTCACCAATGCCGCCGGCGGGCTCGCCGAGGGCATGGAGGTCGGCGAGCCCGTGCTGATCAGCGACCACCTCAACATGACCGGACGCACCCCGCTGGTGGGCGCGGACTTCGTCAACCTCGTCGACGCCTACTCCCCTACCCTGCGCGCCCTGGTCCAGGATCTGCGTCCGGGCACGCGCGAGGACGTGTACGCGATGATGCCCGGGCCGCAGTACGAGACGCCGGCGGAGATCCGCATGCTGCGCACCCTCGGTGCCGGGCTGGTCGGGATGTCGACGGTGTACGAGACCATCGCCGCCCGCGCCGAGGGGGTGGAGGTTCTGGGGTTGTCGCTGGTGACGAACCTGGCGGCCGGCATCACCGGCGAACCGCTGAACCACGAGGAGGTGCTCGCCGCGGGCGCGGCGTCGGCGACGGAAGTCGGCGGACTGCTTCGCACACTGCTCGAAAGGCTCTCAGACACAGTGGACACGACAGGAACGGAGACCACGCGATGAGCACGACGTTGAGATTCGGTACGGCCGGTCTGCGCGCCCCGGTGGGCTCGGGGCCCGACCGTATGAATGTGTCCACGGTGACGCGGGCGACCGGCGGCGTTGCCGCCTGGTTGAAAGAACGGCAAGAACGGCAAGAACGGCAGGACGGCCCCATCAGCGTCGCCGTGGGCTACGACTCGCGCTACGGCTCACACGCCATGGCGCGTGCGGCGGCCGAAACCTTCGCCGGGGCGGGGTTCGACGTCACGCTGATCGCCCACCCGGCTCCCACCCCGGTGATCGCGTGGCTGGTGAAGCACCGCGGGCTCGACGCGGGCGTGCAGATCACCGCGAGCCACAACCCGCGCGGCGACAACGGCTACAAGCTCTACCTCGCCGGCGGGTCGCAGCTGGTCAGCCCGGCGGACCGGGAGATCGAGGCGCACATCGACGCCCAACCCGCCGCGCCGGACGTGCCCCGCTCCACTACGGTGTCCCTGGATCTCGGGGCGGTCGACGGCTACGTCTCCGCCGTCGCCGCGCCCCTGGCGTCCGGCGAGGGGAAGGTGCTCGCGGCACGTCGTGACCTGCGGGTTCTCTACACCGCCCTGCACGGGGTGGGCGGCAGCACGCTGGAGGAGTCCTTCCGCAGCGCCGGGTTCAACCGGCCGGACACGGTGGTGCCGCAGCGCTGGCCCGACCCCGAGTTCCCCACCGTCGACTTCCCCAACCCGGAGGAGCCGGGCGCGTGCGACCTGCTGCTGGCGCAGGCGTCCGCCGCATCATCCGATCAGCGTCCTGACCTGCTGGTCGCGCTCGACCCGGACGCCGACCGCTGCATGCTCGGCATTCCGGACGCTTCGGCGCCGCTGGGTTACCGGATGCTGCGCGGCGACGAGACCGGGCCGCTGCTCGCGCAGCGGGCGCTGGAACACAATGGCGCTGGGGGCGCTGGAAGCACAGGGAACACACCCGTCGTCGCGACGACGGTGGTGTCGTCCTGCCTGCTGGGGCGCATTGCCGCGGCCCGCGGCTGGGAGTTCCGCGAGACGATGACCGGCTTCAAGAACCTCTCCCGCGCCGCCGACGGCACTGACGGCGAGCTCGCCTACGCCTATGAAGAGGCGATCGGCACCTGCCCGTTCCCGCAGGTCGTCGCGGACAAGGACGGTTTCGCCACCGCGCTGCTCGCCGCCACCTGGGCCGCGGAGCTCAAGGACCGCGGCACCTCACTGCAGGACGAGCTCGACCGGCTCGACGCCGAATTCGGCCCGGTGCGCACCGCGCAGATCTCGGTGCGTTGCGACTCCACGCAGGACGCCGCGACGCTGGTCGCCGACTGGGCGCAGTCGCCGCCGGCGGGCCTGGCGGCCGGCGGCGACGCGGGCGGGATGGACGTCGGGGCACTCGACGGCACCGACAGCGCCAACGCGGCGTCCGGCGTGCGGTTGACCTGGACGTCCGACGACGGCCTGGGGTACCGAGTCATCGCCCGGGCGTCCGGCACGGAGCCGAAGGCGAAGTTCTACCTCCAGGTCGCCGGCGGGCCGGACGACGGAATCGCTGCGGTGGAGTCCGCGCTGGCTGAACTCGCCGCCACGGTGCGCCAGGCTGTGCCGGGTAGCTAGCCCTGCGCTAACCCAAGTCGATGTTGCGGGGGCCGTAGAGCCGGTCGCCGGCGTCGCCCAGGCCGGGGACGATGTAGGCATTGTCGTCGAGTTCGGGGTCGACGGTGGCGGTGACCAGGCGCTTCACCGGGTAGCCGGAGTCACGCACCGCCTCCACACCCGGCACGGCGGCGACCATGCAGACCACCACGATGTCCGTCGCGCCACGCTCCGCGACCAGGCGCAGACCGTGCAGCAGGGAACCACCGGTGGCCAGCATCGGGTCCACCAGGAACACGGTGCGGTCCGACAGATCGTCCGGCAGGGCCTCGAGGTAGGGCACGGGTTCATGGGTCTGCTCATCGCGCGCCATGCCCAGGAAGCCGACCTGTGCGTCCGGAATCATCGACAGGGCGGGGTCGATCATGCCGAGCCCGGCGCGGATGATCGGCACGATGATCGGCGGGTTCGCCAGACGCCGCCCCGTCGCCGTCGCCACGGGGGTTTCCACGGCGAACTCCTCGGTCGGCAAGTCGCGGGACGCCTCGTAGACCAGCATCGCGCCGAGGTCGGCGAGTGCGCCGCGGAAGGCGACATTGTCCGTTCGCGCGTCCCGCATGATCGTCAGCCGCGAGGCTGCCAGCGGGTGGTCGACCTGCACAACCTCCATGCCGCTCGATGCCGTGTCCTGCCTGCTTCCCTGTGATTCCTCCATGCCCTCCAAAATAGCCCACCGTCCGGGGAACCTCCGAGCCCGCCGGCGAGTCTCTCTCACCATGGCACCCGCACACGAGTCCCCGACCCCCGCAGCGACCGGCCTGGTGGCGGACGTGGAGGCACTGGCCTCCGCCGCGTCCCACGCAGGTCGCGTCGCCGACCTGCTCACCTCCGGCACCCCCGGCAGTACTCCGGGCGTCCCGCCAGTACTCCCCGCCCTCGTCCCGCAGGCAGCGGGGCTGGTCGCCGCGCTGCAACGCGCCCGCGGGCGGCAGGCGGACGCTCTGGCGGGGTTCTCCGGTTTCTACCGGGCCAGCGCCTCCTCACTCGACACCACCGCCGGGAACCTGGCGGACGGCGAGGCGGGTTCTGCGGCCGGCTTCGCCTCCACGTGGCAAGGGGCTAGCGCATGACGGACGTGCTCAGCCTGGTCGAACCGGTGCGTCGGCTGGTGCCGGCGGCGGCGTCGACGGGCAGTCACCCGCTCGCCGCCCTGCTGGTGGACGCCGGGACGTCCGGCCTCGCAGGCCAGTTGGCCCAGCAGCTCCCTGCCCTGGTGGACGCCGCCCTACGTGGCGCGGCAGGCACCGCCGCCGTTGACCGGCTCGTCGGGGCCGGCACGGACACCACCGAGATCTTCCGCCTCGTCGGGGAGGTCGAGGCCGTTGCTCAGGAGGCAGCCGCGGCCGTTGGACGCGCCACGGCGGACATCACGCTCATCGTCGAGCAATGCATCCGGCAGATCATGGTGACGGTCATCAGTGCGCCGCTCTCCCCCGCCGCCCCCGCCGCGGCACTGCAGATCGCCTGCCTGCACCTCGCCCGCGCCCAGGAACGCCTGCAGCTCCTCGGCGCGGAACTCGCCGAACTCACCGCCCGCGTCGACGTCACCGACGCCGCCCTACCGGTGGTACCGCCGTCGCCGGACGCCCTGGCGGCAGGAGCACCTGCAGCGTCTGCTGCGCCCGCTGCTACAGCGGCCTCCCCACCGCCGGACGTCGCCGGCGGCGCTGATGCGTCCGGAGCGTCCGACGTGCCCGAAGCGTCCGACATGGCGGGCGCGCCCACCCCGCAGGCCGCGGCGGCCGTGGAGGCGGCGAAGTCGGCGATCGGCACGCCCTACGTGTGGGGCGGCACGTCCCCAGCCACCGGCGTGGACTGCAGCGGACTGACCCAGTGGGCCTACGGGCAGGCCGGCGTGGACATTCCCCGCACCGCCGACCAGCAAGCCATCGGCACTCCCGTGGGCGCCGACGATCTCGCCCCCGGCGACCTGGTGGTGTGGGACGGGCACGTCGCCATGGTCACCGGCGACGGGCAGATGATCGAGGCCGGCGACCCTGTCCAGGTCAACCCCGTGCGCACCGAGAACATCGGCATGGGATTCCTCGGCTTCTACCGGCCGACCGCCTGAGGAGGGTGAGAATTCGATGACCTACGACCACACCGGCCAGAGCCACCAGAGCAGGCTCGGAAGGCTGGGCCGCCGGGCGCAGCGCCGAGGCCTCGCCCGGATCGTCACCACGCCGGCCAGCGCCGAATACAACGTCGAGCAGTTCCTGGGTGAACCGCCGCCGACCGTGCCGCCGGTGTTGAAAGCCGACCTCTTCACTTCGACCGGTGCACACGGTGGTCCGGTCATCGACCCGGGCCACGCTTCCCGCTAAAATCTGTCGTCATGGCAGACAACGGAATCGTCACCCTCGAGCTCGAGACCACCGCCGGCACGTACTACACGCTGTGGGCCCCAGGCTGGGTGTCGCGCGGCGAACAGTGGCAGGCATTTCTCGGCGACGAGTCCGGGGTCTTCGCGTTCACCTCGCCGGCCGAACTGCTGGCCTGCATCACCTCGACGTCCTCCCACGACCTGGCCGACCACCCCGCCTGGGCGTCCTTCATGGACGGCGCGGAAGCGCGCGTGACCCCGCGCAAGGGCGGACGGATCAGCTTCGTCGAACTGCCGAACAACCTGGCCGGACGACCGTCCTTCGAGAACACCCGGACGGTGGCCAACGCCTTCCAGGTGCTGCGCTCGCTCGGCGTCGTGTGCGGCATCAATCGCATCAACCGGTGGTTCCACTCCTACTCCGTGCTGTCGAACGTCAGCCGCGGCCAGGACCACTATGCCGGGGAGAACGGCCTGGCCGAGTGGTCGAGCGTGGGGCTGACCGTGCGTGACAACTGGGTCGAACTCACCGATGACATTGACGAGGCGCTGGTCACGCCGGATCTTGGGGAGGATGCCGAGGCGCTTATCGCCGACGCGCAGGCGCGCATCGACGCGGCCGCCGAGAAGGCTGAGGCCAGTGAGAAGGCTGGGTCGGACGAGAAGGCTGGCGACGAGGCTGCCGGTGCCGCAGGTGCTGCGGGTGCCGCGGCAGGCTCGGACGATGAGACTGCCAATGATGACGCGGTCGACCCGTACGACTCCACCCCGTGGGGCCGGGCAGGCATCGACCCGATCCGGGTCACGGTGGACGGGACCTCGGTCTACACCCTGCGCTGCTACGTTGGCGACCGCTCCCCGGTGTTCCTGGGACACCTCGGCGAGATCAATACCTTCCCGTCCTCACGGTCGTTGGTGCGGTGGATCGTCGATGCGAAGGACCACGACCTCGCCGACATGGAGACCTGGGGCGACCTGGTGACCCTGGCCAACGCCGGGGAACTGGAGGTGGAGGTCCACCCCTCGAACGTCTACGGATTCACCGGGCTGCGCTCCGATATCACCGAGGGCATCGAGGCGGTCGACACCGACCAGTTGGGCCGGGCTTACGAGCTGTTGGCCGACGCCGCCGATTGGGCGAAGGACGACGGGGTGAACAAGGTCCTGCTCGCCTACCCGCGCCTGCAGGACTACATCGCCTACATGCTGGGCTCCCCTTCTGCGGCGACCCCGACGCCCCCCTTCGATGAAGAGGCCAACGGGTGGACGCGGCTGGAGGAGAACCTGACCGCCCGTTTCACGAAGTTCTGAATGTTCTGAGGTATCGGAAACTTTCTTCCCCTAGCCTCTTGACGAACACCCTTTCGAACATTACTGTTAGTTGGCAGATAAAAGATTCATGTAGGGCGGGCCAACGGAACACATGATCGAAGGGGGTGGCGGGGATGTCAGAGGTAGAACCACCAGCAGGCCTGGTCGGGTCGACCGCCGACCTCCTCGAAGCGGTGGAGCGGCTCGATGCCGCAGCGGAGGACGTCATCGCCTCCGGCCCGGACGTCTGGTCCAGGCTCGAGGAGTCCGCCAGGCTGCAAGCGGTGCAGAAGCTGGAACGTGCCCGCAAGAAGCTCGCACTAGCGGATTCCGCATTCATCTCCGCCCACGAGGCTGATCTCCCCGCCGGACCGCAGCGACGCGCCCGGGCACTGTGCGAGATCCTCAACACCACCCTCCGCGATGCAAAGACCCGTCTCACCGGCTGGTCTCGCACCGCCGAACGGCCCGACCCTTGGGGGCCGGATCCCACCGCGCCGCACGTTGAGCACATGCCGCACCTGACCAAACTGGTCGAAGAAGGCCTGCTCGACGCCACCGGGATAGAGAAAGCCGACCGGCAGATCCGGGCGCTGCCGGCCGCGATCCAGCCGGAGATCACTCGCATCGCCGATGAACCCGTCGCCGACCTTGCCAGGAAACAGGGCCCGGACATCCTCGACTCCCTGCGCAACTTCCTCCTGGACCTCGTCGGGGCCGACGAGCCCTATACCGAGAAAGACCACCGCAGGATGCGGTCTCTGACGCTCGGGAAGCAGGGCGTCGACGGCATGACGTCGATCCGCGGCACCCTGACCCCGCACCTCGCCGCGTCGATGCAGCGTCTCATGGCCGACCACGCCAAAACTGGTGACCTTCTGGACGAAGATGCCGCCGCCGAGGACACCCGCACCCCAGAGCAGCGCCGTCACGACGCGCTCGCCGCTGCCGTCCACTCCGGCTACGGCCCCGGACGTGCCCTGAACCCCGGTCGTGGTGCGACGACGATCGTCGCTGTGATGCCCGTCGAACAATTCATCGCACGTACCGGGACCGCGCTGACGGACGTGGGCGTGCACGTCCCAGCATCCACACTGCTGGAAGATACCGACCGCCTGGAGACCTGCCTGCAGGTTCTCGACGTGGACGGCAGCACGCTGTGCTTCGGCCGGTCCCGCAGACTCGGGAGCCTGGACCAGTACCTCGCCCTCGTCGGCGAGGAGGGCATCAGTTCGGCTCCGGGCACCGACAGTGCCCCTGCGCACTGCCACGTCCACCACATCGACGGGTGGAGCGCAGGTGGCGAGACCGACCTCGAGAACCTCACGTTGGTCTCACCCGCTATGCACGCCCGGGTGGATGATTCCCGCACGAATCCGGACCGATGGTGGACCATCCCGGCGGAAGATGGCACCGGGCGCCGGGTCATCTGGACACCGCCCGTCGGCGAGGATCCGACACGCAGTCCTGTACACAATGACCACCCCACGGTGCGCCGCCACCCCGGTGCCGCGAGGCGCCGCCTCTACCGTGATCAACTGCGCAAGAGGACGGGAAAGAAGAAACCGGGGAGCACTGGGAGTAAAGATACGACAACCAGTGGTGACCCGCCCTAACCCACCAGCAACTCCGGCTGGAGTTAAGGCCGCTCGGCGGTGCCTATGCCAGTCGCGGTGTCCTGTGCCGGCTGCTGCTCCGGCGTGCGCTGCACCGACGGCGCTCCCTTCAGTGCGTCGTCGTCAGGAGGATTCGACCACGGATAGGCCGAACGCAGGGCGAAGTACGCGCCCAGCACCAGCAGAAGAAGGCCAGCAACGAGCACCACGTACTCCCCCGGCCCGGTCGTCGTGTGAACGGACCCGAGCAAGGATCGCAAGAGTTCAGTGCTCTGCCCTCCTGCACCGTCATCGGCCGGGAGGAACTCATCCTCCACCCCGAGTGCCGTCACCAACCCGTAGACCGCATACCCGACGAAACCAGCACCGCAGGCAGCGACCACGATAGAAGCCACACGCCGCAGCGCGGTGAATCCGATGAGCACAGCTGCGGCCAGCACGAGCAGTAGCAGCCCACAGGCCAGTGACAGAAGCGTCGCGTCCACCCGGATTTCCTGCAGACCGATCGCCCGGAAAGCACCGGTGATCATGCCGAAACCGGAGACTGTGAACACCATGTCGGAGTCCTCGGCCGCGGGCGAGCCGGCTGCTCCGGTGGCGGCTGCGGAGACAATCGTCCTACCCCAGGGCAGCGCAAGCCCCACGACAGCCAGCAAGGCGAGCACAACCGTCGCCGCAGCAACGACCAGATGGTGGGTCGCCAGTGCGTGGAGCTGACCGAGAACCACCCGCCCCCTCGAGCGGGTTGCCGTCGCGTCCTGCCTACCGGTGTCCGTCAAACTACTGCTCCGAGTGCTTATCGGGTGCCACGATCTTACGAATTCCCCAGATGATCTCATTGATGCTGACCCACGTGGCGACGTGGGCGAGGGTGAACAGCGTGGCCTTCAACACGGAAAGCTCAGGGCTCACGTCGCTGACCCCAGCGGTCAGCAGGACGATGAGCGGGTAGATCATGCCGACGACGATGACTGCCAGCAGCGAGAGGTAGAGCTTCGACTCGCTGCGGGACCGTGAGCCGACACCCCAGGTGCTCGTGTCGAGCTGAGAGGTCTGGCGCGGTGCTTGACCGGGAGCCTGACCGGGTGCCTGACCCGGTGACTGCTGGAACTGGTTATTCGGTGCCGCGTGCTGTGGGCCGCGGTAGCCACCGGGTGCGGGTGACGACGGGGACGCAGCGGGACGCTGCCACGCGCTCGGCGCCGGCGCCGCCGGAGCGTCCTGCGCGTCCTGCGCGTCCTGCACGTCCTGCGCTTCCGGCGCGGCATACGGTTCCGGCACGTCCGGCGCATCCTGCTCTGCCGGAGCGTCCTGCGCTGCCTCCGTGTGAGGCTCGCTCAGGTCCGTGGCGGCCGTGGAAGCTGTGGACGCCGTGGCGTCCGGGGTCAGCTCCGGTTCCGGGTCCGGCACGATGGCGGTTTCCCGCGTGGCGTCCTGGTCAATATCGTGCCCGATACCAGGGCCAGCGCCAGGGCCGGCACCAGGGTCGACGAGGTCGCGTCCGCCGGACACCCCCGGCGACTGCGTGTCCGCGAGGTCGTGCAGCCACCGGATGTTCACCACATTGTCCTGCGGCCCGTTGAGCGCCGACTCGTAGAGGTCACGCTTGTACGGGTCCCCGAGGATCGCCCGGGCGGTCTGCATCTGGTCGACCTCGGGCGTGTCAGCACCGAATCCCCGCGCACGCAGGTCAGCAAGACGAGAGTCGAGGACATCTGCGATCTCGCGCGGCGGCATGTCCGCGTCCAGCCGCAGTTCGGTGTACAGGTTGTAGTTCGCCATGGGAGTCCTTGTCTCTATCGGCCGTTTCTGGTCCGTCACTGGTCCGTCTCTGGGGCGTTCAGGGGCACTTTAATACATCACTCTGGCAATCGAACACCAGGAAACCGGAAAAACCCTTCACATCACCAGCCGATCAGCATACGGGCATGCCCTGGATAACGTCGAGTGCCGAGGCGGCGTCGTCCACCGTCTCCCCCGTCAGCAGCATGGCGTACCGGGTACGGTCTGCGGACTGCGGGAAGACTGACATCGCGCCGCCGGTCTCGGCGGCCTCGACCGTCCTGATCCGGCAGCCGTCGTACTCGAATGGCTCGGCACCTGTCGTGGGGATGTAGGCGGCCCGGACGTCCTCGCTGCCGAAGTCGACGACGGCCATGGTCAGTCCGTCGCCGCGACAGGTCACGCGGGCATCCTCCTCGCCGCGGGCATCACTGCTGTTGCAGGTCATCCCCTGCCACCCGCTTTCGCCTTGCCGGTCAGGCAGGAGTTTGGGGAAGGCGTTGACGATCCTGGCGTCGTTGGCGTCCCACGCTGGGGTCGCGATGTGGCGGTAGCCGAGGAACCCGCCGACACCGAGCACGACGAGTAGGGCGAGGACGCCAAGCACGACGACGGGTGTGCGCGACGCGCTGCGTCGGCCGGACGCTCCGGACGCTGCCGCTGCCGGCGCGGGTGCCCAGCTCACCGGGGTCTCGCGCGTCTGCGCGTCCTGCCTGCCGGCGCCAGCTGCACCGGCGGGGGCGGCGAGCGCGTCGAGGAAGGCCACGGCGGTCGGGTACCGACGCCCGGGGTCGTTGTCCAGCGCCCGGCGCAGCACCGAGGTGATGTGCGCGGCGGCCGGGCCGTCCTGCGGTGCCAACGCCTCGGCGGTAAGCGTGGGCAGTTTCCGTTCGCCCCGCCATGCGGTCATGGACATCGTGTCGCGGAACGCAGTGAGGGTGAGCATCTCCAGGGCGATCAGTGCGAGTGCGTAGCGGTCGGTCGCCGCGTTGTAGTCCACCATGTGCGCGCCATAGGTGGAGGCCGTGGTGAAGATCTCCGGGGCCATGTACTTCTCCGTGCCGATCACCATGCCGGTGGAGGTCACCCGGGTGTCGTCGCCGGCGATGCTGATGCCGAAGTCGGTGAGCAGCGCCGTCGTGCCCACGCTGGAGTGCGGGTCGCGGGGAAGCAGGATATTCGCCGGTTTGAGATCGCGGTGCACCACCGGCGGGTTTCGGTGATGGATGTGGTCCAGGGCCTCGGCGATAGGACGCAGGATGTCGCACGCCTCGTCGACGCTGAAGCGCCGCCCGGTGGTCCGACGATCGGCCAATGCTTCGGCCAGGTCACCGCCGTCGACGTAGTCCATGACGAAGTAAGCGGCCGTGCCGGTGGCCGACAGCGCGTCAGCAGAATCGGCGTAGTGGATATTGACCACGGAGGTGTGGCGGATCGTGGCCAGCGTCCTCATCTCCGCGAGGAAGCGCTGGTAACCGTCCCCACCATCGGGCCCACCCCGCCCGACGATCTCCGGACGGATCGCCTTCACCGCCACCCAGCGGTGTAGCCCCCGGTCGTAGGCACGGTAAACGTGCCCCATACCGCCCTGGCCGATCGGCGTGAGGTCGGTGAGGTTGCGCCGGGACTCAAGTTCGGCGGCGAGCCAGGCGAGACCGTCCCCGCTGGAGTTACTGTCGGCCTCTCCCCAGCCGCTCACCTGTCGTCCTCGGAACTCCACGTGAAGTCGCGGGAGGACAGCTCCTTACCTGAGCCATCGATGACCCGGACGCCCGACGCGGTGAGTTCCACGCGCGAGCCGTTGCGATCCAGGGTGTTGGTCACCCACCGACCCGAACTGACGCGGTCCATGTCGATGTCGTATTCGGCGGCCTGATC
Source organism: Corynebacterium sp. AOP40-9SA-29 (assembly GCF_052377405.1). Taxonomy (NCBI): domain Bacteria; kingdom Bacillati; phylum Actinomycetota; class Actinomycetes; order Mycobacteriales; family Corynebacteriaceae; genus Corynebacterium; species Corynebacterium sp. AOP40-9SA-29. The sequence continues at coordinate 59,837 of NZ_JBQSWR010000004.1, read as the reverse complement.
GTTGTAGTACCCCCGGTAGTAGAGGCCACCGCGTTCCCCGACGCGGCAGATCACCGCGTAGTCGTCGCCATTGGTCCCGGCGTAGACCCACTGGTCGGAGGATTTACACGACGCATCAGTCACACCGCGCCACCCCTGTGAACTCAGGTTCGACGGTGTGTTGGTCGTGCTGGGCGTGCTCGGGGAGCTGGGTGTGCTCCGCGTGCTGGGGTCCGGCGATGAGGGGGACGCTTGGCTCTCGGTGGTCTCGGTCGCCTCAGTGGTCTCAGTGGTCGCGGTGTCCTCGGAGTCCCCGCTGGGACCGTCCGACTCGGGGACCGCGGTGAAATGCGGCGAGGAGCCGTCGTCGCCGGACGCATCGTCGCTGGAGTTGTTCCACATGAGCATGCCGGCGGCGATGAGCCCTACGACCAGGACGACGGCGACGATGGCCGCCACGATGATGCCGGTGGCGAGACCCCCTGCGCCGCCTGACCTACCGGTGTTCCCGGTGTTCCCGGTGTTCCCGGTACCGAGATCCTCCTGCGTCCAGGGGTTGCCGCCGGAGGCAGGTGCGCCCCAGTCGTTGTTCCCCACTCCGTCTCCTCCGTATCCTCGCGAACCTCGCAGTCCCCGCTGTCCTCACTGCGCGGGGCGCGGTCAGCCTTGTCTCCTGAGAGACCAGTAGTTTTCCTGAGCATACCTGGCCAATGCAAGACGCCTGGTCGGGGCATTGCCGTTACGGGCGGAGAATCCGGTCACGCCACTGCCCTCAAGGGCCTTGGAAAGGTAGTCGATCTTGGTGTTCACCTTCTTCTGTGACCATCCCAGGGTCTGTTCCAGGTCCTTCACGGTCGGTACCTCGGACAGGTCCGTCCCGGGGCGGCGGACCAGGGGCTCGGCGAGCGCGCGCAGCAGGTTGACCTGTTCCTCGTTGAAGATCAGCTCCCCGACGGTCAACGGCGCTCCGGCCGCAGGTCCAGTGGCGGCCGTCCCGGCCGGCGGCTTCAGGGTGGCGGCGACGGTGAGGTCGAGTTCGTAGGTGGTCACCGAGGTAGCGAAAACCACCGCGGACTCCCCCAGCGGCAGCGGCAGGCTAGCACCGGGCCCCAGCCGGCTCTGGCTGAAGGAGTTATGCGCCCTCGGCTGAATATTGGCCGTGAGACGTTTGCCGCAGTTGGTGATCATCCACGTGCCGTCGGAGTCCCAGATCTGCAGGAAACGACGGTGCATGAACTCGTCGTCGGGCCCCAGGGGGAACTCCGCGGCGCGTCCAAGGGTGAGCGACTGACCGGGGCGGAGCGCGACTCGGTGGCCGATCTGGTCGTCGATGAGGACCTGGCCGGGCAACAGGCTGGGAAACGTCATACCGCCATAGTCCTACCGTTCGAGCTCATGCGCCAGCGAATCAAGTTCCCCACCACCGGCCATCTCCAGGGTGAGCTGCTCGAGAGTGACCTCGTCGCGGGCGGCGTCGAGCACGCTGCCACCCAGATTCAGCAGGACGAAACGGTCCCCCACCAGGTATGCGTGGTGCGGGTTGTGGGTGATGAGGATGACCCCGACGCCCTCGTCGCGAGCGGCGGCGATGAACTTCAGCACCATGCCAGATTGTTTCACGCCGAGGGCGGCGGTGGGTTCGTCGAGAATCAGGACGCGGGCGCCGAAGTACAGGGCGCGCGCGATCGCGACCACCTGGCGCTGCCCTCCGGACAGCGAGGCGATCGGCACCGAGACGTCCTTCAGGTCGACGCCCATGCGCTGCAGGCGCTCGGCGGTGATCTCCCGCATCTGCGCCTCGCGCAGGACGCCGAAGCGTCCGGTCATCTCCTGGCCGAGGAAGAAGTTGCGCCACACGGGCATCTGCCCGACGACGGCGAGGTCCTGGTAGACGGTCGCGATGCCGTGGGCCAGTGCGTCGCGCGGGTTGGCGAAGTTCACGGGTTCGCCGTCGACGAGGATTTCTCCGTCGGAGGGGCTGTGCAAGCCGGCGAGCGTCTTGATCAGGGTGGATTTGCCGGCACCGTTGTCGCCGAGGACGCAAGTGACGCTGCCTTCCCGGACGGACAGGTTGATGTCGTCGAGGGCGCGGAAGGCGCCGTAGCTCTTGCCGATGCCGCGGAGCTCGATTACGGGACTAGTCACTGTCGGGCCTCCGAGTACTTCGAGAAGGAGTTATTGGCGAGCACGGCGAGCAGCAGCACACCGCCGAGGAAGAACTTGAACCAGTCCGGGTTCCACCCGGCGTAGACGATGCCCTGGTTGGTCATGCCGAAGATCAGGGCGCCGATGGCGGTACCCACGGCGGTCCCCTTGCCACCGGTCATCGCGCACCCGCCGACGACGGCGGCGATGATGTAGAGGAACTCATTGCCCACGCCCTGGCCAGCCTGGATGGAGTCGAACTGGTAGAGGTTGTGCTGGCCGACGAACCAGCATGACGCGGCGACGGTCATGAACAGGATGATCTTCACCCGGTCGACGGGCACGCCGACGGCGCGGGCGGCGTCCTTGTTCCCTCCGACGGCGAAGATCCAGTTGCCGAAGCGGGTCTTGAACAGCACCCAGCTGGCCACCGCGACGAAGAACAGCCACCAGAACACGGTGACCTGCACGGTCACGCCGAAGATGTGGACGGAGCCGGCGAAGAGCCGGCGGCAGAACTCGTAGCCCTGCATATCCGAGATCACCGGGGTGGCGACCTGGTCGTTGACGAGTTTCGTGATCGCGAGGTTCAGGCCCTGCAGCATGAGGAAGGTGGCCAGGGTGATCAGGAAGCTGGGGATGCCGGTGCGGGTGACCATCCACCCGTTGAAAAAGCCGATGGCCAGGGCAACGATCAGTGCCAGCAGAGAGCCGACCCAGGTCTGCAGGTGGAAGTTGTAGGCGATCATCGTGGCCGCCAGTGCCGTGGTGGTCACCGCGACGCCGGTCGACAGGTCGAACTCGTCACCGATCATCAGCAGGCCCACGGCCAGTGCCACGATGCCCAGCGTGGAGGACGTGTACAGCACGGTGGCGACGGCATCCATCGAGCGGAAACTGGGGGCGACGACGAGGAAGAGGATGAAGATCGCCACCGCACCGATCAGGCTGGCGAACTCGGGGCGGCGCAACAGGGAGGTCAGTCGGGTCCCGGTCATCGCAGGCCCTCCTTCGCGGCGTCGGCGATGGTGTCGATGTTGGACTCGTCGACGAAGCTCGGGCCGGTGTACACAGGACGCCCGCCACCGACGGTGGTGCCGTTGCGCTTCGCCAGCCACAGGGCGTCGACGGCCATGTAGCCCTGCAGGTAGGGCTGCTGGTCAACGGCGAAGCTGACGCGTCCGTCGCGGATAGCGGGGACGAGTTCGGCGTTGGTATCGAAGGTGCCGATGTTGACGTCCGCCCCGGTGTCCTCCGCGGCGTCGGCGACGACGAGGGAGACCGGCGTGACCAGACCCATGACCCAATCGATCGAACTGTCCTGAGCCAGCTTGGACTGCACGGTGGACTTCACCGAGGTGAGGTCCTGCCCGTTGACGTAGAGGATCTCCACGGAACCGCCGGTGAGTCCCTCGTCGATGCCGGCGCAGCGGGCCTCCTGGGAGGAGTTGCCCTGTTCATGAACCACGCACAGGGTCTTCTTCGCCCCCTCCTCCTGGAGACGTTCGCCGGCCTTCTGCCCGGCGACGGCTTCGTCCTGGCCGAAGAAGCCGGTCAGCCCGTAGCGCTCGTAGTCCTCCATGCCGGCGTTGAGGCCAACGACAGGGATCCCTGCATCCACGGCACGCTGGGCGGCCGGCCCGATGGCATTGGCGTTGGGCATGGTCAGCGCGATCCCGTCGACGTTGGAGTCGATGGCGGACTGCACCAGGCTGGCCTGGTTCGGTGCCTGCGGGTCGGAGCTATAGCGCAGCTCGATGTTGTCCTTCTTGGCCGCGTCCTCCGCGCCCTTGCGCACGAGGTCCCAGTAGGTGTCGCCGGGCGCACCGTGGCTGACCATGGAGACCACATAGCGCGGGGTGTCGACGGTGCCGCCACCACTTTCCCCCTCCGAGGCCCGGGGTGCGCCACCGGTGGCGGAGCAGCCGGCGACGGCGAGTGCTGTGGTCAGTCCGACGGTCGCGGTGGCGGCGGTCAGGACGGTGCGGAGCCGCTTCTTGAAAGTCACAATGCGCTAGTCAATGCCTCTGAAGCGGTTAAGTCAAACCGGCTGACCTGCGACTTTACCGATCCAGTTGATCGGTTCAGGTGGGTTTACCTGCGGCGGGGCGAACTGGACCTTCGCCTTCTTATGCCTTCCTTGGCCTCCCTCGCCACCTTGAGCCCTCAGGTCGAATCCGAGGCCCCACGGCGACCTGAGGGCTCAAGGTGGGAGCAGGCTCCCGCCCGGCCCACCGTGGACCATCACCACTGAGCGCGTCGACAGCGTGAGCCCCATCCGCCTTCGAGCCCCAGCCTTGCAGAGAGGCTACCTACTTCCCCTTCTGACGAACGGACACTAGGTAGAAAACGCCCAGAGCAATCGAAATAATGGAAAGGATGATCGCAAAGTACCAGCCCGCCCCTAGAGCAGAGTCCGCAATGGGCCGCCTAAATATAGGATCCGACACTATCGATTTCGCAGAATCCTCCGCCTCGGACAAGAACGCAAGAACCACCAGAGAATTAAGGAGCTGCACGCCGCCGGAAATCATCACTAGCAAAGCAGGGATTTTAGATCCCGCCCATATCAAGGATGATACGATCGCGCCAATAATCAAGCCCATCGATACCACGGCCAATAACAAAGGCACGACAGAACCTTCCAGTATCGTACCTCCGGTCACACCAAAACCATTAAAGAAGTCTTCCCGGCCCCCGAACCCATCGAACGAATTACCCCATTGCACAGAAACCACGACCCAATCCATCATGTAGGACACAAAGGAAAGAACAAGTAGGACCGCTGCCGAACCCGCCAAAACCTTCGGGCTCATTCCAGTAGCGAAACGTTCCGCGATACTACCGTTTTTTGGCGTATCCCCTACCGTCGAGCTGTATCCGCGGTTTTCCCCCTGATCAGAATATCGCGGCGGCGTCGCGAAAGTTGATCCCGAAGTTCCAGAGTTATTAGGGTATCCTGATTCCACCTGTCCCCACGAAGCGTTCGCATTGACCACGGGAGAACTGAGCGTATCGTCGTGGCTTGCCGCTTCTTGATTCCTTCCGCCGGACATCTGACTTTCCGAGCGGACCGAACGGAACTCTGATGGGCGTCGGGCTGACCGTGGGGCGGATGCTCGTGGCCCCGCGGTCTCGCTATCAGCGTAGGAGACCCATCGATCGCCTGATGATGTCGATTGCCTGCGTTGTGCGCGTTGTTCCGAAGTAGGGTCCGGGGTGACACGATTCGTCCGGTCGTCGGCGTCATCTGTTCTTCTCCATCGTCCGGGGGGAGGAGTTGTCATTTCTATTCCTTTCAAGTCGGTGTCTCACTGGCGATATCAGAGATACTGGCTGTTGACTGGGAAAGTAGACATCTGGCTGGGGAGTGGTCCCCGCATCAGGAGGATCGACTCACGTACCCTGAACACATGGATCCCCTCCCCGACCGGATTACCGACGAGCGCCGCAACCGCCTCAACGACGCCCTCACGTTGGCCGTCGGTCAGGGGCGGATCGACCTGACCGAGTTCTCGGAACTCAGTGACGCGGTCTGGTCCACCACCGACATCGAACGATTCGACCGTCTCGAGGCCCTCGTCACGGGAAACAGTGGGAGTCGAGATGTCGAGGAGCTCGCCGCCAAGGCAGCAGCCCCAGTCCCCGACTTCCCGACCGCCGCGGCACCTCAGAGTGTGCCCCAGGTGAATTCCCCCTCGCAGAACCTGTGGTTCGGCGACCTCCAACGCAGCGGCAACATCCAGCTCGCCGAGCAGGAGAAGCTCTTCCTCCTGTTCGGTGATGTGCGGCTCGACCTACGCGAGGCCTCCCTCTCCGCCCCGACGACACATCTTCACGTCACCTCGATCTTCGGCGACGTGAAGATCACCATCCCACCAGGCATCCGGGTAGAGAACCGGATGTCGTTGGTCTTCGGCGATGTGAAGGCCGACCAGGGGCCCCGACTCAGCCCGGGCGCACCCGTGGTCGTCCTCACCGGGCACGCGACCTGCGGTGACCTGAAGATCACCGTCGCCGAACCCGGCGTCCCCCTGAAGAAGAGCTGGTGGGACTGGCTGAGCGGCTAGCTCTCGGTCTTGCCCGCTGCGCCGTCTGTGCCGTCTTCGTCATCCTCGTCGTCGAGGCTCAGCCCCAGCTCCGCGAGCTCGGCCCGCAGGTTCTCCATCGACAGCTGAACCTCCTCAACGCCGGCACCCTCACCGTGGCCATGCGCGTGGTCGTGCTCGTCGTGCAGCCCGGTGAGCCCCGCGGCGTCCCCCTCGCCCCCGCCCAGGGTGCGGCCGATCTCCGCGTAGGCCGGGTAGATCACGTCCTGCTCCAGCATGGCGCGCAGCGGCTGGTCGCAGAAGGCGTTGTCCAGGGCGTTGGTGGTCATCTCCAGGAACTGCCAGTACTCCAGTCCGAAGTTCTCGGCCAGCGCAATCATCTCGCCGCTCATGGTGCAGCCGGAGACCAGCCGGTTGTCGGTGTTGACCGTGCAGGTGAAGCCCAGTTCGTAGAGCAGGTTGAACGGGTGCTCGGCGATGGTCTCGCACACACCGGTCTGTGTATTCGAGGTCGGGCAGATCTCCAGGGGGATGCGCCGGTCGCGCACGAACTTGGAGACCTCACCAAGCGCGATGCCGCTCATCGAGGCGTCGAAGTCCTCGTAGATGCGCACACCGTGGCCGATGCGCACGGCACCCTGGCGCAGGCCGTCGGCGATGGACTCCACACCAGCTGCCTCACCGGCGTGGACGGTGACAGGCACGAGGTTCTCGCGCAGGATGCGGAACGCCTCGACGTGGTTCGACGGCGGGAAGCCGTCCTCCGCGCCGGCGATATCGAAGCCCACGACGTAGCCGTCCGCAGGGCTATCCTCACCGTGGTTGTCGACAGTCAGCTGGGCGATCTCCGCGGCGCGGTCGGCGTGACGCATGGCGCACAACAGCAGCCGGGCGTGGATGGTTCCACCACGCTCGGCGACGGCGCGCTCACCGGCGCGGGCACCTTCCACAGTGGCGTCCACGACGTCCTGCAGGCTAAGCCCCTTGGCCTGGTGCTGTTCGGGGGCGAAACGCAGCTCGGCGTAGCAGACGCCGTCAGCGGCAAGATCCTCGACGGCCTCGCGGGTCACCCGGACCAGGGAGTCGCGGGTCTGCATCACGGCGGTGGTGTGGTCGAAGGTGGTGAGGTAGGTGGGCAGGTCGCCGGAGTTGGCGGCGTCGAAGAACCACTTCTCCAGTTCTGCGGCGTCGGTGGTCGGCAGTCCCTCGTAACCGGTCTCTGCGGCAATGTCGATGATGGTCTGCGGCCGCAGTCCGCCGTCGAGGTGGTCATGGAGCACGACCTTGGGCAGCCGACGGATCACGTCCGCGTCAACACTGGCCTGCTGGGCTTCCTGGGCTTCACTATCTCGGGGGTCAGTCATGGTGCCCCAGGATAGCCCCGCGCAGTCACGATGTCCGTGCCCGGCCCCGCTGCCGATAGAATAGGTGCCCGATGAACGCACACACTCTCCTTCGCCGCCGTTCCCTCACGGCCACCGTCCTCACCGCGTCGTTGGCGGTCAGCCTCGCCGGTCCCCTGGCCGCTCCCGCCGCCGCGGAGGCCGGCCTCAATGGTGTCGAGAAGGACGACTGGCTGCCGTTGACTGCCGACCCGGGTTCCCCGCTGCCGTCGGATCCTTTCCTCGACACGGACCGCTGCCCCTTCGCCGAGGATCTTCCCCCGGCGTTCGACGCCGACGCGCTGCCGGACGATGGGCAGGACGCCCCGGCACCGATCACGGTGGAGCGTCCGGGGCCCGGCGGCGAGGCCCTCGACACCTGCGGCCCGGTCTCCGCACCGGGCCTGGACATGCCGGACCGGCTCAGCCTGGGCAGTTATATGGTCTACGACGTCGACTCCGGCGACGTGCTGGCGTCCAAGGACCCCTATGGGCTGTACCGTCCGGCGTCGATCATCAAGGCGTTGCTGCTGATGACCGCGCTGGACACCCTCGACATGGACCAGATCATCCCGGTCAGTGACGAGGCCGTGGCCGTGGACGGTTCACAGGTGGGCGTGGGCCCGGGCGGGCGCTACACCGCCCGTGAACTGCTGCTGGGCCTGGTGATGCGCTCCGGCAACGACGCCGCGATCGCACTCGCCGAGGCCATGGGCGGCCAGGAGGCCACGGTGGCGAAGATGCAGGAACTGGCCGATTCGCTGGGCACACAGGCCACCCGCGTGGTCACCGTGCACGGGCTCGACAGCCCCGGGGTGCAGACCACCGCCTACGACATGGCACTGATCTACCGCGAGGTCTTCCAGCGTGAGGACGCCCGCGCAATCCTCGGCCAGGAGACCATGGACTTCCCCGGCTACGACGATATGGAGGGCTTCGAACTCTCCAGCGACAACGAGATGCTGTTCAACTACCCGGGCACGATCGGCGGCAAGACCGGCTTCACCGACAATGCCCGCCACACTTTCTCCGTCGCCGCGGAACGCGACGGACGCACCCTCGGCGTGGTGCTGCTGAACTCCACGATCGCCGCAGGACGCCCCGCGGAGCAGGCCAGCGCCATCCTCGACGCCGCCTTCGCCGCCCCGGCCGACGCGTCTATCGGCACGCTCGACGCACCGGAGGAGGAACCCGCCCCGCAAGAAAGCACCACGCAGGACGCCCCGGCGCAGGATGCGTCCGACGCCGTCTCCGACGATGACGCCAGCGGCGTGGACGTGCGTGCGATCGCCGGCGTCGGTATCGCCGTCCTGCTGCTCGGCGTGCTCGCCGCGGGCGCGGCGCGCTTCCGGCGCCGCTAAACGCGGCCGGATCCTAGCGGCGGCGTCGGGCCCTGCTGAGCAGGCCGGCCGCGGCTGCGCCGACGGCGGTACCGATTCCGACGAGGCCGACGGGGCTGACGGCACGCGCTCCGGGCCGCACCTCCTGGCGCACGCGGATGACCGCGGCGGGCGGTGCGTCCGGCACCATCTCCGCCAACGCCTCCGGGGTGGTTGCTGTCCAGGCGGCGAGGTAGAGGGTGACCCGCCAGACCAGGTAGAGCACGACCATCACACCGATGACCGGGCCGAAGGCCGCGCCCGCCGGGTTGGACAGTGCGTTGGAGAAGATCATCGTGGCCACCTGCTTGATGACCTCGAAGGCCACCGCACCGATCACCGCGGCACGGGCCGCAGCCGGTCGCGGGACGCGGTACCGCGGCAGGTAGAGCATCAGCCAGAAGAAGACGATCCAGTTGGCGATCAGCGCCACGACCAGGGCCACCAGCCAGGTGATGAACCTGATGCCGGGGATGTCGCCCAGCCCGATGGCATCCAGCGCACTCGTGGTGAAACCGCCGCCGCCGATGGCGGTCACGGCGAACGCCACCGCCAGGGCAATGAGCAGGCCGAACAGGCCGATCAGGTCGCTGATCTTGCCCTTGAGGAAATTCTCCGCCTTGCCGGGGACCTTCCACATCTCCGAGACGCCCATACGCAGGTTGGCCATCCAGCCCAGCCCGGTCCACAGGGCCAACACGAGACCAATACCGAACACGCTGCCGCGCTGGTCGATCGCCTGGGTGATGATGTCGTTGATCGTGTCGCCAAGCTCACCGCCCGCGGACTCGGTCACGGTGTCCATGATCTCGTCGAGCAATTCCTCGTTGCCGGCCACGACCATCGCCACGGTGGCGAAAACCAGCATGATCAGCGGGAAGATCGACAGGACCGAGAAGTAGGTAATGCCGGCGGCGAAGTGGTTGCCGCCCTGGTCGGTGTAGCGCTCATTCATGCGCATCACGTGGTCGAACCACGGCCACTTGTCCCGGTAGCGGTCGATCGCCCCCGGGGAGTCGTCCGTGGACCGTTCGATGCCGTGGTCGTCCAACTTGTCCCGGTCGGAGGCGGTGATCGTGCGAGCCATCGGAAGGACTCCTCTTGTGTATGTCTCTTGGTCGTCAGTAATAAAGGTTGTACCTGTGGCACCACACTAGTTGATGGCCGGCGACGTCGACCCCTACCGCAGCAACCCCATCTTCTCGTACACGTCGGCGACCACGGACTCGGCGACCACGCCGGCCTTCTCCGCACCACGGTCGAGGATGCGCTGCAGTTCGGCGGGGTCGGCCATGTACTCGTCGTAGCGGGCCTTCAGCGGGGTGGTGAACGCGGTGAGCGCCTCGGCGGTGTCCACCTTCAGCGCACCGTACTGCGCACCGGAAGCCTGGTACTCGGCAACGATGTCATCCACGCTGCGCCGCGTGAGAGCAGACTGAATGACCAGCAGGTTGGACACACCCGGCTTGTTCTCGCGGTCGAAGCGAATCTCGCCGTCGGTGTCCGTCACCGCGGACTTGATCCGCTTGGCGGAGGTCTTCGGCTCGTCGAGCAGGTTGACCAGGCCCTTGGGGTTGTCGCCGGACTTGCTCATCTTCGCCGTGGGGTCCTGCAGATCGTAGATCTTCGCCGCGCCTTCCGGGATGAAGCCGTCCGGCACCACGAAGGTCTCGCCGAAGCGGGCGTTGAAGCGCTCCGCCAGGTTGCGGGTCAGCTCCAGGTGCTGGCGCTGGTCCTCGCCCACGGGCACGAGCTGCGGGCGGTAGAGCAGGATGTCCGCCGCCATCAGCATCGGGTACATGAACAGGCCGGCCGAGGTCCGCTCGGCACCGCGCTTGGCGGACTTGTCCTTGAACTGGGTCATCCGCGAGGCCTCGCCGAAGCCGGTGAGGCAGGTCAGCACCCACGCCAGCTCGGCGTGCTGGGGCACCTGGGACTGCACGAAGATCGTCGACTTCTCCGGGTCGATGCCCAGCGCCAGCAGCTGGGCCACCCCGGCCAGCGTGCGCTCGCGCAGTTCGGTGGGGTCCTGGTCCACGGTGATGGCGTGGAGGTTGGGGATGAAGTAGAAGGCGTCGTACCCGTCCTGCAGGTCGATCCACTGCCGGACCGCCCCGAGGTAGTTCCCGAGGTGGTAGGAGTCCGCCGTGGGCTGGATGCCGGACAGGACGCGCTTGATCTGTGCTTCATCGCTCATGGCAGCACATGTTACCCGCGCACTTTGGCGATCCGTAGCAGTGCCTCCGCATCCGGGTCCCCCTCTCCCAACGGACGGCCCCGCGGGTACACCGCGCGCAGCATCCGACGGAAGGTCACGCCGGTCACGGGAACCGCCACGAGTTCGCCGGACGCCAGTTGCGCCGACACCGCCCGCGCGGCAATCACCGTGGGCTCGCCCATCCCGGTCACCGCGGCGCGCTGGGCCGCCAGGGAACCGAACTCGCCGGCGGGTTCGGCCAGCGAGCCCAGGGCTGCCTCCACGATCTCCCGGCTGCCCGAGCCCTGCTCCCGGGTGATCAACGGGGTGCGGCGCAGTTGTTCCGCGCTGACCTCGGTCCCTGCCCAGGGGTGCGTCGGCGGGACGACCAGGATGAGGTCGTCCACCCCGACCACGTCGGACGCCAGGTTGTGCGGCACCTCCGCGCCCTCGACGAACCCCAGGACGCACTCCCCCGCCGCCACCGCATCGCACACCTCGGCGCTGTTGCGTGAGCGCAGCAGCAGGCGCACCGCCGGGTTCTCCCGGTGGAAGCGTGCGGCCCACGTGGGGAAGTACAGTTCGGCGACGGTATTCGACACCGCGACGGGCAGCGGGCGCACCGCGTCCGGACGCGTCGTCGCCGCGACCGTGCGGGAGAACTCGCCCGCCGCGCCGAGCAGGTCGCGCGCGGCGTCCAGCACGGTCCTGCCGCGCTCCGTCGGTTCCGATCCCCCCACCCCGCGGCGGAAGACAACCACACCGAGCGTCTTCTCCGCCGCGGCCACCCGGGCGCTGACCGTCTGCTGACTCAGCCCCAGGTCACGCGCCGCGGCGGCGATGCTGCGGTGCTCGTCGACCGCGACGAGGGTGGCGATCTGGTCGACCGGCGGGACGTGGGGGTACATACGGTCACTGTACCCCGTTCCACCTGCACCGTTATCCCCGGTCTGCGTCCGGCCCGGCTACGGTCAGCAACCATGACCACCCCAACTCCCCTCCCTGCACCCGGCCCCGCCTGGGGTGGGGCGCTGATGGGCGTCTCCGTCACCGCGTCCATGGTCGGGATCCACGTCGGGAATGTCGCAGGCGGCATCGTGACGATCATCGCCGCCCTCGTCGCCGTCATACTGCTCAGCGGGGGCCGCAGCTGGCGGACCACCGACCTACCGGCGTGGTCGATGGTGACGATGGGTGTTTTGGCCCTCGGCTCCGCCGCCGACTCCACCCTTGGGTTCACCACGGTCCACCTGGTCACCTGGTTGGCCGGGACTGCCGCCGCCATCGTCGTATTCGTGCCGCAATCCCTGGCCCTGGTGCGCGGCAGACTGCCCTGCACCTTCCCCGCGGCATTACCCCTGGTCACCCCGATGGTGGCCGCCACCAACGCCGCCCAGCTGGGCCATCCACTGCCCGGTACGATCTGTTTCGCGGCATCGCTGCTGACGGGTGTGCCCGCCCTCTGCCTCGTCTATCTCTCCCCCGGCCGACACCCCGCCCCGCCCGCCGCGGCAACGGCATGGATCCCCCTCGGCATCGTCGGGCAGAGCGCCACCGCCGCCCTGCTTCTCGCCGACAGCACGGCCTACGCCGGAACCGTCCTTGCCCTCGGGATCCCCGCCGCGCTGTGGGCCCTGCGGGTCCACTGGGGGACGTCCCTAGCCACCTATAGCCCCGCCTGGTGGTCCTGCACGTTCCCCGTCGGCACCTGCAGCCTGGGCACCCATCACCTGGCCCTCGCCACCGGTGCCGCCTGGCTGGACGGAGTCAGCGCCGCGCTGCTCGTCCTGCTGGTGCTGCACGTCGCCCTCGCCACGGCGGGGCTGGCACGTCAGTTATACGTGACCAGTACGGGCGAGTGGTCGCTCCAGCGCAGGTCGTAGTGCTCTGCGCGGTCCACCCAGGCTGCCTCGACGCGGTCCATCAGGTCGGACGTCGCGGCCTGGTAGTCGATGCGCCAGCCGGCGCCCGTGTCGAAGGCCTTGCCGCGCCACGTCCACCACGAGTACGGGCCGTCCTCGTCCGGGTGGAGCCGACGCAGGGCGTCGAACCAGCGCGGTTCCTGCGCCGCCTGCGGCGCGTCCCCGGCGGGGACGTACTCCACCGCGCCGGTGTAGTCGGACGGTTGCCCCGCCGGGTTGCCGGTGCGTCCTGCGTCGGTGGGGTCGCCGACCTGCGTCGCCTCGTCGGGGAAGGTGCCGAACACCGAGTCCATGAACGCGCGCTCGGCGGGCAGGAAGCCGGACTTCTTCCGGTTGGGACGCCAGTTCTTCAGGTCCTGACGCCGATGGCAGATGTTCCAGTCCCCGCCCACGACCATCTGCGGGTGTACCGCGGCCTGCTGCTCCAGGTAGGGGCCGAAGATGTCGAGGAAGCGGAACTTCTCGTCCTGCTTCGCCGTCCCCTCCGCGCCGGACGGCAGGTACACGCTGGCCACGCGCAGGCCGGCGGTGGTGGCCTCGATGTAGCGTCCGGCATCGTCGAACTCGGTACTGAAGCCCTCCCCGAAACCGACCTGCACGTCCTCGATCTCATGGCGCGACAGGACGGCGACCCCGGCGCGTCCCTTCGCCGCGGCTTCCGCCTGCACCAGGTGCCAGCCGGCCTCCAGCGCCGGGGCCAGCGCCTTCTGCGTCTGCTCCGGGGTGGCGCGCACCTCCTGCAGCAGCACCACCTCCGCCGGGGTGGCCTCCAGCCAGGGAAGGATCCCGTGGTTGTCCTCATTGCGGACCTTGGCTGCGGCACGGATGCCGTTGACATTGACGGTGGCGACAGTGACAGTCATGCGGTCCAGACTAGCGGCGAGCCTCGCTCCGGCGCCGCAGCAGGTAGGTCGGAATGAAGACCGCGATACCGCACAGTGCCATGCCCACACCCGCCAACGCTGGGGCCGAGTAGGAGTAGCCGGCGCTGATCACCGCACCACCGACCGCAGCGCCGGCGGCATTCGCCAGATTCAGCGCCGAGTGGTTCATCGACGCGGCCAGGTTCTGCGCGTCCCCGGCGACGTCCATCAGTCGGGTCTGCAGATTAATCGTCATCACCGAGCCGGACATGGCGATCAGGCCGAAGTTCACGATCGCCAGCCAGGCCACCGAGCTGGTGTAGTAGAACGCGCCGAGCATGACCACCATGGCCACCAGGGAACCGAAGATCGTGCCCTCCACGTTGATGTCCGAGAGCCGTCCGCCCACGTAGGTGCCGGCGACCATGCCCACGCCGTAGACCATGAGCACCAGCCACATGAAGCTCTCCGGGAAGCCGGCGCGCTCGGTCATCGTCCAGGAGATGTAGGTGTACACGCAGAACATGCCGCCGAAGCCCACGGTGCCGAGCAGCAGCGTGAGCATCACCTGCGGGTTCACCAGGGCACTGAGCTCGGTCGCCGGACGCGTCGCCGGCATCTGCGTCATGTGCGGCAGCGAGAACCACAGGCCGATCAGCGTGACGATGCCGATCAGGGCAACCACGGCGAAGGCGGCGTTCCAGCCCAGCTGCTGGCCGATCCACTGCGCGGCGGGGACACCGGCCACCGTGGCCACCGACAGACCCATCGACACCTGCGCCACCGCACGGCCGCGCTTGCCCGGGTCGGCCATGGACGCACCGATCAGTGCGGCGGCGGCGAAGTAGGCACCGTGCGGGATGCCGGCGATGAACCTCGACAGCATCAGCAGCCCGTAGGAGCCGGCGAGCACGCTGAGCGCATTGCCCACCGTGAACGCTGCCATGAGAATCAGCACCAACCGACGCCGCGGCATCGAGCCCGTCAACGCCGTGATCACCGGCGCACCGACCACCACACCCAGTGCGTAAGCCGTGATGACGTGTCCGGCGGTGGCCTCGGAGATGGAGAAGTCATCGGCGATGTAGTTCAGCAGACCCATCGCCACGAACTCGGTGGTGCCGATACCGAACCCACCGAGGGCGAGCATGAGGATCGCGATGGGACGCCGGCGGCGCCCCATCTCCGTCTGTCGCGGCAGCGGACGGCGGTGCGGACGCGGCAGGTCGGTGAGCCGCTTCAGGCGCGACGGCGCGGTATCTGTTTCGGTCACTGGGTGCTCCTCGGTCAGTAGTTCACGGTCACAGTCAATGATCAACCCGTATCGATTCAGATATATTCCAGGCATCTGTCGGGAAGATTTCACTGATACTGAGATAACGGTCTCTCCCCGGGTGTAGGGTATCGGGCCACGACTTTCGGCTTGGAGCCAACCCTCGCCCGCCGACGCGTCCGGCATTGCCGTATCATCGCGATGGTAGATGCCCGTGCGGAACCATTCCACAGGAAGGATCCGCGGGGCAGTTCACTGAGATAACGAGACGACTTTACGCAGGTGCGCCCCGTCGGTGTCCCTCACGAGGGGATGATCGACCCGCCGCGGCACCAGCCGGCGACCACCGGCGTGACTATCGAAGAGGGAGACACCGGCCCATGGCCAAGATCATCTACACGCGAACCGACGAAGCACCACTGCTCGCCACCTACTCGCTCAAGCCCGTCATCGAGGCGTTCGCCTCCACCACCGGTGTGGCCGTGGAGACCCGGGACATCTCCCTGGCCGCCCGCATCCTCTCGGCGTTCGACGACGTCCTGCCGGAGAACCAGCGTGTCCACGACGCTCTCGCCGAGCTCGGCGAGCTCACGAAGGAGCCGGACGCCAACATCATCAAGCTGCCGAATATCTCGGCATCCGTCCCGCAGCTCAAGGCCGCCGTCGCCGAGCTGCAGGCCCACGGTTATGACCTGCCCGATTACCCGGACGAGCCGTCCTCCGACGAGGAGAAGGACGCCCGCACCCGCTACGACTCCGTCAAGGGCTCCGCGGTGAACCCGGTGCTGCGTGAGGGTAACTCTGATCGCCGTGCCCCCAAGGCGGTCAAGAACTTCGCCCGCAAGCACCCGCACCGTATGGGCGAGTGGTCGGCCGATTCGAAGACGAACGTCGCGACCATGTCGGACGGCGACTTCCGCCACAACGAGCAGTCGGTGATCATCGACGGCGACGACACCCTCACCATCCGCCTCGTCGGCGACAACGGCGAGACCACCGTCCTGAAGGACGGCCTGAAGGTCCTCGACAAGGAGATCGTCGACTCGACGGTCCTGCGCGCCGCCGACCTCGACGCCTTCCTCAAGGCGCAGGTCGCCCGCGCCAAGGAGGAGGGCATCCTCTTCTCCGCTCACCTGAAGGCCACGATGATGAAGGTCTCCGACCCGATCATCTTCGGCCACGTGGTGCGCGCTTTCTTCGCCGACGTCTTCGACACCTACGGCGAGACGCTCTTCGCCAAGGGCCTCAACGGGGAGAACGGCCTCGCCGCCATCTACTCCGGCCTCGAGGACTACGCCGACGAGATCGGTGCCGATCTGGCCGCCGAGATCCGCGCCGCCTTCGACAAGGGCCTGGAGGATGGCCCGGATCTGGCGATGGTCAACTCGCACAAGGGCATCACCGGCCTGCACGTGCCGTCCGACATCATCGTCGACGCCTCCATGCCGGCCATGATCCGCGGCGGCGGCCACATGTGGAACAAGAACGACGCCGAGCAGGACGCCCTGGCCGTCATCCCGGACTCCTCCTACGCCGGCGTGTTCCAGACCGTGATCGAGGACTGCCGCAAGAACGGCGCCTTCGACCCGACCACGATGGGCACCGTGCCCAACGTGGGCCTGATGGCACAGAAGGCCGAGGAGTACGGCTCCCACGACAAGACCTTCAAGATCGCCACCGCCGGCACCGTCGAGGTCGTCGACTCCTCCGGCGAGGTGCTGATGTCCCACACCGTCACCCCCGGTGACGTGTGGCGTGCCTGCCAGGCCAAGGATGTGCCGATCCGCGACTGGGTGAAGCTGGCCGTGAGCCGCGCCCGCGACACCGGTGCCCCGGCCGTGTTCTGGCTGGACCCGGAGCGTGCCCACGACCGCAACATGACCACCAAGGTCGAGGAGTACCTCAAGGACACCGACCTGGTCGGCGACATCGAGGGCCTGGATCTGCGCATCCTCTCCCCGGTGGAGGCCTGCCAGCTGTCCGTGGACCGCATCCGCGCCGGCGAGGACACCATCTCCGTCTCCGGCAACGTGCTGCGTGACTACCTCACCGACCTCTTCCCCATCATGGAGCTGGGCACCAGCGCCAAGATGCTGTCCATCGTGCCGCTGATCGCCGGTGGTGGACTGTTCGAGACCGGTGCCGGCGGATCCGCGCCGAAGCACGTCCAGCAGCTCATCGAGGAGGACTACCTGCGCTGGGACTCCCTGGGTGAGTTCCTGGCCCTGGCCGAGTCGCTGCGTAAGCTCGCCGAGACCGACAACAACCCGCGCACCCCGATCCTGGCGGATGCGCTGGACGCGGCGACGGAGCGCATCCTCAACGAGGACCTCTCTCCCGCCCGCGTCGTCGGCGAGATCGACAACCGCGGCAGCCACTACTGGCTGGCCCGCTACTGGGCGCTGAACCTCTCGAAGCAGACGGACGACGCGGAGCTCGCCGAGATCTTCGCCCCGGTCGCCGAGGAGCTCGAGGCCAAGTACGAGACCGTCAAGAAGGAAATGCGTGGCGGCCAGGGGTCCTCGGCGGACCTCGGCGGCTACTACTGGCTCGACGAGGAGAAGACCACGAAGGTCATGCGCCCGTCCGCCACCTTCAACGCGGTCATCGACGGGCTCACCGCCCGCAACGCCTGATCCGCGCAGTTCCCCTTCACTGAACAGCTCGGTCTACTGACGGCAATGTGCTGACCTGCACATTTCGCCGAAAGTAGACCGAGCTGTTTGCTGCTTGGGCGGTGGTGGGTTATCGTGTTCCCAGCGAAACGACACCTCTACCCCTCGAAGGGACCACCACACTCATGAGCACCAAGTACGACAACTCCGATTCCGCCTCCTGGGGATTCGCCTCCCGCGCCGTCCACGCCGGGCAGACCGTGGACTCCGACACCGGAGCCCGCAACCAGCCGATCTACCTCACCACCTCCTACGTCTTCGACTCCGCCGAGCACGCCAAGCAGCGTTTCGCCCTCGAGGACCTGGGCCCGGTGTACAGCCGGCTGACCAACCCCACCCAGGAAGCCCTGGAGAACCGCATCGGTTCCCTGGAAGGTGGCGTACACGCCGTGGCCTTCGCCTCGGGCCAGGCCGCCGAGACCGCCGCGATCCTCAACCTCGCCGGTGCCGGTGACCACATCGTGACCTCCCCGCGGCTCTACGGCGGCACGGAGACCCTCTTCGGCGTCACCTTCGCCCGCCTGGGTATCGAGGTCACCTTCGTCGAGAACCCGGACGACCTGGAGTCCTGGCAGGCCGCCGTGCAGCCGAACACCAAGGCCTTCTACGGCGAGACCTTCGCCAACCCGCAGGCCGACGTCCTCGACATCCCGGCCCTCGCCGAGGTCGCGCACCGTAATAACGTGCCGCTGATCGTCGACAACACCGTCGCTACCGCCGCGCTGGTGCGCCCGCTGGAGCTCGGCGCGGACGTCGTCGTGGCCTCGCTGACGAAGTTCTACACCGGCAATGGCTCCGGCCTCGGCGGCATCCTCGTCGACGGCGGCTCCTTCGACTGGACCGTGGAGCGCGACGGCGAGCCGGTCTTCCCGTCCTTCGTCACCCCGGACCCCGCCTACCACGGCCTGAAGTACGCCGACCTCGGTGCAGCAGCCTTCGGCCTGAAGGCCCGCGTGGGCCTGCTGCGCGACACCGGCGCCGCACTGTCCGCCTTCAACGCCTGGGTCACCATCCAGGGCCTGGACACCCTCGCCCTGCGCGTGCGCAAGCACAATGAGAACGCCGCGGTCGTCGCCGGCTCCCTCGCCGAGAACGCCGCCGTCGCCACGGTGAACTACGCCGGACTGCCGGACTCCCCCTGGTACGCCACCAAGGAGAAGCTGGGCCTGGAGTACACCGGTTCGGTGCTGTCCTTCGACCTCGCCGTCGACGACGTGTGGTCCGACGAGGCCCGTGAGAAGGCCTGGGCTTTCATCGACGCCCTGAAGCTGCACTCCAACCTGGCCAACGTCGGCGATGTGCGCTCGCTGGTCGTGCACCCGGCGACCACCACGCACTCCCAGTCGGACCAGAAGGGCCTGGCTCGCGCGGGCGTGAACCTCGCCACCATCCGACTCTCGGTGGGTATCGAGGATATCGAGGACATCCTCGCCGACCTGCAGCTCGGCTTCGACGCGATCAGCTGAGGCCACCACACATGAGCATCGACCCCCGGTCCCTGCCCGCCTCCCACTCCTCGGCGACCGTCCCCATCGGGACGTTCACCACCGAGGCGGGTGTGGACGTCCCCGGCGCCGAGCTGCGCCTCTTCGCCTGGTACGAGGGCACCGCCGAGGAGGCGGTGGCGCGTCCGGTGATCGTCATCGAGCACGCCCTGACCGCCGACGGCGACGCCGATGACTGGTGGTCGGGCATCATCGGCCCGGGGCAGGCGCTGGACACCGAACGCTACCTGGTGCTCTGCGCGAACTGCCTCGGCGGCTGCCAAGGGTCGACGGGGCCGTCCTCGGCGCACCCGGACGGCGGGGCCTGGGGCTCACGCTTCCCCGCGCTGTCCATCCGCGACCTCGTCGCCGCGGAGAAGACGCTGCTCATCGACGTGCTGGGGGTGCGTCGTATCCGCGGCGTCGTCGGCGCGTCCATGGGCGGTGCCCGCGTGCTGGAGTGGACGTTCATGTACCCGGAGGTCGTGGAGGCCGCCCTGCCCGTCGCCGTTTCGGCGCGGGCCTCGGCCTGGCAGATCGGCATCCAGTCCGCGCAGATCCGCTTCATCACCGCCGACCCCTGCTGGCAGGACGGCGACTACCACGGCTCCGGCCGCATCCCCTCCCACGGTCTCGGCCAGGCCCGACGCATCGCGCACCTGACCTACCGTGGCGAGCTCGAGCTCGACGAGCGCTTCTCCACCGAACCGCAGCCCGGCGAGAACCCCTACGGCCCCTACAACTCCCCCACGGAGCGATTCGCCGTGGAGAGCTACCTCGACCGCCAGGCCGAGAAGCTGGAGGCCCGGTTCGACGCCGGCAGCTACGTGATCCTCACCGATGCCTTGAACCGCCACGACGTGGGACGCGGACGCGGCGGCATGAACGCGGTGCTGGGCTCCTCCCAGGTGCCGACGATGGTCGCCGGTATCGACACCGACATCCTGTACCCCTACCACCAGCAGGAGCACCTCTCCCGCAACCTCGGGGACTTCATCGGGCTGTCGAAGATCACCTCCCCCACCGGTCACGACGGCTTCCTCACCGAGACCCGTCAGATGACGATGATCCTGGACAAGTTCCTCACCAAGGCCGCGCTGCTCGCGCAGCGCTGAGGTGCCGGAGTTCTAAACCCCTCCGGCATAGCTCAGAGGCCGCGCACCACTGACCTTGCCCTGCGTGCCGGCCAGCGCCACCGCCACCGCTTTCGCCACGGTCTGGTTTGCCGCGAACACCCGGGTCTGCTGACTCGGTCGGCCGAACGCCTCCTTGACCCCGTCCGAGGCCACCATGCCGATGACGAACAGGTCGTCCCTGACCTGACCGTCTGCACCGACTGCCCGGTTGGACGCGTCCACCCTGACCGACCCGTCCGGCTCCCCGTCAATCCCCACCGTCCGCCCCAGCTCTCCGCTGTTCAGCAAACTCCGCAGCAGCGGATCCTTCACGTTCTCCACGGTACCGACGGTCACCGGGCTGAGCCGCGCGTCCACGAGGTGGTCCGCGTGCACGGTAGTCTCCCCCGCAGCCCCGGACGCCGTGAATCCGCCGTCGTCATCCGCCTCGAACCGTGTGTCCGGCCCCAGGAACCGGACGATCCCGGCACGGTGCAGGGCCAGCAGGTTGCCGAGCCGCTGCGGCGGCGGCCCGGAGCACAGGTAGGAGAACGACGCTGCGAGCCGCTCCACCACCTCCCGGTCGGTGCCGTCGAGACCGTCGAGCACCCCGGCTGTGTGCCACGCCCGCAGTCGGAAGTACGACGCCACGACGGCCCCGTACAGCACCGCGTCCTGCGGGTGCTTCCCGTCGGTCGCCCGACGCAGATTCGACTCCACCACGCGGGTGACCTCCTGCTCGACCGCGGCGTGGTCTGCGAAGGTCAGGCCGTCCAGCGGGCGGTCAATACGTCGCAGGTCAAGCGGTTCGTCGGTCACCGAGGCCCACTGGTCGCGAAGTTCACGAAACAGCACGTCCTGCAGCCCGCCGGGAGTAGGGACAGCACCGGGCACGAGGTGTCGCAGCGTCACCAGCGGCGGGCCCTCGACGGGTTTCGACCGGTAGGGCACGCCCCGGCGCGAACCAATCCACAGCACGGGTTCCTTCCCCGAGGCCACGTACTCCCCGTCGGTGAACCGTCCGCCGCGCCCCTCGGTGAGGATCTCCATGAGGTCTATGAAGGCCAGCCCCATGCCACGCACCAGCACGTCCTGCCCGGCGCCAAGGTGGGAGAAGTCCTGGTCGACGGTGTAGCCGGGCGGGGTGTGGCCCGGTGCCTCGGGGGCGCCGCCCACGTCGAGGTGCCCCTGGGCCAGCAGCAGGATGTCGGCCTCCAGCACGGTGCCGTCGTCGAGGTGGACCTGCCGTCGCCCCCCGTCGTGCCGGACGCTGTCCGCCCGGTTCAGGTGTTCCACGACCTGCACCCCGTGTCGTACCAACAGTTCTGTCACCGCTCGGGACAAGGCGTCACGCAGGTAGCCGGACGCGACGTTCCGCGGGACGAATGCCCGGCCGCCGTACCACTCGGCCAGGGTCGGGCCAGCGACACCGGCAACCCCGTCGATACCGTCCCCGGCGTAGACGGTGATCTCGTCGGAGGTGTTGTTCATCCACACCTCCCGCGGCTGGTCGGCCCGCCAGATCCGCCCCGCACCCGCCGGGTAGGGGTCCACCAGGTGGACCGTGAGGTCAGCGGGTACCGTGCCCTGCTCCAGCGCCGCCAGAGCCAGCAGCACCCCGGTGGCCCGCGGCCCTGCCCCGACGAAGACCAGCGTGCTCATGACCGCGCTCCCGTCGTGGCCCCGACACACGCGGCCAGGGAGAGCAGGCCGGCTGTGTCGGTGATCTCAACCACCCGGCCACCGCTGCCGTCACCGCGCCGAAAGCCGTCACCGACGATGAGGACGTCCTGCGATCCGCCCGCCACCGCGGCCGCGACGGTGACCGCTTCCGGGGTGTCGACGGTGACGGTGGTGGGGAGTTCGCCCTGCGGCGACCGCGGCACGATCGACGGCCCCCTGACCGTCCAGGTCTCGCCGGCGGTGTCGGTGCCGACGGCGTCGACGTAGTGCACCCGCTCGCGGTCGATGAAGCGGTGAGTGGCTTCGTCGCGGATCTCTGCATCGGCGTCCCAGGAGGTCCACAACGCGCGGACGGTGTCGGCGACGTCGCCGACCTCCCGCCACGCTGCTTCGGCCCCTGCTGCGGCGCGACGTCCGACGACGGCGGCGGCCTCGGGGCTGGTCTGCACGGTGGGTGCCCATCCGGCGCGGCCACGGCTGGCGTGGTCGAGCGTCGCTGTCGCGGTGGCCCCGTGGAAGGGTTCGGTGTGGGTGACCGGGACCTCGGCGACGATGCGCAGGTCCGTGGTCTGCAGGGCGAGCCACGCCGCCACGGTCACCGCCGGTTGTCCGCCGGTGTAGTCGTCGGCGAGCAGTAGGGTGTAGTTGCCCTTCCCGTCGAGCGACCGCACGGCGGCGGACAGGGCGGGCAGGTCCAGTGCTGCCTGCGGGGAGATGCGGATCAGTGTGTCGGTGCTCATGCCGGGACCTCCTGGTCCTTCGGGGCGTGTGTGCCGGGGACGTAGTCGGGCAGAGCGAGGTTGCCGCGCAGCGTCGACGCCTCGTAGCCGGTGCGGTACACGCCGCGGTCCTGCAGCTCCGGGACCACGGTGTCGACAAAGTCGTCGAGTCCGCCAGGGGTGACATGCGGGACGAGGATGAACCCGTCGACGACGCGCCGCTGCGTCAGCTCGTCGAACTGTTCGGCAACGTGTCTCGGCGTGCCGATGACGGTGCCCCCGCGGCCGGAGACCTCGATGACGAGTTCACGGATGGAGAGATTTTTCTCCTCCGCCAGTGACCGCCACTGCCTGGCGACGGCGGACGGATCCTTCTCGTGGCGGACGCGGCCGCGGGTGATGTCGACGTTGACCGGGTCGGGGTCGATGTCGGGCAACGGCCCGTCCGGGTCGTAGCCGGACAGGTCACGTCCCCAGACTTGTTCCAGGAAGGACAGGGCACCGGGGCCGTGCACCTGCTGGTGCCTGATCTCCCGGTAGTGTTCCTGCGCTTCGGCCTCGGTGTCACCGAGGACGACGGAGATGCCGGGGTAGATCTTCAGGTCCTCCGGGCGTCGTCCGGCGGCGATGAGACGCTGGTCGATGTCCTCCCGGAAGCTGCGGGCATCGTCCGGCTCGGTGTGTCGGGAGAAGATGACCTCGGCGTTGCGGGCGGCGAAGTCGCGGCCTTCCCCGGAGTCACCGGCCTGGAAGATCACCGGGGAAACCTGCGGGGACTCGGGGACGGGGAAGGTTCCGTGGACGTCGAAGAAGTCGGACTGCCAGGAGAACTCACCCGTCCGGTCGTCGGTGTGCGACTCCCAGAGTGTGCGCGCCAGGGCAAGGAAGTCCTCGGCGCGCCGGTAGCGGTCCGCCCCGTCGAGGAAGCCGCCGCGCCGGAAGTTCTCGCCGGTGAAGGCGTTGTGGGTGGTGACCACGTTCCATGCGGCGCGTCCGCCGGACACCCGGTCGACGGTCACCAGGGTGCGGGCCAGATCGTAGGGCTCGTTGAAGGTGGAGTTGTAGGTGCCGGCCAGTCCGACGTGGTCGGTCACCGCCGCCAGCGCGGCGAGGACGGTGGCCGTGTCGGGACGTCCGACGACGTCCTGGTCGAAGACCTGTCCCTTGTGTTCACGCAGTCGAAGCCCTTCGGCGAGAAAGATGAAGTCGAACAACCCCTTCTCCGCGGTGGTGGCGAAGTGTTCGAAACTGCCGATGTCGATGTGCGAGCCGGACGCGGGGTCCGCCCACACGGTGGTGCTGTTCACTCCCGGGAAGTGGGCGGCGAGGTGGACCTGTCGCTTCGGCGCGGTCGGGTCAGTCATGGTGTGCTCCGTTCTGTGCGGGAAGGGCGGGGAGGGTGGGAACGGCGGCGAGGAGGCGTGCGGTGAGGTCGCTTTCCGGCCTCCGCAGGACGCGTGCGGCGGGGCCGTGCTCCACGACCCGCCCGGACGCCATGACCACCACCTCGTCGGCGATGTCGCGGACGACGCCGAGGTCGTGGCTGATGAAGAGGTACGTCAGCCCGAGCTGCTCCTGCAGACCGGTGAGCAGGTCGAGGATCCTGGCCTGGACGGACACGTCGAGGGCGGACACCGGTTCGTCGAGGACGAGGAGTTCCGGTTCGACCGCCAGGGCCCGGGCGATCGCGACGCGTTGGCGCTGGCCGCCGGACAGTTCCGCGGGACGCCGGGTGGCGGCGTCGGACGGCAGGGCGACGAGGTCGAGCAGTTCAGCGACCCGGGCCCGACGGGACGCCCGGTCGCCGATGCGGAAGCCTTCCAACGGTTCGGCGACGGATTCAGCGACGGTGAACCCGGGGTCCAGCGCACCGGTGGGGTCCTGGTGGACGAGCCGTGCCTGGCGCGACAGGACGACGGCGTCGTTCTTCGCACTCTTCCTCACGCCGATTCTGCGTCCCAGGACGGTGGCCTCGCCGGCGTCGAAGGGTTCGAGTCCGAGCAGGATCCGCGCGGTCGTGGTCTTGCCTGAGCCGGACTCCCCCACGATGCCGAGGGTGGTGCCCCGTCGCACGGTGAGGTCGACCCCGTCGACCGCCGGCGGCGCATCCTTCCTGAACCGGCGGGACAGCCCGGTGGCGGTGACCACCGGGTCACCGCCTCGGCGGGGTTCGCGCGCACGCTTCCCCGGCACGGCGGAGACGAGCTCACGGGTGTAGGCCTGCTGTGGACGGGAGAGCACGGTCGTCGTCGGCCCCTGTTCCACGATGCGTCCACCCTGCAGAACCACCGTCCGGTCGGCGCGTCCGTAGGCGACGCCGAGGTCGTGGGTGATCAGCAGCAGGGCGGCGCCGGACTCCCGCACCCGGCATTCCAGCAGGTCGAGAACCTGCTTCTGGACGGTCACGTCCAGGGCGGACGTCGGCTCGTCGGCGATGACGAGGGACGGGTCGCCGATCAGTGCCAGGGCGATGAGCACACGCTGGCGCTGCCCGCCCGAGAGCTCGTGCGGGTAGCGGCCGGCGTGGACGTCCGCGTCGAGCCCGACGTCCTGCAGTGCCGCCTGCAGCGCCTCACGGACCTGCCGCCGGCCCGTCCCCCGGGTGGCCAGGGCCTCGGCGAGCTGACTGCCGACGGAGCGCACCGGGTTGAGTCCGTCCCCGGCGTCCTGCGGAATGTAGCCGATGCTGTCGCGGTAGAGCCGTCGCCACCTGTCCGGAGGTACCCGGCCGGAAAGGTCGGTGCCGAGGATCCGGTGGTCCTCCACCGTCACGGTCGCTCCCCTGCCGAGCAGCCCGACGGCGGCGCGGGCCATCGTCGACTTTCCCGACCCTGATTCGCCGACCAGCGCGACGGTCTCTCCCGCCGCGACGGACAGGTCGACGTCCCTCACGGCGGGGACGCCGTCGTAGCTGACACTAAGTCCGCCGAGGTCCAGGACGGTGCCGATGCGGCCGGCCGTCGTCCGACCGGTGGCCGGCGGTGCGAGTGTGGTGGTCATGATGTGCTCCTTATGTGGTGTGACAGGTGGTTGACGGAGAAGACGGTGACGGCGATGACGAGGCCGGGCAGGGTGCTCAGCCACCAGGCACTGGCGAGGTAGCTGCGTCCGTCGGCGACGAGCAGTCCCCATTCCGGTGTCGGCGGTGGTGCGCCGAGCCCCAGGAACCCCAGGGCGGAGACGGACAGCAGGGCGGTGCCGAACTCGAGGACGGCCAGTCCCGCCAACGGCCCGACCTCCCGGGGGATGATGTGGCGCCACAGGATCCGCACCGGCCCGACGCCCGACAGCTGCGCGGCTTCGACGAAGGCGCTGGTCCGCCAGCGCAGCACCTCGTTGCGGGCCACTCGGACGAATGTCGGCACGGAGGCGACGCCGACCGCCACGGCGACCTTGCCGGTTCCGAAACCGAGGCCGGCGACCACGGCGACGGACAGCAGCAGGTTGGGGATCGACTGCAGGACGTCGGTGAACCGGGACAGGAGGGTGTCGACCGCCCCGCCGACATAGGCCGACACGGTGCCGATGATGCTGCCCACCACGGCCGCGACCAGGACCGCGAGCGCCGCTGCGGTCACCGACCCGCGGGTGCCGTGGACGACCCGGGACCAGAGGTCGCGACCGAGATGGTCCGTGCCGAAGAGGTGTCCGGGGCCGGGTGCCTGCAACCGGTGCAGCGGCTCACCCACCAGCGGGTCCTGGGAGGTGAACAGACCGGGCAGCACGGCGCACGCCAGCACCACGACAACGACGGCTCCGGCGAGGACGAGCCCCGGTGCAGGACGTGGTACGGCGACCGCGCGGTTCACGGGTCGGGCCAACGTGGTGGTCATGCGGGCACGCTCTCTTTCTCGACGGGTTCCGTCCTCTGTCTCGTCCTGGCGTCCACGACCGGAAGCAGCAGGTCGGCGACGATGTTCACGACGACGAAGATGACGGCGGAGACGGTCACCACGCCCAGCACCACGGGGATGTCCTGTGAGGTCACGGAGGTGACCAGCAGGCGTCCGAGGCCGTTGCGGGTGAACACGGTCTCGACGACGACCGCCCCACTGAGCAGCTGACCGGTGAGGACGCCGACCACGGCGAGCAGTGGGCCGAGTGAGGCTCGCAGCGCATGGGTGGTCAGCAGTCGTCGGGTGGAGAAACCGGCGGCGCGGAACGTGGTGGTGAACTGCTGGTCCCAGGAGGCCCGCAGGCTGCGCTGCAGCACCTGGCCGACCGTCGCGGCGACGGGCAGGGCGAGAGTGACCGCGGGCAGGATCAGGCCGGTCACCCCGGTGTCGCCGAAGGCGGGCACCAGGTCGAGCCGGAAGGAGAAGACCTGCAGCAGGAGCAGTCCGACCCAGAACGTCGGGGCGGAGACACCGAGTACCGGCAGTCCGGCGAGCAGGTCACCGGCACGGCGCCACCGGGGCACCCCGGACGTGGACGCGGCGACGGCGGCCACGGCGATCCCGACTCCCGCGACCACACCGACGACGAGGGCGGCGACGGCGAGCTGCAGTGTCGACGGCAGGGTGTCGACGAGGGCGGAGCCCACCGCTTCCCCGGTGAGGTAGGACGTGCCGAGGTTGCCGGTGACCAGGCCGCCGAGGGCCGCGAGGTACTGCAGGGGTAACGGCCGGTCCAGCCCGTACCTGCGGGTCAGTTCGGCGATCTGCTCGTCGGTGGCGTCGACCTGGCCGCTGCCGGAGAGCATGGTGGTGACCGGGTCGCCGGGCAGGACGTAGAGGATGAGGAAGGTCAGGGTCCATGCGGCCCACACGATGAGCAGGCCGTAGAGGACGCGGAGGAGCAGGTGCTGCAGATGCCGGTTCATTCTCCCGCCTCCGGGGTCAGCCAGGTGTCGTGGAGCTGGAGGCGGCTGGACGCCTCGTAGGTCAGATCGTGCACACCCGGCGCGGTCGCGGCGATGCCCGAGAGTTCGACCAGCGGGATCGCGTTGCCGTCCTCCACCAGGCGGGTGGTGATCTCCTCCACCACCCGGGACCGGGCGTCCGCGTCGGTGGTGGCGAGACTGTCGGTGAACAGTGCGTCGACAGGACCGGGGTCGCGGTGGTTGACGTTGCGTCCGGTGGCGTCGAAGACGGTGCGCAGCACGTCCGGGTCGGACCGGGTGAGGTTGTAGAACTCCAGGTCGTTGGTGCCGGCCTTCTGCGCAGCCGCGGTCTCGCTCATGGTCTGTTTCTCCAGTTGCAGGTCGACTCCGACGGCGCGTAGCTGCTGCTGCACGAGTTCGAGGAAGGGGGCGGTCTGCCAGTACCCGACGGGCAGGACGAGCCGTTGCCCGTCCCTCACCCGGAAGCCGTCGTCGTCCCGGTCGGTCCAGCCGGCCTCGTCGAGCAGGCGCTCGGCCCTGTCGGCGTCGTAGGCCAGCAGGGCGGACTGGTCGGTGTAGCCCGGGGTGGTGGATCCGAGCACCGAGGTCGCCGGCTTCTGTCGGGCCGACAGCATGGCGGTGAGTTCGCGGCGGTCGATGGCCGCGTTGACGGCCTGCCGGACCCGCCTGTCCTCGAAGGGGCCTTTGCTCCAGTTGGGGAAGAAGGCGTAGTTCACACCCGGGTTGGGCCGGTCGACGATCGGAAAACCGGACTGTTCGAGCAGCTCCTCGTCCTGCGGTTGCACGGCGGTGTCCACGTCGATCTGTCCGGAGGCGAGACTGCCGTTGCGGACCCCGGACTCGGGGACCACGGAGAATTCGATGCCGTCGAGGTATGCCGGACCGTCGTGGTCGGCAAGGGACGATCCCCAGTCGTAGTCGTCGTTGCGGACCAGGGAGGCGCCGCCGGACGGACGGAAGCCGGCCAGTTCGAAGGGGCCGGTGCCGACGAGGTCACCGGTGCAACGGTCCTCCGGTGACTTCCCCAGCGTCTCGGGTGCGTAGAACCCGAGGGTCATGGTGGAGGTGGCCTGCAGGAACTGTGCGTTGGGCTGGTTGAAGCGAACGGTCACGGTGCGCTCGTCCGGGGTGTCGATGCCGGCGAGTCCTGCGAGGTAGGTCGAGCCGAGGGAGGATTTCCCCCCGAGGTCGACGATCCCCTCGAAATTGTCCTTCACCGACTGTGCGGTGAACGGGCTCCCGTCCTGGAACGTGACGCCGCCCCGGAGGGTGAAGGTGACGGCGGTGGAGTCGTCATTGACGTCCCAGGATTCGGCGAGCCACGGGACGATCTCGCCGGTCTCCGGGTCCTGGTCGGTCAGGGAGTCGGTGAGCTGCCGGGCGACATTCAGGGCGGTGTTGTTGCCGACCTGCTGCCCGTCGGCGCAGGTGATGTCCGCGTCGAAGGCGACCCGGAGGGTGCCTCCCTCGGCGGGCGGGCCGGAGTAGTCGTCCGCTCCCCTTGCTCCTGCCCCACCGCAGGCGGTGAGGACGGTGGTGGCTCCGAGTGCCAGGACCGTCGCCACCGCGAGGGAAGAAATAGACCGCTCTGTCTGCATAGAGGGCCATGCTAGTTCCCGTCGGTGCCGGGAGCGTACCGATCCTTTCAGCCAGAGCCGAACCCCCGGGCCTACTCCTGTTTCGCCAGGCCAGGCGGGTTGATCCGGAAGTCGTCCACGGCTTCACCGTCCAGACCCCACCGGTCGAGGATCCGATCGTAGACGTCGGACGCCGCCGCCTGCTGCAGGACGAGCTGGACCGGACGTGCCAGTCCATTGCCCTTCTTCGTGGCGGCCCCGATGTCCGCCGCTGCCGGCCACCCGCCGGGCACGATCCCGGCCAGGGAGATTTCACCGGTGTTCGCCGAGGCGAAGGCACCCTGGGCGTTCGGGCCGAAGGTCGCGTCGACACGTCCGGACGACAGCGCCAGCTGGGCTGCGGCGGTGTCCTCGTAGTAGACGAGGTTCGCCGGCCCCTTACCCTCCTCCTTCAGCTGGTCGTTCCAGCGCAGCAGCACCTGCTCCTGGTTCGTTCCGGATCCGACGGCGACCGTCAGCCCGCTGATATCGTCGGCCGAGGTGATGCTCTCGTCACCGCGGTCCAGCTCGCCCCCGGACCGGACGTAGAACCCCAGGAGGTCCTGCCGGTAGGTGACGATGTCGAAGATCTCGAGCCGTTCCTCGGTGACCGTCACATTGGAGGTGACCAGGTCGTACTTGCCGGAGGACACGCCCAGCGGCCAGTCCGCCCAGCTGACGGGGACGAGGTGGAGTTCCAGGCCGAGTCCGTCGGCGATGACCTGGGCGATGTCGATCTCGTTGCCGACCGGTGTGGTGTTGTCGTCCTCGGCGAGGATGCCCAACGGGGCGGCCCCGACATGGGAGGCGACGGTGAGCTTCCCCGGGTTCACCGGCGTGAAGCCGCTGTCGTCTAACGCTGTGACGGCCTCGTCCACGGTGTCGAGATGCGGCCGCTCCTCGGCATTGTGCGAGGTGAGGTCGAAGCCGCCACCTCCCCCGCCTCCGTCGTCCCCGGAGGAGATGGCGGCGTTCACCGCGGCGGCGGCCCCTCCGACGATCAGGGCGAGGACGACGATCGCGCCGACGACGACGCCGGTCTGTTTACGGCTCAGTGCCATTGTCTGCTCCCTTACAGGATACTGTCCACGAACCGCCGGGTGCGGTCGTGGCTCGGCCGGTCGAGGACGTGGGCGGGGCTGCCCTCTTCGACGATCACGCCGTCGGCGAGGAACACGACCCGGTCGGCGATGTCGCGGGCGAAGGAGATCTCGTGGGTGACGATGACCAGCGTCGTCCCAGACCGGGCGAGGCGACGGATCACGGCGAGGACGTCGCCGACGAGTTCGGGGTCGAGCGCACTGGTCGGTTCGTCGAAGAGCAGGACGTCCGGCTCCAGCGCCAGCGCCCGGGCGATGGCCACGCGCTGCTGTTGTCCGCCGGACAGCTGCCGCGGGTAGTGCCCGCCCCGGTCACCGAGGCCGACCTCGGCGAGGAGCTGCTCTGCGCGGCAGGCCGCGTCCTTCCGCGATAGTTTCCCCACCGCGACCGGCGCTTCGGCGACGTTCTGCGCCGCGGTGAGGTGCGGGAAGAGGTTGAAGTTCTGGAAGACCATGCCCACCCGGGTGCGCCTGCGCAGCGTCTCGCGTTCCGGAAGTTCGGTGAGGACGTCCCCCCGCCGCCGGTAGCCGATGAAGTCACCGTCGACGGTGACGGTGCCGGCGTCCACCGCCTCGAGGTGGTTGACGGTGCGCAGCAGTGTCGACTTCCCGGACCCCGACGGGCCGATGAGTGCGACGACTTCTCCGGGGGCGATGCTCAGGGAGATGTCGTCGAGCACGGTGTTCCCGTCGTACTTCTTGGAGACGCGGGAGATCTCCACGGCGCCTCTGGTCGCTGTCCCCGTCATTTCTTCACCTCCGGCTCATCAGCCAGTGAGTTCCACCAGACGCCGAGGGCATTCCGCGCCTTCTGCAGCGGTGTCGGCGGAAGGGTGCGCTGCGTACCACGGGCGTAGTGGCGTTCGACGTAGTACTGCACGGCGGTCAACGCGGTGGTCAGCACGGCATACCAGGCGACGGCGACCATGAGCAGCGGAATCGGGGTGGACGTGCGGTTGTAGATCACCTGCACGGTGTAGAAGAGCTCCGGCAGTGCGATGATGAACACCACCGAGGTGCCCTTGATCTGGCTGATGATCTCGTTGAAGCTGTTGGGCACGATCGAGCGTGCCGCCTGCGGCAGGATGATGCGGAAGAACCGGCGCGTGGCGGGGATACCGAGTGCCCGTGCCGCCTCCCACTGGCCGGCGTCGACGGAGAGGATGCCGCCGCGGATAATCTCCGAGGAATAGGCGGCCTGGTGCAGCGTCAGCCCGAGAGCAGCGGCGAACCAGGCCGATATCAGGTTGGTGGTGTCCACTTCGGCGATCCAGTGGTTGCCGGTGAACGGCGTGCCCAGCCCGAGGGTCGGATACAGGTAGCCGAGGTTGTACCAGATGAGGATCTGAACGAGCACCGGCACCGAACGGAAGAACCAGATGTAGCCCGAGGCCACGGCGTGGAGTGCGACGGAGCCGGACATCCGGAACACGGCGAGTATCCCGCCGAGGATGAAGCCGCCGACGATGCTGACCACTGTCAGCTGAACCGTCAGGACGAGTCCGTCGAGCACGGACCTGTCGAAGAGGTAGGAGAAGAAGACGTCCCAGTGGTAGTTCGGGGTCGTCACCGCCGACCAGAGGAACTGCGCCAGCACGAATACGACGAGTGCTCCGGCCAGCCACCTCCCCCGGTGGGGTCGTCGCTTCACCCGGAGGACGGGCGGGTTCGGTGGTGCTTCTGCCGGTACTTCTGCCGGTGCGGTGACGGCCGGCGGGGCGACTGTGGCCATAGGGGGTCCTTCCAGGGCGATTTCCGTACCGCTCTGTCTACTCCCTTCCGGTGCGGTCCCCCAACAGTTCCGCTCGGTACGAAACCCGTTCCGGTGGTTCCGGTGCCGGCGACTATTCTGTCGTCCATGACCGACAGCATCATCGTGGCATCACTGGACTCCCCCGAAGCTGCCCCGCTCCTCGACTCACTCGAGCACGAGTACGCCACCCGGTACGAGGACTTCGACGGCTTCGAGAAGCCGGACGGCGCGCCGGAGGAAATCGACCTCTTCCCGCCCGTGGTCTTCGAGGAACCGTACGGGACGCTCCTGCTGGTCCGCCGTGACGGCGTCACCGTCGCTGGCGGCGCGTACATGTACCTCGACGACGAGACCGCCGAGATCAAACGGGTGTGGACGTCCCCCGGCCACCGTCGTCAGGGCCTGTCACGCACGGTGATGCGCGCACTCGAGGAGAGTGCCGCAGTCCGTGGCTACCACCGGATCTACCTGACCACCGGTCCCCGCCAGCCGGAGGCCGCGGCCCTGTACCGGTCCCTCGGCTACACCGCCCTGTTCGACCTCGACGCCGACCCGGAGGACGTCGTCCACCTGGCCTTCGAGAAGACCGTCACCCCCGACACCTCCAAGGCCCGCCGCCAGCGCGAGGCCGTCGAGGCGACCTACCGCTGGCGGCCGCGGCCGGAGCACCGGCTCAGCCTACTTCAGTAGCCCGCGCGTATACCGTCTCTCCCACGCTGGCGGGCCCCAGCCCCAGCGTGCGGGCGTCGCCGCGGGTGATCTGTGCGGTGAACTCCTCCCCGTCGGCGGCGTCGGTGAGTTCCACGCGCACCTCGAAGCCGAGCACCGCGACGCGTCGGACGATGGCCTCGCGCACGCCGGTGGCGGCGATCTCGTGGCCGGGTACCTCGGGGTTGGCGTTGCGTCCTAACCGGATGTCGTGGGGACGCACCGTCGCGCCGTCCAACGTGGTGACGTGGCCCAGGAAGGACTGCACGAAAGGGGTCTCCGGGGCGTCGTAGAGGGCGGTGGGGGTGCCGACCTGCTCGATGCGTCCGTCGCCCATCACGGCGATGCGGTCGGCGACGTCGAGCGCCTCCTCCTGGTCGTGGGTGACCAGCACCGTGGTGACGGTGAATTCCTCATGCATATGGCGCAGCCAGGTGCGCAGATCTTCACGCACCTTGGCGTCGAGCGCGCCGAAGGGCTCGTCCAGCAGCAGGACGCCCGGGTTCGGCGCCAGGGCACGCGCCAGCGCCATGCGCTGCCGCTGGCCGCCGGACAGCTGCGAGGGGTAGCGCGTGTGGTAGCCGGCCAGGCCGACGATCTCCAGCAGTTCGTCCACGCGGGCGTCGATCTCCTTGCGCGGGCGCTTACGTACGGACAGGCCGAAGGCCACGTTGTCGCGCACGGTCATGTGCTTGAAGGCGGCGTAGTGCTGGAATACGAACCCGATGCCGCGGTCCTGCGGCGACAGGCGGGTCACGTCGGCACCGTCGATGACGACCGCGCCGGAGTCGGGGTGTTCCAGCCCGGCGATCGTGCGCAGCAGGGTGGACTTGCCGGAGCCGGACGGGCCGAGCAGGGCGGTCAGCGAGCCTTCGGGGATCTCCAGGGAGACGTCGTCGAGGGCGGTGAAGTCGCCGTAGGTCTTCACGGCGTGGGAGACGGAGATGGTCATCTAGGAAACCTTCTTCTTCTGCAGCAGGGTCATGACGACTAGGACGATCACGGAGACGATCATCAGCAGGGTCGCCGCGGCGTAGGCGCCGTAGACGTTGTTGTCGTCGAGGTAGCGGGAGTGCACGAGCAGGGTCAGGGTCTGTCCGCCGCCGGCGAACCCGGAGGCGACCATGATCACCGCGCCGAACTCGCCGAGGGCGCGGGCAACGGTGAGCACCACGCCGTAGGACAGGCCCCAGCGGATCGACGGCAGGGTGATCCGTCGGAAGGTCTGCCAGGAGGACGCGCCCAGCGTGGACGCCGCCTGCTCCTGTTCGGTGCCGATCTCACGCAGCACCGGCTCGACCTCCCGGACGATGAACGGCAGGGTGACGAACACGGTGGCCAGCACCATGCCGGGCAGCCCGAAGATCACCCGGAAGCCGAGGTCCTCGACACCGCCGAACCAGCCGTCGGTGCCCCACAGCATGATCAGGGCCACGCCCACGATCACCGGCGACACCGCGAAGGGCAGGTCCACGATGGCCTGGACAATGGACTTGCCGGGGAAGCGTCCCCGCACCAGTCCGAGGGCGACGACGATGCCGAAGACCACGTTGAGCGGCACGGTGATCACCACGATGAGCAGCGAGGTCTGCAGCGCCGACACCGCCGCCGGGGTGGTGATCCACTCCCAGAACTGGCCGACGCCGGGCTGCACCGTGCGCCACAGGATCGTGCCGACCGGCAGCGCGACGAGCACGGCCAGGTACACCAGCGCGAGGGTGCGCAGTGTCAGGACACTTGTCTTGGACTGGTTCATGCGTCCTGCTCCTTCCGGGAGCTGCGGTCCCCGACGAGGCGGAGGACGAGGAGTACGACGAAGGTGATCGCCAGCAGCGCCACCGACACCGCGGCGGCGGCCGCCGGGACGTCCGACTCGATCTGTTCCTGGATGTACTGGGAGGCCACCTGGGTCTCACCGGGGATGTTGCCGCCGATGAGCACCACGGAGCCGTACTCGCCGATCGCGCGGGCGAAGGCCAGCCCGGTGCCGGACAGCACCGCCGGCCACAGGGCCGGCAGGATGATGCGGCGGAAGATCGTGGCGTTGGACGCTCCGAGCGAGGCGGCGGCCTCCTCCACGTCGTGGTCGAGTTCGATGAGCACGGGCTGCACCGAGCGCACCACGAAGGGCAACGTGACGAACGCCAGGGCGATCACGAGGGCCGGCTGGGTGGCGTTGATCGTGATGTTCATCGGGCTGTCCGGCCCGTAGAGGCTGAGCAGCACCAAGGAGGCCACGATGGTGGGCAGGGCGAACGGCAGGTCGATGACCGCGTCCACGATGCGCCGGCCGGGGAAGTCATCGCGCACCAGCACCCAGGCGATCAGGGTGCCGGTGACCATATTGATCACCGCCACCGCCAGGGACACCTTCGCGGTGACCCACAGGGTCTGCCGCGCCCCCTCGGAACTGACCGCCTCCCAGAACCCACCGATCCCGCCGGAGAAGGCCTCCGTGGTCAGCGCGATGAGGGGCAGCAGCACGATCACGGACAGCCACAGTGTGGCGGTGCCCATGCTGAGTTTCGTCGTTCTGTCGCTCATCGTTACACCGCCTGGTAGATCGTGGTGATGGCGCCGCTGTCCTCGCCGCTGCCGGGTTTCGCCCGCTTGAACAGGACCTGGTCGACCAGGTCCCAGTCCGCCGCCGTGCCCTCGGGGTCGAGGTCCGGGGCCAGCTCGCGGAAGGCCGCGGCGAGTTCGTCGACGGTGTGCACCGTGCCGAGTTCGCGGAAGGCGTCGCGCTGCTCGGCCGGCAGGGAGTCGATGACATCGGTGGTGTCGTCGAAGAGGTCCGGTCCGGGCCGGAAACCCTCCGCCGCCCACAGCTTCTCCGCCTCGGGGGTGAACAGGTAGTCGCGGAAGGCGGTGGCTTTATCCCGGTCGCCGTCCTCGTTGTCGACGAGGGCGACGGGGTTCTCGATGCGGAAGGTGTCGTCCGGCACGGTGTAGTCGATGCGTCCGCCGGTGCGGTCCAGTTCGATCGCCTCGTTCTCATAGGACAGCAGGACGTCGCCCTGCCCGCTCTCGAAGGCGGACGTGGCCTCGCGTCCGGACTTCGGACGCACGGTGAAGTGTTCGCCGACCAGCTGGGTGAGCTTGTCGAGCGCCTCGGAGTGGGCGGCGTCGGTGTCGGCACCGTTGTCGAGTGCCTGGAAGAACCAGCTGGCGTAGGGGGCCAGCAGGTTCCACTTCGCCGAGCCGGAGCTCGCGGGGTTCGGGCTGATGACCTCGACCCCGGGTTCCAGCAGGTCGTCCCAGTTCTCCAGTCCCAGCGGGTTGCCCTCGCGGGTGACGAAGGAGACCACGGAGCCGAAGGGGACGGACTTCCCGGACTCGTCGCCGGGCACGTCCTCACGCCAGTCGTCGGCCACCTGGCCGGCGTCGACGAGACGTGTCACGTCCGGCTCGACGGAGAAGTTCACGATATCGGTCGGCAGGTGCCGGGCGACCTTGCGCGACTGGTCGCCGGAGGCGCCGTAGCTCTCGGCGAAGCCGGTGTCCGCGCCCTCGGGTGTATCGCGGAAGCCGCGGATCACGGCCTCGAACCCGGGCTTGGGGACGGCGTAGGCGACGAGGTTCAGCCGCTCGTCGCCGGACGAGACGTCCACGACCCCCGGGTCGTCGACGGTTCCGCCGGGCAGTGTGAACACCCCGGCGACGGCCACCAGGCCGACACCGACGAGTACCGCCCCCAGGCTGGGTTTGAACGCCACGTGGTCTCCCTCTCCTCTGCACAGACTGCTCTGTCTACTACGCAGGAGACACTATCGCCCCACCGCCACAGCCCCGCAGAGTTCTATTCATCACGAATGGAACTCTCAGCCCACGGCGGTGAACTCCGGTACCACGTACTCGGCCAACTCCCCCAGCACCTCCGCCACGGGCCGCCCACCCCCGGCGAGGTGCAGCGACACATGATTGATCCCCATCGCCCGCTGGGACGCCAGGATCTCCAGCAACCCGCGCCGACCCGTGCGGTACCCGAAGTCGCGCCCCTCGACCGGCAGGTCGGCGTCCTGCGACAAGTCCAACCACATCGATTCGGCGAAGGGTTTGAACTCCCCGCCACAGGACGCCCGCCAGCGGTCCACCATCACCTTCTGCTGCGGCAGCGACCGGTGGTAGGTCAGCCACCCGTCGCCGTGGGCGGCGTTGTAGTCCATGTTCTGCTGGCACGACCCCGTCGGCAGCACCGGCACCGCGCCGCCGGACGGTGTGGGCACCACGTCGGCACCCGCCATGCGTCCGCGTGACCAGCGCACCGGACGCCCCGTCGGCGCCCACGCCGCGCGCAGCACCTCCAGGTTCTCGCGGAACAGCGCGGCGCGCTCCCCCTTCTCCAGGCCGAAGGCCGGGAACTCCTCGGGACGGTCCCCGCTGGCCACCCCCATGAGGAAGCGTCCCGCGCTGAGACGGTCCAACCCGGCCGAGCGCTTCGCCAACAGCAGCGGGTGCGCCAGCGGCAGCACCACCGCCGCCGTCCCCAACGCGATCCGGTCGGTGTGCGCGGCGAGCCAGGTGAGGTACATGAACGGGTCGTGGATCTGGCCCACGTCGCCGAAGGTCTCGACCCGCAGCGGGATATCGCGCGCCCACACCGCGGCGATGCCGGCGTCCTCCGCCTGCCGGACGAGATCCACCTGCGCCGTGACGTCCTGCAGGTCCGGGCCGGTCGCCCCGAGCGGCAGGGTCAGCCCCAGGGTCATCTCCCCCTCGGCGAACGTCCTGGTAAAACCGGGTTTCACGGCTAGCTGCCCAGCGCGTCCACGGACACCGCCACCAGCAGCATCGCCGCCCCCACCGCGGCACAGAACAGCGAATCAAATTTGCGCGAGCGTACCGACAGCACGCCCAGGATCTCCCCGTCCACGATCCAGCGCAGCGCGGCGAGCACCAACATGCCCGTACCCACCGTCACCGTGCCACGACGCCACCGGTCAGCCACCAGGAACACCAGCCCCACAATCATGACCAGCACGAACCCGACGACCAGCAGCATCTGCACCGTCTGGTTGAGCCGCGAGTGCGGCACCCGCGCATCGTGCGGATTGCGCAGCAGCGTCCGGCGCTCGGCCGGTGTCAGTTCGACGAGGTCGGCCTTGTCGGATTCTGCCGTGTCGGTGGTGTCGGGAGCGTCGCTCACACCAGACGCTCCGCCCGTTCCACCACGTTGTGGATCAGGAAGGCGCGGGTCAGCGGGCCGACACCGCCGGGGTTCGGCGAGACAGCGCCCGCCACGCCCCACACGTCCGGGTGCACGTCGCCGGCGAGCTTGCCGTCCACGCGCGAAACGCCAACGTCCAGCACCGCGGCGCCGGGCTTCACCATATCCGCGGTGAGCATGTGCGCCTTACCGGCGGCGGCGACGATGATATCGGCGTCCCGGGTCTCCTTGGCGAGGTCCTTCGTCCCGGTGTGGCACAGCACCACCGTGGAGTTCTCCGACCGGCGGGTGAGCATCAGGCCGATGGGCCGGCCCACGGTCACACCACGGCCGATGACCACGGTCTTCGCCCCGTCGAGCTCCACGCCGAAGCGGCGCAGCAGCGCGATCGCCCCGTTGGGCGTGCAGGGCAGCGGCGCCGGCTCCATGAGCACGAGCTTGCCGAGGTTCACCGGGTGCAGGCCGTCGGCATCCTTCGCCGGGTCGATGCGTTCGAGCACCGCGTTCTCGTCCAGGTGCTTCGGCAGCGGCAGCTGCACGATGTACCCGGTGCACGCCGGGTCGGCGTTGAGCTCGTCGATCACGGCATTGAGCTCCTCCTGCGAGACGTCCGCAGGCAGGTCGCGCCGGATGCTGTTCACCCCGATCTGCTCACAGTCGCGGTGCTTCATCTTCACGTAGGAGTGGCTCCCCGGATCATCGCCGACGAGGACGGTGGCCAGCCCCGGCGTGACCCCCTTCTCCTTCAGCGCCGCCACGCGGCGGGTGAGGTCCTCGACGATCTCGTCGCGGTACAGTTTGCCGTCAAGCTTGGTCGCATCAGTCACCGCACCATTATGGCACCCTCAGCGTCCGCCGGGGAACCCCGCCTGCCGCCACGCCTCATAGGCGGCGACGGACGCCGCATTCGACAGGTTCATGCTGCGCCGTCCCTCCTGCATCGGGATGCGCACCTGCCGGGTGATCCGCGGGTCCGCGAGTGCTTCCTCCGTCAGCCCGGTGGGTTCGGTGCCGAAGAGCAGGACGTCTCCCGGTTCGTAGTCGACGTCGGTGTACCAGGTGTCGGCGTGGGCGGTGAAGGCGAAGACCCGCGCGCCTGCGGCGCCGGCGAGTTCATCCAGCGCCGCGTCCAACGACGGGTGCACGTGCACGTCGGCGAGGTCGTGGTAGTCCAGCCCGGCGCGCTTGAGGTGCTTGTCGTCGAAGTTGAAGCCCAGCGGCTCGGCCAGGTGCAATGCGGCACCGGTGCCGGCGCACAGGCGGATCGCGGCCCCGGTGTTGCCGGGGATAGCCGGGTGCTCGAAGAGGATGCGGCAGTACGGGGTGTTCTCGCTCACTGCTCCCACCAGGCCTTCAGCGTGTCGGTGAACCAGGCCAGGTCGTGGACGCCGGCCATCTCCCGGGCCGAGTGCATCGACAGCAGCGGGATGCCCACGTCCACGGTGGGGATGCCGAGCCGGGTGGCGGTAATTGGCCCGATGGTGGAACCGCAGGGGACGTCGTTATGTCCGGCGAAGACCTGGTCCGGAGCCCCAGCGGCACGGCATGCCGCGCGCCACTGCGCCGAGGTGGCGGCGTCGGAGGCGTAGCGCTGGTTGGCGTTGACCTTCAACACCGGGCCGCCGTTGATGACCGGGCGGTTGACCGCGTCATGCTTGCCGGCGTAGTTCGGGTGCACGGAGTGGGCGGCGTCGGCGGAGACGCAGGACGACCGGGCGAACATCGCCCGGGTGCCCTCTGCGTCCTCCCCCAGTGCGGCGGCGGTGCGGGTCAGGACGTCCTCGAGCACGGGCCCGGCCGCGCCGCTGGTCGTCGCGCTGCCGACCTCCTCATGGTCGAAGGCGGCGAGCACCGGGACGACCCCGTCGACGTCCTCCGCCGAGAGGAACGCCTCGAGGGAGGTGAAGACGCTGCTGAGGTTGTCCATGCGTCCGGCGGCGATGAAGTCCCCGCGCGCGCCGAAGACCTCGCCACGCTGGGCATCAACGGTGATCAGGTCGTGGGCGAGGATGTCGTCGGCGTGCACATCGGGCACGTCGATCGCCTCGGCGATGACCTCACCGATCGTCGGCGAACCGTCGCCGATGGCGAACACCGGCTGCATATGCTGCTGGCGGTCGAGGGTGAGCCCGTTGTTCACGCTGCGGTCGAGGTGGATGGCCAGGTGCGGGACGCGCAGCACCGGAGCGGTGCGCACGAGGTGTTCGCTGCCGTCGGCGAGCACGACACGTCCGGCGAGGCGTAGTTCGCGGTCTAACCAGGCAGGCAGGATGGCCCCGCCGTAGACCTCGACGGCGGCCTGCCGCCACCCACCGGGCCCGACGATGTCGCCGACAGGCTTGAGTTTCAGCCCCGGGGAGTCCGTGTGGGAGCCGACGATGCGGAACTGGTCCGCCGTGCCCTCGGGGACGCGCCAGGCCAGCACCGCCCCACCGCGCACAATGTAGTGCCCGCCGGGCGAAGCGTCCCACCTCTGTGTCTCGTCCTGCCGGTGGAAGCCGGCGGCGTCGAGGCGGGACGCCACCTCGGCGGCTGCGTGGTAACTGCTGGGGGACGCATCGATGAAGTCGATGAAATTGGTGGAGTCGAGAGAGTCGGCGGTGCCTGTCATGGCCACCAGTAAACCACCCCGGACGGACACCGCCGACCGTCGCCACCCCTAGACACGAACACCTGTTCGATAGAACATCTCTCGCGCCGTTTCATGTCCGGGCCCCTTGATAGCGTGATCGACATGCCGGACACCACACCACCGCCACCACCACCGCCACCGTCGCGGCCACCATCGCAGCCTCCGCGAAGCATAGCCTTCCGCGAGGACGTCCACTTCGTGCGCCAACTCGACATCCTCTCCAATGAACTCATGGCCCCCGACGGCCACCGTCCTCACTGGGCGATCGAAGTCGACATCACCCCCACCGTGCGCGCGGCCCGCCGGATGAACCTGGCGATGCTCGAACTCGCCCGGGCGTCCACCCCGGAGGACGGCGCGGACGTCACCGACCACTACTCGCGCCTCCAGGCCCAGGCCGCGATCACCCGCGGACGGGCCGAGACCTTCTGCGACGTCGGCCTACTCTGCCTGCGCATGCCGCGCCTGTCCGTACATCTCGGCGGCGGCATGCTCGGCTACGACCACCTGCGCGTCCTGGCCCGTGCCGCCGACGGCATCACGCAGGACGACCCCAATCTCCTTGCCGCCGTGGAGACCGCACTGATCAAGGTGCTCACCCCGCGGCGCGATGAGCAGGCAATGCCCGGTCCGCGCGCTCTGTACAACCGGATCGCCAAGGCCATCGAGGACGTCGACGAGTTCGCCCGCCCGCTGGACCCGAATGCCACGCCCGCCGCCGACCGCCCTCCTCGTCGGGTCAGCGTGGACGCCTATGATCACGAGACCACGGCGATCACCGCCGTGCTGCCCGCCGCCGAGGCCGAGGAGTTCCTCACCATCCTCGACGCCGTCTGCCGGGACAGGGACTGCTCGCGCGCGGACGCGGTGATGCATCTGGCGCGCGGCACCGCAGAGGTGAAGGTCACGCTCAACCTGTACCGCGAAATCACCTCCGAGACCGCCGCCACTGACTCCGGCCACTGGCTGGACGCGATGGCCACCGAGCAGTTCATGGAGCGCGTCACCCACCTGCGCGTCGCCGGGCACGACCAGGTGGAGGCGTACGTCCCCACCGCCCAGATCCGCGCCTTCGTCCGTGGCCGCGACGGGACCTGCCGTTTCCCCGGCTGCGACGTCGCCGCCCCACGCTGCGACCTCGACCACGTGCAGCGTTACGACCACGACGACCCCGCCGCCGGCGGCCCCACCGACACTCGCAACCTGCAGTGTCTGTGCCGCGCCCACCACCTGCTCAAGACCCTGGGCTGGTGGGATCCGACCATCGCCAGCGACGGCACGGTGATGTGGACCAGTGTCGACGACGGCCACAGCCACATCACCGAGCCCACCGGCCCACTCGCCGGCTATGCGCGCACCACCTTCGCCGAGCGGGCGTCGCGACGCTACGCCGTCGTCCGGGAGCACAACTCCGGCGGGTTCCACGACGACGGGGCGGAGGTGCCGTTCTAGGATCCCGGGACCACTCCGTGCTCACGCAGGAAGGAGACCATCCGCTCGGCGATCCTGCGCCGGTTCACCGACTTGACGAACTCGTGCCCCTCGTCGTCCATCACCAGCTCCGCGGTGGGCACGCCTCGGGCGGCCATCGCCGCTTTCATCTGCCGGAATTCGCTCGGCGGTACGTTGGTGTCGTTCGCACCGTGGATGAACAGTACGGGTGTGCGCACCCGGTCCACCCGGTGCAGCGGCGATACCTCCGCCAGCAGCTCCCCGTCCTGGATCGGGTAACCGTATTTGGGGTATGCCGCGCTGGCGATCCACGGCTCGGTGTCGCGGTAGAACGTCTGCAGGTCGCTCATCCCGCAGGCGCTCACCGCTGCCCGGAACATCGTGGGGAACCACGTCACCCCGATGTTCGTGAGGTAGCCGCCGTAGGAGCGTCCACTGATCGCCAGTCGGTCCGCGTCGGCGACACCCATCGACACGAGGAACCGGACGCAGTCCTCCAGGTCGTCGATACCGGCGAAGCGCCCGTAGCGGTTGTCGGCGTGCATGAACGTGCGCCCGCCGCCGAACGATCCACGCACGTTCGGGGTGAATACGGTGACCCCGGCGTCGATGACCTCGCGCAACACATCGTGGTGCTCGGGCCGGGACTGCCCCTCCGGCCCGCCGTGGAAGTGCAGCAGGACCGGGCGCGGCCCGTGCCCGGGGGCGAAGTCGGGGTTCGCCCCGCGGTAGAGCCAGCCGGACAGCTCCACCCCGTCGCGGGCAGTGAAGTGCAACAGCTGGGGTTGCTGGACGGCCGCGAGCAGCGGACGGTCCGGAACCACCGGCGGGCCCAGCGGTGTGACCAGCCCGCTGCGG
This sequence comes from Corynebacterium sp. AOP40-9SA-29, assembly GCF_052377405.1. Classification (NCBI taxonomy): domain Bacteria; kingdom Bacillati; phylum Actinomycetota; class Actinomycetes; order Mycobacteriales; family Corynebacteriaceae; genus Corynebacterium; species Corynebacterium sp. AOP40-9SA-29. The sequence goes on along the minus strand of NZ_JBQSWR010000004.1, from coordinate 16,843 downwards.
CCCTCCACCAGGTGTACCGCCGGCGGGACATCTGGGCTCTCAACGGTCAATGCCAGGCGGATGCCGTCGCCGGTGAGAGTGAGTCCGCGTGCGACGGTGCCGGGAAGTCGGACGGACCGTCTGACGGTCACGCGCTGCTGGTCGTCGAGGAGAAATACCTCCAACGCCGACACCCCGTCGTGGTTCCACAGCACCGCGGCGGTGCCGCGGTCGGAGCTGACGGCGAACTCGTCGACGTCGGCGGTGCCGTGGCCGGTGAGTTCGCGCATGCCCATCACCCCGTCGCTTTCACGGATGCGTGTCACCCGACGCCGGTCCGCACCGTGGTCGCCGACGACGAGAAGCACCGGTGGCCCGCCGTCGGCCACGGGCAGGATGTACCCGTCGTCCGTGGTGGACCCGGGTTGCGGGGGCAGGACGGGACGCCAGCTCCCGTCGGGGCGCACGAGCAGCAGCTCCCGGTTGCCGCGAGGTCCCACGCGCATCAACGCGTAGCCGCCCTCCGCGGCGACGAGCTGACCGTCGGCCCGACGGTCCAGCACCCTGGTCTCTCCGGTGACGGGGTCGAACATGCGGCCCTCGGCGACACCGTCGGACCCGACGGCATCGACGGCGAGCAGGCCGCCGTCCCAGCCGACCACGGAGGTCTTCGCGTCGCCGTGGTCGCGCACGAGCACGGCGGACGGGTCGTCGGGGTCACTGGAGACCAGCCAAATTTCGTTGCGTTCGGTGCCCGCCGGCGACACCTCCACGGCGAGCCACCGTCCGTCCGGCGAGTAGCGGACCGCCACCGCCGGCCCCTCGGTGGGGATGACGACGGGGCGTTCCCCGCCGTCGAGCCGCGACTGCATGGCCCGCGGGGAGACGCCGTCGTGCAGGACGAAGGCGATCGCGGAGCCGTCGGGGGCGAGGCTGGGGGCGTAGGTGTGTCTCACTAGTCCGTTCTCCTTACTTTTCCAAGATCCAGGTGTCCTTGCCCCCGCCGCCGCGCGAGGAGTTCACGATCATCGACCCGGCCGGGGCCACCCGCGTGAGTCCGGCCGGCACGGTCAGCGCTTCCACCGCGGTCCCGGGGCCGCCGGACTGCCGCAGGTGGGTGAACATGCGCAGGTCGACGTGCCGGCGTTGGATGCCGGTGCCGTCGAACGTCGGCAGCGTGGACAGCCGCACCACCTCCTGGGCGATGAACTGGTCGGGGTGGGTGTGCAATTCACGTCGACGGGCGGCGAGCTGCGCCGCGGTGCACTCGGGGCCGACGGTGATGCCGGCACCGCCGTAGCCGTCGATGGGTTTGACCACCAGCTCCCCGAGCCGGTCGAGCACCTGGTCGCGTTGCTCGCGCACCGAACACAGGTACGTCGGCACCTGGTCCAGTGCGGGACGTTCCCCCAGGTAGAAGTCGATCATCGCGGGCACGTGCGCGTAGATCGCCTTATCGTCGGCGACTCCGTTGCCCAGGGCGTTGGCGACCGCCACGGTGCCGGCGGCGAGGACGGCCTGGAAGGGGTCGCGCAGCCCGCGGCCGTCGGCGGCGGTGGAGGACAGGAACATCTCCTCCTCCACCCGCATGTACACCACGTCCACCCGCGTCCGTCGTCCCTTCGAGACGTCCCACAGCGTGGGGGTTCCGTGGTCGTCGGCGTCCACGAGGAGCTGCTCGGTGGTGCACAGGGAGAACCCGCCGACCCCGGCGACGAGCCCCTGTTCGGCGAAGGTGGCGTCCGTCTCCCCCGCGGTGGCGACGACGACGTGGGCGTGGTCGGGGTCCACGCCCGGCGGGGCCGCGGCACGCAGTGTGGCGCACATGGTCTCCAGGCAGCCGGAGGGGTCGACCACGGTGCCCACCTCACGTTCGGTGGCCTCGAGCAGCTCCGGGAAGTGGTGGCGGGTCACGTCGCGCGCCGCCAGGGCGAAGGTGAGGCCGGAAGGCATGCGCACGTTGTCCTCGAGGACCTGCCACCGTCCGTCGTCGGAGCAGACCAGGTCGGCACCGTTGAGGTGGTTACGCACTCGTCCGGCCGGGGCGTGGCGACCGACGCGGCGAAATCCGGGGGCGCGTTCCAGCGTGGCCAGGTCCACGACTCCGGCGCGGACGATCTCGCGGTCGCCGTAGACGTCGTCGAGGAAGGCATTGAGCGCGCGCATACGCTGCTCCACCCCCGCGGCGAGGGTGTCCCACGTCGCCCCGGTGATGATCCGAGGTACCGGGTCGATCGGGAAGACCATGTGGCGGTCGGTCCCGCTGGCACGGAAGGTCATGCCGCGCCCAGTGAGCTCCTCCTCGGAATTCTGCAGACGCGACCGCAACCGCAGCATTCCGGTCTCCACCAGAGCCGCCAGCGCCGGGGCGGACGCCGGACGCGGTTCGCCGGTGGCGTCCACCGCCTCGTCCCAGAAGGCCTCGCCCAGCTCGTCGACGACGCTGGGTTCGTACGCCGCCAGTCCCAGCGTGGTGCTGGGGGCGGCCCCCTCCAGGCCCACGGTGTCGAGCGTCTCGGCGACGAGCAGGCTCAGGACATCGTCGGTCCTGCCGCGCCGGCGCAGCGTCCGACGCTGCCGGTAGGCACCGGAACCTGCGCGCAGCAACAGGTCGACGGTGCCGGTCACCCACCTCAGGTCGTCGCCAAGTTCGTCGGCGAGCAGGGCGAGCAGCGCACGCACCGCATCCTCCGCGGGGATGGGCCCCAGGCCGGACGCGTCGAGCAGGTCTCCTTCCAGGCCGCTGCGCGCGGCACGCCACGTCGCGGTGCGCCGCACCAGCGCCGGCAGCGGCGGGGTGGGTGTGCCCGCCCTGACCAGCGCGAGCTCCCGGTTCACGAGGGCGCGGGTCAGCGCGGCGAGCAGCCCCACCGTCGCCGACGACGAGCAGGCGTCGCACAGGTCCACCAGCACCCCGTGACGCGACGCCGGGGCCACGTCGTACCCCTGCGTGACCGCCCCGGTGCGCCGCAGGAACTCCACGTCCCGACGGTGGTCGTCCAGCGTGGCCGCCTCAGGGAAGGCACCGGACGCCGGCTCCCGTGGCCCCCGCAACGCCCGCGAACTGGCGTGGCCGGTGTCCACGCCACGGTCGTCGAACGGGGAGGACGCGCTGAGCGCCAGCAAGACCGGCAGGTGCCGGGAAATCCCCCGGCACACCGCCAACGTGTCGGCCTCCCCCTCCCACGTCACCGTCAGCCGCAGGCCGCCGGACGCCACGGGCACGCAGCCGCCGCCGTCGAGCCGGGCGGCGGCGCGGGCAAGCCGAGCGCGGTTGGCGCGCACGGCGGCGAGCACCGCGGCGACGTCGCCGTCCGCAGGCGTGCGTACGACCACGCGGTTGGCGGCGTCGGACGCCGTAAACCCGGCGCCCAGCGCGTCAATGACTTCCTGGACCTCCTGAACTTCCCGGACCTCCCCCGCCCGCGCCGTCGGGGCGCGCACCGACGGATCGACCAGTGCCAGGTCCTCTTCCACTACCAGGGTGGTTGCCATGAACCCACGGTAGCCAAAGGGTATAACGGACGCATGAACTTCTCACCTCCCCTGTCCCCTACCGTGCTCGAGGAGCTGCGCGACTCCGCCGTCGGCGACCGGGCGCTGCGCATCGCGCGCAACGCCGTCACCGCCGCCGACGTGAATGCCGTCGCGCTGAACCGCGACGCCGTCACCGCCCTGGACCCCACCACGGAGGTCAAACTCGATCGCCTCGGCGTCTCCGACCAGAAGCAGTCGGGACGCTGCTGGATGTTCGCCGCCTACAATGTCTTCCGCCACCACGTGGCGGAGGACCTCGGGGTGAAGGAGTTCGAGTTCTCCCACACCTACCTGCAGTTCTTCGACAAGATCGAGAAGTCGAACCATGTGCTGCGCTCCCTGGAGCGGCAGTTCCGCGACGGCGTCACCGACCTCGATGACCGCACCGTCGCCGCCCTGCTGCAGGGCGCGGCGTCCGACGGCGGGCAGTGGAACTACTTCACCAACCTCGTCGCGAAGTACGGTGTCGTGCCGTCCTACGCCATGCCCGAGACGTTCGCCTCCGGGCGCACCCCGCAGCTGGACGGACGCCTGCGCACCGTCCTGCGCCGCGGGGCGTTGCGCCTGCGCGAGGCCGTGCTGGCCGGTGAGGACGCCGAGCCGGTGATCGAGGAGACGCTGGCCGACGCCTACCGCGTCACCGCCATCCACCTCGGCGTTCCGCCCACGGAGTTCACCTGGCAGTACCGCGACTCCGACAATGGCTTCCACCGCGGCGGCACCTACACCCCGCTGCAGTTCGCCGCCGAAATGTTGCCCGAGGATCTCGACGGCTACGTCAGCGTGGTGCACGATCCGCGCCACGAGGCGGGCCGGGCGTTCAGCATCACCCACGAGAACAACATGTGGGACACCCCGGACTTCAGCTACGTCACCGCCGGCCTCGACACGCTGCGCCGCCTGGTGCAGGACAGCCTCGACGCCGGGGAACCCGTGTGGTTCGCCTGCGACGTCAACCGTCAGTTCGTCGCCACCGCCGGGGTGTGGGACGCTGACCTGCTCGAACTCGACGCCCTCTACGGCACCGACTCCGCCACCACCAAGGCCGAGCAGATGGACACCGCCGAATCCCGGCTGACCCACGGCATGGTGTTCACCGGCTACGACCGCTCGCCCTCCGGCGAGGTGCGCTGGCGCGTGGAGAACTCCTGGGGCACCAAGAGCCACGCCCAGCACACCGAACTCGCCGGCGGCGGCTACGGCACCATGGCTGACAGCTGGTTCGCCGAGAACGTCTTCCAGGTCGTCGTCCCGCGCCGGCGCCTCACGGACGACCTGCCCGATGACCTGACAGACGCTGTCGCCGCACTCGACCGCGGCGACACGACCGACCTTCCGAGCTGGGATGCGTTGGCCTGATGTCTACTACTGCAACAACCTCCGCCGCACTCGACCCCGCACGTCTGGCCGCCCTCGGCGACGACCTGCGCGCCGACGCGTCCTTCCGTATGGCGCGCAATGCCGCGACCGCCACGAACGTGGAGACCGTCACCCTCGACCGCGACGTCCTGTCCACCACCGACAGTTCCACCTCGGTGAAGCTGGATTCCTGGGCCGTCGCCGACCAGAAGAAGTCCGGGCGCTGCTGGATCTTCGCCGGGCTGAACGCCCTGCGCGGCGACGTCATGGAGACCACGGGCGTCAAGGACCTCGAACTTTCCCAGACCTACCTGCACTACTGGGACAAGCTGGAGAAGGCCAACCACTTCCTCGGCGCCATGGCCGGGCTCGCCGACCGTGACGTCGACGACCGGACCGTGCAGCACCTGCTCGCCGACCCCGTGGAGGACGGTGGGCAGTGGAATATGTTCGTCGCCCTCGTCGACAAGTACGGTGCGGTGCCGAAGTACGCCATGCCCGAGACCCGGTCGTCCTCCGACACCCGGGCGATGAACCGCGACCTGTCGACCGCGCTGCGTGCCGGGGCGTCCCGCATGCGCGCGGACGGTGCAGATGTCACCAGCGTGCACCGCGAGACCCTCGCCGACGTGCACCGTATCCTCACCGTGCACCTGGGCACCCCGCCGCAGCGGTTCATCTGGCAGTACCGCGACGCGAAGGGCGAGTTCCACCGCGTCGGTGAGCTCACGCCCCGCCAGTTCGCCGACCGCTACCTGCCCGGCGACCTCGACGAGTACGTGTGCGTGGTCGACGATCCCCGGGCGTCCTCCCCGAAGGGTGAGCTGTTCACCGTGGACCAGCTCGGCAATGTTGTCGGCGGCGCGCCGGTGACCTACCTCAACGCCCCCGTCGACGTGATCAAGGCTGCCGCGTTGGAAGCGCTGCAGGACGGCACGCCGGTGTGGTTCGGTTGCGACACCGCCGCCCAGTCCTACCGCGAGCGCGGCATCTGGGACGCCCACCTGCACGACTACGAGGGTTTCTACGGTGTGGACCTGGACCTCACCAAGGAGCAGCGCCTGCTCACCGGCGAGTCCCAGATGACCCACGCCATGGTCCTGACCGGTGTGGATGTCGACGACGATGGGCGTCCCGTGCGCTGGCGGGTGGAGAACTCCTGGGGCTCAAAGGCCGCGGAGAAGGGCTTCTGGACGATGAACGACAACTGGTTCGACCAGTACGTCTTCGAGATCGCCGTGCACCGCGACCGCCTGCCGCAGCAGTACCGCGAGGCGCTGGACGACACCCCGCACGTCCTGCCCGCCTGGGACCCGATGGGCGCGCTGGCGGGTCAGGTCAGCTAAGTCAGCTGATGCCCGGAGAGGAAGGACCACACCTCGGTCGTCGCGTCGAGTGAGTAGGACGTGGCCTCCGCGGAGTCCGAGGCCGCGCCGGACGCCCCGGACGCATCGCCCGGCCAGGTGTGCCCGCCGTCGCCGACGCGCAGGTGCACCACCGAAGTACCCGGCGAACACATCGGCCACTGCTGACGGCGTACGTCGCCGGCCAGCGCCGTGGTCACCGGCGTGCTCTGGCAGTGGTTCATCTCTGCGACGTCCTCCACCAGGTCCCGGGCGGCCATGTAGATCCCACCGTGGCGGGATCCGCCCTGGTAGTTGATCGTCTCGTCCTTCGTGCCGTGGATCTCCAGGAAGGACGGGGCACGCCCGGCGTCCTCCACGCAGTTCGTGCGCGTCCCGCTGTAGTACGCGCCGGCGACGGACGCCACCGCGGCGAAGAGGCGCGGCTCGCGGCAGGCCAGTTTCGCCACCATGCCACCACCGTTGGACATGCCCGCGGCGTAGATGCGCGAACGGTCCACGTTGTAGGTGGTGTTCAGCGCGGCGAGCATGTCGCGGGTGAAGCGGACGTCCTCCCCGTCCTTCGTCCTCGAGTACGGCGCGCCCTCCCAGGCGTCCCCCACGCCCTGCATCGACACGGTGATGACCTCCATCTCGTCGAAACCGGCGTAGTTGTGGAAGCCCTGGGCGGTCTCCCGGTACCCGTGGTAGGCCAGCAGAACCGGGTAGGACTTCTCCGGGTCGTAGTCCGCCGGCACCGACAGGATCCCCTCGCGGGTACGACTACCGCTGCTCAGGGTGATTTTCTTTGAGTTGCCAGGCGCAGGCCCGTCCAGCCGCGGGCCGTTGCCGAGCTCGGCTTCCGCGGCGGTGGGCACGATGCTCTCCGAGGCGGCGATCGCATTCTCCCGCGCCGTCTGCTCCCGGTAGTCCTCCAGCGCCGCGTTGTTCTCCCCCGCCGGAGCGTGCCCGACCCACACCAAGGCACCGACCATCACCGTGGCGGTGAGGACGGCAAGTGACCTGGTAATTCGGCGACGTACCGGTCGAGACTCCTCGACCTGCTCCGGACGGGGGGCAGGTACTGGGCCCGCGGTCCGCTGGACCGGGGCGAGGTCGCCGGGATACTGCGGAGTGGACTGATTCACTCTCCCATTTGTACTGGTCAGGACGCACGGAATCAACCGCACCACACCGTCAAGTGATCACAGTCACTCCAGTTATATTAAACTCCACAACGAAAGGTTTCTTCCGTTATAGGCTCACACCCATGACGCACTTCACGAGAAGGATCCTGAGTTGCACGGTCGCGGTCTCCACCGTCCTTGCCGTCGGACTGTCCAGTGCCGTCGCACAGGACCTGAGCTGGCCGCCGCCGTCCGGCGAACCCACCGCCACCGACTCCGACCCGTTCTACCTCCCGCCGCAGGACCTGCCCGCCGACCCCGGCGAGGTCATCCGTTCCCAGGACGCACCGCAGCTGCTGGACAACCTGGGCGGAACGGCCGAGAAGATCCTGTACACCTCCACCACCGAGGACGGTGAGCGCGTCGCCACCAGCGGCGTGGTGCTCAAGGCCACCGGCGAGTGGCAGGGCGACGGCCCCGCCCCCACCCTGGTCTACTCCCCCGGCACCCGCGGCTCCGGCGACATCTGCGCCCCGTCGCGCAGTACGCAGCAGCTCTTCGGTTTCGACCCCGGCAATGCCGCACTCAACCTCAACTACGAGTACCCCTTCCACGCCGCGGCCAGCGCGCTGGGCATGAACGTGGTCGTCGTCGACCTCATCGGCCTGGGCACCCCGGGCCAGCACACCTACGTCAACAACCCGGAACAGGGACAGGCCACGCTCGACGGGGCGCGTGCCGGACTGTCCCAGCTCGGCCTGCCGGACGACTCCCCCGTCGGCTTCTTCGGCTACTCCCAGGGCGGCGGCGCGGCGGCCGCGGCCGCGGAGATGGCGTCGTCCTACGCCCCGGATCTGAACGTCAAGGGCACCTTCGCCGGTGCCCCGCCCGCCGACCTGCTCGAGGTGGTCAACGCGGTGGACCGGCACGCCATCGCCGGCGTCCTCGGCTACGCCCTCAACGGTGCGCTGGAACGCCACCCCGAACTCGCCGGCCTGACCGACGAGTACTTCAACGAGCGCGGGAAGGAGTTCCTCGCCGACACCAAGGACCGGTGCATCGGCGACACGGTCGTGCGGTGGGGACTGACCGACACCCGCACCCTGACCACCGACGGGCGCTCCTTCGGCGAAATCGCCCGCGACGACGACCGACTGCGCTCGGTACTGGAGAGCTACAAGCTGGCCAGCACCTACACCGACGTCAACGCGCCGATCATGATCACCAACGGCATCAACGACGACACCATCCCCTGGCAGCAGGCCCGCGACACCGCCGCCCGCTACTGCGACGCCGGCGGCACCGTCCAGTTCACCACCGACCCGCTGCCGTCGATCCTGCCGAAGTTCGCGGTGAACCACGCCGTGCCGATGCTCACCAATGCCGGCCCGGCGATGAGCTACATGGTCGACCGTTTCAACGACCGGCCCGCGCCGAATAACTGCGGGGAGTTCTAGGCCCTTGGGCCAGAGAAGTATTACCACTTTTCGGCGACGGCATTTTTCGTGACCTGGGGTTTTGTCGCCAGCGGCGTCCGGAAAGTGGTAACACTTCTACGGCCCGGCGAGACGCCGCTCGCACAACCGGATCGCATCGGCCACGGTCGCCAGGAACAACGCCGGATCCTTCAGGTGTCCCCACGTGATCCGTAGGACGTGCCACCCCAGGTTGGTCAGCTCCGTGGTGATCCGGGAGTCGCGGTCCCGTCTGCTGCGATCCAGGTGCCCCGAACCGTCGTACTGGATGGCCAGCCGCAGCGCCGGGCAACCGAGGTCCAGCCGGGCCACAATCCGCCCGGCGCCCGCCGGCCCACCGTGAACGGGGTCGGAGATCGAGCCGTCCGCGTGAACGACCACCTGCGTGCGGAACTCCTGCGTGGTCAGCGGCCCTGCCACCTCCCGGACCATCAGTCGCATCAACGTCTCCGGCGGGGAGTCCGCACCCCGGTCGCAGTCGCCGACGACGGAGCGCAGGACGTTCCGGTCGATGTGGTGGCCGCAGACGTCGGGCAGCACGGCCGGGTCGATCCGGAAGATCCGGCACAGGGCGTCGACGAGCTGGACGGCCCGCACCCCAGTGTCCGTCAGCCCGGTCCCGGGCAGCACCAACCAGGAGTGCCCGCCAGAGAGCACCGACTGCAGGCAGTGGACCAGCGTCAGCACCGGCGGGGTGACCTGCAGGTACGGGTGGTAGCGGTCGGGACGCATCGGCGGGATCTCCCTCAGCTGGCGGGTGAGCCTGCGCCGCGACACCTCGTCGGGCCCCGTCGCGGGACGGGTCACGCCCGAGGTCAGCGCACAGGTGTCCGCGCTGTCGACGAAGTACTCCAGACCCCACATCGCCGCGGCGCTCCACACGCTCGCCGTCCAGGCCGGACGCCGCAGGTGCAGCAGCCGGGAGCGCGTCACCGCGTCCAGCTCATAGGCGATCCGGCGCGGGTGACCGGCCGCTCCGAAGGATACGTCCACCGCCGGTCGAAGACATCCCGCCGGCACCTCCGCCAGCGTCGGTACCGGCCTGGTCAGCAGGTGCTCCTGCGGCAGCCACCTCGCCCAGATCCACTGGTCGAGTTCCCCACCCTTGTACGCCACGTCCCCGTCCTTCCCCGACGAATGTTCGTGATTACCCTCCCCTTGCCGGACGATACCAGCTACGCTCGTCCCCGGGGCCGGGACGACAAGGGGATCCGGGCAGCACACACACCACACAGGGGGAACAGCCGGCATGACGGTACCTGCAGCACCTACAGCACCAACACAGTTCAGCAGTCTCGACGCATCCGCCATGGTCGGCGCGGTGTCCGCGGCACCGCCATCGGGGTGGCGGCGCCTGGTCCACCGGGTTTCCGGCGGCCGGGTGAACCCGGGTGAGTCGACCGGTCAGACCGAGCAGCGCGAGGTGCAGGAACGCATCAGCACACCCTTGCGCGGTGACTACCGGATCGCTGTGCTGAGCCTGAAGGGTGGCGTCGGCAAGACGACGACCACCGTCGCCCTGGGCGGGGTGTTCGCCTCGCTGCGCGGCGACCGGGTCATCGCGGTGGACGCCAACCCCGACCTCGGCACCCTGGCCCGCCGCGTCGTGGAGGACACCGTCGAGGCGCCCACCCCGACCGTCCGGGACCTGCTCGATCTGCCGGACGCCTCCCGCTATCCGCAGGTCCGCTCCTGCACCAGCCAGGCGTCGAGCCGTCTGGAGGTGATCGGGTCGGACCGGGATCCGGCGGTGTCCGAGGCCTTCAGCGAGTCCGACTACCGCCGGGCGGTGGACGTGCTGCAGCACCACTACAACATCATCCTTACTGATTGCGGGACAGGTTTAATGCACTCGGCAATGTCCGGGGTGCTGGACCTGGCGCACATGTTGGTGCTGGTCACCTCGCCGGCGTTGGACGGGGCGAAGTCGGCGGAGGCCACGTTGGATTGGCTGGACCACCACGGTCACGGGGACCTGGTGGCCAATGCGGTGGTCGTGGTGTCCGGCGCACACCCGGGGCAGGCCGCCGTGGACCCGGAGGTGCTGTCCGCGCACTTCTCCGCGCGTACCCGGGCGGTGCGCGGCGTGCCCTTTGATCGGCATCTCTCCGAGGGCGGGGTCGTGGACCTGGACCGGCTGGCTCCGGCGACGTTCCGCGCCTACCGCGAGCTCGCGGCGACGGTGGCGGAGGACTTCGGGGCCTGGCACCGGCACGCTGCACTATAAGTCAGCGGAAGTCGCGCGAGGCGCTGGCCAGGGCCTCCGCCGCCTCGAGGGGTGACAGGTCGTCGGCGGCGACGGTCACCGCACCGCCGGCGTTCTGGGCGATGCCGCGCACCATCAGCATCCGGGAGGTCATGGCGACCTTGCGTCGGGCACGCCACAGCCCCGGCGACACCATCACGTTGACCAGGCCGGTCTCGTCCTCCATACCCAGGAAGGTGACGCCGCCGGCGGTCATCGGACGCTGGCGGTGGGTGACCACGCCGGCGACGAGGATGCGCCGGCCGTCCTCCACACCCAGCAGGGAGGACGCCGGGACCACCGGGAAGTTCCCCGGCCAGGCGTCCAACCTGGCGCGCAGCAGGCGCACGGGGTGACCGTCGGACGTGACGCCGGTGGCGGAGACGTCCGCCGCGGCGAGTTCGAAGGCGCTCATCCCCGGCAGCGCCGGGGTGGAGATGGTGGAGGTGCCCGGCAGCATGCCGGCGCGTTCGGTCGCCGCCACGCCCGCCGCCCACTGGGCCTGGCGGCGGGTGAGTCCCAGGCTGTCGCACGCCCCCGCCCGGGCCAGGGCGGAGACCTGGTCGACGGTGAGGCCGGCCTCGCGGGAGAGGTCGGCGACCGCGGCGAAGGGCGCGTCCCGCGCGGCGACGAGGCGTCCGGCGACGTCCTTCCCGATGCCCTTGACCGAGCCGAGGCCGAGGCGGATATCGCCGTCCTCCACGGTGGCCTCGACCTGGGAGGCGTTGACGTCGACCGGGCGCACGCCCACGCCGTGGCGTCGGGCATCGGAGACCAGCGACTGCGGCGAGTAGAAGCCCATCGGCTGGGCGCGCAGCAGCGCCACGCAGAACTCCGCGGGGTGGTGGCACTTGAACCAGGCGGAGAAATACACCAGCGAGGCGAAGGACTGCGCGTGGGACTCCGGGAAACCGTAGGACGCGAAGGCGATGACCTTGCGCCACAGCTGCTCAGCCAGTTCTGCGTCGATGCCGTGCAGGTCGCGGGCACCGTCGATGAAGCGGGAGTGCATCTGCTCCATGCGTTCCGGTGAACGTTTCGACCCCATCGCCCGGCGCAGCGCGTCCGCCTCGGCGGGGCTGAAACCGGCGACGGTGACGGCCATCTGCATCAGCTGCTCCTGGAACAGCGGGATGCCGAGCGTGCGCTTCAGGACCGGCTCCAGGCTGGGGTGGTCGTAGGTGACCTTCTCCTCCCCGTTGCGCCGACGGATGAACGGGTGCACGGAACCGCCCTGGATCGGCCCCGGACGGATCAGCGCGACCTCGACGACCAGGTCGTAGAAGGTACGGGGACGCAGCCGGGGCAGGGTGGCGAGCTGGGCGCGGGACTCGACCTGGAACACGCCCACCGCATCGGCGCGGGCGAGCATGGCGAAAACCTCCGGGTCGGTGGGCTGCAGGTGCCACAACTCCACCCGCGTGCCGGTGGTCTCCTCCACCAGGTCGACGGCGTGGTGCAGGGCCTCGAGCATGCCGAGACCGAGCAGGTCGAACTTCACCAGGCCCACGTCGGCGCAGTCGTCCTTGTCCCACTGCACCACCGAGCGGTCGTCCATGCGGGCCCACTCGGTGGGGACCACCTCGGCGATGGGCCGGTCGCAGATGACCATGCCGCCGGAGTGGATACCCAGGTGGCGGGGCTGCCCGGTGAGTTGGGAGGTGAGCTCGCGGACCGGGTCGGGCGGGTCCTCCAGGCCTCGCGACCAGGCGTCCACCCGGCCGGGGTCGTGGCCGAGGGCGCGGGCGGCGTCGCGCAGCGCCCCCTTGGAGCGGTAGGTGATGACGTTGGCGACCTGGGCGGCATTGTCCCGGCCATAGCGGCGGTAGACGTCCTGGATGGCCTCTTCCCGACGGCCGGACTCGATGTCGAGGTCGATGTCCGGCGGGCCGTCGCGCTCCGGGGAGAGGAACCGTTCGAAGAGCAGGTCGGCGGCGACGGCATCGACGTTGGTGATGCCCAGGGCGAAGCACACCGCGGAGTTCGCCGCCGAGCCGCGCCCCTGGCAGAAGATGCCGCTGGTGTGGCAGAAGTCCACGATGCCGTGGACGATGAGGAAGTAGCCGGGGAAGCCGAGCTCCTCGATGATCCTGAGTTCGTGGTCGATGACCTCCCAGGCCCGCGGGTGGTCCTGCGCGGTGCCGTAGCGGTGCCTAGCGCCGCGGTGGGTCAGTTCGCGCAGCCAGCTCATCTCGGTGTAGCCGTCGGGGACGGGAAAGTGCGGTAGCTGCGGGGCGATGAGGTTGAGGGTGAAGGCGCAGTCGGCCCCGATGTGGGCGCTGGCGGCGACGGCCTCGCGCAGCCACCCGCAGTCGCCGGCGAGGGTGAGCATCTCCTCGCCGGAGCGCAGCCACGTCCCGCCGAGCGGGTGGGTGCGTGGGGTGGCGGTCAGGACGTCCTCCCGGTCGTGCAGGGCGTGCTTCGCCCCCGCCAGCCGCGCCTGGGCGGGCGTGGCGCAGGTGGCCGCGGAGGAGACGACCTCGGTGAGGCCGTGGGTCAGGGCGAGATCGTGCAGGGCCTCGTTGCGGTCCACGTCCGAGGGGCTCATCGTCTGGCCGAGCTCCACGAGGCAGGCGTCCGGCCCGAACGCCCCGACGATCTCCGTGGCGTGGTGCAGATGATGATGGTCGAGCAGGACGTACCAGTGCCCGTCCGCGGCTGTGGCGATGTCGGCGAGCGGCGGATAGTCGGCGCTGTCCTTCTCCCGGCGCGCCATGCGCGCGTCGGTGATCACGTGGGAGAGCCGGCGGTAGCCGTCCTGCCCGCGGCACAGGACGGTCAGCGGCGCCACGTCGGTGCCGAAGACGGAGAGTTCCGCGCCGAAGACGGTCGCCAGCCCCGCCTCCGCGGCAGCGGTGGCGAGCCGGGCGGCACCGTAGAGCCCGTCCCGGTCGAGCACCGCCAGGGCGGTGAGGCCCAGGTCAACGGCCGCGTCGACGTACTCGGCGGGGTCGCTGGCGCCGTGGAGGAAGTTGTAGGACCCGGCGGCGTGCAGTTCGGCGAAGGGTACGGTGGGCGCGCAGGACGCACCGGCCGTGCGTGGGCCGTCCTGCCACAGCGTCTCTCGGCCGCCCTCCCCCACGCCGACGGCGTGCAGCGGGGCCGTGTCGGTGCCGGAGAGGATGCGCTCCAGGCGCGACCAGCTGAGCGCCCTACCGTTACTGAACATGTGTTCGATACTAGCGGAGGGGCCGGACGTGGGAAACTGGTGCACATGAACAGCAATGACCCCAGCGATCCCCATGATCTCAGCCAGGTCGGGACGCGCCTGCGTGCCACGCGCCAACAGCTCTCGATGACGATCGCCGAGGCCGCCGAGGCGACGGGGATCTCGCGGAGCACCCTGTCGCGCCTGGAGAACGGCGGACGTCGGCCCACCCTGGAACTGCTCATGCCGCTGGCACGGCTGTACCGGGTGGCGTTGGACGACCTGGTCGGCGCGCCGCAGACCGGCGATCCGCGCATCGACATCCGGCCGCTGTACCGCGGCGGGGCGGTGCACCTGCGCCTCGGCGGCGACGGTGAGAAGGGGGTGACCGCCTTCAAGCATGTGATCCCGGGAGTCGCCGCAGGTCGTCGCCCGGAGTCCGCACCCCGGCAGCACAGTCATCCGGGACGCGAGTGGGTGTTCGTGCTGGCCGGTACGCTGCGCCTGGTCCTCGACGGCAATGAGTACCTGATCGAGCCCGGCGAGGTGGCGGAGTTCGAGTGCACGGTCCCCCACTGGTTCGGTGCCGGCGGGGAGACGGCGGTGGAGTATCTGGGGCTCAGTAGTCCCGGCGGGGAGAAAGTCCACCTCACGCCGAAGACCTAACTGGCCCCAACTAGACAGAGCGGTCCATCCTGCGGTACTACTACTAGCATTGCGCGAAACCCCGCATCCCCCTTTTGACGTCCCCAGGAGGACCCCTTGATCACGCGTCTGAAGAAAGTCGCCGCCCTCGGCACCGTTGCCGTCGTCTCCGCCGTTGGCCTGACCGCCTGCATGAGCGACGACAGCGACACCGACACCATCACCATCGGCTCCACCGAGGCCAATGAGAGCCAGTGGCAGGTCTTCCAGCAGAAGGCTGAGGAGGAAGGCGTCAACGTTGAGGTGAAGTCGATCACCGACTACACCCAGCAGAACCCGGCGCTGTCCGACGGCGAACTGGACGTGAACCAGTTCCAGCACATCCTGTACCTCGCCGAGTACAACGTGCAGGCCAACGACGACCTGGTGCCCTTCGGCTCCTCGCAGATCTTCCCGATGGGCATCTACGCCAAGGACGCCAACTCCGTCGAGGAGATCGCCGACGCCGGCGAGGTCGTCGTGCCCAACGACACCACCAACCAGGGCCGCGCCATCAAGGTGCTCGCCGCCGCTGGCCTGGTCACCCTGCGTGACGATGACCTGCTGACCCCCAGCCCCGCCGACATCGTCGCCGAGGAGTCGGACGTCACGGTCACCCCGGTCGAGGCCGCCCAGACCGCCGTCGCCTACAACGAGGGCACCCCGTCGGTGATCAACAACAACTACCTCGCCAACGCCCAGGTCACGGCGGAGGACGCCGTCTACAAGGACGACCCCGCGGACGCCGACGCACAGCCCTACATCAATGTGTGGGTCGCCACCAAGGAGAACAAGGACAACGAGAACTTCCAGAAGCTCGTCGAGATCTGGCACTCCGACGAGGTCCAGGAGGCCGTGCAGGAGGACACCAACGGCTCCGCAGTGAAGTCGGACGTCTCCGCCGATGAACTGGAGGAGATCCTCGCCGACACCGAGCAGAAGCTCCGTGACCAGGGCACCCCGGACGACTCGGATGAGTAACGGCACCGCCGTCGAGTTCCGTAACGTCGGCAAGGTCTTCACCCAGGGCAAGAACAAGATCACCGCCCTGGAGGACGTCTCGATCACCGTGCCGTCCGGCTCGATCGTGGGCATCATCGGCTACTCCGGTGCCGGCAAGTCCACGCTCGTGCGCCAGATCAACGGGCTCGACAAGCCGACCAGTGGCCAGGTGCTGCTCGACGGCCGGGACATCGTCCCGCTCAAGGAGAGCGAGCTGCGCAAGGTCCGCCGCAATATCGGCATGATCTTCCAGCAGTTCAACCTGCTGAGTTCGCGCACCGTGGCCGGCAACATCGCCTACCCGCTGAAGCTGCAGGGCATGCCCAAGGCCGAGCGTGAGGCACGGGTCACCGAGCTCCTCGACTTCGTCGGGCTGTCTGACAAGGGCCGCTCCTACCCCGAGCAGCTCTCCGGCGGGCAGAAGCAGCGCGTGGGTATCGCCCGCGCGCTGGCGACGAACCCGTCCCTGCTGCTCGCCGACGAGGCGACGTCCGCCCTGGACCCCACCACCACCCGCGAAGTGCTGGACCTGCTGCGCAAGGTCAACGAGGACCTCGGCATCACCATCGTGGTGATCACCCACGAGATGGAGGTCGTGCGCACCATCGGCGACCGCGTGGTCGTCATGGAGAACGGGCACGTGGTCGAGCACGGCAGTGTCTACGAGGTCTTCTCGCAGCCGAAGACGGACGTGGCGGCGAACTTCGTGGCCACCTCCCTGCGCAATACCCCCGACATGGTCGAGGCCGAGGCGCTGCAATGTGAGTCCGGCCGCCTGTTCACCGTGACCATGAAGGAGGGCGCAGGCTTCTTCCACGCCATCTCCGAGGTCGAACGGGCCGGGGTCAGCGTGAACATCGTCCACGGTGGCGTGACCACCCTGCAGAACCACTCCTTCGGACGGCTCACCGTGCAGATGACCCCGCAGGACGACGCCGGCGAAC